>CAMZHX010000015.1 GCA_947307055.1 uncultured Selenomonadales bacterium | reverse complement strand
AAGGTGCTAAAATCATGAGAAAGGAACACGATTTTTTAGGAGAACTCGAAATTCCCGATGAAGCCTATTACGGAGTGCAAACTATGCGCGCTATCGAGAATTTCACCATCACTGGACGCCGTTTGGACGAAGATTTTATTAAATCTCTCGCCAAAGTTAAAAAAGCGGCGGCTCAAGCTAACATGGAGACCGGTCGCCTCGATAGAAAAATCGGAAACGCGCTCGTTCAGGCCGCTGAAGAGATTATCGACGGCGAATTTATCGATCAATTCCCTGTCGACCCGATTCAGGGCGGCGCGGGCACTTCAATTAACATGAATATGAATGAAGTCCTTTGCAATCGCGCTTTGGAAATTATCGGCGAGCAAAAAGGGCGTTACGACATTATTTCGCCCAATAATCACGCAAATATGGCGCAATCAACCAACGATTCGCTCCCGACCGCTATAAAAGTTTGCTTAACTTACAAAAGCCACAACGTTACAGCCGCTTTGGACTATTTAGCCTCCGCTCTTGAGCAAAAAGCTGAAGAATACAAAGATATTTTAAAAATGGGGCGCACTCACCTGCAAGACGCCGTTCCGATTACGCTCGGACAGGAAATGGGCTCGTATGCGTCCGCCGTTCGCCGCTCAATTCGCCGTATTGAATGGGCAATCGATAGTATTCGCCTTATAAATATGGGCGGAACCGCCGTCGGCACCGGTTTGAACGCTGAACCGCGCTATATTAAGATTGTCGCCCGCAAATTGCGCGAAATTACCGGCGAAAACTTTGAAACGTCCACAAATATCATCGACGCGACAAATAATACTGACGGATTCGTTGATGTTAGCTCCGCGCTTAAAAATACTGCGCTCGTGCTCATAAAAATGGCAAATGACTTCCGTTTAATGGCTTCCGGACCGCGTTGCGGGCTGAATGAAATATTTTTGCCTAAACGTCAGCCAGGATCGTCGATTATGCCCGGAAAAGTTAATCCGGTTATCGCTGAAGTCATGGATCAGGCGTGTTATCAGGTCATCGGCAACGATTTAGCAGTTACTTTGGGCGTCGAGAACGGGCAATTTGAATTAAACGTCATGGAACCGATTATGGCTTACAATTTGTGCTCTTCAATGAACTATTTGGCGAATGCGTCGCGCACTTTTGTCGATAAATTGCTTGTCGGGCTTGAACCGAACCGCGAACAGTGCCAAAAATGGCTCGATAGCTCCGTTGGCGTGGTTACTGCGCTCCTTCCGCACTTGGGATACGAGCAATGCTCCATGTTGGCTAAAGAAGCATACGCTACACGCCGCCCGATTCGCGAAATTATCCTCGAAAAGGGCATTTTGACCGAAGAACAGCTTAAAATTTACATGTCGCCCGAAAAAATGACGCATCCTGGCATAACTAATTAAAATGTTGCTTCCACAGTGCGAAATTTCATCTTTTAAGGCGATGCAGGAAATATTATTCGTGGCAGGCGGGAAAAAACCTAGCCGCGAATTTTTTTTAAGCGTTTTGGGCGGGCGTAAAGTGTTTTGCATTGATAAAGGGATAGAAATTTGCCGAGAATGCGATATTAAGCCGGATTTTTTGCTCGGCGACTTCGATAGCGCGGAAAATTCCGCTATTGAATGGGCAAAAGCTAAAAATATTCGCGTCGAAAGCTATCCGGCGGACAAAGATTTTACCGATACGCAACTTGCGCTGAAAAGAGCCGGCGAAATTTACGGCGAACACGTCGGAATTTTAACCGGTTGCTTTGGCGGGCGTTTAGACCACCTTTTTAGCATAATTTTTACCTGCGCGGCGGTTAAGAATAAAATTTTCCTTGCAGATGAGCGCGAAATTGTAATTTATCTGCACGGCGGCGAAGAAACTACGATAAAATTTAATAAAAAGCCGTTTGCAGTGTCACTTTTGCCTATGTCTAGCGTTTGCGAGGGCGTAAGTACTAAAAATTTGCATTGGGAGCTTAAAAACGCGACTTTAACTCAAAATTTCCCGAATGCAACGAGTAACCGCGCAGATAGCGATAAAATTTCGGTCGGAATTGGAAAAGGAACGCTTGCGATATATTTTTGCTTTGAAGAGCGATGAAGGGGAAAATTTTGAGTTCGGAGCCGTTTGGAGAAGTGAAATTCTATTTAAATACAATTTTACTTTTGAGAAAATGGCGTCGTGACGGGGATTTTATGTGGGGTAAAAAAAATCCCCTATTTTTAGGGGCAAATTTTAAGTTTCAAAGTGAAAAATTCATTTAAATATAATTTTAACTGAGCAGAGCGGATTTATTATTGAGAATTTCGAGAGCGGGAGCACATGCCGCGCAATCGCAATACTTTGCGCCGCTAGCTTTGAGTTGGTCGGCGTGTGCGGCGAAATTTTTTTGCCCTTCGCCGAAAATTTCCTTAGCGCGGTCGGAGTGAGCGAAGGCAACTAAGCTGTCAATGTCTGTGATGTCCTCTTCGATTTCTTTGATAAGGTTTTGAGCGGCGGATTTTTCGTTATTAGTGCCGAGCGCGGTGAAATAATTTTGAATTGCGGCAGTAAGTGCGGGGCAACAGCTAGGAGCCGCTGCCATTTCCTTAATTTTTTCGATCAGAGCCTGTTTATCCATAAAAATTCCTCCTAAAGTCGATAATATAGCGACAATATTTAAAAAATTGCCTGTTACCAACGTTTTTCCTATGAGAATTATTTTTCTTGAAGAATTTCAAGCGCGACCTGCAACATGAACGTAGAAGAAGTTGCGCCTGGGTCTTGATGTCCCAAACTGCGTTCTTTAAGGTAACTTGCGCGACCTTTTGTGGCAATTATCGTTTTGGTGTACTCGACGCCCGCAGATGCCGCCTCTACGCCGTCCGCCAATGCCGCTACTAAATTTTTTCCGCCGTCAATGCCTGCTTTTAGAGCTTTGTAAGCAGGGCATAGCGCGTCAAGCATAGTTTTTTCGCCCTCGACAGCCTTACCGCGCATTTTAATTCCGCCGATTGCCGCATCTAGTGCCGCTACGAATTCTGCGTCCGTGAGTTCGGTTTTGCCTTTGCAGACGTTGCCAGCCTTCATGAAAGCCGTACCGTACAGAGGACCTGACGCGCCGCCGACAGTCGAGACGAGTTGCGTACCGACGCCTTTGAGAATTGCGCCAATATCTTTATCAGCAAAAGTCGGAAGTTTTTCCTCTACGCTCTTGAAACCGCGAGCTAAATTTATGCCATGGTCGCCGTCACCGATTTCGTTGTCGAGTTCGGTCAAAAAATCTTTCTCGGACTCAATTTTTTTGGCTATGGCGGCGATTATCTCCAAAATTTTTTTGTTATCCATTTTTTTACCTCACAAGCGCGGGAGTATTTGCGGGTGCGTCGTAAAGTTTTTTAATTTCGTCGTCGAGGCGCAACAAAGTAAGCGAAAAACCTGCCATTTCGATTGAAGTCATGTAATTGCCAACCATAGTGTCGTAAACTTTAACGCCCGCCGCCGCGAGGTAATCTTGAACGAAATTATTAATGATATAAAGTTCCATAAGCGGCGTTGCGCCCATGCCGTTGACCAAAACGACGACTTCGCGCCCTTTGTAGTCAATGTCGGCAAGAATTTTATCCAGGAGAGTTTTAGCGATTTCGTCGGCTGACGCGATTTTGTCGCGATGAGTGCCGGGCTCGCCGTGAATCCCGATTCCGATTTCCATTTCGTCTTCTGAAAGTTCAAAGCCGGGCTTACCTGCGGCTGGCACTGTGCACGGCGAAATTGCCATACCCATTGTCCGCACGTTAGCGATAACTTTTTCCGCAACCGCTTTGACTTCTTCGAGGCTCGCGCCTTCTTCGGCCTTAGCACCCGCGATTTTATGGACAAGAACCGTACCGGCGACGCCGCGCCGCCCCGTCGTATAAAGGCTATCCTGAACCGCAACATCGTCGTTAACAACAACATGGTCAACTTTAATATCCTCGTCGCTGGCCATATCGATTGCCATTTCAAAGTTTAGAACGTCGCCTGTATAATTTTTGACAATACACAAGACGCCGGCATCGGTCGCGACGGCTTTAATGCCCTCGAAAATTTTATCGGGTGTCGGCGACGTGAAAACTGCTCCGGCAACCGCGCAGTCGAGCATACCTTTGCCGACAAAACCGCCGTGCGACGGTTCATGACCGCTACCGCCGCCGCTGACCAGTGCGACTTTACCAACTTTTTTATTTGCGCGGACGACGACGTTGCCGCATTCGAGCTTGCGTAGTTTATTTGGCGCAGACTTCACGAGTCCTTGAATCATTTGCTCCTCGACCGCCTCAACCGAGTTAATCAGCTTTTTCATAACAATCCCTCCCACAAAAAGTTAAAGCTTAACGAAAATTTATCACTAAGCTTAGGAAGTGTCAATCAATATTTACGTTGGAACTTTTTGGGGGCGGTGAATCACTTAAAGTCATAGTAAGACAATGAGCGATTTGTCTTGACGAACAATTTGCCTTAGCATAAACTTTGCGCAAAAGGGGTGATTGAATTGGTGGAGCTGATAATTGGTCGGGCGGGTGCGGGCAAAACTTTCGAGTGCTTGCGACGCGCTCAAAAATTTTTGGAGACCGAGCCGCTCAAAACCGAAATAATTTTCTTGCTACCGGCGTATCAAACATATCGTGCGGAATTGGAGCTGGCAGCGTTGACGGGCGGGGCATTCAATACGCGCATGAACAGTTTCAATCGCTTTGCACGACAAATTCTCGACGAAATCGGCGGCAACTTAATCCCGCGCATATCGGAAATCGGGCGTCGACTTTTGCTCAGGAAAATTTTGCTCAAGCGCGATAAGGCGGGCGATTTGAAATTTTTCGTGCGAGCGGCTAAGCAACGCGGCTTCGCAGAAACTTTATCGGACGAGCTAAAGGAGTTGCGGACTTATTCAATCGACGCGGAAAAAATTTCGGAGGCGGCTGACAAGGTCGAAAACGACGAGCTCAAAGACAAATTGCGCGACTTGGAAATTTTATCGGAAGACTTCAAAGCGGCAATGGCGGACAAACTTACCGACGACGAAAATTTATTGGAGCGGGCGGCGGAATTTATGGAGCAATCGCCGACAATCGCGAGCGCGGAAATTTTCATCGACGGGTTTATTTTCTTCGACCCGCAACAACGAAATTTTTTGCGCAAGCTATTCACCTGCGCGCGGAATGTTCATATAACTTTGCCGATGGATACAGACCTGAAAAGCCGCGAAAATACTTCGGAAGTCGGGCTATTCTATCGGTCGTGGAAAACTTTCGGCACGCTAAAAAAATTGGCGGCGGAAGTCGGCGCAGAATTAAAAATCACGCGGCTTGAGACTTCGCGACGATTCAAAGCCGAGCCGCTCAAAATTTTGGAGCAACGGTTATTCGAGTACGCGCCGAAAAGTTTCGGAAGTTCGACGGGCTTAAAAGTAGTCGAGGCGGTCAACAGGCGGGCTGAAGTCGAAGCGGTCGCGAGGGAAATTTTGCGACTTGTCAAGAAAAATTACAGGCTACGCGACATAGGAGTTTTAGCGCGGGACGAAAATTATTTCGAGCTGATAAAGCCAATCTTCGAGTTGCACGCGATACCGTACTTTGTCGACATGAAACGGGCGGCGGCTCATCACCCGCTAGCGGAGCTGATTCGGTCGGCGTTGGAAGTCCTACGCGGTTGGCGGCGCGAGGCGGTCTTCAGATGTTTACGGACAGGATTTTTCGACGCGACGCAAGAGGAAGTTGACTTGCTGGAAAATTACGTCATCGAGTTCGGGATAAAGGGCGCGGGGAGTTGGCAGCGGACTTGGGACTTGCGGCGGGTGAAATCTTTGGACGCGCCATTTCGACCGGCAGATTCAGCAGAAATCGAACAGCTAGAAGCAATCAACGCGATTCGGAAAAAATCAATCGCTCCGCTGATAAATTTCGCCGCCGCGATAAAAAATTCAAATCGGGAAGTGCTCGCGCTGACAACGGCACTGTTCAAACTTTTGGAGGAACTCAACGTCCACGAGAAATTGGCGCAGTGGTCGCAGGCGGAGGAATTGCGCGGAAATTTGGCGTTGTCGCGAGAACATCTCAAAATTTGGGACGACGTGATAAATTTATTTGAGCAAGTGGTTGACGCGCTGGGCGACGAAATCATCACGCGGGCGGAATTTGAATCAATAATCGGCGAGGGGCTTGAGGCTTTGGAAATGTCGCTGATACCGCCAGGCCTCGACGAAGTGACGGTCGCGCAATTCGAGCAGAACTCTTTGCAAAATTCGCGGGCGATATTTATTTTAGGGTTCGACGATGAAAATTTCCCGCGCAAGGTCTCCGAAAAAAATTTGCTAAGTGACGCCGATAGAGTACGAATCAACGAGGCGGGCTTAGAAATATCTTTGGGCGGCAAGGAGCAATCGTTAGCTGAAAAATTCCTAATCTATCGCGGGCTGACGGAGGCGCGAGAATTTTTACAAATCTCGTACCCGATAGCGGCTTCGGACGGCGCGAAAATTTCTGCGTCGTCGCTACTCACGAGGATTCAAAAAATTTTCCCGAACTTGCCGACCGAAAAAGTTGAGCTTGACGTTTTGCAAAATCTCGGCAGTGAAATCGACTTCGCGCCGCGTGAAAAAATTTTATCAGCGGAGACCGCGCAGAGACTTTACGCCCCCGCTAAAAAAATTCAAACTTCAGTCACGCGCCTTGAAAATTTCAACGAGTGCCCATTCAAATATTTTGCAAAGTTCGGACTTGGTTTGGAAGAGCGCGTCGAATACAAAATCCAAACGCCCGACATTGGCAGCATTTTGCACGCGGTCATGAGCCGTTTTGGTCGCGACTTGAAATCGGAAAATCGGCAATGGTCGACAGTCAGCGCGATTGAGTTAGGTGGGCGCGTCGAGAAAATTATTGACGAGTTGACGCCCCACCTGCATAACAAAATTTTGCTCAGCACCAAAACTTTGGAGCATCGGCGCGAGCGCATAAAAAAAGTCGCAGTCGAATCGTTGACGCGACTAATTGAACTCGATAAGGTCAGCGAATTTCACCCGCAAATTTTCGAGTCAAATTTTAATTGCGCATTACGCATTACGAATTGCGAATTGCAATTAAGCGGGCGCATTGACCGGATTGACTTGAGCGGCGACGGCAAATATTTTCTGATAATCGACTACAAGACCGGCAAGGCGTCAATCAGCTTGAAGAAAATTTTCAGCGGGTTGAGCTTGCAACTCGTGATTTATCTTGGCGCGGCGAAAAATATTTCCGAAGTCGGCGAGCGCGAGCCTGGCGCAATGCTCTACTGCTTGTTGAAAATTTCGAGCAAGAGCGGCAGAACCGATTCCGACGCCGCGACCGAAGCCGATAAGGAATTGAAAATGCCCGGCCTGATTCGCGTCGACCCGAATATCAAAGACGCCGTAGACAGCACGGGCGATTTCATCGACTTCAAAAAAGATAATTTGAGGAGCCGCGACGATTTCCAAACGATTATTGATTATGCAGAAAAAATTTTGGAGACGACCGCCGAGAAAATTTTGAGCGGTTGCATCGAAGTAAAGCCCGCGAAAATTTCTTCCGACGATACCGCTTGCAAATATTGCCTCTACTCCGCGCTTTGCACTTTCGACCGCGCAGTCAATGAAACTTCGGAGCCGCCAAACCTCAAGCCAGACGAAATTATTTCGGAGATGAAAAATTTCCTCCAAGCTTAGTCGACGCGAATAAAATCGCTGATAGAAAATTTTTTAGGCGGGGTTTTCTCCTCGTGAATCGGAACTTCCAAATCGTCGAGCGGCTTGAATTCCAAACCGTCGGGCGTCTTCAAAATGACTTCGAGGTTATCGCCGCTCTTAACAGGGTCAGCGAACTCGACAGGAATCCCGTTGACTTTGATAACGAAACTCATGCGACTTTTCGCGGGCGGCGGCTTGAAGTTGACGGCAAGGAGCGCGTCGCTGACCATGACGGATTTTTTCTCTTCCATGTCGAAGAGAATATCCGCGCCGTCCTCGACAATCGTATTTTCATTCGCGACGCGGCCGTTGACGCTCAATAAAACATTCGTGACAGTCGGAATAGAATATTCCTTGTTGTTGTAGAAAATTTTGATAGCGGAGGCGCGGCTTTTGTCCTTGATAATCTCAGCGACTTTGAGCGCGTCATTTGCGACGTACTCTATATTGTCGCCGGCTTGCGGCAGGTCGGTAATCTCTGCGCGGTCGCCGTTGCAAAAAATATCGGGCTTGCAAACGTAGTGAGACTTCTTGCCGTTCAGGGTGTAGTGAATTTTTTTACCGGCGGGCGGATAACCTGCGAGCCGCAAAATTTCTCCGACAGTGCGCCGCGATTTGGTATTGACTTCGTCGCCGTCGTGCAGAATTCTCGTCGGCAAGCTAACTTCGTCATTGACCAAAATTTTCGGCGTGACAGAGAAAGTTTTTTCGTTGACAGTGATAGTAAACGTCGGCTCGATGGCGACAATGTCATCGATTTTAATTTGTGCGTTAATGCCGTCCTCGCCGCGCTCGATTTTGATATTGCAATTATTTTCCAGCGGCGTCTCCAAAGTTGCGGGCTTATCGTTCATCGTGATTTTAGCGAAAGTGCCCATGCTCCCCGCGAAAGATTTTTTATCGCCGTTCAGCGTGATGACTAAGCCTAAGCCGGGCTTGCCGTTGAATTTTTTATAATCGATGCCCGCGCTTAAAATGGCGTCGCCAACAGTCAACTCGCGGAAGTGGAAAAGATTTACTTCCTGCGCGTTAATCGTGACGTTGAAGAAGTGGAAAGTATCGGTCGAAGCGACTTTCAAAATGCCGAGCGGGGTGGCGGCGTCAGGCGATTGCAGGGCGGCGGGAATATTTTTAATGCTCTCGACCTTATCGGGCTTGCGAACGGCGACTCGTTCGGGCGGCATGTTCAGAGCCTCGCCGACAAATTTATTCAGATTGGGGGACAGTGCTCCGCCACCGACTAACAACAAAGCTTGCGGCGGTTCGTTGCCGTTGAGTTCGAGAATTGTTTTGGCGATAGCGTTTGCAATGTGCGCGACGTTATCGGCGATTGGCGCGAGAATTTCTTCGGCGGTGAGTTCGTAACTTTGTCCTAAAATGTCGCTGAAGGTCGAGCCCTCGCCATTAGCGGCCTTGCGCTTAATTTCTTCGGCAACGTTGAAGTCGAGCAAAAATTTCTGCGAGATAGCCTCCGTGACTTCGTCGCCCGCTAAAGGAACCATGCCGTAAGCAATGACCGAGCCGTTCTTAGTGATAGCAACGTCGGAAGTGCCCGCGCCTATGTCGACCAGCGCAATATTCAAATGACGCATTGACGGCGGAACTAAAACGCTAATCGCGGCGATAGGTTCCAAAGTCAGAGCGCGAACTTCGAGGTTTGCATAAGTCAGCGCGACTTGCATTGAGTCGACGACTTGGCGCGGAAGAAATGTCGCGATAACTTTTGTTTTAGCGACCTTGCCGCGCTGCCCGATTAAACTTTTGAGCTTAATGCCGTCGAGTTCGTAATAAATTATGCTGAAGCCGACGCAGTAATAAATTTTGGCGTCGATTTTCTTTTCGGCGGTGAGTTGGGATTGCGCGAGTTGAACGGCGGAAAAATTCAGCGCGGTTTGAATTTCGTCTGTGATGACGCCGTTGACATCGATAGTAGATTCGCCGGTCATGGTGTATAGGGCGCGACCTGCCGCCGCGATTGCTGCGCTTTTGAGTTCGCCGACCTTATCCGCCAAATAATTTTTCACGCGGATTATAACTTCAGCGACTTGTGGCACGTCGTGAATTTGTCCGTCGAGCATGGCGCGGCTAGTATGTTCCAAACGGTGCGTCGCGATGATATTCAAGCCGTCGTCGTCCTGTTCCGCGACAATTCCTATGACACTTCGCGTGCCTATGTCGAGCGCAAAAATTTTCTCGCGTCCGTCGTCCTTGTAACTTTTCCGTCGTCTGCGCTTAGGCTTCGGAGCGGTTTCCAAATTTTTATCAGCCATTTAATTTTCTCCTTGTGCTTAAAGGTTATTGCGTTTATTTCGCGAATTAGAGGAAATATCCTTTTCAAGGTTATTAGGTTATTAGTTGTTAGGTTATTAGACTAACCACCTAACCACCTAACCACCTAACCACCTATTAACCTATCCACCTAACACCGGAGGTGATGATATGTCGGGCAGCAGAGAAGTTATCACAGGCGGAGACTTCAAACGAATGGTTGCGGGCGCGTACAGCGAATTTCTATTGGAGTACGACAACATAAATAATCTTGGCGGCGCGGGGACATTACCCGGCACGCACATTTTGCGGACTATGGGCGCGGCAGTTATGCCGCTGGCCGACGCAAAGGACGACAGCATAGGCGGCTTAGCTCGAAGGGTTTCGACGGCGGCAGTATTCGGAGCAAGAGGAAATGCCGGAGTAGTTCTGTCGCAGATGTTCAGAGGAATAAGCGCGGGTCTTGAGGGCAAATACGATGCGACGGGCTCGGAATTCGGCAAGGCGTTCCAGTACGGGATTTTGTACGCGCAAAGAGTAATCCCAGAAGGTCCGGAGCGGGCATTTATCACGGTAGCAAAGGCGGTCGCCAAAGGAGCCTATCGAGCGGTGCGCGACGGTATGCCGATAGTGGAAATTTTATTGAAGGCGATTCAAACGGGCGAACAAGCCGTCAAGCAGTTGCAACTTTCGGAGGCGGGCGCGAGTATCATGTTGAGTTTTCTGCGCGGCTGCTTGAAGGGTTTGGACGGGAATTTTGTATCGCCGACGGTGAGTTTATCGTTAGGCTTAGGCGTTCACAAAAATATGCCCGACCCGCGAAATGATTTAGTGCGCCCGTATTGCATAAGGTTGCGCGTGAAGAATTCAAAGGCGAGCCTGCCCGAATTGGAACGGCAAATGCGCGACTTCAGCAGCTTTTCGATTGTCGAGCGGTCGAGCGGCGGTTTGGATATTCATTTGCACACAGACCATGTCGGCAAGACTTTGGAACAGGCAATCGGTTGGGGGCCGCTCAAGGAAGTTAAAATCGTGAACATGAGCGAGGCGCACGCCTTGCCGCAAGGAGATACTTTAATGGAAGTGGCCGCGCTTGCCGTCGCGAAAGATTCGGTCGAGGCGCAAAAACTTCAGGACGCGGGCGCATCGATTTTGGTATCGGGCAGCGAGGAGTCATCGCCGTCGCTGGCAGAAATCATCGGGGCGGCTCATTCGGATTTGGCGTCAAGTTATGTTTTGGTCGCGTCGAGTCCCGATTATAGATTAGTCTTCAGACAGGCTAAGAGACTTTTAGGCGGGCGCGTCGAATTGGTTTTAGCTGACACCTTCGACAAAACGATAGCCGCGTTGAAAAAATTTTCGCCAGCCTTATCAGCGGTAGAAAACGCTAAGATTATGTCAAAATTTTAAGGATGTGATTTAATGCTTGAGGACAGAAAAGTTGAGCTGACGGCTCTGCGCGACAAGTTGAACGAAATGGGGAATTCACTTTGACATAGCTCGCAAGGAAGAAAAAATTGCCGAGCTTGAATACAAAATGGGCGAGCCGACTTTTTGGGACAATCCCGAAGCCGCGCAGAAAATCACCCAAGAGTTGAACGACGTTAAATCGGGCATCGAGACTTACAAAAATCTTTTGACGAAGTTTGACGACGTGCAAATTCTTTTAGAACTCGCGCTTGAAGAACAAGACGATTCGCAAGAAGCTGACATTGCGGCGGACATTGCGGAGATTGAAAAGGGCTTGGAAAATCTGCGGCTCGAAATCATGTTGAGCGAACCCTACGACGGCAACAATGCAATTTTGACATTACATGCGGGCGCGGGCGGTACTGAGGCGCAAGATTGGACGCAAATGCTTTTAAGAATGTACGTTCGATGGGCAGAGCGTCACGGCTTCGAGGTCGAGACGGTTGACTTGCTGCCAGGCGACGAGGCGGGCGTTAAATCGGCGTCGCTGTTCGTTAAGGGTCACAACGCTTACGGCTATCTGAAGTCGGAAAAGGGAATTCACAGACTGGTTAGAATTTCGCCGTTCGATTCAAATGCGCGGCGTCATACGTCGTTCAGCGCGTGCGACATTATGCCCGAAATTGATGACGCGGTCGAGGTCGATATAAATATGGCGGACGTGCGCGTTGACACCTACCGAGCGAGCGGCGCGGGCGGTCAGCACATAAATAAAACTTCCTCCGCCGTCCGTATGACACATATCCCAACCGGTATCGTCGTCCAATGTCAGAATGAGCGTTCGCAAATTCAAAATCGCGAGCGTTGCTTAAAAATGCTTCGCGCTAAACTTTTCGAGTTGGAGCTTGAGAAAAAAGAGGCTGAACGCGCCGGGCTTGAGGGCGATTTGAAAAAAATCGAGTGGGGCAGCCAAATTCGCTCGTATGTTTTTCAGCCGTATAAGTTGGTAAAAGATTTGCGCACGGGCGAGGAGACCGGCAACGTTCAAGCGGTTATGGACGGCGAGATTGACCCGTTTATCCGCGCCTACCTCGCCGCAAAAGCAAATTTAGGGAGTAGGGAATAGCAATGAAAAAATTTTTAGCCGTGATAGTCGTCCTGCTTATAGCGGTCGTCGCGTTCTTTCAATTCGCCGTGCCCAAAGCTTTGACGAATTATCTTAAAGACAAAGTCACGACGGCGACTAAGGCCAGCGAAGTCGAATTGTCACTAGACGCCCTGCCAAGTGCTAAAATGGCTCTGGGCTACTTCGATAAAATTCACTGCACCGCCGCCGATGCCACTATTGGCGAACTCAATTTGAAAAAGGCGGAGCTTAACGGCGCGGCGATTCACATCGACATTAAGGAATTGCTCATGCCGACCGACGGAATTAGCCGCGAGGAACATACCAACCGCATTTTAATGGCGGCGAATAATCTGGAATTGAGCGGCGTCATCACCGAAGATAGCTTGCGCGACTTTTTGGCGCAGAAACTTGAACAGTTGAAAAATACGCAAGTCAACATGTCGCCCGAAGGAATTACGGCGTCGGGCAAAATTAAAATTCTCGGACGCGAAGCTGATGTAGAAATCGGCGGACAAATTATCGCTCGCGACGGCGACCTTTATTTCCAAATGAATCATATCAACGTTGAAAATGCCGTCCTGCGCCGCGTCAATCTCGATAAGTTCTTGGGCGACTTCAACATAACCGAGAATGTCAAAATGCCGTTCGGTTTGCAATTCCGCACGGTCGAAATGCGTCAAGATGAAGCGTTCGTCAAGGCGACAAGGAATTGAGCATGAAAAAATTTCTTTACAACAGGACGCTCCTAATATTTATTTGCGTCGGACTTTTCGCGGCGTTGATTATCGCGGGTCAAAGATTTTTCGTCGAGTCTGAAAATAATCAAGTCGATTTGGCGGTTGATTACAAAAGTATCGTCGACCTTGCCGAGCGCGAAGGTTTGGAGCTTGACGACGTTTTGAAGATGACTAAGGACGCCGGCATAACTTCCCTTGCGATTTACGATTCAAAGCTTGAGGATTTATTGCTAGCCGGAAAAGTTTTCGCGATTGCGGGCAGCGAAATTTTAGGAAACTACCAAACCGGCACGCTGACTAATGAACTTTGGCGGCAGACGATTGAGTTCGGACTCATTGAACCAAATCGAGTTTACGTTATCGGCGGCGACTTGGGCAGTTACTACGACACTAAGGAAGCGTTGATTCAGCGGCTCGGCGAGGAGCGCGTTAAAATTTTCGCAGTCGGCGGCATTGAGGTTATCGAGGTCAAAGCGCAATTCGGCGAGCTAATGAAAATGCCGCTCGGACTTCCGCACGACGAAATGAATAAAGCTCGCGTCGCAGGTTTCAACATTCTCGCGCGCCCGATGAATTTCAGGAAGTGCACCGCCGAAAATGTTCAATTCGTCTTCGACCGGCTTAGGAATTATCCCATTTCCGAAATCGTTTTTGACGGCCCCGAAGTTTTAGGCGCATCAAATTTCCTTGACTTGACGGTCTCGAAAATGCGCGAGCAGAAAATTACATTCGGCGTTATCGAGCACTTCACGCAGCTGAAATTTTATCCGCAGTTGGGCATGGAGTATTTAGCAAATAAGCTCGGCAAGAATAAGGTTGCGCGGCTCTACGCAATCCCGAAAGATGAACAGCCTAAGCTTGAGACGACGACCGCAATTAACCGTTGGTCGACGACCGACAGGGAACGCAATATCCGTATAAATCTCCTGCGCATTTACGAAAAGCCCGAACCCGATTCGACTTTGCTGGAAACTAATTTGAAATATTTCCGCGCAGTTCACGACGTGTTGGAAAAGGACGGCTTCACCTTCGGCAAGGCGAGCACCTTTGATAATTATTATCCGAATGTGATTTTGCGTGCGCTCGTGATAGTCGGCGTAGTTGCGGCGGGCGTTTTGTACTTGTCGCTCATCTCGCGCCGAATCAATCGCAATACGAAATTCCAAGTGCGCTTCTTTGCAATCGTGGCGGTGCTGGCGGCGATACCAATTTTAATGGGGGCGGGCGGCAAAGTCAGAATCGTAGCGGCACTTTTGAGTGCGAACTTATTCCCCGCGCTGGCGATAATTTGGCAGCTCGACCTGTTGCGCGTGATTCAATACAAATTGCGGCTACAAAATCGGGCGGTGCGCCTCAAAGAAAATTTGTCGACGTTCCAACTTGTCTGGATATCGGCGTTCGCGCTTTTGATAACGGGCGTGATGTCGATGACGGGCGCGGCGTATTTATCGGGCGCGTTGTCGGACGTGTCGTACTTTTTGGAGTTTGAAATTTTTCGCGGTATAAAAATAACATTCGTCCTGCCGCTGATTTTGGTAGCCGTCGCGTTTCTGCAAAGGTTCAACGTCGTCGACGAGCTAAGGAAAAATGTTCCGGCGACTCAGCAAATAAAAGAACTCCTCGACAAGTCAATCAGCGTGAAAGTTTTCTTAGGGCTAATGGTTGTCATGGGCGCGTTCGTCGTTTTGATAGCGCGGAGCGGGCACACGTCGGGAATGCCGGTTTCGGGCGCGGAAATAAAAATTCGCGCCATGCTCGAACAAATATTTTATGCTCGGCCGCGCTCTAAGGAAATTTTCTTCGGGCACCCGGCGTTTATGCTAGCGTTCGCCGCCTTCCTCAAGAGATTCCCGAAAATGATTTGCTTTGTGCTGGTAATGGCGGGGACAATCGGTCAAAGCTCGATGGTTGAAACTTTTGCGCATATGCGCACGCCAATTTTTATGTCATTTATGCGCGGGCTCGACGGACTTATTCCAGGCGCGATTATCGGCGCGGTCTTGATAGTCTGCTTGCAACTTTTCTATCGTCTACTCAAAAAGGAATGATTTTATGATTCACGTTTGCTTTGGGCTTTACGACAAGACCGGGCGTTATTCCAAGTTCACGGGCACGGCGATGTTGTCACTGTTTGATAACATAATCGCCCCCCCCCACTCAATTACGGTGCATATCCTCCACGACAACACCTTGACGCCCGACAATCACGACAAATTTATTTACGTCGCAGGGCAATACAATCAGCTCGTGAAGTTTTACAACGTCGAGGAACTTTGCGCGGATAAAATCGCCGCGTTTTGGCGGCTTATTCCTGGTATAAAAAATGCGTTTTCAACCATAGGAACTTTTTTTAAATTGTTAATCCCGCAAGTTCTTTCTAGCGAAATAGATAAATGTATTTATCTTGATTCAGATATGGCAATTAATCTGGATATAAAAGAGCTTTGGAAGATTGAGCTTGGAGATAAACCTCTTGCCGCTGTTTCTGAAAAGGAATGCGGAACAGATACGAGTGCATTATTCTTGTGTACAAGTGGGCTAATAAAGAATGAAGAATATTTTAATGCAGGATTGATATTACTTAACTTAAATATTTTACGTAATGAAGAAGAAATGATTATGGAAGGCGTTAAATTTAGGGGGGAACATCCAGAATCCGTTTGTTTTGATCAAGATGTATGGAATTATTGTTTCGCTAAAAAAAGTCTAAAGTTACCATCTTATTTCAACGTATTTGTGGTACATGCGCGAAGAAGAAATGAGCCTTTCGGAAGGAAAATTTATCATTATGCAGGGCAAATAAACAGCTTTACTCTCGGCACAAGAGATGAATTTTATTATTTGTGGATGCGTTATTTCATGAAAACGCCGTGGTTTGACGAAGAAACAATCGGGCGACTTTACACAGGCTTTGAGCAAATGTATAACGAGCTGAAAAGTTCTGTGATAAATTTTTCGGCGATTATGAGTGGCAAGACGCGAGCTTTTTTCACGACGCCGGAAAATGTTGAGGCGACAAAGGGAATTTTTTCTGTTCGCAAAGACGAAGAAATAATCCTTATCGAAAATCAAGAGTCGTTGCAAAAATTACTCAAGGCAATGAAACGCTCCAAAGGCAAAAAAATTTTCTTCATACTGTATCCTTATTTCCAATTCGACGTGCTGACTAAAGAAGGATTTGTTTACGGCAAAGATTTCCTGAACGGTTTGGAATTTTTATCGGCGGAGCAAGGCACGTCACTCAACTCTTATAAGCTGATTCAAGCAATGTAAACAGGGTGATTTTTATGTCTAACGAAGAAAAAATTTTATCTATGCTGACTAAGTTGCAGGAAGACGTTACCGACATCAAAAGGCGTATTAAGATTTTGGAAGAGGAAAAACTCAACGACCAAGAAGTCGAAGAGCAACTCAAAACGCTAAACAAAATGCGGCACTTGCTGACGAAAGAAGAAAAAGACGCGCTCGGAAAATATCAAGAGGCGGAGGAGGCAAGAAAGGCGGCTCTTTATGGTTAATTATTGTCTGGATTCTTTAGACTTAGTTTAATTGGAGGGATTATGATTAAAAACGATATTGACCTGCGCAAACTCAAAAACGCAATTAGCGAATGCAAAACGATAAAATTGACGGGCAAAGTCACGCAAGTTGTCGGGCTGGTTATCGAGACGCAAGGACCAGCAGTCAGCGTCGGGGAGCTGTGTTACATCTCGTCGAAATTCCCGAACGTCCCGCCAATCCCCGCTGAAGTCGTCGGCTTCCGTGAAGGTTTCGTAATGCTCATGCCGATTGGCGAAATGCAAGGCGTCGGGCCCGGTTGCGAAGTCGTAGCCGCGCAGAAAACATTGCAAGTCAAAGTCGGCGAAGAACTTTTAGGGCGCGTGCTCGACGGGCTTGGCAATCCAATGGACGGACTAGGGCCAATCCTCTCTACAGCAGAATATCCTTTGCAAGCCGCGCCGCCTCACCCGCTGACACGACCGCGAATCACGCAAAATCTTTACGTTGGCGTTCGCGCAGTCGACGGGCTGATAACTATGGGCGACGGGCAACGCATTGGAATTATGGCGGGTTCGGGCGTCGGCAAGTCAACGTTACTTTCCATGATTGCGCGCAATACCGAAGCGGATATTAGCGTTATAGGGCTTGTCGGCGAGCGCGGCCGCGAAGTCAGAGACTTTATCGAGCGCGACTTAGGCGAGGCAGGCTTGAAACGTTCAGTGGTCGTCGTCGCGACCAGTGACCAGCCCGCGCTAGTCAGAATCAAAGGTGCTATGACTGCTACCGCGATCGCCGAATATTTCCGTGACCAAGGCCACAAAGTTATTTTGATGATGGATTCAGTGACGCGCTTTGCAATGGCGCAACGCGAAGTCGGTTTGACAATCGGCGAGCCGCCCGCAACTCGTGGTTATACGCCGTCGGTATTTGCGCTGTTGCCTAAACTTTTGGAACGCGCTGGCACTTCCGATAAAGGGTCAATCACAGGAATTTACACGGTGCTTGTCGACGGCGACGACATGAACGAGCCGATTGCCGACGCTGTCCGCTCAATCCTCGACGGGCATATTGTCCTAAGTCGAGCTATCGCCGCGCAGAATCATTATCCCGCCATTGACATTTTGGGAAGTGTAAGCCGCGTCATGAATGAAGTTGTCAGCCCCGAACATTTGCAGGCCGCCCAGAGAATGCGAGCGTTGATGGCGGTTTACAAAGACGCGGAAGATTTGATTCATATTGGCGCGTACGTCAAAGGGTCGAGCAAACGCATTGACGAGGCGATTAGCAAAATCGACGCGATTAACGAATTCCTTTGCCAGGGCATTTTTGAGGTCGACACCTACGACGCGACGAAAATTAAACTCATGAAGATTTCGGGTAAGTGACATGAAAAAATTTAAATTCCAACTCGAAACGCTGTTAAAAGTCACGAAGCGCAGGAAAGATGATGCAGAAATGCAATTCGCTGAGGCGTCGCGCTACCTTGAAGAATGCCGCGCCAAGTTGCAAGAATTACTACGCGAGATGAAAGAAATTCAAGAAGAGTTCGCGGCGTTGACGAGCGAGGGCAAAACAATTACAATCGGGCGGATAATGGTTTACAACCAATTTTTCAATTGGAAGCGAACCCAAATCGAACAACAACAGCAAGTCATTTTGAAGGCGACGCAGGATAAGCAGCAAAAGTTGAAAGCACTTATGAAATTGATGACGTACCTAAAAAGCATTGAGCAGCTTAAGGAAAAGCGGCTGAATGAGTATAACGCGGAAGTTCTTTTCGAGGAGCAGAAGATGCTTGACGAAATTGGATTGCAGTTGTCAATGCGCAAGGCGTAATGAAAGGGGACGAAAATTTTGATTGAAATTCAAGGAATAGAGCGCGTCGAGATGACAAAGCGCATAGACCAAATCAGGCGGCGCATAGCCGAGATTGAAGAGAAAATCGGTATGGTCGGCGTCGGCGGAGATTTCCAAACGACTTTGGAACGCGAAATCGCTAAGCAAGCAAAATTCACGGTCAAGCCGACTCAAGCTGTTGCCGACGTTCAGAAAGCTCAACACGTCAACGAGAACGACGCCGCCAACTCCGCTAAAGTCGCTAAAGCCCTTCGCGAGGCCGAAAAGACTACACCCGCGCAGAATCATTTGCCAGGCGAAGAGGCTTTGCCCGGTAAAATCAATCAGTCGCCGAAAATTGACCGCGTCGAAGTTCCGGACGCTGAAATTAAAGTTCCGAGCCGCGACGATAAAGTTTTCGATGACAATTACAACGGCAAGGACGCAGAAGTCACGCCCGTCGAAGATTTAATCATGCAGGCGGCGGAAAATTATGGCGTCGACCCGCAACTTGTCAAAGGCATTGTCGAGTACATCAATCAACGCCAAACGCTCACGCCCGTCGAAGTCCCAGAAATTAACGGCTCGTCCGTCGAAGAGTTAATCGCGCAAGCCGCTGAAAATTACGGCGTCGACCCGCAACTTGTCAGAGCCATTGCCATTGCTGAATCCGATATGAATCAAGATGAAATTTCGCCGGTCGGAGCAATCGGTGTCATGCAACTCATGCCCGAAACCGCCGCCGGACTTGGCGTCGACCCTTACGACACGAGCGAAAATATCGCGGGCGGCACAAAATATCTTAGGCAAATGCTCGACACCTTCAACGGCGATGTTCCCTTAGCGGTCGCGGCGTACAATGCCGGACCCGGCGCGGTCAAAAAATACGGCGGCATTCCGCCCTATTCCGAAACTCAAAATTATGTCGGGCGCGTTATGGATATGTACAGGTAAGGGACAAGGGAAATGGGAAATGGGAAAAGATTTTTGATAATCTGCGCGGCGGCTTTGATGATGAATTCGTCAGCCCTCGCCGAAGAAATTTTTACTGATAAATTTATCCTGTGGACGGCTCATCGCGACGAACTGGTTGACGAATACACGCTCAAGCACTACGGGAAAATTTGCCGCGAAATAGTTCCGCAAGCAGTCGTTGTTCATTGGACGGCCTTTGGGACGCTCGAATCAGTTTGGAAATATTTCTACGCCGAAGAGATGCCCGACGACGAAGGCAGATTAAATGTTGCGTCTCAATTCATAGTTGACCGCGACGGAACGATTTGGCGGCTCATGCCCGAAACAAATTTTGCTCGCCATGCTATAGGCTACAATCATTGCGCGATTGGCATTGAAAATGTTGGCGGCTACAACGGGCAAGAGGATTTGACGGAAGAGCAACTCGCCGCGAATGTCCGACTGATTAAATATCTGCACGAAAAATACCCGACGATAAAATATATCTTCGGGCACTATCAGCAGGACGCGGCACGGGCAAGCGGATTACATATTGAGCTGGTTGAAGGTTATTACGCGAAAAAGCCCGACCCTGGCCCAAAATTTATGCGCGGCTTGAGAACTCAACTTGAAAGCGACGGTTTGATTTTCTATGACGAATGAAAATCGGCAAGCGTTAATGGAGGGTTTTCGCGACGGCACGCCGATTGGTTTAGGCTACTTTGTCGTGGGATTTTCGCTGGGCATCGTCGCCAAATACGTTGGGCTTAGTCCGTTGCAAGGATTCATTCTCAGTTTTCTGAATAACGCTTCGGCGGGCGAGTACGCGGCATTTATGGTTATCAAATCGGACGCGCCTTATTTTGAAATTGCGCTAATGACTTTGGTCGCCAATGCGCGTTACGCTTTGATGAGCACGGTTTTAAGTCAAAAGTTTTCACCCGACACGCCGTTTTATCACAGAATTTTTGTCGGCTTCGACGTGACGGACGAAATTTTTGGAATATCGATTGCGCGGAGCGGTCGCTGGCTGAATCCCTTTTACAACTACGGTGCGATGTTAACGGCGTTGCCTGGTTGGTCGTTGGGGACGGCTTGCGGAATTATTGCGTGGTATTTTTTTTCGCCGTCGTTGCTGAGTGCTTTGAGCGTCGCGCTTTACGGAATGTTTTTAGCGGTGATAATCCCGCCGGCTCGCAAAGATAAAATTATCGGCGGGGCGGTCGTCGTGAGCTTCCTTTTGAGCTTACTTGCCACAGAATTTTTCCCAGAAGTTTCAGCGGGCAACAGGACAATTATCTTAACGATTTTGATAGCGGGCGCGGCGGCAATCCTATTCCCCGTTCATGAAGAGGACAATAAATGACACACGACATTAACATTTACATATTGGTTGCCAGCGCGGTGACTTTGGCGATAAAAATTTTGCCGCTGACATTGATTCGCGGCGAGATAAAAAACGTGACGATTCGTTCGTTCCTGCATTACGTCCCCTACGTTACACTTGCAGTTATGACATTCCCCGCGATAATCTACGCCACGCAGTCGCAAATATCGGGCGGGCTTGCGCTGGTTGCGGGAATAGTTGCGGCGTGGTTTGGCGCGAGTCTTTTCAAAGTCGCGCTGTTATGTTGTTCGGTGGTCTTCGTGACGGAGCTTTTCGTTTGACATTTCAAAGCGCGCCGATTATAATTTTGTTGGCAAAAAAATCGTCCTGCGCTAACAGGACGGTGCTCATAAACGGTCTGCCCCCGATTTTATCTAGGTAGTGTGATTAAAAAATTTAGTCGCTTTTAGCTGTGGGATAGCTTAGGCGGCTGTTCCGGTGAAAATCCAGAGGATTATCAACACGATGATTATGATTCGCAAGATAATCGTAAACATCACTGTCCACCCCCTTTCCGGGGGCTTCTTTCTATTAGACCGCCTGCCGTTTGGCATCGAGCAATTAAAACACAATCATTATATCACAGCTTTTTAGGATTACAACTTGTTTTCAGTTTGGTAAGACTTGTGTCTCATTTAAAGTTTTGCGAATTGATTGAGGAGGAAATTTTGGACAAAGTAAGATTAGCGGCGACGAGAATTATTTATAACGTGGTGACTAAGGGCGCGTGGGCTAACGTTGAATTGACGCAAGCTCTGCGGCAAGAAAAATTCTCCAACCTCGACAGGAAATTTTGCACGGAATTAGTTTATGGAACGGTCAAGGCGGGCGCGTCGCTCGATTGGAAAATCGCAAAATATTTGAGACGCCCGCTCGCCAAAGTCGACCCGAAAATTTTAGCAGTCTTGCGCGTCGGCTTCTACCAAATTTTTTTCCTGAACAGAGTTCCGGACTCGGCGGCAGTCAATGAATCGGTCGAGCTGTCGAAGAGATTTTGCGGGCTTGGCGAATCAAAATTTGTCAACGCGGTTTTACGTTCAGCGATTCGCGCCCCGCGCAAGTCAGATTTCCCAAAAGGTAACGACATAAATTCTTTAGCGTTGCGGACTTTTCACCCCGTATGGCTCGTGGAACTTTTCGCGGAAGAATTCGGGCTTGACGTGACTAAAAAACTTTTGCACTTCGATAACACCGACCCGCCACTTTGTTTACGCGTCAACGCCTTAAGGACTACTCGCGAAAATATTTTATCCGTGCTGAAAACTTTCGGAGTGCAAGCTAAGCCGTCGACGCTCGCGCCCGAAGGTATCATTTGCAAAAGGCACGGCTCGCTCGACAATTTTGAGATTCTCCGCGCAGGGCTCTGCCAAGTTCAGGACGAAAGCTCGATGACCGCCGCGAGAATGTTGAATCCTGCGCCGGGCGATTTCGTCATTGATTGCTGCGCGGCTCCGGGCGGCAAGTCTACTCATCTTGCCGAACTCATGGAGAATCGCGGAAGGATTATTGCCAGCGACGTGCACGAAAAAAAACTCAAGCACATTCGCGAAAACTCCGAACGGCTCGGCATTAAAATTATTGAGCCGCTCGCAATTGACGCCCGCAAAATCGGCAACAAATTACCTGCGCAAGCCGATAAAGTTTTAGTCGATGCGCCGTGTTCGGGCTTGGGCGTGATTCGTCGCAAGGCTGACCTGCGTTGGAAAAAAAATCCCGACGAACTCAAAGCCCTGCCCGACCTCCAATTAAAAATCCTCTCAAGCGCGGCTAAAACCCTCAAGCCCAACGGGACTTTAGTTTACAGCACGTGTACAATCCTACGCCGCGAAAATCAAGACGTTGTCGAAAAATTTTTAGCGGCTAACGAAAACTTTGAGCTTGTCGAGATGCAAACACTCCTGCCGCACATAACCAATACCGACGGATTTTTTACAGCTAAACTCGTCCGCACGAATTAAAAAACCCTCGACAAAACGTCGGGGGAAAATTTTTATTAAAATTGGAACTTACTTCCTGCTCTTGAAATCCTTATCGATAGATTTGCGCCAAGAGTCGTCGTCAAAAAAATCTGCGGACGCTCCAGCAAATCCGCTTGCGAACATCGCCATAGCTCCGTAAGCCTCTTGAGTGCCTTTTTTGTCGGAGTGGTAATTGACAGCGCGGCGGGCGTCAATGCCGATATGCCCCGCTACCTCGACCGCGTCAATGTTCGCGCCCATGAAGACAAATTCCCAACCGAGTTCCTTTTGCTGCTCAATGAGTTTCTTAATATCCGCGTAGCTGAATTTGTAGCTGGCATTTTCCATGCCGTCGGTTGTGATGATGAATAGCGTTTTCTGCGGTCGGTCTTCTTCGCGAGCGTACTTGTGAATATTTTTAATGTGCTTGACGGCATCGCCCACCGCGTCGAGAAGAGCCGTTGTCCCGCGCACTTCGTAATCCTTCCTTGTCAAGGGCTTGACTTTAGCGAGCGGAACGCGGTCATGTAACACAATCGATTCGTGGTCGAAAAGTATCGTGGAGATGAGCGCGTCGCCGTCAGTCTCCTCCTGTTGCTTTTTAATCATGGAGTTGAAACCGCCTATTGTATCGTCCTCAAGCCCCGACATAGACCCCGAACGGTCGAGAATAAAAACTATTTCCGTCATGATAATTGACCTCCTTTAGCCTCCGAGTAACGGCTGATTATATTTGTAGAGAATTTGATTGACTAAGTCAACGTCGTAAATTTTGTACTCAATGAAAAACGAAATAATCACGTCGCTAAGATTAGCTTTACTGAGCGCGTAACCTGCGACCGCTAATAAATCGCGCGTCGTTTCAAAGTCGAGCTTTAGGGCAATCGCGAAGGCGAGCACCGTCAATTTACTCGGCTTGTAATCGTCGTGGTTAGCGATTTTGGAAAAGTGGCGGCGGTCGATATTGGCGCGGGTGTAAATGGCAGAATTTTTTTCGCCGCTCTCCTTGATAAGTCGCAGAAGCATTTCCGAAAAAGTTTCGCCACCGGTCTTAGCTTGTGCGTAGAGTTTTAGAAAGTCAATCTCGTCAAGCTCCTCATTCTTAAGGAAGCCGTGCATTTTGTATTTCTTAGGCTCGGCTGACTCATCGAAATTTTTGGTGATATAAGCCGCGACGAGTTGTTCAATACTTTTTAAATCGGGCATGGAATCCCCCCGCAAAATTTAATCCAAATCGTTTAAGACGCTGTCGCCGAAAATGTCCGCGATTTTATTGCGAGCTTTGCGCTTAACTTCGTCATCAATGTAGAGTTGCGCTAGGCATATCGCAAGGGCAATCGCGCCGGCGTCGTCCGAATAGCCAACAATCGGCGTGAAGTCGGGGATAACATCAATAGGCGAGATGAAATATCCCAATGCCGCGAAGATAGCCGCTTTGATTTTCATCGGGCAATTCGGATTTTCTGTGACGTAGAACAGCAGCAACGCTTGATAAATCAGCTTGAGCCCCGCGCTTTTAATCGTGCTCCTGACCTTGTCGAAAAAACCGCTTTCCGAATAACTTTCCGTATACTTCTTCGAGTCCAAAACCTCAGTCTCGAATTTTGCATTATCCATGCTAATGCCTCCCTCAAAATTTGTTGTGGTTATATTAGCAAATGATAAAAGAATTTTGTCGTCCGTCAAGCGACATTTGCAAAAAGTTTTGATTGACGCGATTAAGCTTGCTTGCTAAACTGAACTTGAAAAATTATTCCGCTATGCATTTTTCATTACGCATTACGCATTACGAATTACGCATTGCATTCCAGAGGTGAGGACTTGAACGAAAAAAATTTAACGCCCATGATGGAACAATATCAGGCGCAAAAATCGCAGCACCCCAACGAGCTATTATTTTTCCGACTGGGCGATTTCTTCGAGATGTTTAACGACGATGCCTTGACCGCCTCAAAAGAACTCGGCTTGACGCTGACTCAACGGCAAAAAGTTCCTATGTGCGGCGTGCCGGCTCATGCTGTCGAAAATTATTTGCAAAAACTCGTTGCCAAAGGTTATCGCGTCGCTATCGTAGACCAAATCGGCGACCCGAAGGCGAAGGGCTTGACCGAACGCGCTTTGACTAAAATTGTCACGCCCGGCACCATTCTTACCGAAGATTCGCTTTCCGACATCAACAATAATTATCTCACGCTGATTTTGGAGAGCGGCGACGAAATTTCTTTAGCGGGCGCGGATATTTCGACCGGCGAATTTTTTTATTCCCTCTACGACGGGCAAAGCCGCATTCAAAATCTTTTTGACGAACTTTATCGCCTCAGTCCCCACGAAATTTTAATCCCGAACGATTTGTCATTCCTCAAGCAGCTCAAGAATTTCGCAGAACTCAAGTTGGATAATTGCGCCTTCACGACGATTGAAGTTGAAGAGAATCCCGAAAAAAATTTGTCCGCGCAACACTTCGACGAAACTCAACTGCCTAACGCTCAACTTGCCACCGTTGCAGTCGAAAATCTGCTGATTTACATTCATAGGACCGTGCGAACCGATTTGAATCACATTTCCAAATTGACGCGCCTCGATTCGGGCAATCATCTGATTCTTGACGCGACCGCCCTTAAAAATCTCGAAATCGTTCGCAACTTGCGCGACGGCTCCAAAAAAAATACTCTCTTCGACGTGCTCGACTGTACTAAAACGCCGCTCGGCAATCGCCTGCTAAAACGTTGGCTCGAAAGCCCGCTAACAGACATTACCGCTATCAATCGCCGCCTCGATTCGGTCGACGAACTTTTTAAAAATTTCACTATGCGCAAGAATCTGCGCGAGGCTCTCAAAAATATTCGCGACTTTGAACGGCTCATGACTAAAATTGAAGTCGGCTCCGCTAATGCCCGCGACCTAATCGCCATCAAAATTTCTATGCTCGCCCTGCCGAAAATTTCCGAGACTCTGCGCGGCGTCACGAGTGATATTTTGCTGGCTTGCCGCGACGGGCTTGGAGATTTCGCCGCAGAAGCTGACCTCATCGACCGAGCTATCAGCGAAAATGCTTCAACCTCCGTGCGCGACGGCGGAATCATCAATGCCGGCTACAACGAGAACTTAGACGAACTCCGCCGCTTTTCCGCCGATACCAAAAGTTTTCTGCAAGACTTCGAGGCGCAAGAAAAAGCTCGTACCGGTATCCGCGCTTTGAAGGTCGGTTATAATCGCGTCTTCGGCTACTATATCGAAATCGGCAAGAGCGGCGCGGGTAAAATCCCTAAAAATTATACGCGCAAACAAACTCTCGCTAATGCTGAACGCTACGTGACTGCCGAACTGCGCGACTTTGAAACTAAAATTCTCGGTGCGCAGGAAAAAATTGTCAATCTCGAATACAGCCTTTTCTGCCAAGTCCGCGACCGTATCAAGACGCGCCTTTCGCAAATCCAGGACACCGCTAAAAGAATCGCCGTCATTGACGTTATCGCCGGTCTTGCCGAAGCCGCTTACACCAACAATTACACCCGCCCCGAATTGAATATCGAAGGCAAAATCGAAATTCGCGACGGCCGCCATCCTCTGGTCGAGAAAATTTTGACGGAAAGTTTGTTCGTGCCAAATGATACCAACCTTGCGCCGAATCGTTGCGCCTTGATGATTATCACCGGCCCGAACATGGCGGGCAAATCTACTTACATGCGGCAAGTCGCGCTACTGACTTTGATGACCCAGCTTGGAAGCTTTATTCCGGCCGCCAGCGCGAATATTTCACCCGTCGACAGAATTTTTACCAGAATCGGCGCGAGTGATGACCTTGTCAGCGGCAAATCAACTTTCATGGTCGAGATGAATGAGGTTGCCCAAATTCTGAACTTTGCGACCGAAAACAGCTTGATTGTCCTAGACGAGGTCGGGCGCGGCACTTCCACTTTCGACGGCATGAGCATAGCCCGCGCAGTCATAGAATTCATTGATAAAAAAATCCGCGCCAAAACTCTTTTCGCCACGCATTATCACGAACTCACCGATTTGGCGGATAATTCTTCGCGGATTGAAAATTTTTCGGTCGCAGTCAAGGAGCGCGGCAACGAAGTTATTTTCCTGCGCAGAATCAAATCGGGCGGCGCAGATAAATCATATGGCATTCAAGTCGCTAAGCTCGCGGGATTGCCTAAATCTGTCATGAGACGCGCCGAAGAAATTTTAAAGTCAATGGAAAATGCCGAGCCCGTTCGACCGGTCGTGAGCAAAAAAAATTCTCAACCGGATTTATTCGCCGCGCAGAGTTTGAAAGACTTAATCGAACTCGACGTGCCCAGCTTGACACCGATTGAGGCAATGGGTAAACTTTATGAATTACAACAAAACGCAAGAAAGGAATTAGGACAATGATTAACTTTCAGGACTTCGACTACACCGACAACGAACGCTATCTGGATTATCTTTGCCGCTGCATTCAGATTCCGTCCAACGCTTCGCCGACGCTGACTCTTGCCGCTAAGGAAAAGAATAATGTTCAGCGCGCCTACGTCGATAATCTCTGCTGGCAAAAATTTTCTTTTGGCGATATGGAGTTTTGGGGAGCTCCGCTCGGCGATTGGGACGAAATCGACTGGAAAAAAGTTTTTGCGGCGCATGTGCCTAAGGGTACCGTTTTTAATTTCGTGCCGGAGTATTTGCTCAAGATTTGGCAACGCGAACTCGGCGAGGCGATTGAAATCGAGGAAGACCGCGACTTTTGGGATTATATTTTGTATCTCGACCGCATGGAAAGTCTTTCGGGCAAAAAGTTTAAAAGCATTCGCAACGCCAAAAACGCTTTTGAGAAAAAATATAATTACGAGGTTGAGGAAATTAAGCCGGAAATTTTTAATGAGTTGTGGACTTTTCATATCGGAGCGGAAAAAGACCTTCAAGAGCGCGTCGAAGGCGTCGAATTTGCGCAAGATGACAGCGATAATTTCTTATACGCGCTTGAGCATTGGGACGAGCTGAAAAATTTATTTGGCTTTGTGGTTCGAGTTGACGGGCAGATTGTTGCTTACTCTTTGGACGAGCAAATTGACGAGACGCACTCAATCGCGCCCTTTGCTAAGTCTGATTATAATTTCACCGGCGCGAATCAATTTGCCTACTGGTACGAAGCGAAAATCAGTTTGGAGCGCGGCATTTTGACGGAAAATATTATGGACGACGTTGGCGAAGAAAATTTGCGTTTCTTCAAAGAGCATTTATCGCCGCTTGTCATGCTGAAGAAATACAACGTGATTTATAATCCCGCAGAAGTTCTCGACGTGAAAATTTCTTCAAAGCGCGACGGGAATAATTTGACGGTGAAACTTTCGGGCAAACTTAACACCAATTCGGCGAACGCGGCTAAGAATGAAATTTTATCCATGCTCGACGGCGTGAGCAATGCTGTATTCGATTTGGACGGGCTGGAATATATTTCTTCGTCGGGCTTGAGGATTTTGATTGCGGCAATGAAAAAAATCCGCAGTCAGGGCGGAAGTATGACGCTTAAAAATATCGGCGAGCAAGTCCGCGAAGTTCTGGACATGACGGGCTTTGTTCAGATTTTCAATGTGGAGGCTTAAATTTTGAAAGATGATTTTTTCTCGATAGTCACGGAGATTATAAAGTATGGCGGCTCGACATTCGCCGCGCTGGTCGCGATGAGCATTTACACCTCGACGGACGGCTTTTTTATCGGGAATTGGGTTGGCGCGGAAGGCCTTGAGGCTATGGCGTTAATTTACCCGATTACGATGATATTTACTGCGCTTGGGACGCTTTTTGAGACGGGCGGCAGTGCAGTTGTCTCCGAAAAAATCGGCGAGGGCAAAAAGCAACTTGCTGAAAAAATTATGCGTGCAAATTACGTTTACGCGATAATTTTGGGCGTAATTTTCGTGATAATCGGCAACCTTTTAATCAAACCGCTACTTTATTCGATTGTCGACAGCCCGGAAGAATATCAAATTGCCGACTTAGCGATTTCGTTTTTGCGAATAACTTTGTGCGGTCTGCCGTTCCTTTTGATGATTTATTTAACGGGCGCGTTTATGCGTTGCGTAGATAAACCGATGCACGTCTTTTATTTTATCGGGACAACGTCAATAACAAACGTGATTTTGGACGCGCTTTTTATAATCGTATTTGGTTGGGGCATGGAAGGCGCAGCGTTAGCGACGTTTTTGGCGCAAGTTTTAGGCGGAGTGATTTCTTTTTGGTATTTCCGCTACTCGAAACAGAAATTTGTTAGCTCGTTTGGTCTCGGCAGTCTGAAATATCTTATCCAGGAATTCAAAATTGGAATAGGCTTTGCGGTCGGGACGTTGATGATGTTTTTCATAGAATTTTATTTAAACAGCGTCCTTTTGAGCTACAACGCGGCACATTTACTAGCGATTTTGACAATCTCGAATATAATTTTGTCGCTAGTTTATTTGCCGCTGAACGGATTGGACACGGGCATCCAACCATTGATTAGCCGACTTTTTGGCGCGAAAAAGGAGCACACTTATTTAAAAGTGATGCGTTATGGCTTTTGTCTGACGATGATTTTAACTTTTGCGATGTACATAGCCTTAATGATTTTCACGGAAGAAGTTGCGCGAATATTTGTTGCAGAAAACGAGCCGATAACGCCGGAAATGATACTTTTCCTGCGATTTACGTTCCTTTTGCAGCCGTTTGTAGGAATTTACACGTGGTTAGTTGGAATAATGGCGGCATTAGAGGACGAATGGCGCAATTTTGTCGTGAGTTTGACGCCTCTCGTAGCGCAAGTGCCGTTCATATGGTTACTTCCGAAATTTTTGCCGATTGAGTATGTCGCGCTGAACTATTCTATACAAGACATAGCGGAAGCTTTAGTAGCTTTTCTGTTGATAAGACCGTTTTTAAAGGAAAAAGGGCTGTCATTTAAGAAAATTTTTGATTTACGGTAGAAGAAATGAGGATTTTAAGAGGATTACTCGGTTTAATTCGCGACATCGTAATAAATCGGAAATTTTTATGGCAGATGATGATTCGCGACTTCAAACAGCGTTATATTAGTTCGTATTTGGGAATTTTATGGGCGTTTATTCAACCGACGGTGACAGTATTTATATTTTGGTTTGTCTTCCAAGTTGGCTTTAAATCGACGCCCGTAAATAATTTCCCTTTTATTTTGTGGTTAGTGTGCGGAATGTTCCCGTGGTTTTTTTTGAACGAAAGCATTCAAAGCGCGACGAATTCCATAGTTGAGAGCGCGTTTTTAGTAAAAAAAATAGTTTTTCGCGTAGAATTGCTCCCGATTGTCAAAATTATTTCGGCATTAGTCGTTCATAGCTTTTTTATCGTCGTTTTATTCTTGATGTTTGCGATTTACGGTCATTTTCCGTCGATTTACAACTTACAAATAATTTATTACTTATTCGCGATGATTTGTTTAGCGACGGGAATTTCTTGGCTGACGAGTGCTTTGACAGTTTTTGTGCGCGATATTGGGCAATTCGTCACGATGATGTTGCAATTTGGCTTTTGGGGCACGCCGATTTTCTGGAATTTAAAAGTCATTCCTGAACAAATTCAGCCCTTTTTGAAATTAAATCCCGCATATTATTTGATTGAAGGCTACAGACAAAGTTTTATTTATAAGGAATTTTTCTGGGAGCATTGGCATTTGACGATATATTTTTGGCTCGTGACGGCAATAATTATGTTAGTTGGGGCGTGGTGTTTTAGGAAATTGCGCCCGCATTTTGCCGACGTGCTTTGAGTTGCAAAATTTTCTTTTTATGTGCTATAATATCGGCGATTATAAAATTAAGCGAGGTAGGATGATATTTTTGCAAACAAATAATTTTACCGAAGAAATTTCTTCGCCGCAAAATGTTTCGTACGAACTCAACAATTCCCTGAAAAATTATTTTTATATCGACGACCCTGCGCCGTATGAAAATATTTTAATCGCCGAATTGGGATTTAATTTCCGTATTCAAAAATGTTTGACTGACAACGGTTACAATAATCTTGCCGACCTTTTAAATGCCTCCAGAAAAAAACTTCGGAGCTTGAAAAATTTCGGCCGCGTTTCCTTCAAAAGTCTTCTTGAAACTTTGAGTAAATTTTTCGATTCGAGAGGGGAAAAAGTATCCGTGAAAACTCTGCAATTTACCGAAGAAAAGCTCGCGGCGTTCAAAAATCCTTCTGCGCCCGCGATAGAAAAATTTTTCAGCGAATTGCCCGACGAAATTAAAAATAAAAAAGTACGCTTTTACCTTCCCGCTTGCGATTTGACGGAGAGCAATTCTTTTACTGCCCTACCCGAAGATTTGACTGTCGCGAATTTTCCCGCGCATTTCGCCGATAATCCTTCAAAATTCGATGCGGAAGAACTTAAAATTTTCGCCGCCGCAATGTATTTCGATGTAAAAGCGTTCACAAAAAAATTTTTCGCCGATTTATTCAAGAGTAAACGAGAATTTGACATGATAATTCTTCGAGCCGAAAAATCTACGCTTGTTAGTATTGGAAAAAATTTCGGCGTCACTCGCGAAAGAATTCGCCAAGTTGAATTAAAATCCATCAAAAAATTCTTGAATAAACAAAATGCCGTCAAGAAAATTATTTGTTTTATGTACGCGCTGACCGACGGAAAATCTTTTATCACTCCGAACGATTTAAAAAATTTTCTGGACGAAAAAGACGCGGAAATTCTCCAATTCTTCGCCGTAAAAACTAATTTTCAATGCGATGATTTTTATTTCGATAACGAAATCAATTCCTTTGTTTTCCACAATAAAAACGCCCTTGAAAACGATGATTTGATTAAAAATCTCCCAGACGTAATGGAAGAAACTGTTTTTGACGAGACAATTACAAATTTGGCTCGCGAAAAAAATTGCTCCGCCGAATTGATAAAAACTAAACTCTTGAAAATTTATAATCATAGCGGAAAATTTTTTCATCGCGACAGATTAAATTTAACTTTTAAATGCGCTTACGTCCTAAAAGAAAATTTCCCAGACGGCTACAAGGTCGGTAATAAAAATTTTTACTCGCGATTCATTCAATGTTTTAAAAAGATTTTCGGCAAAAATTCCTATATCACGCAACGAGCACTCGACGCGCTTATTGCTAAAGTCGGCGTGCTCTGCAGTCGCGGAAAATATATTCACGCCGATTTTGTTCACGTGCCGCCGGAAATTATCGAGCGCATTAAAAATTTTATCGAAAACTCCGACCGCACCGCAATTTTTTACAAAGAAATTTTCGGGACGTTGAAAAATTATTTCGTCGGCACGCAAATCACTAATCGTTATTTTTTGCAGGGCGTGATTAAACTTTATAACTTGCCCTATACTTTCCGTAAAGATTATATCACTAAAGCAGACGAAATCGATATGGCAAAGGAATTCGACAATTTCGTTGCCGAACGCGGCGAAGTCACAATCAAAGAGATTAAAGAAAATTTTCGCTCGCTTACTGATACCAACGTAAATTTCTTGCTCCTGCGCTGCCCCGAAGTCATTCGCGCCGGCAACGGAAAAATTATTTACAGCTCGCGCTTGAACTTGCAGGAAAATGATTTCGAGCCGATTAAAAATTTCCTCAATCAAAATTGCTCCAAACCTCTGACTTCTCGCGCCCTGTTCAATTTGTTCTCCGAATACTTCGCCGACTTCATGGCACGCAACGAAATTCAAAGTCATAACAAACTTTTCGACGTATTGCGCTACATGTTCCCAGACGATTTCAATTTTTCGCGCCCGTTCATTTCGACCATCGACCTTAAGAATCTCAATAATAAAAAAGTTTTGCTCGACTTCCTGAAGGATATTGACGAAATTAAAACTAAAGACCTCGTCGCCCTTTGCGAGGAAAATCAAATGTACCACAGCGCGAAAAATTATCTGATTGAAATTTTGCGCCCGAATTTTATTCGCCGCGACGAATTTACTTTGATACGTCCCGAATCAATCGGCGTCACAGACGAAATTATTTTTGCCGTCGCGGAAACTATTCGGGCAGAGATTGAGAAAAACGGCGGCTGGAAGGCAATTCACCTTTTCAGCGGATACGACAAACTGCCGCAGTTAAAAATTTCTTGGAATAGTTTCTTGCTGGAAGGTGTGATTATGCTCGCCGAAGACCCGCCTTACAGATTGAGAATCCCCTCAGCGTCAATAAAAGTTTCGTCGGCGATTTTCATTTCAGAAGAATTCGTCGCACCCGATTTTGAATCGTTCTTGATAAAAATTCTGGTCAACGAGCACGCCAAAAATCCTTTCCACTCCGAAGCAGAAATTTTCGATTGGCTCAACATGCAGGGCTTGTGCAATAAAAAGTTGCCAATGTTCTTGGAACACGGCAAAGCACTTGAAATTTTAGGAGAACAAAATGCCTGAACTTACACCCGTTAAAAAATTCGTCGCGCAATGGTCGGGGCGCGGCTACGAAAAGGGCGAAACGCATACTTTTTGGCTGTCGCTCCTGCGCGATATCTTTGGAGTTTCCGAGCCGGAAAAACTCATCCGCTTTGAAGTGCCCGTCAAACTTAAACACACCAGCTTTATTGATGCCTTCTTGCCCGATACCAAAGTCATAATCGAACAAAAATCACTTTCGGAAAACCTCGCGCAAGGAAAATCCCAGTCAGACGGCTCAACCCTCACGCCCTACCAACAGGCGCAACGCTACGGCAGCTCCTTGCCCTATTCTATGCGCCCGCGCTGGATTGTCGTTTGCAACTTCGCCGAGTTCCTGATTTATGATATGGAAACGCTCGACGCGCCAACTAAAATTTTGCTCTCTGAATTGCCCGAAAAATTTCACGCGCTCGATATCCTAATCGACCAATCCCAAAATAAATCGTTCGTCGAAGTGGAACTTTCACTCAAAGCCGGCGAAATTGTCGGCAAACTTTACGACGCCCTGCACAGTCAGTATATCAATCCCAATAGCGAAAACTCTTTGGCAAGCCTCAACAAATTATGCGTGCGGCTTGTCTTTTGTTTGTACGCTGAATCCGCCGGCATTTTCGGTAAGCATAAAATTTTCCGCGATTACCTCGAAGTCGCAAGAAATATTCGCCGCGACCTGCTCGACCTCTTCGACACCCTAAATACTCCCATAAACGACCGCGACCCCTACCTTGATGACACGCTGAAAAAATTTCCGTTCGTCAATGGCGGCTTGTTCGCTGACGCAATCGAAATCCCAAACTTCACGCCCGAAATTAAAAATCTCCTGCTCAACGAAGCGTCAAGCGGTTTCAACTGGGCGGGAATCTCCCCAACCATTTTCGGCGCGGTCTTTGAATCAACTTTGAACCCCACGACCCGCCGCGCAGGGGGGATGCATTACACAAGCCTTGAAAATATTCATAAGGTTATTGACCCGCTGTTTCTCGACGACCTCCGCGACGAATTCTTAAACCTCAAAACCTCCACGCGCAACCGTAAAAAAAATTTGCTCGCCTTCCAAGATAAAATCGCCGCGCTGAAAATCTTCGACCCCGCTTGCGGTTCTGGTAACTTCTTGACCGAATCTTATTTGAGCCTGCGCCGCCTAGAAAACCAAATCCTTAAAGAAATTTTCGGCAGCCAAATTCAGCTCGGCGAGTTCGTTAACCCTATCAAAGTTTCAATCGGGCAATTCTACGGAATCGAAATTAACGACTTCGCGGTTGCCGTCGCTCAAACTGCCCTTTGGATTGCTGAACTCCAAATGATTCACGAGACGCGCGAAATTATTCATCACGACCTGGATTTTCTGCCGCTCAAAAGCTACGCCAACATTCACGAGGACAACGCCCTTCAACTCGACTGGAAAAAACTTTTTGAGGGAAATAGGGAAATAGAAACTAATAACCTAACAACCTATCAACCTAACAACCTACCCAACTATATAATCGGCAACCCGCCCTTTGTAGGCTTCACCTATCAAACTGCCGCTCAAAAAGCCGATATGCAAAAAATCTTCCCAAAAGTCAAGAACCTCGATTACGTCGCCTGCTGGTACAAGAAGGCCGCTGACTTTATGACTAATTCTAACATTCGCGCCGCCTTCGTCTCGACTAATTCCATTGCTCAGGGCGAAACCGTCCCGCGCCTTTGGGAGAATATTTTCAACGCAGGAATTCATATCGATTTTGCCTACAGAACTTTCATTTGGGATAGCGAATCCACTCAAAAGGCGCACGTCCATTGCGTTATCGTCGGATTCAGCTACGCGCCCAATAACAAGCCCAAATTTATTTTCCACGACGACCAAAAAGTTGCTGCCAATAATATCAACGCTTACCTACTCGACACCAATAATATTTTCGTCAAGAGCCGGCCTAATCATATTCAAAATTTCGTGCCGGAAATTGTTTGGGGGAATCAACCTATTGACGGCGGAAATTTAATTTTGACACCTGAAGAATACAAAGACTTTATTAAGCGCGAGCCCGCCGCAGAAAAATATATTTGTCGCTACGTCGGCTCCAATGAATTTATAAATGGAAAGCTCCGTTATTGTTTATGGCTCGTCGATTGCCCGCCCAATGAACTCAAAAAAATGAAATTGGTTTATGAGCGCGTCAAAGCCGTTAGAGATTTTCGCTTGGCAAGTAAACGCAAAGATACGCAAAAATTAGCCGACAAACCGACGGTTTTTGCTTATATCTCTCAACCGACGACAGATTATATTTTAGTTCCGCAAGTTAGCTCCGAACGGCGCAAATATATTCCAATGGGCTTTATGACGCCAGATATTATCGCAAGCAATTTAGTTTCAATCATTCCGAACGCGACGTTATATCACTTTGGGGTTTTAACGAGTTCAACTCATATGGCGTGGCTAAGGACGGTTTGCGGGCGTTTGAAATCGGATTATCGCTATTCAGGAAACGTGGTGTACAACAATTTTATTTGGAGCGAGCCGAGCGATAAACAACGGCAAGCAATCGAGGCGTCCGCGCAGGCGATATTAGACGCAAGGAAAAATTATCCGGAGGCGACTTTTGCCGAGCTTTACGACGAAATTTCCATGCCCTACGACTTGCGCGAGGCGCATAAAAAAAACGACCGCGCAGTTGCCGCCGCCTATGGCTTTGAAAATATTTTAGACGACGAATTGGCGATTGCGTTGGAGCTTTTGAAACTTTATTCCGAGCACGAATGATTTGTTTTAGCAAAGGCGGCTTAAGGCGTCAATTTCGGCTTGAAGTGCTGAAAATTTTTCGGAGGAACTGGCGGAAGGACTTTTAGACATTTCGTCGAGGACGCGCTGAAGTTTTTCGAGCCGCTGACGTAAAAATTTCTGTTTGAGCGGCGAGGCGTCACGCTTAAAAGTTTTAGGAGCGGGATTTTTTTCCGCGCAGATGATTTCGTAGATAATGCCTGACGCTTCGGCTAAATCTTCGTCGGCAATCACCCAATTATTTTCCGCGAGCCATGTGCGGATTTTTTTTACGCCGTTCATAGGTTGGAGAATGAGTTGGCGAGCCGCTTGAACGACTTCGGGCGCGTCGTCTAAAATTTTTTGAATCAACGCGCCGCCCATACCCGCAATGCAAATCGAATCAACTTCGCCCGCCGAGATAATATGCAAGCCGTCACCCAATCGCGCTTCAATCTGATTAAAGCCCGAAATATTTTTGCTCAACGCCTCGAACGGTCCGATATTTTTTTCAGTCGCGATGACTTTAGATGCTCGCCCGCTTTGGACAAGTTCAATCGCCAAATAGCCGTGGTCGGCTCCTACGTCAGCTACAAAACTGCCTGCGCGGACAAAATTTTTCACAGCCTTTATCCTGTTATCAATCATGTTATCACCTCTGACCAAGAAATTTAGCAAGTTATTTTCAAGGCGTCAAGTTTCTGCTATAATCGCGCCGAAAGGAGTGTTCGTATTGAAAATTTTGTTCGTATGCAGTGGAAATACCGGTCGTTCACCGATGGCGCAATTCGTTATGCAGAAGTTGATTAAGGACGCGGGCTTGAGCGATAAAGTTTCGGTGTCGAGTGCGGCGAGTAAGCCGACGAACGGCGAAATATTACATCAGGGCATAGCCGCCAAGCTCGGCATTGAAGGTGTGCCCTATACTCATCACATTGCGCACACTATCACGCCCGAAGAATACGCCGAAAATGATTTGATTGTCTGCATGGACGCGGGCAACGTCGAACAGGTCAAGGCGATTGTCGGCGGCGACCCAGATAATAAAATTTATATGCTCCTAGACAAAGATATTCCGTGGGACAAAAACGGTTTCAGCAAAACTTACGAGGACATTTTGCGCGGTTGCAAACTTTTGCTCGATAAAATCTCTTAGCGAGGAAATAGAAATGCAAACCGATATAATAACTTCTCTTTTGAAGTTGAAGAGCAAACAAACCGGAGGGAAGTTGACTTGGGACGACCTTGAAAAAATTATTGAAAGTCAAGGCGTTTCAACTGAAAATGATGAGATTGACGAAATTTTCAGCATTTGTCAGCGCGAAGGTATAGAGATAATTGACGAGGAAACCTTCGACGACGTTGGCGATTTAAATGCGCCGTCCGAAGATTCGAGCGAAAATGAATCTGAATCTAAACCTCGCGACGAAATTAGCGGGTCAATCGATGATCCGGTGCGCATGTATTTAAAAGAAATCGGGCGCGTGCCGCTCTTGACTGCGGAAGAAGAAAGAAAGTTGGCAAAACGTATGGCATCTGACAACGAAGAAGAAAGCGACCAAGCTCAAAAACAACTCGCCGAAGCTAATTTGCGCCTTGTCGTTTCAATCGCCAAAAAATATATCGGGCGCGATATGCTCTTCTTGGATTTGATTCAGGAAGGCAATCTCGGACTTATGAAGGCAGTAGAAAGATTCGACTATCGCAAGGGCTACAAATTTTCGACTTACGCGACGTGGTGGATACGTCAAGCGATAACGCGAGCGATAGCTGAAAAAGCTCGTACAATCAGAATTCCAGTTCACATGCTAGAGACAATTAACAAATTGAATCGAGTTTCGCGCAACTTGTTGCAAAAAAATGGTCGCGAGCCAAATGACAAGGAACTTGCTTGGGAAATGGAAATTTCTATCGAGCGCGTCCGCGAGATTAAGAAAATTGCGCAAGAACTTATCTCGTTGGAAACGCCCGTCGGCGAAGAAGATGATTCACATTTAGGCGACTTCATAGAAGACCAAGAAGCGCAAACCCCCCTTGATGCCGTGTCGTTAACCGTGTTGAAAGAGCAAATTAAAGACATTCTGGAAACTTTGACGCCGCGTGAAAAAAATGTTCTGCGACTTCGCTTCGGACTCGAAGACGGAAGAGCTAGGACGCTTGAAGAGGTCAGCAAAAGTTTCAACGTCACCCGCGAAAGAATTCGCCAAATTGAGGCTAAGGCATTGCGCAAACTCCGTCACCCTGCCCGCTCGAAAAAACTCAAAGATTTTCTGGATTGAAAGGAGGAATTCTTTTGAATAAAATTATTTTAAGACAACTGGACGAAAAACTTAAAAGCATTTCAGCTGAAGAAAATTCTGCAGTCGTGTTGAAGGGCATACCGCTAAGTTTTGTCGGCGACGAAAATTTTTCAGAAGACTTGGACGCGGCTAAGGAAAATCGTTTCAGATATTTTAATAAACTTGTGGACAGCGAGCGAAAAATTTTTACCTATGAAGAATTTCTCCTAATGCAAACTTACTTTTTTGACGCTTTCGACTCAATTTACATTTTGAATAACAATCTCTTCATGAAGCAATATCCGATTGAAGATAAATTCAACGACGCTACAAAGAAAATTTTGCTCGAATACTTCGCAGAGCCAGAGAATGATAACGTCGATCCTAAAGTTCAAAGCCTTTCCGAAAAAGATAAAAAAATTGCCAATATCTTTTGGCTCAAGGAGTTCAAAAACTTTTTAATCGGCGTCTACAATGATGACGAAGTTTTGAGTAAACCGAAGGTCACAGTTTTAAATTTGTTTGCGCCCGCCGAAGTTGAGCTTGTCGAAATTAATTTGAGCAATGTAACAGATTTTATTGACTTGAAGGAAGAATCGGACTTTGTTGACCTTGTGCGGAAAATCATTTTCGATAAGCCCGATAAAATTTCCGTACGAACTTGCAATTATTCGGGCAATGGTGAAGAACTCGATTCGCGTTTAAAAATCATCTGCAAATATTTTTCCGCGCAGACGAAAATTTTCCGCGTATGTCCCGAAAAAATTGCTCCCGTCTTCAAGCACAGAGATGAATTCAATGAGATTTTAAAAAGGCATTGGGATTACGACGATTTCAGAAATTTTAAAGCCTACGACCGTCAAAAACTTTATGGTGGGGAAAGAATTCTTCGCGACGTTTCGCAGGAGCAAATTATTTCGGACATTGTCGAGCAGGTTGAACTTCGCAAAGACGGCAAAGATTCTCGTGATATTTTCGTTACGGCTCCGACGGGCGCAGGCAAATCTGTTATGTTTCAAGTGCCGGCGATTTACCTTGCCAAGGAATATAATTTGCTGACGATTGTAATTTCGCCGCTAATTGCTTTGATGAACGACCAAGTTCAAAATCTTGAGCTGAAAAATTATCAGGAGGCAAAAACGATTAACTCCGACATTTCGCCAATTCTCAAAGAGGAAATTATCGACAAGGTTGCGGCGGGCGAATGCAATATCCTCTACGTTTCTCCCGAAACGCTTTTAAGCCGTAGCGACGTTGAACAACTCATCGGCGACAGAAAAATAGGATTGGTCGTAATAGATGAAGCGCACATTGTCACGACTTGGGGCAAGGAATTTCGCCCGGACTATTGGTATCTGGGTGACCACATAAAAAAATTGCGCAAGAAATATCCCTTTATAATCGCGACCTTCACGGCGACGGCAATTTATGGCGGCAAAGAAGACATGTATGGCGAGATAATAAAGGCTTTGCACATGGAAGACCCAATAACTTATTTGGGCTACATCAAGCGCGACGACATCGACATAGTTATAAATAAAAGCCAAAATAAATTCGGTGAAATTTCGGCGGCCGTCGACCAAGCAATTAAATCCCAAAAAAATTTTGATGCCGCCAACGAGGCATTTGAGGCTAAAAAAAATCAGGAAACCTTTAAGGCTAAAATGAAGGCTAAGGAAGATTTGGAAAAATTGCTGATTTATTTTCCGTCGGTAAAGCTTATCAATAAGGCAATAAAAAAACTCGCTGAAAGTCCAATCATTGAAACTTATCACGGACAAATGTATAGATGCGCTAAGAAAACGAGCTACGATAGCTTTAAAAACGGCGAAGCTTTGGTCATGCTGGCGACGACGGCTTTCGGCATGGGCGTTGATATTGACGACATAAAAACCGTTATGCATTTTGCTCCGACGGGCAACGTTTGCAATTATGTTCAAGAAATTGGGCGGGCGGCTCGAAAAAAAGGTTTGAACGGCGAAGCAATTTATTATCACGACAGCAGCGATTTTAAGTACGTGAAATTTTTTCATCGCATGGCGATAAAGGAATATCAGCTTGTTGACGTGGCTAAAAAGATTTGCGAAATTTATCGACTCAGCGAAAAAAAGGCTCTCATGCTAGACGCGGAAAACTTTTCGTATATCTTTTCCAACTCCGAAGACGAAGAAGATACAATTAACAAAGTAAAAATCGCTCTCCTAATTATTCAAAAAGACTTGGAAGCAAAGTATAGCTTCCCGCCGATAATCGTGCGCCCGTGGCCGCTTTACGCTAAGGGCTTTTTTGAAATGACGCAACAAACTTGTTCGAATATTCAAGAAAAGTACGGAAATTGCGTTGCGCCGATTGACATTCAGAAAAATATTTACAACGTGAATCTCAAACGGATTTGGGAAAAAACTTTAAGGGACAAATCTTTTCCAAACTTCAAGCGCATGATTTATTGCAAAGACAAATCCCTTCCAGAAGAACTTCGTTCGCTTTGGCCGGCTTACATCGCCAATATAGAGTTTAGAAGGAATTCCATCTCGATTTTTCAAAACCTCTTCGACAAATTTAAAGCTACGGTGGAAGATATTTATATCGGCAAGAATTCTATTTCGCTAGATGAATTTAGTAAAGAATTTGTTGCCAATGCACAAGGTCTAAGAAATTCAAAAGGGCAAACCATTTGCGAAATTCTTATCGCCTTCTTGAAATCCGAAAATGCCATCAATCAACATGATGATAAATTTTCCTTTAAAGTGGATTGTAAAAATTGCTTGAATATGGTCGAAGATAAATTCATGCAGATTGCCGCTGGAACGCAAAACGGCGTTTTTTACATAACTAGTGACAAAAAAGATTTTGATATGGTGCTTGGCATTTTAGAGGCAATGGGGGTATTGACCTTTGACATCACCGGCGGCTTGAATAATCAGCTTTTAATCTACATCAATCAAATTGACATTCTGGAAAATATAGTTAACAACAAATTTTATTCAAATACAATCCTGAAGGATATGGAAGAAAGATATAACTTTTCGCTAGAAATGCTCAAATACATTTACGAAGGCGATTTTACTAGCGCGACAATTTGGAATCTGCTAGAAGATTATTTTCTTGGCGAAATTCCTTTGGAGGTTCGGAATGCCGTTGCTTTAAATTCCTAACGACAGGAAAATCTTTCAGTGGCAAGAAATATCCTAGACAAGGGAGGAAATAAAATGAAGGAAAAAATTCATAAGGACGTTGTGATAATCGGCGCGGGCATGGCGGGCTTGACTGCGGCTTTGTACTGCGGGCGCATGAATCTTGATACTTTGGTTTTGGAAAACGGGATAATCGGCGGGCAAATCGCCAACGCTACCGACATTGAAAATTATCCGGGCTTTATCAGCGTCAAAGGCGGCGATTTAATCGCGACGCTTCAACAGCAAGCAGAAAATTTCGGCGCGGTGATTGACGAGTTCGACGAGATAGAAAAAGTCACTCTGAAGACTTCGCCTAAAATCGTCGAAACGCAAGAAAAAATTTACGAGTGCGACGTTGTGATAATTGCGTCGGGCATGAATCGCCGTAAACTTCCGCTCCCTGAAGAGAAGAAATTTGCAGGGCGCGGCGTTCACTACTGCGAATTGTGCGACGGTGCCGCTTATAACGGAAAAATTATTGCGGTCATGGGCGGCGGAAATGCGGCTGTCGATGCGGCTAATTTCTTGACCAAATACGGGCAGAAAGTCTATCTGATTCACCGTTCCGAGTTCAGAGCCGATGATTTTTCCCAAAAACGCCTCCGTGCTAATAAAAAAGTCGAAATCATGTTGCAGACCGAAATAAAAGCCCTGCGCGGCCCGAAAAGGCTTGAGGAAGTCGAAATCTTTGATAAGAAGTCCGGCGAGACGAAAAATTTGCACGTCGACGGCATTTTTGTTAATATAGGCGTCGTCCCCAATACGAAACTTTTCGAGGACGAATTGACATTGACTGCAAGCGGCAGAATCCCGGCCGGTGAAGATTGCAAAACCGAAATTGAAGGCGTTTTCGTTGCCGGAGACGTTCGCGAAAAAGAAATTCGCCAGCTCACAACCGCCGCGTCCGACGGTACGACCGCCGCTCTGCTCGCCGAAAAATATTTATCCAAATTGAAAGGGTGATTACATGGTCAAAGTCTACACAACGGCAACTTGCCCCTATTGCGCCAAAGTCAAAAAATATCTTAAGTCCAAAGGCGTTAAGTTTGAGGAATTCGATATTGAAAAAGACCCCGCCGCCCGCGAAGCTTGCAAAAAACTCACTGGTATTGATTGGGCGGTGCCCGTCACGACGATTGACAACGAAAATTACGTTATCGATTACGACAAAGAGGCACTTGATAAGCTTTTGTGCCTTTAAGGAGGAATTTTAAATGTTGCAGGTATTTTCCTTTCAGGACTGTCCTTATTGCCAAAAACTGAAGCGGTATCTCGATTCTCGCGGCGTTGAATACGAAGTGCGCGACATTGAGCTTAGCGAAGAGGCCGCCGCCGAATGTCAGCGCATTTCCGGTGATTTGAGCGTCCCGGTCACCACGATTGACGGCAAAAATTTCGTTCTCGGCTTCGATAAGGCTAAAATCGATGAATTGATTGCTAATGCTTAAGGAGGCAAATTTATGAACGTTTACGATTTCACCGCTAAAACTAAGCGCGGCGAAGATAAATCGCTTGCTGACTACAAGGGAAAAGTCCTTTTAATCGTCAATACCGCTAGCAAATGCGGTTTCACTTACCAGTACGACGAACTGCAGAAACTTTATGACGCTTACAAGGATAAAGGCTTTGTCGTGCTCGGTTTTCCCTGCAATCAGTTCGCGGGTCAAGAACCAGGCACTAACGACGAAGTTCAGCAATTTTGCAAGCTCAATTACGGCGTCACCTTCCCGATTTTCGCTAAAGGCGACGTTCGCGGCGATAATGCTCAGCCCCTCTTCAAATTCCTCACTGCTCAGAAAAAATTCGAGGGCTTCGATATGAATCACCCCATCGCTAGCAAACTTCTTGAGGCTCTGCAACAAAATTTCCCTGAATACCTCGAAGGCGACGGCATTAAGTGGAATTTCACTAAGTTTTTAATCGATAGAAGCGGAAATGTCGTAAAAAGATTTGAGCCGACCACTAATCCCGCAGATATTGCTAAGGATATTGAAGAATTGCTCTAAAATCTTACTCAAAATCAAAAAGCCGAAGGGTCGAAAGACTTTTCGGCTTAAAAACTGTTCAGGAGGCTAAAAAAATGCCCGAACTACAACTTTTAATCTTATTGGTGATAATTTTGGCGTTAATCTTTGATTTTATCAACGGCTTTCACGACACCGCCAACGCAATCGCGACTTCCGTAAGTACTCGCGCTCTGCAACCAAATCACGCCATAATTCTCGCCGCAACTATGAATTTTATCGGCGCAATGGTCTCGACCGGCGTCGCGAAGACTATCGGCGCGGGAATTGTCAGCGTACCCAGCTTAATCGACGAAAAAACCATTATTGCCGCCCTTATCGGCGCAATTACTTGGAATTTGCTGACTTGGTACATCGGTTTGCCGTCAAGTTCCTCTCACGCCCTGATTGGCGGTTTAATCGGCGCAGTTTTGATTTCTGCAGGCTTCGACGGCCTGAATTGGAACGGAATCGGCAAAATTTTCGTCGCGCTCATCGCCTCTCCCGCTATCGCCTTTCTAACCGGAATTGTCATCATGAACATCATTTTTCGGGCGTTTGAAAAGTTTTCTCCGCATTTTCTCAACGATAAGTTCCGCAGAATGCAAATTTTATCCGCCGCCGCCATTGCATTTTCAAACGGCTCCAACGACGCGCAAAAATCTATGGGAATTATTACTCTCGCGCTTTTTAGCGGCGGTTTTATCGCGGCGTTTGAAGTTCCGACCTATGTCAAAGTTTTATGCGCGGCGTCTATGGCAATCGGCACTGCGACTGGCGGTTGGCGCATTATAAAAACCGTCGGAGGAAAAATTTTCAAATTGGAACCTCCGAGCGGTTTTGCGGCTGATTTGAATTCTTCTTGCGTAGTTTTCGGCGCGACTTTGCTAAATTTGCCCGTCTCGACCACTCACGTTGTCTCCGGCTCGATTATGGGTGTCGGAACCGCTAAAAGAGTTAATGCGGTACGTTGGGGCACCGCTCAACAAATGGTCAAGGCTTGGGGAATTACAATCCCGATAACTGCGGCGATTGGCGCGTTGACTTTCGGACTTGTCGAGGCGATTTTCTAAGCGTCAATGTCAACGTCAATTATGCCCACTGCATACGGCGCAACCTCGTATTGCTGAAAAATAAAGTGCACATGCAAATTTTTGTCCCAATAAAAGTCTTGGGGCAATTTTTTTAGCGGAAGTGATTCGGGGAATATGAAAAGCTTTTCGCGCTCTGCCTTCTCGACCAACTTTTGATTGAGTTTTTCGAGTAGATAGCCTTCCTTCAAGCCCTCGCCGACTTCAAGCAAATAATCTATCCCCATAAGCTCGCCGCTACTCAAATTGAAATTTAAAGCGCGTAAGAACGTCAGAGGATGCGCCGCGCCCTTGTTATAAACGCTTTCGGTCAGCAAAATGCTCAAAATAACGGTATTGCCCGCCTCATTACTGCCAATTTCGTAATTCGTATAGATTCCGCCGACTTCCGAGCCATTATATTGCGCCGCATAGTGTATTTCCTTAATAAATCGGTTGATTTCGTCGAGAATCGCGCCGTTAATTTTTTCTTCAACCGCTCTGTCCGAGACGTGAACGACGGGATATTGTAAATTTTGATTGCCGTTGAAAATTTCTTGATGAATTTCCGCCGCGAAGCAACTTTGGACGCTCAAAACGACCATAAGGACTGCCATAATAATTTTTTTCATAAAATCACCTCGAAGTGGATTATAACATAAAAAAATCCCCGCCGAGCGTTTCGACGGGGAAAAATTTTAGTTGAAACGTTGAATTAGACGTTGACACCGTAATTTCTGCCGAGTGCGGCAAGACCGCCGCTCCAACCTGCGCCGATAGCATTAAATTTCCATTCGCCGCGATTACGATAGATTTCGCCGACGACAACAGCAGTTTCGATAGAAAAATCCTCGCCCAAATCGTAGCGGATAAGCTCTTTGCCGGTATCTTCGTCGACGACGCGGATATAAGCGTTGCTGACCTGCCCGAATTTTTGTTTGCGGGCTTCAGCGTCGTAAATGGTGACGGTGAAATCGATTTTGTCGACGTTAGCGGGGACCTTGGAGAGGTCGACGCGAATTTCTTCGTCATCGCCCTCTCCCGCGCCGGTCAAATTATCGCCCATGTGCTCAACCGCGCCGCTTTTATGCTTGAGGTTGTTGTAGAAGACAAAATCGTCGTCGGAATTGACTTTGCCGCTCGAATTAAGCAAAAAAGCCGCCGCGTCGAGGTCGAAATCGAAGCCGCCGTCGTATTTGTTGACATCCCAGCCCAAACCGATTAAAAGTTTCTTCAAACTGGGGTTGCCTTTGGTCAAATCGACTTTCTGACCCTTTTGCAGACTGATAGCCATAGAAATTCCTCCCAAAAAGTAATTATCACTACGCAAAATGCGTTTTTAGTCCTTAGAACCGGCTCTCCAACGCAATCCCCAATCAAAAGCTCTATCCATTTGCTCGGAATCGTCGAAAAAGTCGACAATTTTTTCTACGCTGAAGGTTTCGCCGACATTTTCAAGCAAAGCGATAGCGCAAGTGCGTTTTTTCGAGCCGTATTCGTCCATTTTAACGATAAGTTCGGGCGAACCGGGGCAATTTACGGTAACGACGCCCTTAGCCTCTTCCCAATTCGCCGCGCCGGAGTAAATGAAGGTAAAAATTAGGATTCTGCGAATTTTATCGGCGAAATTGCCGTTAACGCGAATAGTTTCGCCTGCGGCGACGGCTCCGGTGCGGTCATCGCCGTCCAAAGCTATGTAAGGCGGGGAATTTAGGGAGCCGAAGTGATTTCCGAGTGCTTGAATGGCTCCGATTGTATCATCTTTGAGTTCAAAAAGGCAAGCAAGATCCAAATCGATGCCGCCGCTATTATTTCCGAAGATATTGCCGAAGAAGCCGGATTTTTTTGTAGGCTGGCTCCAGTTGAGATTTATGACGATTTCGCCGAGTTTTGAGCCTTTTTTAGTGAGATTAACCTTCTGACCCTTACGAAGTTCGACTTTTTTAGGTTGATTTTGGATTGGAGGCGGAGGAATTGTAATTTTTTCGCGTTTAGAGGAAGATTTAGTGCGTTGAGTGTTAATTTTTGTTGATTGAGGCGGTGAAGGCGGATTTTGAACGTTATCTTTGACTTCAATGCCGAAATTATTGCAAAGGGCGGCCAAACCACCGCTGAAACCTGCGCCGGTAGCGTTGAATTTCCAATTTCCCTTATATCGATAGACTTCGCCGAGCACAATAGCGGTCTCTACAGTGAAATTATCGAGTGGGAAGGCGGCAATTTCGCCGTAGAGGCCGAAAATCTTCAAAACTGCGCCTTGAATCATGCTAAAATTTTGTTTACGGGCGTCTGCGTCGTAAATAGTGGCAGTTAGAGAGATTTTTTCGACGTGAAGCGGGATTTTGTCCAAATTTACTTCGATGGCGTCATTTTTATGGGAAACGCCGCCTGAAATGTGATTAGTATTGCCGTAGAAGACAAAATCCTCGTCAGAAGCGACTTTTCCGTTATTTTGAGTGAGAAAAGCGGCGATATCGATTTCGAGCGCGGAATTTTGGCGTTCGAGCTTAAAAATTAAGGAATTTTCGTTGAGCGGGATTTTTTGACCCTTACTGAGCTGCATTATTTCACCTCCAAGAACCTATCGCGATAAAAATTCATAACTACGAACAAATTTGCAATCAACGCGGCGTGTTTGCTGTCAGAAAAGGATTCGTGAACAATTTCGTAGAGTTGACAGCGATTTAAATTCTTCAAAGCGTTCAACATTCCTGCTATTTGCATTTTAACAAAAAAATTCGTGACATCAAAGCGGAGATTAGGATTTTGGTTGAAAAAATCGCGTTTCATGAAGTCATCGAGGTAATCGAGGCCTTTAACGAGTGGGTCTAGCCAAAATTTTATTTCATCGGGCGGATTGCGCCTAATTCGCGACCAAGAATTGATTCTTGAGCGGCAAATATAGAGTTGGTCGGGGATTCGCAAGAAATTTTCGGCTAGGCAAATGACTTTGAAAGTCCAGAGGACATCTTCGGAGATTTTGACAAGTGGGAAGGCGATTTCGTTAGCGATAAGGAAGTCACGCCGCAAAAATTTAGTCCAAGGAGCCCAACCGTAGGCAGTTTGGATAAAATTTTCGATACGAGCGGCGATATTTTGGTTTTCGAGGGTAGGAATAGATATTTTGGAAGAATTTTTATCCCAATTAGCGGAGATAATGTTTTCGCCATCCAAAAGGAAGCCGCGTTCCATGTAAACGACATCAGCGCGGAACTTTTCGGCGTAATTGCAAAGAAGTTTGAACGCATTGGGAGTAATTAGGTCGTCGTTATCCATAAAAAAAACGTATTCACCGCGAGAAAAGCTCAAGCCTTTGTTACGCGGCACGGAAGGATTGCCCGTATTTTTTTCCAAAGAAATAATTTTCAGACGCTCGCCAAATTTCTCAAAAAAACTATTTGCGACGGCTAAACTTGAATCAGTAGAGCAATCATCGACGATAATGACTTCAAAATCCTGCAAAGTTTGATTAAAAACGGAATTTAGACAAGCGGCGAGATAATTTTCGGCGTTGAAGACGGGAATAACGACGGAGACTTTCATTTTGCCAACTCGCTTCGATAAAATTTGGCTAAAAGCAGGAGATATGCGCTCAAAGCGGGCGATGAACCTTCTATTTTAGAGAATTCCTGCAGAAAAAGTTCGTAAAGTTGATTTGAGTTTAATTTTTTTCCGACGAGAGCCATTTGACCGAGTGAAAGGCTTATGAAGTAGTCAAGAATCCTCAAGCGAGCAGGATTTTCGTTGAAAAAGTCAATTTTACTCATGAAATTGGCGAGTGCGTCGACATTTTTAATTAGCGAGCTTGCATGAAGAGAAATCCACTCTTCGAGCGAGCGATTACTGCGTGTGATTGAATTTTTATTGAGGCGTTGGACGTAAAGCGGCTCTTGTATGTGCAGAATTTTTTTAGCGCGGCAGAGGATTTTGAAGGTCCAAACGCCATCTTCAGAAGTTTTCGAGGCAGGGAAAATTATTTTGTTGTCGATTAGAAAATCTCGGCGTGAAAATTTTAAAACAGATTGCCATTCGAAGCCGAATCGCAAAAATTTTTCGATACGTTCAGCAAGATTTTCTGTCTCGAAAATTGGCATATCATAAAAAATTTTTTCTCTATTATAGTTCACGAATTCCAATTTTTTGGGTATAAATTCTTCGCCGCAAGTGAAACCGTTTTCAGTGCAAACAACCTCAGCATGATAATTTTCTGCGCAGTCATAAAAAATTTCAAGGGCATTATCGACAAGAAAATCGTCGCTGTCCACAAAGTAAATATATTTCCCGCAAGCGTGTTCGAGTCCGATATTTCTTGGCAAGCCGGGTGTCCCGCTATTTTCTTCCAGACAAATAATTTTCAAACGCCCGCCAAATTTATCAAGATAACTTTCAGCAATTACAAGGCTTGAATCAATCGAGCAATCGTCAACCACAATCACTTCAAAATTTCTGAAGGTTTGAATGAAAAGACTTTCGAGACAGACGGGCAAATATTTTTCAGCATTAAAGACGGGAATAATGACGGAAATTGCCGGCAAAATTTTTTCATTCATTATAAAAGCTCCCAAACAAAAAGTAATAAATATTTCGACAAGAATTTTCTACACTTATTCGGAATATCCTTTTGTCTTTTAAAGAAAAACCCTGCAATATTAATTATGCATTGCCTTTCAACGCGGAAAATTTTATAATCAGCGCGAGGTGAATTATCTTGAGACTTTACATAGCCGAGAAACCGTCGATGGCTCGCGAATTGGCCGCTTGCCTCAAAAATCCTCAAAAGGCTAGGGGTTACATAAAAACTGCGGGCGGTGTGGTGACGTGGCTTTTCGGTCACGTCTTGGAACCTGTTAAGCCCGACGGCTACGACCCGAAATATAAATTTTGGCGCGCTGAAGATTTGCCGATTGTCCCGGACGTTTGGAAGCTTGAAGTCAATCCGGATACCGCCGAGCAATTCCAAATCGTCAAGTATCTGATTGAAAAAGCGGACGAAATAATTCACGCCGGCGACCCCGACCGCGAAGGTCAACTGCTCGTCGATGAAGTCTTAGATTTTGTCGGGAACAAAAAGCCCGTCAAACGAATTCTGCTGAACGCCCTCGACGAAACAAGTATTCTCCGCGCTAACGCAAACTTGCGCGACAACGCCGAATTTTTTAACCTCAAGCAGTCGGCACTTGCCCGCAGTCGCGCCGATTGGATTGTCGGTATGAACTTGTCGCGGGCGTATACTTTGGCGGCGCGGCGTAAAGGTTATGATAGATTAGTTTTGCCGATTGGCAGAGTCAAAACGCCGACGCTCGGCTTAATCGTTCGTCGCGAGCGCGAAATCCAAAACTTCAAGCCCGTAGATTTTTTTACGCTCCGGATTATGTTTGCTCACGCCAACGGGGATTTCATCGCGCAATTCAAGCCGTCAAAAGAAATGCTAGACCTGCCCGCCTTCGATAGGGAAGGACGACTCATCGATAAAAATTTCGCCGACGAACTTATCAAGAAATTTACTACCAAACCGCTCGACGGGATAATTTTTTCCTACAAGACGACCGAAAGAAAAGAATCGCAACCGCTACCGTTTTCGCTGTCTAGCTTACAAGTCGCGGCGGGTAAAGCTTTCGGCTACACTCCGCAACAAGTTCTCGACACCGCGCAAAGTCTCTACGAAAAAAAATTCACGACCTACCCGCGCTCCGATTGCGAATACTTGCCGACAACTCAAATCAGAGACGCGCAACGAATTTTGCAAAATCTCTCCGCCACTAAAGACGAAGCGTTGAAAAATTTGGTCACGCACGCCAACCCCGCCATTAAGAGCCGCGCTTGGAACGACGATAAAATTTCCGCGCACCACGCCATTATCCCCACGCAGAAATTTTTGTCCGGCAAGTTCTCCGAAATGGAAATCAATATTTATAAACTCATTGCGAAAAATTACGCCGTGCAATTTTATCCCCTACACGTTTACGACGAAACCGTTGTCGAAGTCAATTACAAGGACGAAACTTTCACGGCACGCGGCAAAGTCGTTAAGCAAATCGGCTGGCGAGAATTTTACGTTGCGCCCAAAGTCAAAGCCGACGACGAGACCGATAATCTTTTGCCGCAAATGAAAAAAGGCGACCCCGTCACCTACAAGAAAGGTCAGCTCAAAAAGGGCGTCACGAAACCGCCTGTGCGTTTTACTTCGTCAAGTTTGGTGCAGGGCATGAAGGACATTCATAAGTACGTTAAAAATCCCGACGCTAAAAAGCAACTCAAGGACGTTTACGGCATCGGCACCGAGGCGACAAGAGCGGCGATTATCGACGACTTGATTAAGCGCGGTTTCTTGAAGGTCTCAAAGAAAACTTTGTTTCCGACCGACACGGCTTATCTTTTGATTGACGCGCTGCCCGACGAAATGACTTATCCCGATTCGACCGCCATTTGGGAAGATAAATTACACTCCATGAGCAATGGCGACGGCACTTTGGAAGATTTTTTAGAAGGGCAAGTGGAATTCACCGGCAAACTTGTCGAAGCCGCCACGACTGCCAAATTTGCTAAGGCGGAAAATGCTTTTGAGTGCCCTAATTGCGGGAATGCACTTATCAAGCGTAAGGGTAAGAACGGCGATTTTTGGGGTTGCACGAATTATCCTGAATGCAAAACGATTTTCGACGACGATAACGGCAAGCCCGATTTTGACAGGAAAATTCGTTCGGCGCGACCGATTAAAGCGG
>CAMZHX010000014.1 GCA_947307055.1 uncultured Selenomonadales bacterium | reverse complement strand
TCCTTGTTCACGATTTTAACAATAGCTTCCTTAATCATTCAAAAAACTCCTTACTGCTTGATACTTCTAACTTCATAAATTTTTCGTCTGCACTTTGTCTGCATTATGTATTTGTCTGCAAATTTTTGGCGAAAATTTCCGCCGCTTTTTCTTGTAATTTCACTTCGCCCGTCGTCAGCTCCATTATTTTCATTTCCATTCCAAAACCTCTAACAAAAAATCCCTCTGCAATATTACAAAGGGATTTTAAAATATTTCTCTGCAAAACGCAAATTTATTTCGGCTTTTTTGCTATGTTTTTTTAACCAGGACTAGCTTCAGGTGCTCGCGACAAAGCTAAAGCCGACTACATTTTCAGCATGATTGTGCTACTTAGTATTTTTTGACGAAAAAGACTTCGCCGCGTTCAAAAATAACTTCGTTCGTCCGTTTAACCTCGACGCGGAGCCGCTTTATCGTATTGATATTGATAACTTAACTAACTTGAACGATAGATTTTCTGATAATGCGGCGGTTGTAATCGTTGCGGAAGCCGGGCAGATAAACCCGCGCAACTTTGCCTTGAGCGCGACTGCCTGGGGCTTCGGTATGCAGGTCGGAATCAAAACGGTCGCCGACGTTGGCGGGCAAAGTGGAATAGCTGACCTGTGCGCGCGACGAATTAACCAACTCCAAAGAATATTCAAAGACCTCCCATAAAATTTCTGCGTCGTGCTGACGAGAATTCATAACGCATTCGCGCAAAACGTCCCAAATTTTTTCTAGCGATTCGGACTGCGCGCCGCCGCATATGAACGACATAAAATTATCGCGGGTGAAGACGCCCTGCAGAAGTTGGCGGGCATGTGCACCGAGCGTTTGATATTTTTGGAAAAGTTGCCAGCCGCGAGCGAATCTTTGTTGCAGTTGTTCTTCAAAGTCAGAAATTTTTAATTGGGCGGCGTCGAGATCTTGTTGCAAAGATTTATTGCGTTGTTGTTCGCGGGTGAAAGTTTTTTGCCACTCTGCCAATTTGCTTTGTAAATCCTTTGAACTGCGCTCCGATTGCGACAGGGAATTTTCGAGCCGCAAATTTCTGGACTGCTCCGTTTGGATTTGCTGTTCCAACTCTTTGACGCGCTGTTGAGCTTCGGACAGATTATTTTTGAGGCGGGAATTTTCTTCTTCGAGCCGCGAAATATTTTCATCAGGCGGGGGTGATTCTTTGGGCGGTTTAACGGGCTCCAAATAAATTTTTGGCTCTTCGACGATTTGCAAAATTTTTCGTTGGACTTCGGCGTCGTCGAGTAGCCGCAATAGGTTGTACTTGTACATAAAATTTACCTCACAGGATTAAAAATAGACTTGCAACTTTTTCTGTCGCTGTCTGATTCTGAAAATTTTTTATTCGACAGAGTAAGTGCAAGTCCTTTATTTGGCGCGATTATTTTTTGAGTTGGCGTGCGAAAATGGGACGATAATATCTTTCATTTATTCTACGGCTTGCAAAAATTTTCGCTGTCGATTATAATTCTACTGACAGATAAAAAATACCCCGCGGACTTGCGAGGCGAAGATTGCTTGAAGGCGGTTTAGCCCCTCGTGTCTAAGGTTGCTGATACGGATAAAATTAAGCCGCAAGTCGTAGCAGGACTTAGGCGGCTGTACCTGTGAATATCCAGAGGATTATTATCACAAGAATGATTATGCGAAGAATAATCGTGAACATCAGCTCCACCCCCTTTCCGGGGGCTTTTTTTTGATTCAAACCGCCTATTGCCGCAAGGCATCAAGCGAGCACATTATAAAATATCTGCCGTTGCTTTTCAAGTAAGTTTCATTTTTCTACGGCTCGCCGAATTATAATCACATTCCGAATTTAACACGAACATTTCCACCGCCCAAAACTTTTGGCAAGTCGGCGGCGTTATCGATTTTGCCCAATCGCGTATAACTATAGCTCGTCGCGAAATCTTTGTAGAAAATCACGACGCAATTTGAGCCGAATAACATCAAATCGCCCGCGTGAATCTGCTTGACGCGTTCGGAATCGCTCGGCAAATCGCTATCGAGATAAAAATATTTCTCGTTGCCGTTGAGCTCTTGCATATCGACTTCAAGCGGCAATTTCTCCGCAAAGGCTCGCGCACTCGGATTATCTTCTAGCCGCGCATAAAAATTTTGCCCATTAATCGAAATTTTTACGCTATCCATAATTTTTACCTCCTGCGCCTTTGAATCGCCGTTACAACCAGTCAGCAATAACGCCGCGCAGATTATCGCAAAAAATTTTTTCATGCTATCACCTCGATAAAGGATTGAGTTCACGGCGCGGTTACTTTTAAAAAGTAACCAAACAGTTGACGCGCCATGCCGCCCGACAATTTAAACGTAGTCTCCGCGCCGGAACGCTTGTTTCATTAAATTAGCGGATTTAGTTCACGGCGCGCCGATTGAATCCAAATCACGACCGCTGAACCTATCGCGAAAATTATCCCGCCGAAAATTACGTAAGGAATCCCCAAGCCGTCAATGAATAGTCCGCTAAACGCCGTACCGGCCATGCAACCTAAATTCGCCGAAGTCAAGAAAATTCCGTTCGCGAAGTCTGGAGCCTCCGGAGCCGCGCGGAATATCCAAAATTGATAAATGTTCGCCGCGACACCCGCCAATATCCCCCAAAAAATTATCAGTACCGTTAGCAGATAAAAATTCGGCTCGTTGAAAAATGTCACGTACACCGCCGCCAATATGAATGGGAAAAATTTTACCGTCGCGAGCGGCTGAACCGTCAACAAATTTCCTGCTAACATGCTCCCGAATATATTGCACACGCCGAAGATAAATAGCATTGCACTGACCGAACTCGGCGCTACCATTGAAACTTTCGCTAAATATTCCGCCGCGTAGTTGAACACCCCAAATATTGACCCGTCCAAGAAAATTACTGCAACTATCGACGCCCATAATACTTTTTTGCTCAAAATTTTCAGCTGACTGCCGTAACTCATAACTTTCTTGACCGGCATTGACGGCACATAAAAAATCGTCGCCAACAACGCCGCTAACGTCACCAACGCAAAAAATGTCATCGACGCCGATAAAGATATTCGCTCGGCTAAAAAGTTGCTTATCGGCACGCCCACGACCATTCCCGCCGCTACGCCGATATTTATTTTCGCGACCGCTTTTGGTGCTTCCTTAGCCCCGACGACCATCGCCGCCACCGTAAACGCCATTGAGCAGTAAACCGGGTGGAAAAATGCCGGCAATACCCTCACCGCTAACAGCAAATTAAAATCCTGCGCGAAAATCGAAATTGTATTGCAGACCGTGAACAAGCCCAAAACTAAAAGCATTACATATTTCCGATTGAACCGCGAGAAAATTAAAGGCATCGTCGGCCCCGCTATAGCCACGCCCAATGCAAATAGGCTGATTAAAAGCCCCGCATGTACTATCGTTACGCCGTATCGCTCGGAAATGTACGGCAAAATTCCAATAAAGCCCATTTCGGTATTCAATATCCCGAAAACGCCAACCATTAGAATAAATATCAGCAAATTTTTCTTGTCCATGAACTCAATCGCCTCCGATTTGCATTTTAATGTTGAAGTTCACTCTGTGTCAAATGAAAATTCTGCGTTTTCAAAATTCGCAAATACTTTCCTAAATGTTACGACTTGCATTGCTTCTAAGGTAGTTGCAACTGAAAAAAAATAATGTTAAAATCGGCAAAAGTTTTTTTAGCGGAGGCTTTGTGATGAATGGCAGTGAGAACAGTTACGCGAGCGCATTATTTTTTACGCTGGTAAGTTTGGGCGCGCTCTTGAAAATCGATGACGTTACGAGTTATGCAATAGGCGCGGGCGCAGCAATTTTGGCCGCGATAAGTCTTCGCAATGCCCTTATCAAGTCCGCGCAAGCCGCAGAAGAAAATCATCAGCGCATGGAAGTCCAATTCCAACAGCTCCGAACTAAAATTATCGAAGCCTCTTCCGCCAGCACAACCGCTATGACTTCCCTTAGCGACGTGACCAAACTTTTGCAAGATAATTTGAAAACTATCCGCGAGCAGTCGATGAGCTTAGACAGTCTGATAAACCTTGTTAAAGACGCCGAGTCGATAACGTCTTTGGTCGCGAGTGTCGAAGAAAATTCCGCCGCGCTCAATGTCGAACTCGAAAAAATTTCCGCCGCTATCCAATCGCAAGAGAAATTCTCCAACTCCGTCGAACTCAAAAAACTTATCGAACTTGAGGAGACTAATAAAGCCAACCTTCAGAGCGTCTTGAAGACTTTGCAAAGCGTCTCGCATATGATGAAAGTTCCGGCTTATACGAAATCTTTTGAGCAAATCAACACGACGATTGAAAAGCTCGCCGCGCAAAAAAATCCGTCCTACACCAAAGAGCTTGCTGAAATTCGTTCGGCGATAGCAAACCTCGACGCGCTGAAAATTTCTGCGGTCGACGCCAATAAAAATCTCTCCGAACTCGTCAAACTAAATGGCGCACTGTCAAGAAGTTTCACGACCACCCTTGACGACTTGCGCCTCGATATGGTTAAACTTTCCGCTAGGCTCGACGAACTCAACGACTTGATAAATCAGAAATTGGCTATAAAATAAAATTGCGCCACTCAAGGCGCGGAAATTTAAAAAGGAGCGGACAAAATGATTTTACCTGTTGAAGTCGATATTTTCGGCATAATGGAAGAGAACGCCTATTTTTATATCGACGACGAAACCTGCGGCGGATTTTTAATCGACCCCGGCGCGGAAGCCGATGAACTTTTGAAAATCATTGACCGTGAAAAGTTCGCGATTGAAAAAATTTTGCTGACGCACGGGCATTACGACCACATCGGCGCGGCTAACGAAATTCAATGCGCTTTGAAAATTCCGGTCTGCATGGGTAACGGCGGCAATTTTTACGCTCGCAACTCAATCAATAACGGCTCGAAATTTTTTGAGCAGGAAATAATTCTCAACGACGTGACGATTCTCGACGACGCCACCGAAATTTTTTTGTCTGCCAATCCTAAGTTCAAACTAAAAGTTATAGCCGCGCCAGGTCACACGCTCGACGGAACGATTTACCACAGCGAAAAAGATTCGGTAGCTTTCGTCGGCGACACGATTTTTTACGGCGGGCATGGGCGCACCGATTTGGCGGGCGGCTCCGAACGCGACTTGATGAACACGATTAGAAATAAAGTTTTCGCGTTGCCCGAAGATACAACTTTACTTTGCGGGCATGGTGCTCCGACTACCGTCGCCGCCGAAAAAATTCGCCAATGGTACCGGAAAAGCAATGCGTAATTCGTAATGCGCAATGCGTAATGAAAAGAAGGTTTTGTTAATTGTGCATTACGCACTACGCATTACAAATTGCATTCGACGCCGTGACTGTCAAAGACGTTGAGAATTTCGCGGAGCTTAGTTTTCTTGGGATTGTAATCAATAGTGGTTTCGCCGTCATGGGCGTGAATGTGAACGTAGAGCACGCCCGCTAAGCCGAGCAAATTTTTTTCGACCGCCATTGCATTTTCAGACGTATAACCTTTGGCGGTGAATTGCAAGCGGGTATTGCCGCCATTTTCGCCGCAACCGCATTCCTTACACATTTCAAAACACCTCGCATAAATTTTTACCGCCGAATTATAACACAGCGATTAGGGACTGGGAACAGGGGCTGGGGGATTGAGATGACGAAAATTTTGTTAGTCTTCATAGGCGGCGGGTTGGGCGCGGTGTGCAGATTTTTATTGTCGACGGCGTTAGCTGGGAAGCTCGGCAACTTCCCGCTCGGCACGCTGACCGCAAATTTTTTCGGTAGCTTGCTAATGGGCTTGGTGTTGGGGATTCTGGCGGGGCGATTCGATTCAGTCAGATTATTCGTCGCGGTAGGATTTTTGGGAGGGTTCACGACGTTTTCTAGTTTTTCGGCCGAAACTCTCGCGTTGATTCAAAACGGACAAATTTTCGCGGCGACAGCAAATGTTGTCGTCAGTGTCGTAGCGGGCTTGATGGCTTGCGCGGCAGGATTTAAGATTGGAGGAATTTAAAATGGCAAAAGCATTGATAGTTGTTGACATGCAAAATGATTTCGTGACGGGCGCGCTCGGCACAAAAGAAGCGCAAGAGATGTTGCCGCGCCTCGTGGAAAAGTTGGAGGCGATAGTCGAGGAAGGCGCGGTCGATTTGATTTTCACGCAAGACACCCACGCCGATAATTACCTCGACACGCAGGAAGGAAAAAATTTGCCCGTCCCGCACTGCCTTAAAAAATCCGACGGCTGGCAAATCGTCCCCGAACTCCAAGCCTTTACGCCGCGAGCTAAGGCCGTTATAGAGAAAAAAGCCTTTGGCTCAACGCGGCTCCCGTCACTGCTTAAACCTTATGAGGTTGTCGAGTTCGCGGGCGTCTGCACCGACATTTGTATTATCTCGAACGCGCTTTTAATCAAGGCGTTTTACCCCGAACAGCGCATACAAATCGATGCGGCTTGTTGTGCGGGTTCGACGCCCGAAGCTCATCAAAAAGCCCTCGACGTTATGCGGAATTGTCAGTGCAGGATTATCAACGAATGATTTACTGGCTATTATTTTTCGAGTTCGCCAAGATAAGTTTAGTGTGCGTGGGCGGCGGCTATGCGTCGATGCCGTTGATACAAGCGGCGGTCGTCGACAGCTACCATTGGTTGAGCCTCAGCGAATTCATTGACATTTTCACGATTTCGCAGATGACGCCCGGCCCGATTGGAATAAATGCGGCGACATTTGCGGGCATGAAAATTGCGGGATTGGGCGGGGCAATTTGCGCGACGGCCGGTTTCGTGACGCCGAGTATTTTCCTATGCATTGCGCTGGCGAAGATAATTTTCAAGTACGGCGACTTGGGCGCGATTCACGGGATTTTGAATGGGCTTCGACCGGCGGTCATGGCGTTAATCGCGGCGGCTTGTGTAAGTTTCGTTTTGCTAGCGGTGTGGAATGCCGAGAAGATGCCCGAAAATTTTTCCGCGACGTTCGACATACGCGGCGCAGTGATTTTAATTGGGGCATTGGCGGCGGTCAGAATGAAAATCGGCGTGATAAAAGTTTTGCTTGCGAGCGGCGCAGCAGGATTAATTTTCGGCTTAGTAATTTAAGGGTGACTACTCCCTACTTTCTAGTTCCTACGGAGTGATTTAATTGGGCGACGTGATAATTTTAGTGATGATAGTCTGCATGATTTTTTACACGTTTGGCGACGAGCTTTTTGCGGATTGAAAAAGAGCACTTCCAATTCCGGAGGTGCTCTTTTTGTTGCGACGCTAATTTTACTTGCGGAGTGCTTTTGGCTTGCCTAAAATTTCGCTGAGCACAAAAGCATTCATGACGGTCGAGGGCGTCAAGTTCAAGTCGAGTTCGTTAGATTCTTCCTCGTGCAGTTCTTGCTTAGGAGTTATCTGGGGTTTTGGGCGCGAAATTTTTTGCGGGCGAATCTCGGCTTGCTTGGGCGTCTCGATGAAAATTGGTATTTCTTCGTTCGGGAAGTTCGGGTCATTTGCAAGCGTCGGGATATCGAAATCGGGCGAATTACTTTGCGGCGGCGGGAGCCGTCTTTTTTTGCGCTTGGCAAGATTATCGATGACTACGACGACTAGCCATATAAGAAAAATTGTTGCGAGTTCCATAAAAAATTCCTCCTCAAGGGAGCGCGGCGAGGTCGGCAATCGGCCAGAAAATCAGCGCGGCTTTACCCTTAACCAATTCGAGCGGCACAAAGCCGACATCAGGGAAGCGCGAGTCCAGAGAGTTCCGCCGATTATCGCCGCAGACAAATAGCGTACCTTCGGGGACAGTTTGCTTAGGATATTCGGTGCGAGTTTTCTCGGCAATGTAATCTTCGTTGACGAGCGCGTCATTTACGAAAACATGCCCGTCTTTAATCTCGATGGTGTCGCCGCCGACCGCGATAACTCTTTTGATAAAGTCGCGGCTGTGGTCACGAGGGTAGCGGAAGATAACGACTTCACTGCGCATAGGGTCTCGCCAATGATAAATAAATTTGTTCACGACCAATCGCTCGCCGTCTTGGAGCGTCGGTTGCATACTCGGCCCGTCAACCACGTACAGCTCCACGATAAAGTATCGAATAAAAATCGCGACAAGAACCGCCGACGTGATTGAGACTATCCAACTTTTTACCTCTTCAAAGTTGACTGAGTTCATAAATATCTCTCCGTTAATCTTGATAATTGCTTGAAATGATTTTATTCTGCCCAATCAAAAATTTTCCTGCCGTTATAATTATCTCTTCAAGCATCGACGAAATTTTTAAGGATATGCAAGCCGACATCGCCGGACTTTTCGGGGTGAAATTGCGTCGCGAAAATATTTTCAAACTCAATGGCCGCCGTGATATTTTCGCCGTAAATGGTCGAGGCCGCGATAATTTTTTTATCGTCGGGGACGGCGTGATAGCTGTGCACAAAATAAAAATACGAATCATTTTTTATTCCTTTGAACAAATTACGCATTACGCATTGCGCATTACGCATTGAAACCGAGTTCCAACCCATATGCGGAATTTTTAAATTGCCCGCGCAGATTTTTTTGACGCGCCCGCTAAAAATTTTCAAGCCGTCAACTTCGGGTGATTCCTCACTGCCCGCGAATAAAATTTGCAATCCAACACAAATCCCTAAAAGCGGCTTGCCCAAAAAAATTTCAGCCTTAATCGTCGGGATTAAACCGGTCGCCGCAAGATTTTTCATGCAGTCGCCAAAAGCTCCCACGCCCGGCAAAATAATTTTATCAGCGCGTTTAATGTCAGCCGCCGCGCTCGAAATTTTCACGTCGCCGCCGACATAAGCCGCCGCCTTCGCCACACTATACAAATTTCCCACGCCGTAATCAATCAGAACTATCATCATTGCACCTCGCCAAAAGTTTTCCCAGATTATATCATTTTCTTGACTTGAAGTTGACTTCGCGTGATAAAATTTTTCGGGTGAGATTATGAACCGAAGAGACTTTTTGAAAATAAGTTTGGCATTGACACTGGGAGGGTTGGCAATGACCGCAGACGCAGCAGAAAATTTTTCAAGACGAATCGACTTCCACGCGCACGCAATCCTACCGAGTTACGTCACCGCGCTCAAAACTTTAGGAATAGACGCGGCGGCGGAAGAAGGATTCCCGTTGCCGAAGTGGAGCGCGGAAAATCATTTGCAATTTATGGACACGGCGGGCATCGACTTTGCAATTTTATCAATGGCGACGCCGCATATCTCCGACAAAAACGCCGCACGCGAAATCAATCACGAGTTCGCAGAACTTTGCAGACGCTTCCCGAAAAAATTCGGCTTTGTCGCGACGTTACCTCTGCCGAATGTCGAAAGCTCCATAGACGAATTCAAATTTGCAACGGAAAAACTTGGCGCATTGGGCGTGAAGGTCGCGAGCAATTCAGACGGCGTTTACTTGGGCGACGAACGGCTTGACCCGATTTTCGCCGCGCTCAATGAAAAAAATTCACTCGTGATAATTCATCCAAGCCCAGCGCGTTTACTGCCGCGAGAAGGCGTCGTCACGGGCAAAGTTATGGCATTGTTCGAGTACCCGACCGACACTACACGCGCAATCCTAAACATGCTGGCCAATCGCACGCTAGAAAAATTCCCGCGCTTGAAAGTCATCGTCCCGCATTGCGGCTCGTTCCTGCCCTACATGAAACAGCGCGCCGCGTCTATGTTCCAAATGCTCGCGGCGATGAATTTAATGGAGCCGGTCAACTTCGCGGCGGGCTTTGAAAAATTATTCTTCGACACGGCGGGCGACCCTATGCCCGAACAATTCGACATGCTCTTACAAGTCGCGAGCCTCGACAAAATAATTTTCGGCACCGATTATCCCTACGTCCCCGCGCAGGTCGAACTAGGCAGGAAAAAACTTCTCGACACGGAACTTTTAAAGCGCGGTTTGACGGATAAAATTTACGTCGATAACGCACGCGCTTTGTTGGGAGGTTGAGCGATGAAAAAATTTTTGGCGATTTTGGGAGTGATTTTAATGATGACGGCGACGGCAAATGCCAAATCGATTCGCACGCCCGAAGGAAATATGCCGCGAGTGCAATGGGCGGTCGTCGAATCGACTGCGGGCACAATGTCACAGATGATTGAAATTGGCGCGAAGGTATTGGCTCCGACAACTGCAAAGGAAAAAGGAACCTACGCGCTTTACGGCGTGATTGAAAAAGATAATCCGAACTTGATGAGGCTTTTGGAGATTTACGAGAGCGATGAGGCCTACAGGATTCACAGCACGAGCGCGGCTTTCCAACAATATCGCGCCGAACGCCTCCCGATTCTCGCGGGCTTGAAACTTTTGCCCGTCAACGCGATTGTCCTTGAGCAAAAAAATAGCGGCGTCGGGACTGTAGTTCAAACTCGCCGCTTTGAAATCGCGCCCGCTAACCTCGCCAAATTTCAACAGATAATTTCAGCCGAAGCAATCCGCGCAGTTCGTGAGGATTCGGGCGTTATGGGAGCATTCGTGACTGCCGAGCAACCCCGCCCCAACTTTTTGCACACCATGATAATTTTCAGCGATGCTCAAGCGGCTCAAAAATATTTCGCGTCGAGCGCGTACAAAACTTTTCGCGAGCAAGTCGAATCACTGATTCAAGTAGAACAAGCGATTGATTACCAACCGACCAAAATCACTTTGTCGGAGAAATTTTAGCAAAAGTTGTTTCACACGGGAAAGGAGAAATTTTTATGCCGTTAATTTCAATCGATGCGGTGCACCCGACTAAGGAGCAAAAGGAAAAACTTATCGCCGGTCTTACGAAAACTGCCAGCGAAATTTTAGGCGTGGACGAAAAATTTTTCTACGTCCTCGTCAAGGAAAACGATTTGGATAATTGGGGCGTCGGCGGCAAAACTTTAGCGCAATTCCTCGCCGAACAGAAGAAGTAAAAAATTTTTATGGCTTTGAAAGTCTCGCCGCTACTCGCTAACAAAAATTTCCTCTACGCTACGGAATTTTTTTCGGGCATGTCGATAATGGCGGTCGAACTCGGAGCGGCTCGGCTACTCGCGCCGTATTTCAGCTCGTCGCAAATCGTCTGGACGATTATAATTGGCACGATAATGATTGCGCTTGCACTTGGCAATGTTTGGGGCGGTCGCCGCGCAGATTTAGATAAGAACCCCGCCAAACTTTATCGCCGATTGATTTTCGCCGCGCTCTGGATTGGCGCAATCCCCGTGCTCGGCAAATATTTAATCCTCGCGCTTGCGGGCGTCCTAATCGTCACAATCGACACCAACCTTTTAATTTGGGCGGCGTTCCTGTCGTGCATGGCGATTTTTGTTTTGCCGCTGTTTTTGCTCGGAACTGTGACGCCGTCTTTAGTCAAGTACGCGACCGACAACCTCGAACATAACGGGCGCATCGTCGGCAACCTCAACGCCTTCAACACGATTGGCAGTATCATCGGGACTTTTCTTCCAACTTTCGTGACGATTCCGACTGTCGGCACTGCGATAACTTTTCTGATATTTTCGGGCGTCCTGTTGTTTATCGGCGTGATTTACTTTGTGAGCATTGGCGCGAAGAAAATTTTCTGCGCGGGAGCCGTCGCGATTTTCATTTTATGCGGCGTCGTCGGCAACTCGAATAGTTTTGCGTTTTGGGAGAAAAATTTGCTTTACGAGGGCGAATCGATTTACAATTACTTGCAGGTCAAGGACGCACCCGACAAAATCATTTTCTCGACCAATGTCCTGTTCGGCGTGCAATCGCTCAAGGTCAAGGGCGGCGGCTTAACCGGCATGTATTACGATTACGCTTTAGCGGCTCCGCTCCTCACCGACGGCAAAAAGATTTTGATTTTGGGTATGGGCACCGGGACTTTCGCTGAGCAATGCCGGAAATATTTCCCGACCGCGCAGGTTATAGGCGTTGAGATTGACGAGAAAATCACCGCGCTTGCCCAAAAATATTTTGCATTGCCCGCTGATGTTGATGTCGTGACTTATGACGGGCGCGCCTTCCTGCAGACCGACGAAAATTTTTACGACGTGATTTTGGTTGACGCCTTCCAAGATATATCGCCGCCCTTCCAGATGAGTTCGCTAGAATTTTTCGCGCTGGTCAAGAATCATTTAACGGCGGGCGGAATTATGGTCGTGAACATGAATTTGCGTTCGAGTGGCGCGGGCAATATCAACGAGCATTTGATTGACACGATTGGTAAAAATTTCGCGGCGATTAGGACGATTGACGCGAGCGGCGTCACGAACAAAGTTTTATTTGCGGCGGCCGACGATGAGATTTTGAACGAGCTACGAGGTCGCGCAGAAGTTCTCGACGATGAAAAACTTTCGCGGCTGATGATTCACATTGCGGATAATTGGACGACGCCCGCGCTTGGCGAAAATATTTTGACTGACGACCGCGCACCCGTCGAACTTTTGAGTATGAGGGCTTTGGACAATCTGATTCAACAGAACTTGCAACGCTACAAAGAAATTTACAGGCGCGAGGGTCTCGACGGCGTCCTGAACAGTTTCTGACATAAAAAAATCCCTGTCAATGCGGCAGGGATTTTCAATTTAAAATTCAAGCGTGTTGCCGACGAGCATTGCAATTTGCGCGTCATTTGGAATGCGTTCGTCGTCCTTCTTCGAGTAGATTGTAAGAAGATAGATTTCGTCGCCAATCGACAAGTAGTAAATGAGGCGGAAACCATTTGACTTGCCGACGTTCGCCGAAGTGTTTGCAATGCGAACTTTGTAGAGCGCGGCACCTTCGGGCAGATTGAACCCCGACAGCTTATCGCCAACGAGATTCCCCGCCTCCAAGTCTGGTATTATTGATTCTATATCATCGAGAATTTTTTTGAATTTCTTTTTCCAATAATAAAATTTAACATCGTCGTTAATTTTCTTACTCCAATTAACTATCATCTTACAGCAACCTTTTTTTTCGGGCGAAAAATTTTTTCTTCTGTCGGCTCTTCCTCAAGTTCTTTCCTAAGTCTTTCTAATGCTTCGCGAGCATCAATTTTGGGCTTTAAGCCTTTGCGCATAAGGTTGACTTCTTTGCAAGCCTCGATAATTGATTCTTCGATTGTGCAATAGCGTTCGTACTTTTCTTCCATAGCAATCAATCCTCCCAAGTCATTGAATGAGCGCGGTCTTCAAAACTTCATCCATATTTTCGACCGTCACGAACTCCAATTTCTCGCGAACGCTTTGGGGGATGTCTTCAATGTCGGGGGCATTTTCTTTAGGCAAAATGATTGTGTGCATTCCCTCGCGATAAGCCGCCAAAACTTTTTCCTTGAGCCCGCCTATCGGCAAAACATTTCCGCGCAGAGTTATTTCTCCGGTCATAGCGACATCGCTGCGAACTTTTTTCTTAGTCAGTGCGGAAATCATCGCGGTTGCCATAGTTATGCCTGCGCTGGGTCCGTCCTTAGGAACTGCGCCTTCGGGCACGTGGACGTGAATATCATTTTTCTCGTAAAAGTCGTCGTCGAGCTTCATCAAGTCGCTACGGCTGCGAATGTAAGTCAGCCCTGCCTGCGCGGATTCCTGCATGACTTCGCCGAGCTTGCCGGTCAAAAGAAGTTTGCCGTTACCCTTTAGGACGATAGCTTCAGTGGGGAGAATATCGCCGCCGACTTCCGTCCAAGCCATACCGGTTGAAACGCCGATTTGCGGTTGCTTTTCGGCGCGAGTCTGTAAAAACTTCGGACGCCCGATGAAGTCGCGCAGATTTTTTTTCGTGATGTAAACAACGCCCTCATGACCCTCAACGATTTTGCGAGCGGCTTTACGACATGCCCGACCAATAATCCGTTCAAGTTCGCGCACGCCTGATTCCCGCGTATACTCCGCGATAATCTCCTGCAAGACGCCCTTTGCAAAAACTACGTCGCCCTTCTTGAGACCGTTCTCTTCCTTCTGACGCTTGATGAGGTAGCGGCGGGCAATTTCAAATTTCTCGTTTTCAGTGTAGCTCGACAGCGTGATAACTTCCATGCGGTCGCGCAAAGGTTTGGGAACCGTGCCTAAACTGTTCGCCGTGACTATCCAAAGGACTTTCGACAAATCAAATGGCGTGTCAAGGTAGTGGTCGTTGAAAGAATTATTCTGCGCGGGGTCGAGCACTTCGAGCAATGCCGCTGAAGGGTCGCCCGCCCAACCGTCTTTGCCGAGCTTGTCGATTTCGTCGAGCAGGAAGACCGGATTATTTGTGCCGGCCTTTTTTATGCCCTGAATGATTCTGCCTGGCATCGCGCCGACGTAAGTCCGCCTATGTCCGCGAATTTCGGCCTCGTCGCGTATGCCGCCTAAACTCGCTCTGATAAATTTTCTACCTGTCGCCTTAGCCACCGACGACGCTAAAGAAGTTTTCCCGACGCCCGGCGGCCCCACCAAACATAAAATCGGTGCGGGCTTATCTTTCGTCAGAACTTTGACGGCTAAGAAATCCAAAATGCGCTCCTTGACTTTTTCTAGCCCGTAATGGTCTGCGTCGAGAATTTTGGCCGCCTCCGCTATGTCCATTTCATCTTCCGACGACTTTCGCCACGGCATTTCCATTAGCAATTCGATATACGTGCGAATCACATTGCCTTCCGACGCCATTGACGGCAACCGCTCCAGCCGTTTCATTTCCTTTTCAAGAATCTCTTTGACTTCGTCGGGATAATCGCCCTCTTCAATCTTCTTGCGATAGCCTGAAGTTTCTTCGGCAACGTCCTCGTCCTCGCCAAGCTCTTTATGAATCGCCTTGAGCTGTTCGCGCAAGTAGTGATCCTTTTGAATTTTTTCCATTTGATTGCGGACGCGCTTGTTAATTTGGAATTCCATTTGCAAAACTTCAAGCTCACGCGTCAAAATGCCGTAAAGTTTTTCCAATCGCTGGCTGACATCAAGGCAATCCAAAATTTCTTGCTTAGTTTCGAGTTTTAAATTTAAATGGCTGGCAATCAAATCGGCGAGCCGCCCGAAGTCCTCAAGAATCGTGATTGATACGAAAGTTTCGGAAGGTATGCGCTTGCTGAGCTTAACCCACTCCTCGAATTGGTGAACGACGCCTCGCACAAGTGCTTCCGTTTCTAAAGTTTCTTCCCAATGGTCTTCGTGAACTTCGATTTCAGATTCGACATAATTTTTATCTTCGAGTTCTTGATAGCTTAGCATTATGCCGCGATTGACGCCCTCGACGAGCACGCGGACATTTCCGTCGGGCAATTTGATTATCTGGCGGATTTCGGAGATTGTCCCGACTTCGTAAAGGTCATCTTCTTCGGGCGTGTCGGTATCGATATCGACTTGCGCCACTAAAAATACTTTTCTGTTTCCGACCATTGCCGCCTCTAGTGCATTGACTGAAGTATCGCGCCCTACGTCGAGGTGCATTATCATATTCGGGAAGACGACAAGCCCTCTTAGCGGCACGAGCGGCAAAGTTATTTTTTCAGCCATGCCAAATCCCTCCTTTGTAAGGGGAAAGGGAAATGGGAAAAGGGAAATGGGAAAAGTCTAAAACCTTATCCCTACCCTTTTCCCATCTCCCATCTCCCTTCTCCCTATCCATTCGCTGTCCGTTTAATCCTTTTGGTATTCGCTCTGAGCTTTGGCTCCTGATTGTACAAAATATCTTCCTTCGTGACGGTGCAAAGCGTATTGCCGCTAATTGACGGCACCTCGAACATAACATTACGCATAACCCGTTCAAGTATCGACCTCAAACCGCGTGCTCCGGTCTTACGTTGAATCGCTTCCCGTGCAATCAGTTGTAGTGCTTCGTCCTCGAATGTGAGTTTTGCGCCGTCCATTTCCATTAGCTTTTGATATTGCTTGACGAGTGCATTTTTCGGCTTGGTGAGGATTTTGACTAAGTCGCTTTCGTCGAGCGGGTCGAGCGTCACGACTATTGGCAACCGCCCTACAAATTCCGGAATCAAGCCGTTATTTATCAAATCGTCGGGCACGACTTCTTTAAGAGTTTCGCCGATATTTTTTTCACCGGTCGAAAGGACTTTCGCGCCGAAACCGAGCTGACTGCCCTTAGTCCGCTTCTCGATTACCTTATCCAAGTCGTTGAACGCGCCGCCGCATATGAACAAAATATTTTTCGTGTCCATAGCGATAAATTCGGGCGGCTGGCCTTGCTGATGTTGATTGGGCACGGGAACATTGACGCGCGTACCCTCCAAAATTTTCAGCAGAGCTTGTTGAACGCCTTCGCCCGAAACGTCGCGATACATGCCGGGCTTGCGAGCGATTTTGTCAACCTCGTCTATATAAATTATCCCGCGCTCGGCTCTATGGGCATCGCCCTTAGCGGCTTGCAACAAGTCAAACAAAATGTCTTCGGCATCGTCTCCAACGTAGCCCGCCTCCGTCAAAGAATTCGCGTCGACAATCACGAGCGGCACATTTAAAATTTTCGCTAACGTCTGCGCGAGAAGAGTTTTGCCGCTACCGGTCGGGCCAATCATGAGGATATTTGATTTTTGCAATTCGAGGCCGTCTTTGCCAACGGGGTGGTGACCGATTCTTTTATAATGATTGTACACGGCGACCGAAATAGTTTTCTTAGCTTCCGCCTGCCCGATGACGTATTCGTCGAGCTTGGCGCAGATTTCTTTAGGCTTTGGCAATTTATCGGTGCCGACAATTTCGTCCTCGTCGTCCAAATCTTTTTGCAAAATTTCGTTGCAGAGTTCGACGCAGCTATCGCAAATGTAAACGCCCGTCCCCGCTATCAATTTCTTTACACTATGTTCGCTTTTCCCGCAAAATGAACATTTCAACGTGTCGCGCTCCTTACCAAATTTCAACACGCTCTCACCTCCGAAAAGCAATGCGCAATGCGTAATGCGTAATGCGTAATTTTTTTATTAGTTGCCTTTAGGTGGACGAGAAATAACGTCGTCAATCAAGCCGTAAGCTTTAGCATCCTCCGCCGTCATGAAGTTATCGCGCTCGGTATCGGCCATAACTTTTTCTCGCGGCTGACCGGTATGTCTACAGAGAATATCGTTGCCGACCTCGCGCAGTCTCAAAATTTCTCGCGCTTGAATCTGAATGTCAGTTGATTGACCGCTTGCGCCGCCCAATGGCTGATGAATCATAATCCTTGCGAGCGGCAGGGCAAAGCGTTTACCCTTCGCGCCCGAAGTCAAAAGGAGACTTCCCATACTCGCCGCTTGCCCGATACAAATCGTCGAGACATCGGGTTTAATATACTGCATTGTGTCGTAAATCGCAAGCCCTGCGGTCACGACGCCGCCCGGACTGTTAATATAAAGGTGGATATCCTTGTCGGGGTCTTCGCTTTCGAGGAAAAGGAGTTGCGCAACGACCGAGTTTGCAACGTCATCATTTATCGGGCCGCCGAGAAAAACTATCCTATCTTTGAGCAGGCGCGAATAAATATCGTAAGCGCGTTCGCCGTAGCTCGTCTTTTCTATAACCATCGGCACATAGTAAGCCATATTTATCACCTCGAAATATTTTTTAAAAAAGGGCGGTGATTTAATTGTCACGCCCTTAGGATTTTCAGTTCTCTTTAGTTTCTGTTGCCTCTTTAGGTTCTGGAGTTTCTGTCGCGGGTTCGTCTACTTTTTGAGCTCCCGCCATGTTGTCGAAAATAAATTTCATAGCTTTACGGCGACGGATTGTGCTCGCGACGTTTATGAGTTGTCCGCTCTCCTTGAGGTACTTAGCGACTTGTTTCGGCTGCGTGCGATACATTTGCGCCATCATCGCGATTTCAAAGTTGAGTTCTTCCGGAGTAGCGGTGAGTTTTTCTTTATTCGCGACGTTCTCAAGCATGATGTCCGCCAAAACATTTTTCTTTGCCGTCTCGCGATAATCTTCGCGCATTCTATCCATATCGACGCCCGAAAATGCCATGTACTGTTCGAGCTTCATGCCTTGCGTTTGGAGGTTTGCGTCGAGTTCCTTAATCATTTGCGTTACGCGATTTTCAACCATGATAGGCGGCAAATCAATCGTCATGTTCTCGACCGCTTTATCAATAGCGGCTTGGCGTTGCGCCTCGACTGCGCGATTTTCGGCGTTCTTTTCCATGTTCTGGCGAATGTTGGCTTTGTATTCGTCGACGGTCTGGAAGGTGCTAATTTTCTTGACGAACTCGTCATTGAGTTCGGGCAGCTCGCGATGCTTAATGCTATTGATTTTGCAAGCGAACTCAGCGTCCTTACCGGCAAGCTTTTTAGTGTGATACTCTTCGGGGAAAGTGACTTTGATTGTGCGTTCCTCGCCGACCTTCGCGCCGATAAGTTGTTCCTCGAAGCCAGGAATAAATTTATGCGAACCGATTTCCAAAGGTTGGTCTTTAGCCTCTCCGCCCGCGAATTTTTCGCCGTCAATGGTGCCCGTGTAATCAAGTGTTATGAAGTCGCCGTCAACAATGGGGTCGTCCTCTGCCGCGTCGATTAGGTTGGCATGATGAGCGCGCATAGCTTCGACTTGTTTATCAACGTCTTCATCAGTGACGGGCTCGACAACTTTTTCAACGTCGATATTTTTGTATTCGCCGAGCGTGACTTTCGGGAAGGGAATAAAAGTCAGCGTGAAAACGAAATCTTTGCCTTCTTCGTTCGTGATGACATCGGCTTTATTTTCGCTGACGGGCGTCAAGTTCAGAATGCGGAGAGCCTCGCGTGTCGACTTTTGGATAAGCATATCGGACGCTTCGTTGATGATTGCGTCTTTGCCGAGTCTTTTTTCGAGGACGGCTTGAGGAGCTTTGCCCTTGCGAAAACCGGGAATGCTTACGCGATTAGCGAGCAACTTCGCAGCGTTTTTGATTTCTTTGGAGAACATCTCCGCATCTTCCGTGATTGTGAGTTCGATATTGTAATCGTCTATCTTCTTTTGGGTAAGTTTCAAAATTTTGACCTCCTAGTTTTTTTGTGCGCCGTTTATGTTACCATAAGTTTTTAGAAATTACAAGCTTTGTTCGTAAGTAAATGCGGCTTGCAAAATGGTTGCCTCGTCGAGAGCTTTGCCGATTAGTTGGAAACCGAGCGGCAAATTATTTTTGTTGACGCCGCAGGGAACCGAGACGCCAGGCAAGCCCGCGATATTTACCGGCACCGTGCAAATGTCTTGCAAATACATTTTGAGTGGGTCGGAAGTCATCTCGCCGATTTTGAACGCGGCATTAGGCGTAGTCGGAGTAAGAATCACGTCGACATTTTGAAAAGCGTCGGTGAAATCTTTTTGAATCAGCGTCCGAACCTTCAAGGCTTTGAGATAATAGGCGTCGTAATAACCCGCGCTTAGGGCGTAGTTGCCAATCATAATGCGGCGTTTGACTTCCGCGCCAAATTTTTCCGTGCGAGTATTAGTCATCATCTCGACAACGTCCGCGCCGTCGACGCGAGCACCATAACTCACGCCGTCATAGCGTTCAAGATTCGTAGCGGCTTCGGCGGGCGCAATCAGATAGTAAGTCGAAATGGCGTAGTCGGTGTGCGGCAAACTTAATTCGACAATCTCCGCGCCGAGACTTTCAAATTTTTTAGCGACGTCGCGAATGGCGGTCTCAACTTCGGCATCGATGCCCTTAACGAAATATTCTTTGGGTAAACCGATTTTCAAGCCTTTAACGTTGGCGACCAAACTTTTGGTGAAGTCGGGAACGGGCGCGGCGGTCGAAGTCGAATCCATATCATCATGACCGCAAATCGCATTGAGGACAAGGGCGCAGTCAGTCACGTCGCGAGTTAAAGGGCCAATCTGGTCGAGCGACGACGCGAAGGCAACAAGACCATAGCGCGAAACTCTGCCGTAAGTGGGCTTGAATCCTACAACGCCGCAGAAACTTGCCGGTTGACGAATCGAACCGCCGGTATCGGAGCCGAGAGTAAAAATCGCCTCGCCGCCCGCGACTGCCGCCGCACTCCCGCCAGATGAACCGCCAGGCACCCTTTCCAAGTCGTGCGGGTTATGGGTCGTGTGGAAGGCGGAATTTTCAGTTGAGCCGCCCATAGCAAATTCATCGAGGTTAAGTTTGCCGACGATAATTGAATTTTGCGCGGCGAGTTTAGCATAAGCGGTCGCGTCGTAGGGCGGGATAAAATTTTCAAGGATTTTCGAGGCGCAAGTTGTCCTGATACCCTTTGTGCAAATGTTATCCTTGATGCCGCAGGGAATGCCTTCGAGCGGAGCAATTTTTTCGCCACGAGAAATTTTATCGTCGACGGCCTTAACGGTAACCGTTGCCTTGTCGCGAGTCAATGTCAAGTACGCGCCGATTTTATTTTCGACCTCGTCAATGCGCGAAAAAATATCGGCAGTTAATTCCGCCGCAGAAATTTTTTTAGTCTGTAAAAGTTCGTGCAATTCGTGAGCCGTCTTGTTGTACAATGCCAAAATTATTTACCTCCCTGAACGTCCTGCTCAGCCTTGCGAATATCTTCTTTCATATCTTGCTTAAAGTTCAGCGCATGGAAATTTTTCTTCTTCGGCAAGTCAAGTTTGAAACTATCGGTCTTATCTAATTGAGCCTCGCCGCTCTTCAAGTTCAATTCGAGAACGTGCCCGCCAATTTTTTTATCAGCGGAAATGAAGTGGAAGTGCCAGCCCGTCGAATTGAGCGAACTCATAAAATCGGGGCAATACAACCCTACAATCGTACCGCTGATATTTTTGGGCGTGATTTCCTTTTGCGTCTTCAAGGCCTCGACCAAAGTCGGATAAGGTTCCTTTGTTCCCTTCTCGCTACGGATAAGAATTTCGTTGAAGTCGCCGGAAATTTTCACCATGTAAAAGCTATTGCGCCCATTCTTATCAAGCGTTTCATTCAAAATTTTTTCGAGCGCGGCTTTGTCGTGAACATTGCTAAGCTTGACGGAAAAATCTTTATCAAAGAATGTGACGTTGGAGAAGGGGACAGTTTCCTTGTCAGCCATAACATTTATCTCGCAGTCTTGGTTAGCGCGATAGACGACGCCGTCAAGGACAATCATTTCGCCGTTAAGCCCCTCGAAAGTGCCAATGCCCGTATCGCCATAAGTTTTCAAATCCTTGACGCTGATTGAGCCGTCGAAGTAGCCCATAGCCAACGATTGAAGCAACGCGATTTGATAAATAGTCTCGCGGTTTTTAGTGTGTGCGGGCGCGGCCGATGCCGTGTTGAAAAGCATTGTTCCTGCCAAAAGGGCTGCCGTTAATAATTTTTTCATTGCAAAAACCTCCAAAAAACTTTTAATTAAACTTCTAAGACGCGCGGCACTTTGAAGTAGCCGTCTTCTTTGAGCGGCGCATTCGACAATGCAAGTTCTCTATCCAGCGACGGTTTGACTTTGTCATCGCGGAAAACATTTTGCATAGGGAGCGCGTAAGTTGTCGGCTCGATGTTCGACGTGTCAAGCGTCTGCAAGTTCTCGACATACGTCAAAATTTTATTGAGCTGAAAAAGAACGTCGTCCTTTTCCTCCTCGCGAATCCTGAGCCGTGATAAACTCGCGACCGTTTTAATGTCCTGCTCGCTTATCTTCATAAAAAACTTTTTCCTCCTAACCTCAATTATAAGTTTATTTTATACAAGAGCTGATAATTTTTCAAGCACTGAAATATTTTAAGACGGGTAATCGCCCAAATTTTTTAGCAATCAGCAACGGAATAACAACGCCTATCAAAGTCGCCGCAAAAATTACAACGTAATCGGTATAAATTTTTTCTGCCGGGAATTTGAATATATCGATAAGGACGTCGTAAAAGATATTCAGCAAAATCGTATGCATAACCAAAACCATCATCGTCTGCCGCCCGCAATAACTAATAACCGAAAAAATATTTACATTAGCTATCAGCGCGGAAAGTTTCATAACAAGCAACGTTCCCGCCAAGCCGCCCGCATAAAACAGCAACGGGTTTCCGTAAATTCGCGTGTTTACGTCAATCGTTTCGTTGAAATAAAAAACGCCGAGCAAAATCAAAATCAACGCGCCGCAAAGTTTAAAATCCATTTTGTCAAGGACTTTGTGTCTGCGAATCAAAATGCCCGCCAACAAAAAAATTTGCATGGCAAAAGCGATGTCCAAGCCCATTGGCAGTAAGAAAAAATTTTTAATGACGAAGCCGGCGCACGAGACGATTGCGACCGCGAACAAAAAAATTTTCGCGCCGATTTTTATCAGATGATTGTAAAGGAAAATTAAAATTATCTGCGTCAAAAAAAGCGTCGGCAAAAACCACAGCTGACCCAAAACTAAATTCGTGCCGTCGCCGATAAAAATTTCCGTAAAAAAATTGAGCGGCTTATAAGTGCACCATTCCCAAAAATAATTCAGATGTCCAAGCTCGTGACAGACGACAAACCAAATCGGAAAAAATAAAATGTTCGCCAGGTAATACGGCACGAGCAGCCGCTTAAAAAGTTTCGCCGCAAACGGTTTGAAATTTTCCGCGCCGCCCCACTTGTCCAAATTTAAAAGATAGCCCGCCATGATAAAAAAGAACGGCATGTGGAAACTATAAATGAGCTTGCTCAGCGAAGAATCGTCGTCGAGCGCGTGCCCCAAAACTACGCTTATTATGGCAATGCCTTTTGCGAAGTCCAGCCAATTCATTCGCGACAATTAAATCACTTTCTCCCCTATCTCCTTTTCTTGGCGTATTCGTTCAGCTCGACTACGATTTTATGTACGGGATAAGCCAGCACGACTTGCATAATTGCCGCCGGCCAAAAATCTTCCCGCATAAATCGCGCCAAATCGATTTGGTGATTGAGCAAGAATAAAAATCCTATCGTTATCGCGAAATGAATCGTCAACGCGGGTATCGAACTTATCACCGGCAAAAGCGATTGGTCGCGGAATAGATTGACTGAAAATTTTCCGAAGATTAGCCCTATCGTCATGTAGCTGAACGTCGCCAGCCCGAAATAACTTCCGGTCGTCGCGTCCTGCAATAGCCCCGCCATAAATCCGAAAAATGCGCCGTACTCATTCCCGCGCAGAAAGGCAATCGATACCGTCAGCAGGAGCATTAAATTTGCGCTGAACCCGTCAAAGCTTATGAACGTCAATAGCGAAGTCTGCAGGGCGTAAAGCAAAATCATAAGCATCGCCCAAAGCCCAATAACAGTCATTGCGGCGACGCCTCCTCCGCAACGTAGCCTGCCTCTTGTAGCTGTTGCTGTTGAGCGTCTTGAACTTGCTGTTGCGCGTCCTGAATCTGTTGTTGAGCCGCTTGAAGTCTTTCTGCCGTCTCGTATGGGTCGGTTTCTGTACCAGGCGTTTGTGTCGGCGGCTGAATCGGTTCGGGCGGAGCTTCCCTAGACGCAACGATTACTGCGACGTCCTCCAACTTCTGGAAGTCAACCGACGGGTCGAGCACGCCGTATTTCAAAAGGCCGCCTTCCTCGTTGTGAATGTCGATAATTTTGCCGACGACAAGCCCTTTCGGGTAGACGCCGCCAAAGCCCGAAGTCACGACCATATCATTGACTTGAACGTCGGAATCTTTCGGGATATTGACCATCTTCGGGAAGTTGGGATTTTTAATATCGCCCTCAACGATTCCGGCAACTCGCGATTCCGGACGCTGAATCAAAGTTCCGACGGAAGAGCGCGGGTCGAGCAAAAGTTGAACCTTTGACGAATTAAGCCCCGCCTCCATGACGTGCCCGACTAAACCCATTTCAGTTACGACGGCCATATTATTTGCCACGCCGTCGAAGGTGCCGCGATTGATTACAATGACGCTAGACCACGACGCCGACTCGCGACCTATGACGCTTGCCGCGACCAAATCGAATTGAACCGCCGCTTGCTTGTAGCCCAATAAATTCCGCAGTCGCTGATTCTCCGAAGCGTACTCGCTAGCCGTCAAGTTCTGCGCCCGCAAAAGTTCGACTTCCTCGCGCAGTTGTTTATTTTGCTCGTGCAGGTGAGAAATTTCCGCGACGCTATTTTTAACGAACGCTAATTGACTGCCCACCCACGAGAACGCCCGTTGAAATGGCGACATGATACTCATTGCAAGCCCATTTGTTACGGTCGTAGAGAATCGCCCGCGAGCCGCGAAAAATACACAACAAAACACGCTGATAAATACGAAAATCAGCGCGATAATTCTCTTCCCGTTCTTTTTCTCTTTGCGAACTTTATTATTCATTGTCTCAGCTTTTTGGATGTCATAACTACCCGCTTAAGCAAATTCATATTCTCAAGGGATTTGCCCGTTCCCTCGCCGACACAACTCAGCGCATCGTCGGCCACGATTACCGGCATACCCGTTTCCTTTGCGATTAACTTGTCGAGATTGGACAGCAACGCGCCGCCGCCCGTCATAACTATTCCGTGATCCATAACGTCTGCTGCCAATTCGGGCGGAGTTCTTTCAAGCGTCCCTTTGACCGCGTCGACGATTTTAAAAATTGGGTCGGCTAAGGCCTCGCGAACTTCGCTTGATTTAACTTCGACGGTTTTAGGCAAGCCGCTAAGTAAATCGCGACCGCGTATCTGCATAGACTTTTCGGTTTTGGGCGTGATTATCGCGGTGCCGATATTGATTTTAATTTCTTCTGCGGTGCGCTCGCCAATCATCAAGCTGTACATGCGGCGGATATATTGGATAATGGACGAATCCATTTCATCTCCGCCGACCCGAATCGATTTGCTGACGACGATACCGCCGAGCGATATGACGGCGATTTCGGTTGTGCCGCCGCCTATGTCGACGACCATATTACCCGTTGCCTCTTCGACCGGAAGTCCCGCGCCGATTGCCGCTGCCATTGGCTCTTCAATCAGATAGGCTTCACGAGCTCCGGCTTGCGTTGCCGCGTCTATGACGGCTCGCTTTTCTACTTCCGTGACGCCCGACGGAACTCCGACTACTACTCGCGGGCGCATGAATGATTTTGAGTTCATTGCCTTGCGGATAAAATATCTTAGCATTGCCTGCGTTACGTCGAAATCGGCAATGACGCCGTCTTTGAGCGGGCGAATTGCAATTATATTTCCTGGCGTGCGACCTATCATCTGCTTTGCCTCTTCGCCCACTGCTAAAACATCGCCCGTATCACTTTTTATCGCTACGACTGAAGGTTCACGCAGGACAATCCCACGACCTTTGACGTGCACCAAAGTATTCGCCGTGCCAAGATCTATTCCCATATCGTGCGACAATCCTCCAAAAAAACTAAACATCTAAAAGATTGCTCCCTTCTTTGGTTAGAAAATTTTTGCCTGCGCTAAGCGAAAACATTTTATCATACTTTTTACACTTTGCAACCTACTATTTAAAATCGTGTTTTTGTTTTTGTTGGGGTGTCAAACATGCGTTACACACAATCTGCAAAAAATTTTTGCGGGCGACGGTGATTAAAGTTGCGTGAAAAATCCCTGCGTGTTAAAATCAATTTAAGAAAATTGCAAAGGTGGTATAAGCGATGGTTCACATAGTCGGAGCGGGACCGGGCGACCCCGAACTAATCACCGTCAAAGGGCAGCGGCTCTTGAGTGAAGCGGACGTTGTGATTTATGCGGGCTCGCTGGTTAACGAAGATATTTTAAAATTCTGCAAGCCCGACGCCGAAATTTATAATTCCGCGCAGATGATGCTCGAAGAAATTTTGCACGTCGTGACGCTGGCTGAAAAATCCGGCAAAACGACAGTCCGACTGCATACAGGCGACCCGTCGATTTACGGCGCGATTCAGGAGCAAATGGACGCAATGCAAGCGCGCGGAATTGAATTCGACGTGACGCCGGGCGTAAGTTCATTTTTAGCGGCTGCGGCAGCCCTCAAGCAGGAATACACTTTGCCGGGCGTAACGCAAACGGTAATCATCACGCGGCGCGGCGGACGAACTCCAGTGCCAGATTCCGAATCGCTCAAGAAACTTGCGCAACATCAAACGACGCTTTGCATATTTTTATCTGTGAGCCTCCTCGACGACATAAAGCGCGATTTAATGTCGGCAGGGTTCAAATCGTCAACGCCGGTCGCAGTAGTTTATAAAGCGTCGTGGCCAGGCGAGGAAAAAGTTATCAAAGGGCGGCTCGATACGATTGTCCAGCAGGTTAGGGAGGCGAACATTGATCGCACGGCGTTAATTATTGTAGGACAATGTTTGAATGCCGAAAGCCGGCAGAAATCCAATTTGTATTCTCCAAAATTTAGTCATATGTTCAGGCAGGCGAGATTTTAAATTGAGAACAGCAATTATATCATTAACAGCGAACGGCGCACGACTTGCCGAGAAAATTTCGGCAAAGGTCGGCGGGCAGACGTTCGCAAAGGGAAGAAATTTCACCAAGCTTGCCGATTTAGTCGAAGAGATTTTCGGCAAGTTCGACGGACTTATTTTCATCTGCGCGGCTGGGATTGCAGTAAGAATGATTGCGCCGCACATAGTCAGCAAGCTCAGCGACCCGGCAGTCATAGTCATCGACGAGCGCGGACAAAATGTCATCAGCCTTTTGAGCGGGCATGTTGGGCGGGCGAATGAACTTGCGCTTGAGATTGCCAAAGCGATTGAAGCTAATCCGGTTATCACAACGGCAACCGACGTTGAAGGGCGATTTTCGGTCGACACGGTAGCCTCGCGGCTCGGACTCTTCCCCGAACCAAAAGAGGCAATCAAAGTGATAAACGCGGCGATTTTGCGCGGGGAAGATGTTTTCGTTACGGCGGGCGACGTGCGCTTAAATTTGATTCCGCAGAATTTAATAGCAGGCGTAGGGTGTAGGCGCGGCACGTCGTCGCTAAAAATATTCGAGGCGATTCAACGGGCTTGCGCAATGATTCACCAACCGATAGAGCGCGTAAAACTTTTGGCAAGCGTCGACGTTAAAAAAGATGAAGTCGGCTTGGTATCGCTGGCAGAGGTCATGGGGCTTGAGATAAAATTTTTCACGGCCGCCGAGTTGCAAAAGAAAATCGACGAATACAAGCTCGAAGAATCAAAATTTGTCACGCGGTCAGTTGGCGTCGGCAATGTCTGTGAGGCGGCGGCGTTATGTTGCGTAGACGAAGCGCGCTTTGCTCTGCCCAAAACCGCTTTCAAGGGTGTAACGGTCGCTTTGCTGTGGGAAAAATGAATCTTTTGGAAGGTGATAAATTTGCTAAAAAAAATCTTGATTGGCGTAGTAATTTTGGGCGTAATCGTGGTCGCGCTTATTGGTTACGGCACTTACACAGCCGCCGACGAAGTTTTAAAACAACACGAGCCGCAACTCCGCCAATATCTGCAAATGGATGAAGCCGCGCAGAATAAATACGTTCTAGATAATATCATCGAAGTTTCTGCGAAGGTTGACCTCGATAAGGACGGCAAACCCGAAGATAAAGAAAAAATCGAACGCTTTCTGGAATTAAATACACAACCAGATATTCAAAAAGCTCTCGTCGACGTCGGACGCTCGACCGTAGCAAAGTTTATTATAATGTCTGAACCAATCGTCAAGGATATGACGCCCGATATTAAAGCAAAATACGAAAAAGAAGCCGAAGAATTCGATATGCGCGTCGAAAAATATAAAAAACTCCTCGAAGCCGCTGACCCAAGCCTTGTAGAGGATAAATAATCCGCTTTTTATTAAAAAACCTCCTGTTTTGGGAGGATTTTTTTATTTTTTCACTACCGACGGCGCGATTATCGCTAAAAGCACCAAAATTATTCCGAAACTCTCGATTAAACCAAATTTTGTTCCGAAAACCGCCCAGCTTATCACTACTGACGCCGCCGGCTCCGTCGTAACCGTGATTGATGCCTCTTCCGGCGTTAAAAACTTCAATCCCGCGTTGAAACTCAAAAATGCCGCCACCGTTCCGAAAATTATTATCCAAATCACGTCGAAAAGTACTTCCAAGCCGAAAAATTCCGCCCAATTCCAATCATTTATCAATAAAAACGTCGTTAACCCCCCAATAAACATTCCTACGCCCGTTAAAAACAACGCATCGACCTTTTTTGCAAATAAATGCTTCGGAAATATCGCACTGAACGCAAATGCCGCTCCACTCGCCAAACTCCATAGCACACAGCCCAGCGGAACTAATAATTTTGTCGGATTTCCGCCCGTAACTAGCAAAAATACTCCTATCATCGCCAAAATTACCGCTAAAACTTCTCCGCGTCGCGGAAATTTTTTATTATAGACACTTTCCCATATTACGACCATTGCCGGGCATGTATAACAAATTACCGTTGTCGCCGCCGCTCCGCCTATCGATATTCCCTGAAAATACGTAAATTGCATGAACATCACGCCGATTATCCCGTAAATCGCTACGTCTAACCATAATTTCGGGCTTTCATTCAATTTTTCCAGCGATAATCCGAAATTTTTACACCGAATCGCCGACATTATTATTAAAATCGCTCCCGCGACGCACATTCTGATATTTGTTAGCTCCATTGCTGTTTTTTCCGAGTGCGTAAAGAAATCTTGCACCGCTACGCCCGAACTAGCCCATAATACACCCGATAAGCCCACAAATATTAACGCTAAACTCCTTTTCAATCACTTTTCCCCCTATTTTATGAATCGCGGCTTTAAAATCAGCGTAAAAAAGTAAATCACCGCCGAAAAAACTACTATCGTTGCCCCTGACGCCGAATTTATTTCATACGACAGGAATAATCCCGCTAAACCCGAACTTAACGCGATTAAAACGCTCAAAACATGGTAACTTTTAACTGAATTCGTCACATTTCGCGCCGCCGCCGCCGGTAATACCAACAACGCATTTATTATCAAAATTCCTACCCATTGTATGCTCAACGCTACGATTATTGCCAATAAAACCGCAAAAATCGACTCAATCACCTGCGTTTTTATCCCGCGACTGCGTGCTAGCGTCTGATTCACCGAAATTATTAACAATCGGTTGAAAAGTATCGCCCAACTCACGAAAACTATTAAAAAAACTGCTAAAAGCCCCCATAAATCGCTTTTCGTTATGCTCAACAGGTCTCCTATCAAAAATCGCGAAAATTTATTGAACTGACCGCCCGCCGACATCAACATTAGCCCTAAAGCTATCGCCGTCGAGCTGAAAACCCCTATGACTGTGTCCGCGCCCGCGTGACTTTTGTTTTTTATCAGCGTTATCAATAGCGCAAACGCTATCGAGAAGCCTAATAGCCCGAAAATTTCCGAGCCGACACCCAATAACGCCCCAATCGCTATCCCCGTGAACGCTCCGTGCCCTAACGAGTCCGAAAAAAACGCCATCCGATTCGAGACGACCATTGTCGACAAAAGACCAAATAGCGGCGTCACCAATAACACCGCGCAAAATGCATTCCGCATAAATTCATATTCCAACAATTTCATCACCGCGCAAAATTATAGCACACAACCACCAAAAATAAAGGAGCATTTCAAACTGCTTTTTTATGTTATAATCGCTCCAAAATCGTTTTCGGAGGCTCAAATCATGAAATTTTTACTTTTCGCCGCTCTCGCGACCGTTTTACTCTTCTCAGCCACTTATCAACCCAAAATTTTCGTCGGAAATCAATTCAAAACCGTTTCTGTCATCAATTACGAAGAAAATTTGCCGCTCACCATAAAATTTATCCATTCCGTTCAAAAAACGCCCGTCATTGAAGAATTATCAATCAAAAATGGCGAATTCGTCCTAAATCGCACTAAATATCAGTCTCAAGGCGTCGGTTTGCCCTTCGATAATGCCGACGGCACCTTTCATCGCGATAAAGATTGGTTTATCTTCGATATGAATCGCAAATTTCCATTTTTGGAACTCCGAACCGGCAAAGGTACTCAACTTACTATCATTTTGGATGGCAAAACCTACGAACTTTATAAAATTTTCCCCGTTGGCACGAAAATCATTGTCAAAACATTTTAAATCAGTTAAAATCCTCCGATAAGGAGGTTTTTTTTATGAATCGACGAGAATTTATCAAAGGAGCGATGATTATGGGCGCGGCGGCGTATTTTTCTCCGACAATCGCCTTTGGAGCCGAAAATTTGCGTTGGTGGCAGAAAAATCCGGTCTATCAAATCTATCCGAAGAGTTTTTTGGACACAAACGGCTCCGGAACCGGCGATTTGCAAGGAATTATTAAAAAACTAGACTACATTAAGAGTTTGGGCGCGGGCGCGATTTGGTTGACGCCAATTTACCCGTCTCCTATGGTCGATAACGGCTACGACATTGCAAATTACACCGATATTGACCCGCGATTCGGAAATATGGACGATTTCGACGAATTGATTGCCGAATCTCGCAAACGCGGCATAAAAATCGTCATGGATTTGGTTTTTAATCACAGTTCCGACCAACATTCTTGGTTTTTGGAGTCAAAATCGAGTAAAACTAATCCAAAAGCCGATTGGTACATCTGGCGCGACGAAAAAACGAATTGGCGCGGGATTTTTGGCGGTAGTGCATGGGAATTTTGCGAAGAACGCCAGCAATATTATCTGCATACGTTCGCAAAACAGCAACCGGACTTGAATTGGGAGAATCCAGAGGTCAGAAAGGCACTTTATGACGCGGCAAATTTCTGGTTGGATAAGGGCGTCGGCGGATTTCGCATTGATGCGATAGTTTATATCAAAAAACCGAGCAAAATAGCCGACGGCAAGCCCGATATGCCCGACGGAATGTGTTCTGTGCACAATATGATTGCAAATACGCCAGGAATTTTGGATTTTCTGCACGAATTTAGGCGCGAAGTGTTCGACGGGCACGATATTTTCACTGTCGGCGAGGCAAATAGCGTAAAATCGGAAGATTTATCGAAATGGGTTGGCGAAAATGGCGTTTTCGACATGCTTTTCGAGTTTAATCATTCAAATATAATGTTTAACAACGGCGACGAAGTTTGGCACCATTCAAAGCCGATTAGATTGAGCGAATTGAAAAAAGCGTTGAGCGATAGCCAAAAATCGACGAAAAATCTTTGGTATCCGATATATTTTGAGAATCACGACAAGCCGCGCTCGGTAAATAACTTTTTTGTTAGCGGAACTGATAAAAAATTGGCGGCAAAAGCTCTTGCGATAGTACTTTTTAGCCTGCGCGGGACGCCATTTATCTATCAGGGCGAAGAAATCGGGCTTGACAACACAAAATTTGATTCGATTAGCGATTATGATGACATTTCGTCGCATGGAAATTACAAATTGGCGCGAGAAGAGGGTTTAAGCGATAAAGAGGCTATGAAATTCGTGCAAAAATTTAGTCGGGACAATGCGCGGACGCCTATGCAATGGAATTCGGAAAAAAATGCGGGATTTACGACTGCTTATAAGGCTTGGTTGCCAGTTCACAGCGATTTTAAGGCTTGCAACGTCGAAATTGAGGAAAAAAATCCGGATTCGGTGCTGAATTTTTATCGCAAGCTTAGCAAACTGCGTAATTCAAGCGAAATTCTTTTGAATGGTGAATACGAGGAACTTTATCCCGAAAATGAAGAAATATTTGTATTTAGTAGGAGTTTAAGCGGTAAAAAGTTGATAATCGCGGTAAATTTCACTACGCACGACGTAAAAAATCCGATAATCGGCGGGAAAAAAGTTATTGGGAACTACGCGGACGAAAAAAATTACTTGAGAGCAACGGAGGCGGCGATTTATGAGTTTTAAAGTAGCGGCGAGCGATTTTGACGGGACATTATTTATAAATCAAGCGATAACGGCGGAAAATTTATCGGCGATAAGTGCTTGGCGAGCGGCAGGAAATAAATTTGGAATAGTGACGGGACGCGCTTACATCATGTTGACGCCGCATTTAAAGGAATATGGACTGAAAATTGACTTTGCGATATGCGAAAACGGCGCGATAATCCACGACAGCGACGGAAAAATCATTTTCGAGACGGAATTACCGAAAAAAATCTTGAAAGAGATAATAAATGAGCCGTTAGCGGCGAAAAGTATGCATTTTGCGTTCGAGGCGGCGGAAAAAGTGTATTGTGCGAACGTCAAACCGACTTCATGGGTATTACGCGAGCGCGAACGTTGGAAATTTCCGGTAGACATAATCGACGCCGCGCAGATAGACGATTTGCCGCGAATAAATCAGCTTGCATTGGACTTTGAAAGCCCCGAAGCGGCGCAAAATGCCGCCGATATGCTCAATAAAAAATATGGCGACGCGATTTTTGCGCAAAAAAATACACACAGCTTAGATATTGTAATTTCGGGCATGAATAAGGCAGTTGGCGTAGAAAATCTGCTAAAAATCTGCGATTGGCGCGGAAAAACTTACGTAATCGGCGATGAATCGAATGATTTACCAATGATTCGGCATTTTGGCGGATTTACGGTCGCGACGGCGAAAGATTTCGTGAAAAATGAGGCGACGCGGATATTTTCTTCGGTCGGCGCGATGTTGAACCATTTTATTTAGATTTTATGTTCATCTCCCCATTTACACAGCCCGTCAAGCAACGGAATTAAAGATTTGCCGCGTTCAGTTAAAGAGTACTCAACTTTCGGCGGAAGTTGCGCGTACTCTTTTCTTTTTATCAAATTATCCGCTTCCAATTCTTTTAACGTCCGATTCAGCATGAAAAATGATATTTCTTCGCCGATATAGCGTTTCATTTCGCCAAAACGCACCACTCCGAATTCCATTAACGTATACAGGACGCGCAATTTATATTTGCCTTTAATCAATTTCAGCGTGTAAAATAATCCTGTGTCTTTAAAATTTTCATTTCCTATGCATCGTTCCATAAAAAAATCTCCTACTAATAAAAAATTGCGTACTTGAAAGCAAAATTTCTTGTGTTATTATATCACAAGCGTAAATTTTAGGAGAGTGAATCGAATGAGCAGAAAAATTATCGTTTTAAACGGCAGTCCGCGCCCAAAAGGCAATACTTCCGCGCTTGTCGAAGAATTTTCGCGTGGTGCGCGTGAATTTGGTTGCGAAGTTGAAATTTTTCACCTCGACAAGATGAATATTCACGGTTGCAAAGGCTGTTTCGGCGGCGGACGCAATCCCGATAGCCCTTGCGTGCAAAAAGACGACATGGACAAGATTTATCCGGCGTACAAAGCCGCTGACGTGGTAGTTTTGGCGACTCCGCTTTATTATTGGACTTTCAGCGGGCAACTTCGCACAGCTTTTGACAGATTATTTGCCGTTGCCGAGTGCAATCCGAATTATGCCAACCCGAAGAAAGAATCAGTGCTTTTAATGGCGGCGGAAGGATACGGTTTCGACGACGCGCTGAAATATTATCAAAATTTGATGAAACATTTGGGCTGGACGGAACGCGGACACGTTTTAGCGGGCGGCGTCTTTAAAGTTGGCGATATTAAGGGGCATAAGGAACTTACTGAGGCTTACGAACTCGGAAAAGCGGTTGCGCAAGGCAATTCGCTTTGAAGAGAGCTTTTGACGAAAGCCGCGCAGTACAAATTTTTATTAAGTTACGGCTTGAAGTGCTTTTACCGGAGGATAAGAACATTTTTCGCTAATTTAGGATAAAATTTTTGAGTTTGAGGCGTGGAGAACGTTTCAAACTCTTTTTTTGTGCTAAAATAGTTTTGTGCTACCATAACGTTGATAAAGTGTTTGGAAAATCTTAAATAAAGGTGTAGAATAGGGCATGTTAGGAAATTTGTAGCAAAGGAGCAAGAAAAATGCCGGTAATGGAATATTTGGAACGCAACGCGGCGTTATACGGCGATGAAGTCGCGCTGGTGGAATTAAATCCGACGGTAGCGGACGGGCGGCGCATGAGTTGGAAAGAATTCAGCCTGATAGAGTCAAATTCGTTTGCGCCGTATCGCAGGGAAATAACATGGCGAGTTTTCGACGAAAAAGCGAACAGATGCGCGAATTTACTGATAGAACGCGGGGTTCGGAAGGGCGATAAGGTTGCAATTTTAATGTATAACTGCCTGGAGTGGCTGCCGATATATTTTGGCGTGCTAAAATCGGGCGCAATCGCGGTTCCGTTCAATTTTCGCTACGATGCGGCGGAAATTTTGTATTGCGCGGAGCTAGCGGAGGTCGATGTGATAATTTTCGGACCGGAATTCATTGGAAGAATCGAAACGAACGCGGAAAGGCTATCGAGAGGGCGACTTTTGATATATGTAGGCGATAATTGTCCGAGTTTCGCGGAGAGTTATCACATAATGGTAGATGATTGCTCAAGTTTAAAGCCAATGGTCGGCGGAATCACGGAAGACGACTTCGGAGCGATATATTTTTCGTCTGGGACGACTGGATTTCCGAAAGCGATACTGCACAAGCACAAATCTTTGACGCAAGCGGCGCAAATGGAGCAAAAACATCATTTAACGAGCCGTTCGGACAATTTTTTATGCATACCGCCGCTATATCACACTGGAGCGAAATTTCATTGGATGGGAAGCCTAGTTGCGGGGTCGAAAGCGGTTTTATTGAAGGGAACGAAGCCGGAAATCATTTTGGACGCAGTTTCAAAGGAAAAATGCACAATCGTCTGGCTTTTAGTGCCGTGGGCGCAAGATATAGTTGACGCGCTGGACAGAGGCGACATAAAGCTTTCGGATTATGAAAATTTAAAGCAATGGCGGCTGATGCACATAGGAGCACAACCGGTTCCGCCAAGTTTGATACGTCGTTGGAAAAAATACTTCCCGAATCACGATTACGACACGAATTACGGCCTTAGCGAATCGACGGGGCCAGGTTGCGTGCATTTAGGGCTTGAAAATATAGAAAAAGTCGGCGCAATCGGTGTTCCTGGCTATCGTTGGGAGTGTAAAATTGTCGACGAACACGAAAATATAGTTAAACACGGCGAAGTTGGCGAATTATGCGTGCGTGGTCCGGGCGTGATGATGTGTTACTACAATGACCCGAAGGCTACAGCGGAAGTTTTGAAGGACGGCTGGCTTTTTACCGGAGATATGGCGATGCAGGACGAAGACGGCTTTTATTTCTTGGTTGACAGGAAAAAAGATGTCATAGTAAGCGGCGGCGAGAATATTTATCCGGTTCAGATAGAAGATTTCCTGCACAAGTTCGAGAAAATCAAGGACGTAGCGGTTATCGGCTTACCTGACAGGCGTTTAGGCGAAATTTCTGCGGCGATAGTCGAGATTCAACCCGATATTGAGTGCACGGAAGACGAAATTAACAATTTCTGCTTAGATTTGCCGCGTTACAAGCGTCCGAAGAAAATTATTTTCGCTGATGTGCCGAGAAATGCGACGGGAAAGATAGAAAAACCGACTTTGCGCAAGCGTTATGGTGCAGATAGGCTGGTTGCGCTGGAAAATCGGAGTTAAACAAAAAAAATTAGCTGCCGCTCGTTGAGTGACAGCTTTTTTTATTGCCGAAATGATTTTAATCGAGTTGGAGGTAAGTTTTCAGGACGAAACCGACCATTCCGCGATATTCGACCTTATAAAATGAATTTGTTTCGACGCCGAGATATTTAACGCGAGCACCGAGTGGAATTTGTGCAAGTTCGTAGCTGGAAGTGGAAGGATTTTCGCGCAACGTGATAGATTGCTTGCAATTAACGACGGTTGCGCCGCGAAAACTTTGATTATCGGGCGAAAGATATTCTGCAAGCGCGTAGCCAATCAATCCGTCGTAATTTATCTTATAAAAACCGTTTTCGGCCTCTTCGATAAAGCCGACAGCTTGACCGAGCGGGATTTGAGCGATTTCGCGCGCCTGAAACGATGGATATTCGCGCAAAGTGATAGATTCGTTGCAATTCACGACAAAATAGGTTGCGACGATGTTATTGTTGGCAAAAGCGGTCGCCGTCAGCATGAAAATCAAAATTGCTGTTAGTACCCAAGATTTTTTCATGTTAATCACCCGTTTAAGTTCTTATCCTTATAAATTTTAATACCTTTAAGCGTGGCTTCAAGTGCGAGGCCTTTAGTTGTCATTTGGAAGACCCAAACGCCCGGTGCAACGTATTCTGCGCCCTCGATTGTGCCGCCGCTCACGCCGTCATCAGCAGAAGCCTCCGCACTTGCTCCAAAACGCGTTTTGCCGATAATGAAATTGTCCCAAGCGTCCTTAGTATTGAGCAGGAAAATCAAATTGTATTCCTTCGCGCCGATTCCCAAACCTGCGGAAAGTTCTTTCATACGCAGATAAACTTTTTCGCCGGTCTGATGGTTAATCGCGCCGCCGCGCCCCTGACTTGACCCGATAAATAAAACTTTCACGCCGGAATTTGATAGCGTCGCGTAAGCATAGCATTGATTGATGACGCGCCGGGCATGAGGATATTTTTCATAAAGTTTGGCAAGTGCTTTGTCGTGGAGTTCGTCAATTTGCCTACGTTCTTCAGCTACGCTCGCCGCAAAGGCTGTCGTCGCAAACAAGCAAAACAACATCGTCAATGCTAAAAATTTTTTCATAGCATCGCCTCCAATCATTCAAGAGTAATCGCGCCGTAGCTGCCGAGATTGAAAAAGTATGTGTGCTCGAAATTTTTCGCCAACATCATCGCGGCGACTGAACCCGAACATCTCGCCGCCACAAATGAATTACAAACCGACAAAAGCCAAATTTGCGTCAAATAATCTTTGCCCTGCAGAAAATAATCGTTGGGTCTATCAATGCGGCTCATGGTGACAGATTTATCCGTCTGCGGATTGTAGTCAACGTATTGGCGGTCAAGCACGATGCATATTTCGCCGAAAACTTTTTGGAAAATTTTCACGATAGCTTTATCTTCGGTAGCCAGGAAAATTTTGTTGCACTTCCACTCCTTGAGCTTAGCAAAAACGGTACTCGCGGCGAATTCGACGGGCGGCGGGATAGGGTGATTGCGAAGTCGCCTGACAACATAATCTGTGCCCCTTAGCAACACGCCTAACACGCGGTCTTTTGGCGAAAATAATTTTTGGCGAACGTCTTCGAGTTCTTTGAGCCGTTTGGGTTTTATTTTGAGCAAGCCCAATTTGAGGAGCATACGCCATTCAGTCAAAGTGTTGTCTCTGTTCTCAAAGAAAGCCATTCCCCAATTCGGACAAGGCCAAAATTCTTCGCCCGTACTCAAAATGACATTCTCGCCATTGTAAGCCTCTTCCACACCGATTCGAAGCGGTTGCTCAAAATAATATTCCCAAGCATTTTCCTTGCCGAGTTTTTCGGGTGACAGGTAGGCATTGGGATAATTTTGCATGTCGACGACGGGCAGCCAACCATTATTCAGCGCGTAGTTTATGTGACCGGCTATTTGGATAAATCTGTAGAAGAGACCGGAAATTTCAGACTTGCGACGGATTATGTAGTAAGTTGGCTTAGACGGGTCGCCGCGCTTAATATAGTGCGCCTCCCAATTTGAGTCAATCAAAAATATTTCGCCTCCTTTATGAAAAATGAGCGACGGCTTAACGAATTTAAACCGCCGCCCAAAAATTTTTATGGCTGATTTTATTTCATGGTGACAAGAGGTTTGCCAGTCATTTCAGAAGGAATTTCCATACCCGCGAGTGTCAGGAGAGTCGGAGCAACGTCGCAAAGTGCGCCGTCTTTGACTTCGGCAACGCGGTCGCTGACAACGATAATCGGCACAGGATTAGTCGTGTGCGCGGTGAACGGCTCTTTAAGTTTGTAATCGAACATTTGGTCAGCGTTGCCGTGGTCAGCGATGATGACGACTTCGCCGCCGATTTTCTTCATGCACGCGATGAAAATGCCAACGCATACGTCAACAGTCTCGACCGCTTGAACCGCAGCTTTCATAACGCCCGTATGCCCAACCATGTCGCCATTCGCGAAGTTCAGGATAATGAAGTCGTACTTTTCGGACAAAATCGCTTCGGCAACTTTAAGCGTAACGGTCGGCGCGCTCATCTCCGGCTTGAGGTCGTAGGTCGCAACCTTCGGGCTGGGAACTAAAATTCTATCTTCGCCCGCGTACGGCTCCTCAACGCCACCATTGAAGAAGAACGTAACATGCGCATATTTTTCGGTCTCAGCGATTCTAAGCTGAGCTAAGCCCGCCTTGCTGATCGTCTCGCCTAAGCCATTCTTGACGCTTTCGGGCGGGTAGGCAACGTCGACATTCAAGCCTTCCTCGTATTGCGTCATGGTCGCGAAGGGAATCCCGACAATTTCTTCGACACGCGGGAAGCCGTCAAAAGTTTTATCGGTGAAGGCGTGCGTGAGTTCACGAGCGCGGTCGGGGCGGAAGTTGAAGAAAATAATTCCGTCGTCCTTGCCAATGCCCGCGTAGTCGCCGATGACAACGGGGTTGACGAATTCATCAGTAACTTTGGCGTCGTAGGAAGCTTTAATCGCGACGGCGGAAGATTCTTTCCTGGGGGCGTCGGCTTTGGTGATTGCGTCGTAGGCCTTCTGCACTCTGTCCCAACGTTTATCCCTGTCCATAGCGTAGTAACGTCCAGAGATTGTCGCGATTTGTCCCGCGCCGATTTCTTTAATTTTGTCTTCGAGCTCGGCGAGGTATTCAGCGGCACTGCTCGGAGGAACGTCGCGGCCGTCAAGGAAGCAATGAACGTAAACTTTCGCGACGCCTTTTTTCTTAGCGAGTTGGAGCAGGCCGTAAAGATGTTGGGTGTGACTGTGGACGCCGCCAGGCGATACCAAGCCGAATAAATGCAACGCGCCGCCCGAAGCTTTGACCTTATCGACGACGCCGACTAAAGCTTTGTTCTCGAAGAAGTCACCGTCACGAATCGCCTTTGTGATTTTGGTCAGCGGCTGATAGATGATTCTGCCCGCGCCGATGTTCATATGGCCGACTTCGGAATTACCCATTTGCCCGTCAGGAAGCCCGACGTATTCGCCCGACGCTTGAAGTTGCGCATTGGGATATTTTTTGACGAGTTCGTCAAGGACGGGCGTATTGCCGACCTGAATCGCGTTGAAGTTGTCGCGAGCGTCGCCGATTCCCCAGCCGTCCATAATGATTAAGCAAATCGGGGCGTGTTTAATTTTTGCCATTCGTAGCACTCTCCTTTTATAAATTGAAGAAAAGCCGCCAACCTAACAACTAGCAACTAGTTACTAGCCACTAAATTGGCGGCTCAATTATATTGCGGATTTAAACTCATTTCAAGAAGACGGCGACGACCATAGCGGCGACACCTGTAACCGCCGCGCCGATACCAACCATTGCGGCGATTGTGATATTTCTGACATGATTGCCTATGCCGTCAATTTTCGTGTCCATGTTGTCCATCTTTTCGTAAAAACGAACTTGCATCTCTTTCATATCTTTGCGCATTTCGCGCATGTCGGAATCGTGCTTTTCTCGCATTTCGCGCATATCGTCATCTTGTCTTTTGCGTGCCTCGCGACTTTCCGCAATGAACATGTCGAGCTTAGTTAGTACGCTGTTTACCTGCTGTTCGAGCGTCGTAACTCTGTTCTCCAGGTTGTCAACTTTCTTTTTGATGTTCGCCACAATAATCACCGCCTTTCTTGTGAGCAGTTTGAATTTTCGCTTAGAAGTTTACGATTTCGCTGAAGTCTTTGGATTTGAGGCTTGCGCCGCCGACCAATGCGCCGTCAACGTTAGGTTGTTGCATGAGGTCTTTAATCGTCGCGGGTTTAACGGAGCCGCCGTATTGAATGCGAATAGCGTCCGCCGCCTCTTGACCGAATTTCTTAGCAACACATTCGCGAATAGCTTTGCAGACTTCTTCGGCCTGGTCGAAAGTAGCGGTCTTGCCGGTGCCGATAGCCCAAATCGGCTCGTAAGCAATGACGAGTTTTTTGACTTCCGCAGGTGTGAAGCCGTCAAGGTCTTTATCGATTTGTCCGACGACGTGTTCAATATATTTGCCGGATTCGCGAACTTCAAGGGACTCGCCGCAGCAAATTATCGGGGTAATGCCCGCATTGAAAGCAGCCTTAGCCCGTTTGTTGACACCTTCATCGGTCTCGCCGAAATAGTCGCGGCGTTCGCTGTGGCCGAGAATGACATAATCAACGCCGATTTCGTTAAGCATACCGGTAGAAATTTCGCCGGTGTACGCACCTTTAGCTTCCCAATGGACGTTCTGCGCGGCGACGTGAATATTGGTAGACTTAACAGCATTCGCGACAGCGGCAAGGGCGGTAGCAGTCGGGGCGACTACGACGCGGCATTCAGCATTCTTCACGAGCGGGATAAGTTCTTCGACGAGTTTAACGCCTTCTTTAATGGTGTTATTCATCTTCCAGTTGCCCGCGATAATCGGGGTGCGGCCTACGCCGTCAATAGCATCGATACCGGGCAGGACTTTGCCTTCGAGATATTCGAGGGTCGCGCCGCCGCCGGTCGAGATGTGCGAGATTTTCTTATCAAGGCCAGTTTTCTTGAGAGCCGCAATCGAGTCGCCGCCGCCGACAATTGAAATTGCGCCTTTGTCGGTCGCGTCGGCAACAGCCTTAGCAACTGCGAGCGTGCCTTTTGCAAAGTTATCGAACTCGAAAACGCCCATAGGCCCATTCCAAATAATAGTCTTTGCGCCTTCGAGGGCTTTGACGTATTCTTTGGAAGTTTCTTCGCCGCTGTCGAGCCCCATCCAATCAGGCGGGCATTGGTCAACAGGAACAGTTTTGTATTCAGCATCAGCCGCGAACTTGTTAGCAACAACGATATCGACCGGCAGAACGACTTTAACGCCTTTGGCCGCTGCTTTTTCGAGGAGCTGTTTAGCGAGTTCGATTTTGTCAGCCTCAAGGAGGGACGTGCCGACTTCGTAGCCTTTCGCCTTGTCGAAGGTGTGAGCCATGCCGCCGCCGATAATAATCGTGTCGACTTTGTCAATCATGTTGCTGATGACGCCGATTTTGTCAGAGACTTTCGCGCCGCCGATAATGCCGACGAACGGGCGTTGCGGATTCTCAAGGGTCTTGCCGATGTAGTTAATTTCCTTTTCCATGAGGAATCCGGACGCGGTTTCAAGGAAATGGGTAATGCCGACGTTGGAGGCGTGAGCGCGATGAGCCATGCCGAATGCATCATTGACAGCGATGTCAGCGAGCGCGGCGAGTTGTTTGGCGAACTTGGGATTATTTTTCTTTTCTTCCTTGTGGTAGCGAAGATTTTCGAGCAAGAGAATTTCGCCGGGTTGGAGAGCGGCGGCGGCTTTTTCTGCGGGTTCGCCTATGCAATCTTCCGCCCATTTGACTTCCCTGCCGAGAATTTCAGCGAGTTTTTTAGCAATGGGTTTGGTGGAGAATTTCGGCTCGCGAGCTTCGGTAGGTCTGCCGAGGTGGCAACCGATGATGACGGCCGCGCCCTGTTCGAGCAAATAGTTGAGGGTCGGGAGCGTCGCGTCAATGCGTTTGGTGTTAGTGATGTTCTGGTTTTCGTCCATAGGGACGTTGTAATCGACGCGAAGGAATACCTTCTTGCCTTTCAAGTTGATGTCGCGAATGTTTTTCTTATTCATTGGAAAACCTCCCTAAAGTAGTTGTTAGGTGGTTAGGTGGTTAGGTGGTTAGATTATTAGAACTATCCACCTAACCACCTATACACCTAATAACCTAGTCCTTAACCGAAAACGACCCGGCTCAACATTTCAGAAGAGCCGAGCCGCTGTCTTAACCGTGCTTAATTGAAAAATTTCTTACTTGAGTTCTGCGAAATACTTAATGGTACGAACCATTTGGCTGGTGTAGCTGTTTTCGTTGTCATACCAGGAAACAACTTGAACGAGAGTGTTGCCGTCGCCAATGGGGCTGACCATGGTTTGGGTCGCGTCGAAGAGCGAGCCGAATTTCATGCCGATGATGTCGCTGGAAACGATTTGCTCATCGCAATAGCCGAAGGATTCGTTAGCCGCCGCTTTCATAGCCTCGTTGATTTGCTCAACAGTGACTTCGCCTTTGACAACCGCGAAAAGAAGAGTGGTCGAGCCGGTCGGAGTCGGGACGCGCTGAGCTGCGCCAATGAGTTTGCCTTTGAGTTCGGGGATAACGAGACCGATAGCTTTAGCTGCGCCGGTGGAGTTCGGGACGATGTTGCATGCACCTGCGCGAGCACGACGGAGGTCGCCTTTACGCTGCGGGCCGTCGAGGATCATTTGGTCGCCGGTGTAAGCGTGAATCGTTGCCATAATGCCGCTTTGAATCGGAGCAAGTTTGTGCAGAGCAGCAGTCATAGGAGCCAAGCAGTTGGTGGTGCAAGATGCTGCCGAGAGGACTTTAACGTCGGGGGTGAGGGTCTTGTGGTTGACGTTGTAAACGATAGTCGGGAGATCATTGCCTGCAGGAGCCGAGATAACGACTTTCTTTGCGCCGCCGGTCAGATGAGCTTCTGCCTTTGCTTTGCTGGTGTAGAAACCGGTGCATTCCAAAACGACATCGACATCATGTTTTGCCCACGGAATTTCAGCTGCATTCGGGATTTTGTAGATGATAATCTTCTTGCCGTCAACGACGATGTAGTTATCTTCGCCTTCGCCGTCATGGGATTCGACAGTGTGTTTGCCTTCGCCGATTCTGCCTGCGTAGCCGCCCTGAGCGGTGTCATATTTGAGAAGGTGCGCGAGCATTTTGGGGCTGGTGAGATCGTTGATTGCGACAACCTCATAACCCTCAGCGTCGAACATTTGACGGAATGCGAGACGACCGATACGACCGAAACCATTGATAGCAACTTTAACAGCCATTAAAAATACCTCCCTATACTTTTAAAAACTCTTGAAAGTTTGAGTCTCAAGTTGTTGCTATACTACAACAAATTTTTTTGAGTGTCAACAAATTTTCGGAACATTTTTTCATAGCAGGATAATTTGCAAGTTCAAAGCCGCTGTGCTATATTCAAGCAAAATTTTTTAATCGGAGAGTTGAGAATGTCACATAAAAATAAAATCCCCAAAGCTTTGACGAAAAAAAATCCTCCTGCCGCACCCGTGAATATTCCACGCTTGCCGGGCGTCTCGATTGTCTTGCCTATGTACAATGCCGAGCGATATATTGAAACTTGCGTGCGGAGCGCGTTGAATCAAACTTTCGGCGACTTCGAGCTGATTTGCGTTGATGACTGCTCGACCGATGACACGTTAAAAATTGTCGTCGAACTCGCTAAGCAGGACAGGCGCATAAGAGTTGTCCGACTTCCTAAAAATTCTGGCGCGGCTAGTGAACCTCGCAACACCGGAATAAGATTGAGCCGCGGGAAATATCTTGCCTTCCTCGACGCCGACGACATGTACACCCCGACCGCCCTTCAAGAACTCGTTACGATTGCCGAAAAATGGAGAGCCGACGTTGTCCATACCGAGCAAGTTTACTTTCCGGAAAATCAGACTATCGACGTGACGCCCGAAACGAAATTTACGACATTCAGCAAGGAAAAGGGCGGCTTTTGTAAAGAGGCGTTCCTTGAGACCGATAACCTTGCCGAGCGCGTCCAAATGTTTTACAAGGGAAGATTTTTCGGTTGGGTTCATAACAAACTTTATCGCCGCGATTATCTCATGGAAAAAAATATTCACTTCTCCAAGCTGCTGACTTCCGAAGACATTGTATTTTATTTTCAAGTTCTGTGCACCGCGCCGCGTATAGTTCGCGTCCCGAATATTTTTTACATCTACCGCCACAACCCCAATTCGATTACGCGCAAAATGGTTTCGATTGAAGAATCCTTGCACGCGCTGACACATTTAATGATTGAAGGCTCCAAAGTGCTCGATGACTTCATGAGCGGCATTGATTTTTTCGTCAAGAATCCGAACTACCGCCAGCTTTCGATTGATTACATAGTTCAACAGCATTTGATTTGGACGCAACGCTTTTACGAGAAGTACACGCCCGCGCAACTCGACGGCATTGTTCGTAAGGAACTGCAAAAATATTGCGGAGACTTCACGCCGTTTTTCGCCTACATCTACGGCGCGATTCATTCCTACCGCAAACGCCTCATCGAGTTTGACAAGGAAATCAAAGACTTGAAAGCTAATATTCAAAAAGTTTAGAAAACCTTAATGAATTTGCTATTGACAAAGAATTTTCAGACGATAAAATAAACTCGCGAGTCGAACCCCCCAAAAGAAATTATCGAAAGGTGGCTGATAAAAAAATCGAATCGGACAGTCGCGACCATGACGGCTCGCGATTTCTATCAACTTGCCGACGCAGATGATAAATAAGAATTTTTTTGTAGGATTATTGCCCCCACAATGCCTCACAGGGAAATTTTTATGGAGGGCTGCGCGGTATGATCAACTCAAAAAGGGGATTAAAACTATGGACGGAAATATTACGGGATTCTCTCCCACCAATAAATTTTCTTTCGACCTTCAACGCTTTGAAGACACGCCTGCTACTGAACTCACAGTCACAGAAGTAAACACTGTCGAAGCCCTTACAACTGCTTTGTCCAATGACGGCATAATCAAACTTACAGGCGACATAGAACTGACAGAGGCACTGACAATCGGCAAAAATATCACCCTCGACCTGAACGGACACACTATAACCTCAACTTTGTCTGGAACTGACGGCAGAGCAATAAAGGTTACAAACGGCACCTTCACGCTCCGAGACACCAGTGCCAATGCAGACGGCAAAATAATTGCCAATACGGATAACCAGACTGGTAACAATAATACTAAGAGTACAAACAACAACACAATCTTTATCAGTGGCGGCAAATTTATTATGGAGAGCGGCACGGTCGAAATAACAAACTCAACCAATGCCTCCAGAGCCGTCAACGCAGTATTCGCTTCGGAACAATCAGGTGATGACCTTCAAGTCGAAATTAAAGGCGGCACGATCCTCGGTACTTACATCGGACTTAGTGTCGGAAAAAATGCAAAGGCAGCCGTCACGGGTTCCAACACAACAATCGCTACAAAAAATACACTTGCTAGCCCTACAGGCGATAGCTACAATGCGGGCGACGCGTTCGGTATAGTTGTTTGGGGAAGCTCTAAGGTAACCGTAGGGACGGAAGGCGATACGGCGGGTCCCACGATTACCGCAGTTGCTGCCGACAGTAACACCGCAGCTGAAGCCGTAGCTGTTTCGGGCAACGGTAAAGATGAACCTGATTATAAGAGTACAACTATCGAAATCCTCAGCGGCTCCCTCTCGGCAACGGGCGGCTTGAAAAATAACCTCGGTATTTATAACCCGTCAGTCGACAGCACATTGACCATTAAAGGCGGCACAATCACCGGCGGCGACGCAAACAACGGCGGCACGGGCGTCGAAGTCCGCGCAGCTACTAAAGTCGAAGTCACGGGCGGCACAATCACCGGTACAGGTTCCTTCTCAGCCACGAAAAACGGCGACGGCTCGACTTCAAAAGGCGCGGGCATTGCTATCGCTCAGCACAACACAGGTAAAAATATAAATGTCAATGTCAGCGGCGACGCCAAAGTTTCGGGCACGGTTGCATTGTCAGTCACAAACCCCAATGATAGAAGCGAAACTAATAGTATAGAACTCAATGTTACGGGCGGCGAGTTCGAGGGCACAGATGCTGCCGTCTTCTATCAGGACGACAGATCCGGACTCGATGTGACCGACGGTAACTTCAAAGGCGCGGTTATCACCACCTATAAAGAGACCAACACTGATTATAAAGTCATCACTATTGCTGACAAAGACGATGAAGAGGTAAAAGACGCATTTGAGACTGTAAGTAGCGGCGAAGAAGCAACAACAACTTATAACGATAAAGTCAAAATCGCGGGCGGCACTTACAACAGCGAATCTGTCGAAAAATACACAACCAATAACGGTAACAGCGACAGTAGGTCGGTTTATAATTCACAAACCGGCACCTACGGCGTTGTCAACGCTGGCGCGGGCTGGACTGCCAGAGGAGATAGCGATAATAAAAATTTCGACTACATTATAAGCTCAGGCGGAGAGAGCGCAACCCTTCTTGCCGTCAGTCTCACAAGTGCTTTCTCGAATGCGGCGGATTCCATAGGTTATTTCAAAGCGGACAGCTTAAACAGAGTTTTGGGTGTCCAAGATAACACTTCCAACGCGATTGCTGGTTCATCATTAAATTCTGTTTTAAACAATGCGCTTACCGCGAAATATTCTTGGCTGACATTCACAACAGCGGACAATGCTGTATCAATCACTCCGCAGGTTGCGGGCGTAAAGATTATCGGCACGGACATTATCGGCACGGCAACCAAATTGACTGTGGATAGCCCTTCGGGTGCGGCGGCTTCAGTTACGGCAGTTACAGTCAGCGGCGCGGATAACAGTCTCAGCTCAATTTTCAGCAACAAGGGCGACGATTCAATCGTGGCGGGCGCAAGAGCAACGACGATTGACGGCGGCGACGGCGCGGACATTATCAGAGGTAGCGCGTACGCGGACAGCCTCAAGGGCGGCGGCGGCGCAGATAAATTCTACTACTCCGGCGGCGCGGACACTATCGCGGACTTTGGCGGAAGTGCAGGAACCGACCTAGACGAAGTCGTTTTGGACGGCTTAACGCCCATTACCGACGGCACCAAAATCACTTCAAATACGAACAGTTTCACGCTCAATTTCGGCAAGGGCAACACGCTCACTTTCCAAAAGGGTGATGCCGCAAACTTGCCTAGCGTTTCGGTTGCCTCCAGTCAGCATTACGTTTACACAAAAGATTGGGTAATGGAAGAGGGCAAGAGCGTAACGCTCGCTTCGGCCGTTAAGTCGTATGAAATCACCGGTGACGTTATGACGGTCGACGGCTCGGCGGCGGCGGGCAACCTTACCATAACCGACCACGCCCAAGACAATAACAATTATGTCACGTTCGGCGGCGAAGGCAAGAACACGTTCAACTACAAGTCGGGCAACGACGTAATTTTAGGATACAACTACGACAATGGCGACGGCGACGTTGTTAGCTTGGCGAGCAATGACTTGAAGGCTCCGATTGATTTCACTAATGCGACTTACGACGGTAGCAATTTTGTTCTCAAGTTGGATCCTAATAGTGCGAGTAAAACTCTTACGTTCAAGGGCGCGGCTAATGTTGCCCTGTTGCAAACTAGCGGCAACGAAACTGACACCTACACTTACAAGGCGATAGCTGCCAATAAATTGTATTCAATCGCGCAGGAAGGCAAAGGCATATCGTTGGGCGCGGGTTACACTAGCACGCAGTACAACGGCACCTCGACCGAATATGCGACGATAGACGCGGCGAACGTCACGCAAGCAATCAGGATACGCGGCAACGACAAGGCAAATTATATCGTCAGCAGCAGTTTAGGCGGCGTGCTTGAGGGCAACGACGAAGACGACACGCTCATGGCGGTGACGGACGCGAGTGACACTGCAAGCTTGACGCTGAACGGCGGCGCGGGTAATGACTTACTCGAAGGTGGCAGTGGTTATAATTATTTCATCTACAGCGAAGGCTCCGATTCAATTAAAAACTACGGCCCTGGCAACTTAATCAACGTGACGGGTCGTGAAGTCTCCTTTGCGGATGTCACAGTCGATACAGCTGTCACAAATAACAATGACTTGCTGATTAAGTTCGACAACGACAACCAACTGTCAATAGCGGGCGGCGCGTCAGCAGGAGCACCTGTTATTTCGATAACGAGCGGGCGCAATAACTACGCCGTCAAAAAAGATTACATTGCGCTCAACGGCAAGTCCATAACGCTTGCGGCGGGCTACGGCGTAACTAACGCTGAAGGAGCCACTTACAGAGTTTTCAATGGCGCGGCCGACACCAACACGGTTTACACGGCGATAAATGCGGCGGCAGTCACGGCTACAGGTGGCATTTCAATCGTCGGCAATGACAACAACAACTACATCATAGGGAGCGAGACTAAGAGCAACAGCCTCAACGGCGGCGCAGGCAATGACACTTTGGTCGGTGTCACAGTGCCAGCAGAAGCAGACTTGTTCTACTACACGGCGGGCAAAGACGTTATCGAGAACTTCGGCGCGAGCACTGACAAGTTGGCAATCGAAGACACGCAGGTTGCGGGAATTTCTAGCGGCAAGCTGACCAACAGCAAATTGACTTTCACGGTCGACAAGAACAACTCTTTGACGTTCAAGTTCGGCGACAACGAGCCGTTTGAAAAAGTTTCGTTAGAGGGTACCGGCTACCTCACGAAGGACGGCGTAGTAAGTATTCCGGGCGGCACCGGTGATAATAATAGCCTGAAGTTGTTCGCGAGCGCGAAGGGCAAAATCGACCTCAACGACGAACTTTACAGCTTGAGTGCCGATAGTGCCATTTCAACGGTCGACGCCGAAAAAGTGAAGTCGCAGAGCGTGACATTAGTCGGCGGCACACAAGGCGGCCTGTTCGCTTACATGGAAAATAACAAACAAAGAGACGGCTTCGAGTACGGCGGCGGAAATGTCACGATAAGCGGCTACGAGGGCGGCCGCGATAGAATCGACCTCGGCGATGATTCGCTTACAAAATTTGAAATCATCGGCTCTGGTGACAACAAAGACGTTAAACTCACACTCGGCGATAGCAAAACAATTTCGATAAAGGGCGCGGCCGGGAAGGAAGTTCTTCTGCGCGACACCAGCAAGGGCAATGGCTACAAAAAGATGGTGTTCGCGGCGACGGGCGTCGTCCAGAACAAGGCAAAGAATCCGACAATGGCGACTGTTTCGGCGGGCGTAGACAGTTACTCCTTTGCTGATAGCAACCATAACGCCCAGACAGTCAAAAAGATTTACGTTACGGACGCCGAGACGGGAACGAGCATAAGAGCGGGCGACAAGTATAACACTGTAATCGACGCTAGCAAGGCAACTAATGAAGTCAGCCTTTCGGGCGGCGCGAAGAATGATAAACTTATTGGCAGCACGGTCGACGCCGATGACCTGTTCGTTTACACGGGGGGCAAAGATGTCATTCAAAACTTTGGCATGGGCGACAGAATTTCCATTGATTCCAACACGATAAAAGCGAGCCTTGACGCCGGAAATGTAAAAATCACCGCGGCCAAGAAGTCGATTAAGTTCAAGTTCGGCAACAAAGACGTGCTGACGATTAAGTCGAACGAGACTATGGACGGCGCGTTGAAAATCAACGACGGGGATAAAATTTACTTCAAGAACGCGATAGGCGAGTCAAACGGCTCAGTTAGTTTGACTAGTGCGTTCAGTGGTACGTTCAAGACGCAGGACAGCAATAGGACGGCACTGCCCAAAGCGGCGACGGTCAATGGCGGGAATGTCGAGAAGAACTTGACGTTCAAGGGCTCTTCGGACGCTGAAACGCTGATTGGCGGCAGCAATAAGAATAGGAAGACGATGTTCAGAGGAGGCGGCGGCGCAGATAGTTTAGTCGGCGGCGCGAGCAAGGATACATTCTTCTACGCCAAGGGCAACACCGGCGACGCGAATATTGCTAACTTCGATTTCGCAAACGACAAGATCAAAGTCTCCAGCGGCATTATCAGCAAAATCGAAAATTTGGGCAGTGCGATTAAGTTCAGCATGACGAATGGCAAGAGTACAGACGCTGCTGTCGGTTCGTTCAATATCATGAGCGGTATTAAAAACGGCAGCACTGCGGCGGTTACCGACTTTAGCAAAGTTGCAATCAAGGCGAACAACACGTACTACTGGTTCACAGAGTCCGGTGGTGATACGTACTATTCTGCAAGCACGGGCGACACTTTAGCTCCAGGCACGTTAATCACGACGGAAAACAGGCTCAAGAGTGCCCCCAGCGACGGCTATGCGGTAATCGACCTGAACTACTCGACCAACCTAGCTAAGAATGACATTGTGGCAGTCAAGGCCACGACAACTAATCCAAACACCACGACAACCTGACAATTTAACTTGACTCAAAAAAAATTAAGGGCTTATGCGAAATGCACAAGCCCTTTTTGTTATACCGTTATAAACTTAATCGATTTCAATCAGCTCGTATTGGGGATTGCCCATGCCCTTTTCCGCCATAGCAGACAGTTGACGAAGGCCGACGCGCGTTTCAATGCGCTCTTTCAAGTCGTGACTGTCGGGCGCGGCGTAAACCAAATCGCAACACGCTTGGTCGACGGCTAAAATGTCGGTCGAAACGGCAATGCCAATATCTTTCATAGTAGGTTCATCAGCCTCGACGCCTGCGCAATCACAATCGACACTCAAGCGGCGCATGACGTTGATAAAGACAATGTGCTTGCCGAAATAATCGCAAGTTGCCTTCGCGCTGTCGCACATAAGCTCCATGAAATATTCCTTAGTCGGCCACTGCATAAAATCTGCCGGAACGTTATCGGGGTCGACGCCATGAACTTGCGCCTTGCCCAAATGCCCGCTCGCATTGCCTATGCCGATATTTTTCATAGAGCCGCCAAAGCCGCCCATGTAATGCCCTTTGTAATGCGTCAGGACAATCAGCGAATCGTAGTTGACGAGGTGCGCGCCCATAGCGACTTCCTTAAGGTGAAAACCATTGCGCACGGGCAGATTGACAACCTCATCGTTCTCGTCCATGATGTCGACGGGGCAAAAAGTCCAGCCGTTAACTTTGAGCGTCTCGCGATGACCTTCTGTGGTGTAGCGGTCGCCCTCGTAAAGCGTATTGCATTCGACGATAGCGGAGTTGGGAACCTGCGCTTGGAACGCTTGCGCCATATCGCGCGGAATAATATTCGGGCCGTGTTTCTCGCCGGTGTGAAGTTTGATAGCGACTTTGCCATAAATATTTTCGTTAATGAGCTTGTAGAGCTTGATGAGGTGTTCGGCGTCGATTTTCCGCGTGAAGTAAACTTTAGCCGCCGAGCCTTGATAATTTTCGCCGGTGACATTTTTGGAGCCGACGACCGGAGCTTGAATAGCCATAAAAATTTCCTCCTTAACCCCGTGCAGGGGATTTTTAATCATGATAAACCTTCGAGCTAATTTAAGTCAAGCTTTAACGACACTGATTCTTTTTTGAATATGATTGCCGCTTGCGATTTCGTCGACCATAGCAAGTGCGTAGTCCGCGTAACTTATGACACTTTCGCCCGCCGCGTTCAAAGTAAATTCTTCGCCGCAGAGAATATATTTACCGGTGCGTTCGCCGTCCGCTTGAAAATCTGCGGCAGGACTTATGAACGTCCATTTAACGTCGTTGCGCTTGCGAAGTTCATCAAGCTCCGTTGCTTGAGCCTGCGCGGTCGGGACGTAATCAGCGGGGAAGTCGGGTGTTTTGAAAAGTTGGATTGTATGTTCCTTGTCAACGTAGAGACTGCCCGCGCCGCCGACGATTAAAAGCCGAACATTGGTGCCGCTCAACAAATCGCAGAGGTGTTGACTGGTCGTGGTGTGCAAAGGAAGGGTTTCGGGCGTCCATGCTCCGAACGCATCAACTACCGCGTCGAAGTTTTCAAGGTCGCTTTTCTCCAGTGCGAAAATATCTTTTACGATGATTTTAGCCGCGCCGTCGATTTCAGTTGGTTTCCTGACGAATGCCGTAACCTCGAATCCGCGAGTTGCTGCCTCCGCAATGACTTTCCTCGCCACTCTGCCCGATGCCGCGACAACAGCTATTTTGATTGCCATAAAAATTTCCTCCTTAACCCTGTGCAGGGGATTTTCAATTATGATACCCATTGGAGCTAACTTAAGTCAAGAAAAAATCCCTCACTCGAAACGGGCGAGGGTTTATAGGAAATTACATACGCTTGCTTATTTAATCTCGATAGTTGCGCCGGCTTCTTCGAGTTTCGCTTTGAGGGCTTCGGCGTCAGCTTTGGAGATTTTCTCTTTGACGGGAGCGGGTGCGCCGTCGACGAGGGCTTTAGCCTCTTTGAGGCCGAGGCCGGTGACTTCGCGGACAACTTTGATGACGTTGATTTTCTTGTCGCCGATAGCCGCAAGGATAACGTCGAATTCGGTTTTTTCTTCTTCGGGTTCAGCTGCTGCCGCCGCAGGACCTGCCGCCGCAACTGCTACCGGAGCTGCTGCGGAGACGCCGAATCTTTCTTCCATAGCTTTGACGAGTTCGCTGAGTTCGAGAACCGTCATACTTTCAATAGCTTGCATAATTTCTTCTTTAGTCATTTTATTTTTACCTCCCAGATTTTCATTGCGCATTACGCATTACGCATTCCTAATTGCTTTTACGCTGCTTCCTTTTCCTTCTTTTCGCGAATAGCATCGACGACGCCGACGAAATTGCGAATAACAGCCGACAGGACGCCCACGCAATTTGCAATCGGAGCGTTCATGCTGCCGAGCAATTTTGCAACGAGTTGTTCGCGGCTCGGCAAATTCGCCAGAGCTTTGACGCCTTTATCGTCGATAACTTTGCCCTCGACCATACCGACTTTGATTGTCAAAATGCCTTTGTCTTCGAGCTTATTTTTCTTGATGAAGTCGCAGATAACCTTAGCCGGCGCGACCGCGTCTTCAGCGAACGCCATAGCGGTTGTGCCCTCAAGGTGTGCGTCAAGACCTTCGATGCCCGCTTGTTTAGCCGCAATGCGGAGCATAGTATTTTTGACGACTTTATATTTGACACCGGCCGCACGAAGTTCGCGGCGCAGTTGGGTATCGGTTGCCACGTCGAGCCCTTTGTAACTTGTGAAGACGACGCCCTTAGCCGAAGTCAGCCAGCCTTTGATTTCGGCGACGACTGCTTCTTTTTTGGGCGTGACCTTGCTTGTAACTGCCATAAATTTTCACCTCCTGCGGTTTAATGAAAAAGTCCTTCGACCGCGCAGACCGAAGGAACTTTTAATGTCAAAGTTACTTTCGACCTGAGCAAGTGCTTTAATCGGCGTGCCGAACTTGCTTTCTATGGTCTGAGATATTTAGTTAGCTTAAATTTGAATCGGGACGCCGGGACCCATAGCCGCAGCCAACGTAATAGAGCGAATGTATTGGCCTTTAGCGGCGGCGGGCTTGACGCGGATTAGGGTATCGATGAGCGTCTGATAATTTTCCCTAAGCTTGTCGTCCTCGAAAGATTTTTTGCCAATGGGGCAGTGGATATTGCCCTGCTTATCGGTGCGGTATTCGACCTTGCCGGCCTTTTGCTCGCCGATAGCTTTAGCGATGTCGTTGGTGACGGTGCCGAGTTTGGGGTTAGGCATGAGGCCGCGCGGACCCAACAACTTACCTAAACGACCAATGACGCGCATCATATCGGGCGTGGCAACTGCTACGTCGAAATCGAACCAGCCGCCTTGAATCTTCGCGACTAAATCATCAGTGCCGACATAATCTGCGCCAGCGGCTTGAGCCTCTTGAGCCTTTTCGCCCGCGACGAATGCCAAAACTCTTTTGGTTTTGCCGATACCGTTAGGCAGGACGATTGCGCCGCGAACTTGCTGATCAGCGTATTTAGGGTCGACGCCCAAACGGACGTGCAGTTCAATCGTCTCATCAAATTTCGCGGTTGCAGTTTTCTTCACGAGGGACACGGCCTCTTCGACGGAATAATATTTGCCGTTCTCGATTAGCCCTTGAGCCTCGCGGAATCTTTTACTTTGCTTTGCCATTAAAAATTTCCTCCTAGTGGTGTTAACGAATAAATCTCCCACTTCATTGCGCATTACGCATTGCTTTTACGCAACAATTTCAATGCCCATGCTACGCGCAGTGCCTTCAATCATGCGCGTTGCCGCCTCGATTGAGGCCGCGTTGAGGTCTTTCATTTTCAATTCGGCAATCTCTTGAGCCTTAGCGCGGGGCAGTTTAGCGACTTTGTTTTTATTCGGTTCGCCCGAAGCCTTTTCGATACCCGCCGCCTTTTTGAGCAGGACAGCTGCCGGCGGAGTTTTGGTTATGAACGTGAACGAGCGGTCTTCGTAAACCG
>CAMZHX010000013.1 GCA_947307055.1 uncultured Selenomonadales bacterium | reverse complement strand
GGAATTTCGAGTTCTCCTAAAAAATCGTGTTCCTTTCTCATGATTTTAGCACCTTTCGTAATTTAATTAGGAATTAGGAAGTAGGAATTAGGAATTAGGAGTTAATTTTCCCTACTCTCTACTCTCTACTTTCTACTTTCTATTTCCTACAAAACAGCATTTGCCAACGCCATACCGACTGCAACGCTGACAATGCATGTAATCAAGCCAGGAATTTGAAAACTGTGATTAAAAACGAATTTTCCGATGCGAGTAGTGCCCGTTCTGTCAAAAGCGATACCGGCAAGCACCGTAGCATAAATCGGAACGAGAAAATAGCCATTTACAGCGGGAAACATACCGATCATAGCGGGCGGAGTGATTCCGAGCGTAATTCCGAGCGGCGCGAGTGCTCCAATCGTGCCCGCTTGGCTTAAAATGACGGCGGAGAGCAGGAAAAGTATAATCGCGAAGACCCAAGGATAAGTTGCGATTAAATCTGAGGCACCGGACTTGATAAAATCGATATTATTGCGCGTGAGAGTGTCGCCCGCCCAAGTTAAGCCGAAAATGCAGTAAACGCCCATTAAACCGTTGCGAAAAACGGATTGTTCGATGATTGAATTGACTTTTACGCCGCAAGCGATAATCATGACGCCCGCCATAGCCATCATAACCATTTCAATGCACATAGTCATAGTAAAAGAGACCATTTTGCCGCCGAGTTCAGCAGACGGGCGCAATTCGGGGAAAATGCCGAAGATAACGACGATAACGGTAGCCAAAAGGTAAATTGCGACGGCTCTTTTCGTTTCAGGGGAAAATTCTTTAGCTTCAGCTATTTGAGCCTTCTCATTTATGGGCGCGGATTCGCCGCGAGCGACTCTATCGAGATATTCTTGGTCTAAATTAAGTTCTTTACCCATGCGAGCCGCCCAAAGTGAGCCGCAAACGACGCCGATTAGGGTTGAGGGGATACAAACGATTAAAATATCGATTAAAGTTACTCCTGCTGGCGAAAGAAGCCCTACAAGCGCGACGGTAGCGGCGGAAATTGGACAAGCGGTTATAGCCTGTTGAGACGCAATAACTGACATAGAAATTGGTCTTTCGGGGCGAACACCGGCTTCTCTAGCGACTTCAGCGATAACAGGCAGAATTCCGAAGGAAATATTTCCGGTTCCGCACATAAAAGTAAAAATCCAGCTGATAATTGGAGCATAATAGCTAATTCTGTTCGGATTTTTGCGCAAAAGCTTGACGGCGATTTGAATAAGGTAATCCATGCCGCCTGAAGCCTGTAAAGTGGCGGCGATAACGACGACGGTCATAATAATCATGATAACATCGATTGCGGGGTTGCCTGGAGCGAGTCCGAAGCCGAAAACGAGTATTGCAATCGCAAAACCGCTCGACATTCCTAAAAAAATTCCTCCGTAACGCGCTCCGATAATCAACATTATCAAAACGACAGCTAATTCAGCCCAAAACATAAAATCACTCCTTCTTCCTGTAAAAACTCGATTGAAGAATTTTCTGACGTGTATACAAGATACACTTCGGCGAATTTTAGACGCTTATAATGCAAATGTCAATGCCGATTTAAAGTTATGGTTGCTAATCGCTTTGAAAATACTTAAAATCATCTCGAAAGCAAGCGTCTTGATTAAAATTATCGACGCGGTTATAATTGGCGCGTTATGAAAGGAGGAGGATTTTGTTTTGACGAATGATTTAGTGATAATCAACATGTTTGTGCTGTATATCGGGCTGATGATGGCGATTGGCGTGTATTATTATCGTCGGACGCAAAATATGAGCGATTATTTCTTAGGAAATCGCAAATTGGGCGCGTGGGTCACGTCGTTAAGTGCTGAGGCGTCTGATATGAGCGGTTGGATGCTAATGGGCGTGCCTGGCTTCGCTTATCTTGCCGGATTGAACGCGGGCTGGATAGCGATAGGAATATCGATAGGAACTTGGGCGAATTGGCATTTTGTAGCGGCGCGGCTTAGAAAATACACGGAACTTGCCGGGAATGCGCTGACATTACCCGAATTTTTGCAGAATCGCTATAAAGATACGAGCGGACTTTTAAGAATAGTGCCTGCGATATTCATTTTGATATTTTTTATCCTGTACACGTCTTCGGGCTTTGTTGCGGCGGGCAAATTATTCGAGACGGTCTTTGGTTTGCCGTTCCAGTACGCAATATTTTTAGGTGCTGGCTCTGTCGTCTTCTACACGCTGATTGGTGGCTTCTTAGCAGTCAGTCGCACAGATTTTATTCAAGGCGTGATGATGTTTTTTGCAATTTTACTTGTTCCGACCTGCGCGGCGATGAGTTTAGGCGGTTTTGGCGACACAATTAGCGCAATATCGAGTTACAAAGCGTCAATGTTCGAGCCATTCACGAAACCGGACGGTTCGACGCTCGGATTTATCGAATTGATTTCGCTTTTAGCGTGGGGCATAGGATATTTTGGTCAGCCGCACATTTTGGTTAGGTTTATGGCGATAAAATCCACAAAAGAAATCCCACAGGCAACGCATATCGCGATGACGTGGGTAATTTTGAGTTTAGCGGCGGCGGTAACGGTCGGCATGGTCGGCACGGTCTATTTGACGCAGACTCTTGAGGGCACAAACGCCGAAACGGTATTTTTGCTTATGACGAATCAACTTTTCCCGCCGGTAATCGCAGGATTAGTATTGAGCGCGGTTTTGGCGGCGATAATGTCAACGGCATCAAGTCAGCTATTAGTTGCGGCTTCGGCGTTCGCGCAGGATTTTTATAAAACGATACTCCGCAAAGACGCAAATCAAACCGAGTTGGTTTGGATTTCGCGAGCATCTGTCTTGATAATCGCATCGATAGCTGTTTTATTGGGCATCAATCCCGACAGTTTTATTTTGGACATGGTCGCGTATGCATGGGCGGGATTTGGCGCGGCATTTGGTCCTGCTTTGCTTATGAGCCTATTTTGGCGGCGCACAACGCGATCCGGCGTTATCGCGGGGATAATTGTTGGTGGCGTGACGGTTTTAGTTTGGAAACAGCTTAATTTGTTTGGACTGTATGAAATTGTGCCGGGCTTTATCTTCTCGATTATAGCGATTTATCTTGTGAGCCTCGTTACTGCCGAGCCGAGCCGCGACATTTTAGCGACCTTCGATAAAGTAGGCGAGAGCAAGATTTAGGGGCTGTTGGTAAATCCTGGCAAGTGACGGTTCTTTTTCCGTCTGACTTCGTTGTTGCGCCTCGTCAATCGAAAAAATTCCTCGTCACATCACGACTTTTAGTTTACCAACACGCTCTATTGCCGCGTAAACAGTATCAAATATCGCTTTTGCGGCGATTGCAATCCGCACACAGCATTTGACAATTCTCCGCCGTCGTTTTGCCGCCCTTACTCCACGGCGTGATATGATCTGCGTGCATTTCGTCAAGCTCAAAGTGTTTTTTGCACTTCACACAAATACCGGCTTGCCGCTCGTAAGCTGCCAACTTCATTGCCTTGCTAAATGCTCGCAAATTTAAATATTTTTCCTCGCCGCTCAAAAGATATTCATAAATTCCGCGATTGTTCGTAACATCATCGTCAAGAATCAGTCGCGAAATTTTTTTTTCCAATTTTTCCGCGTCCAACATATTCTCGCCGTATTTGTTGTAAAGAATTCCCCAATCCAAGCCCTTCATTATCGGGCGGTAGTGCGGAAAAGTTTTTTTCACCCAGGCAAACACCGTTTGAATATATTCCCACAAATCCGAAGCGTCCGCCGTGCGATTTTGTTTCTGCGCGTCCATATAACTTTCTAACTTATCCAATCCGTCGCGATTAGCTATCCACTTCAACGCCGCCTCTAAATAATCTTGACGAATCGGCGAGCCTTTCAAATAGTCCTTGTAAAGATTGTACGCCGGGCAATTATTCTTGCTGAAACGTTTTTTCGCGTCGGTCAGCCACTCGCAAGCATATATCGCGTTGCGCGCCTCTTGATCTGTGAGTTTTTCGCCCGCCGTGTTGATTATCTTAAACCAATCCAATTTTTCTTTGTCGTTGCCCTCGCAGATGTAAATCATCAGCTTGTAATTCAAAATCTTTTCCCTGTCCGTATCTGTCAAGCTTCCAAAGCTTTGATAGCCTAACGAAAAGTTGCCTGAAACGTATTGGCAAATGCTTATCGTGCGCTGTTGCCCGTCGAGCATCTCAAAAGTCCCGTCGTCGCTGCGAACCCAATACATTACGTTCAACGGGAATTCTTGCAGGACAGTTTTAATCACTTCGTCGCGCTGATTGCTGTTGTAAACGAATTCGCGCTGAAAAGCTGGTCTTATGTTCAATTTCCCGCCATAACCTCTGCAACCGCGCTCCGGATCGTCCATAAAGCCCGCCGCAACCTCGCGCACCGTAATTTCATGCATCAATATTTCCATTTACTCCGCCGCCTTTCTACGAATCAAAATCCTGTCGTACATGCGCTTGCCGTTAATATAAAATCGTCCTGGCTTATTCTTCAACTTGCCGTCAATGACGAGCGGCTCTGCGAACATCTCACTATTGCCTAAAATTTCAAACTGATTTGGATTGTATTTATCGAAGAAAGTAATCGGCACGCCCATAACTCCAAAATAATCTTCGGGAATCTCGGCGGTCTTTGAAACTTCTATTGCGTCGTAGTTGTCGTAGCGCGGATATTTTTCCGGCGTATACTTCATGTACAGCAAAATGTCTTCGTGCCGCTTGCGAACATCTAAATTCGTGAACCAATGAACACCCGAATTTCTAATCAAGCCGTCAATGTGTTGAGAGGCGGTCGCTGTATCTTCGTAAGGACTGCGGAAGAAGCCGACCATACTTCTAAAGCCGTAGCCGAGCCAAATTTTGTTCTCTTTAATGAGCGGGAAAATTTCTTTGTAAGTTATGGCGTTCATGTTGCCGATGATGAGAAATTTTTTGTCGTATTGAATAAGTTGGGCGACGTATTCTCTAAACAAACTAAAAGGCGGGTTCGTGACGACAATATCAGCTTCCTTTAGCGCGGCGATACATTCGGGCGAGCGAAAATCTCCGTCGCCTTCGAGATAGGTCACGACGTTGCGATTATTTTCGAGTAGCCACCTTACGTCCGCCAAATTTATTGCGCCGTCGCCGTTGAAGTCGCGCACTTCGGTAACATCGAACCTGATAGCGGATTTTTTCTTGTCGAAGTTGGGATTTTCGTTAGGCGTGCCGAAAAAGTCCAATTCGGTCTGTACAATGGGCGAGCCAACGTAGCAAGTTGCGATTAATTTTTTGAGACCGAGCTGATTGAAATAAATCGTGAAGTACTTAAAGAAATCGCTTTCGTAAGGGTCGTCGCAGTTGCACAGGACGGTTTTGCCCGTGAAAAATTTTTGATAGTAGCGCAATTCGTTTTCGATGTCGACGATTCGGGTATAGAACTCATCTTTTTTTGCGCGTGCAGCGGTGTTTAGGTTTTTGTTTTTAGCCATAGTGATTTCTCCTTTAATCGGCGTATCTTTTGAACTTTGTTTGATTCTTGAATAACGAAAAAATCCCCTGCCACAATTTTGACAGGGGATATTTTTTATTTAGTATGAAAATTATTTGCGGAGATTAAGTTGAGCGAGAATTTCGCGATAACGATTGATGTCCTTTTTGCTCAGGTAGCTCAAAAGGCGGCGGCGTTGACCAACCATTTTCAACAAACCGCGGCGAGAGTGATGATCTTTTTTGTGCTCTTTGAGGTGCTCTGTCAAGTAGGAAATGCGCGCCGTCAACAATGCGATTTGAACTTCTGGTGAACCGGTGTCGCCTTCGTGCACGGCGAATTTTTCCATAATCTCCTGTTTTGCTTGTTTGTCTAACATTTTTATTCCTCCTGCGTAAAAAATTTTCCCGTTAGCGAAGTCCGCGTCGGAGTATCGACGAACTGCGCCGCGGCTAAGATTAACGCGCAGTCTATCACAAGTTTTTTTTATCGTCAAGGTTGAAGAATTGCCACGAAGATTTTTTTTTGCTACAATGGCTAAAAAATTTGAAAGGAGAATCTTTATGAGGCAGGAAAACCCAACGCTCCAACAACTTTTGGCTTCATCGGGAATTAAACGCCGCTTTGAAGAACTTTTGGACAAATCCGCGCCATCATTCATTTCGTCGATACTCACAATTTATCGCAGTAACTCGAAACTGCAAAATTGCTCGCCGAATTCAATTTTGAGTGCCGCCGGTATCGCTGCCGCGCTTAAACTCCCAATAAACCCCAGCTTAGGTCTTGCACATATCGTTCCTTATAAAAATCACGCAACGTTTCAACTCGGTTATCGCGGCTACATTCAGTTGGCAATGCGCTCCGGTCAATATCGCACGCTAAATTCGGGCGCGGTTTGCGAAGGGCAAATTAAAGAAATCGACTTTGTGACGGGCGAAATAATTCGCGGCGAAAAACTTTCAGATACCATTGTCGGCTACGTTTCTTACATGGAGCTCATTAACGGTTTCAAAAAAAGTTTGTATATGACTGTCGAAGAACTTCAAGCGCACGCGGAAAAATATTCGCAGAGTTATGCCTATGATTTGCGTTCGGGCAAAAAAAGTTCAGTTTGGTCGACGAATTTTGACGCTATGGCTAAAAAAACCGTCCTTAAAAAACTTCTCAGCAATTTTGGCATAATAAGCATTGACCAACAAAGCGCGGCATTAGTGACGGCTCTCCAAGCTGACCAAGCTGTTATAACAGATGAAGGTTTACGCTATATCGATAACGAACACGGCGAGGAAAAAATTGTCCCGTTCAGCGATGTTATCGACATACCCAACGACGATTTGCCCGACGAGGTGCCGCCCGAAGACAATTCCCCAACGGAGGTCGAAAAAAATTAATTTTTGTTCTCTATTTTTCGCTTTCAAACTGATTTACTGGTTGAAAGATTTATGAACGTATGATATATTCATTTTGGCAGGTAGTTCGCTGTGTCGGCTTTCTTCCTCGAGGGAAGGAGGTGACGCGCAATGGATTTCTTCGACTGGCTTGACCACTTGTCAAACATCGGGACGTTCGTTCTCGCGTTGCTGACGTACCTTAATGGAAAAAAATAAGCCGTCTCGTCGGCTCTAAAAACCCTTAATCTAAATCTACATTAACGGGGAAGGAGCCCAAAGCGGACTGCCTGCCATTAAAATTGTCTCATTCAATCGCAGAAAATTTATCATAAACTTGCGGCTTTGTCAAATTGTTTACTGGTTGAAAGATTTATGAACGTATGATATATTCATTTTGGCAGGTAGTTCGCTGTGTCGGCTTTCTTCCTCGAGGGAAGGAGGTGACGCGCAATGGATTTCTTCGACTGGCTTGACCACTTGTCAAACATCGGGACGTTCGTTCTCGCGTTGCTGACGTACCTTAATGGAAAAAAATAAGCCGTCTCATCGGCTCAAGAATCAATAGTCTATAGTTACTAACGAGGAAGGAGCCCAAAACGGACTGCCTATCATTAAAATTGTCCTTTTGACGCGAAAAATTTATCATAAACTCGCGGCTTTGTCAAATTGATTTACTGCTTGAAATTCTTTTCAGAGTGTGTTAAATTATTTGAGCCTTAAAAATTTTTAGGAGGTTTTTCTTTATGGCAATCAGTTTGAAGAAGGGTCAAAAGGTTGACCTCACGAAGACTAATCCCGGTTTGAAGAATATTTTAATCGGACTCGGCTGGGATACCAACAAGTACGACGGCGGCAAGGATTTCGACTTGGACGCTTCGGTTTTCCTGCTCGGTGCGAGCGGCAAAGTTGCAAGCGATGACGATTTTGTTTTCTACGGCAACCTCAAGCATAAGAGCGGCTCGGTGGAACATCTCGGCGATAACTTGACGGGTGCCGGCGAAGGCGACGACGAAGAAATTAAAATCGACCTCTCCAAAGTTCCCGCCGAAGTCGAGAAGATTGACTTCACCGTTACGATTTATGAGGCAGAAGAACGCAAGCAAAATTTCGGGCAAGTCGAGAACGCTTTCATTCGCGTTATGGACGCCACGAATAATAAAGAGCTTATCCGCTACGACTTGGGCGAAGATTTTTCAATCGAGACCGCGGTTGTTATCGGCGAACTTTATCGCAATAAGGGCGAGTGGAAGTTCAACGCTATTGGCTCCGGCTTCAGCGGCGGCTTAGCTTCGCTCGGCAAAAACTACGGCGTTAATGTGTGATTGTTAGGGAAATGGGAGAAGGGAAAAGGGATAAGTTAGGGAAAAGACTTTTCCCATTTCCCTTTTCCCTTTTCCCTTTGAAAGGGGAATTTTAAATGTCTGTCAATCTTCAGAAGGGGCAGAAAGTTTCGCTCAAAAAATCCGACGGCAGAAAACTTACGCGCCTTATGGTCGGTCTCGGTTGGGACGCCGCTAACAAGAAAAAAACTGGCTTCTTCAGTAGGCTTTTCGGCAACGAGGAAAGTATTGACTGCGACGCCTCTGTTTTCATGTGCAAAGACGGAAAGTTCGTCGACAAGGAAGACCTGATTTATTTCGGGAACCTCCACCATAAAAGCGACGCTGTTCAACATATGGGCGATAACCTCACTGGCGAGGGCGAAGGCGATGACGAACAAATTTTCATTGACCTCGACAAAATGCCGCCGCATTACGACAAGTTAATTTTCGTCGTCAACATTTATCAAGCGGTCGCTCGCAATCAGCATTTCGGCATGATTAAGAACGCCTTTATTAGGATTATCGACCCCGACAGCCGCGAAGAACTTTGCCGTTTCAATCTCAGCGATGATTATACCGATATGCTCTCGATGATTGCCGGCGAAGTCTACAAGCGCGGTGACGACTGGAAATTTAATCCAATCGGCTCCGGCACTAAGGACGCGAGCTTGAAAGAATTGGCTAAGAGATTTACCTAAGGCATGAGCAAGAAAAATATTCCCGCCGTCTCGGTGATTATCCCGCTGTTCAATGCTGAAAAATATCTCGGCGAATGTCTCGAAAGTCTTCATGCGCAGACGTTCCAAAATTTTGAAGTGCTAATCGTCGACGACTGCTCAACCGATAATTCTTTGAAAGTCGCTGAAAAATTTTTTAGCAAGTTCGGCGACAATTTAAAGCTGATGAAACTTTCTAGGAATATCGGTTTTCCTGGCATTCCGAGAAATTTTGCATTGGAAGCGGCTCGCGGCAAATATGTTTACTTCCTTGACAGCGATGACCTTTTAAGCGCGACGGCTCTTGAAGAACTTTACGACGTAGCAGAAAATTTCAATGCCGATGTTGTTCACGTGGAGAAATGTTTTGCATTCTTCGACGCGGACGGGAAATCGGGTGCTGAAGTCGTGAGCAATCAGGCGGGCAATTTCGTAACCGCGCCGACCCTTGAAACTCCCGACATTGGCAAGCGCGTTAACGATTTTATCGGGAAAAAATATTTATGGTGGGCTTGCAACAAGCTTTTCCGCCGCAAATTTCTTTCCGATAACAAAATCAAATTTGCCGCGACAAAATCTTTCGAGGATATGATTTTTGCGTTTATGTGCGTCGCGACCGCCAAAATTTATGTCCGCGTGCCGTTCGTCAGCTACTACTACCGGATTAGAAAAAATTCTCTGTCGCATGAATCTCGCGACGCCCTTGAGATGTCTAAGACGATGCTTGAAGTTGTGAGCGCGTTGAATAATTTTATGGACGGACAAAAATTCTTCCGCGAAAATTTTCAGTATCGATACGCGCTGTTAGATTTTTTCATTCAGGAGCGGCTTGAGGTTATCGCGAAAAATTTTTTTGTCGCCAGCGATTTGGAACCCGCCGAAGTCTTCGAGTTCTTCCGCAAAAATATTTTCTCCGCAAATGACAACGCCGCGTTGACGGCTTATTTGTTCGTAGCGGCGGGGCTTTTCAAACTCTACACGAATCAGCAAGCGGAAGAGATTAAGAGCTTAAAAGGGGTGAGCCTTTAACGTGAAAAAATTTTTAATGGTAATCTGCGCGGCTCTGTTTTTCATGACGGCACCCGCGCAAGCAGAAAATCTTCCGGAAACCATTATAAACGCAGACGATTTGGCAGACGAGGCGGGCGAGGTTGCAGAAAAATTTTATACCACCTTGACCAAAGCTAAAGGCGACTACAAAAGCAAAGTTCGCCCGATTTTGATTGAAGGCGCAATGAATACCGAGACCGAAATTTTGATTCGCGCCCTTGAAAACCCCGTCGCCTATCGCGATTTCAATTATCTGTTCGTGGCGGGCACCTACAAAAATTATCCGGTCGTAGTCGCGCGCACCGAACAGGGACTTGCAAACGCGGCGGCCTCGACGACTCTGGCAATAAAGAAATTTAATCCAATCGCCGTCATCAATCAAGGCACAGCGGGCGGTATCACTCCAGAATTTAATATCGGCGACATTGTTATCGGCGAAAAAAGCATTCCGACTTCCGCCTATAAAACCGCTAAATCTCTCAAAGGAGCCGGCGTCGATTTCACTACGCAGGAAATGCGCGGCGTCTACGCTTACGACAAGGCGACCGGGAAATTTCAGCCCTATAAAGAATATCTCGCCGACCCGACGCTTTTAAAAGTTGCTCAAAATGTCGCCGACGCTCATAAAGAATTCAACGTAACGACCGGAGTAATTGGTAGTGCTGATTGGTGGATGTGTTGGATTGATTACATGGATTTCCTGCACGAAAAATACGGCACGGTTTGCGAGGAAATGGAGACCGTTGCCGTCGCGCAAATTTGTCAGAATGCAGGCTTGCCGTTCATAGGGATTCGCGTCCTTTCAGATAACATCACTATTAATGACGATTACGCCCCCAGGTCGGCGACAGTCGCGCAAGATTTTGTTCTGCTGGTAGTCGAAGATTATATAAAGGCAATTAGAAAGTAGAAAGTAGGAATGAGGAATTAGGAATGAATACTCCTGCAATCTCTGTAATTATCGCAATGTACAACGCAGAAAAATATGTTGCCGAGTGTTTGGACAGTCTTTTGAATCAGACCTTTAAAGACTTTGAAGTTATCGTAGTTGATGATTGCTCGACCGACTTTTCAAGGGCGGTCGTCTACAGTTTTTTCCCGAAGTTCCATGACAGATTAAAGTTGACGAAGTTCAAGCAGAATAGCGGCCTTCCCGGCATTCCGAGAAATTACGCGCTCGATATGGCGCAGGGGAAATACGTTTACTTCCTCGACGCAGACGACCTTTTAAGCACGACGGCTTTGGAAGAACTTTACAACGTCGCGGAAGAATTTAATGCCGAAGTCGTTCACGTCGAAAAATTTTTAGGTTTCCATGAAGATGGCGATAAAAATGAGGCTACCGCCAGCAGTATTCAGCAAGAAAATTTCGTGACGGAACCGACCCTTGAGACTTCTGACATTGGCAAGCGCGTCGAAGATTTTGCCAACCAGCAATATTTGTGGTGGGCTTGCAATAAGCTTTTCCTGAAAAAATTCCTCGACGACAACAATATCAAGTTCAAGCCGATGGAAGTATGGGAAGATATGATTTTTGCGTTTATGTGCGTTACTACTGCCAAAGTTTATGTTCGCGTTCCGTTCAATAACTACTACTATCGGATAAGGTACAATTCTCTTTCGCATAAAAAACTTGACGTGATTACGGCAAGTAAAATGGCCATTGAAGTTTTCAAGATCTTAAATGATTTTATGGACGGTCAAGAATTCTTCAGAGAAAATCTCAAATACGAATACATAACGTTGGATTTTTTTATGCAAAATCGGCTTAGTGCTATTTCAAAAGGTTTTTTAACTGATAATGACTTTGAACCGGCTGATTTCTTCAAATTCTTCAAGGAGAAATTTTTCGCTGATGATTCAAATACCTACGCCGCGTTGACTGCTTATTTGTTTATCAATGCCAATATGTTCAAACTCTACACGGAACAGCAGAACGAACAAATTGACGCGCTCAAACTTCAAGTCGAGGAGTTGAAAAAAATAGTTTTGGAGGTTGTAAATTGAAAATCACAGGTTTAACAGATGCTCAAGTTCAAGAGGCTAAAGCGAAGTTCGGCGACAACTCAATCACCGAACAGGCTCGCGAAGGTTTCTGGGATAAGCTCAAAGGAAATTTCGATGACCCCATAATCAAAATTTTAATTTTTGCGCTCGTGCTCAACGTTTTCTTTGCGTTCATGGGCAAGGCGGAATGGTATGAATCAGTCGGCATAGCGTTAGCGGTTTTGTTGGCGACTTTGGTCTCGACCTTCTCCGAATACAAAAACGAAAGCGCATTCCAAAAGTTGCAGGGCGAAGCGTCGCTGATAAAGTGCAAAGTTTATCGCAATGGCGTCGTGACTGAAATTCCGATTAACGAAATAACTATGGGCGATTGCGTCCTGTTGCAGACCGGCGATAAAATTCCCGCTGACGGCGTCATTATCGACGGCTCAATCAATGTCGACCAATCGATTCTCAACGGCGAGGCTAAGGAAGAGGCTAAGACTCCCGCGCCGAATGAAACTGCCGATTCTGAAGCCGCGCAGAGTACAGACTTCCTCAACCCGCATAAAGTTTTCCGCGCAGCAGTCGTGGCGGGCGGTAGTGCCGTTATGAGGACAGTCACGCTCGGCGATAACACCGTTTATGGCAAAATCGCTGGCGAACTCCAAATCGATGAAGACCGCGACACCCCGTTAAAAATAAAGCTCACCGACCTTGCCGGACAAATTTCAAAGTTCGGTTATATTGGCGGTATCGCGATTGCGGTCGCGTTCATGTTCGAGCGCATCGCCATTCAACACAACTTCGATTGGGCGCAAATGTCGGCGTTCTGCTCCGATTGGATGAACATTTTAAATAGTCTCGTTGAAGCGGTTATGCTCGCCGTCATAATTATCGTTATGGCGGTGCCCGAAGGTTTGCCGCTCATGATTGCGATTGTCTCGGCGCAAAATATGGGCAAGATGTTAAAGGATAACGTCCTTGTCCGCAAAATTTCCGGCATCGAGACCGCCGGCAGTCTGAACCTTCTTTTCAGCGACAAGACCGGCACAATCACTAAAGGTTTGCTCGAAGTCGTGACATTCCTCGACGGCACCGCGACTTTCACAGAGACTTTCGACAAGCTCAGCAAAAAATTGCAAGCGTTGATTTCCTTGTCTATTCGATTCAATAACGGCGCAGTCATCACCGGCGATAAAATCGTCGGCGGCAACATGACTGACCGCGCCCTGCTCGGATTTTTAATCGGCAAGGACAATCCGCCCAACGTGAAAATCGATGATACTGTTCCCTTCGACAGCGCGAAAAAATATTCTATGGCGAAAGTCAGCGGCGATTTCAATCTGTGGCTGATTAAGGGCGCACCCGAACGTCTCCTCGACAAATGCTCCTACTACTACGACGCTAACGGGCAACAACAAAAGCTAACCTCGACAACAGCAATCAACGCGAAGATTGACGAACTCGCCAACCGCGCTATAAGGACGCTTGCGCTTGTTACTTACGACGGCGAAGTTAAGGACGGCAACATTCCCGATAGCGGCTTGACTTTCGTAGGCGTGACGGGCATTCGCGACGACGTAAGACCCGATGCAATCAAAGCTATTGAGCAAGTGCACTCGGCCGGCGTTCAAGTCGTTATGATTACCGGCGACAGAAAAGAGACCGCGCAGGCGATTGCTAAGGAAGCGGGCTTGATTGAGATTGACGACGCGATTGTCATAACGAGCACCGAACTAAATGCTATGAGCGACGACGAAGTCAAGCAGAAGCTCCCGAAGATTAGAGTTATCGCACGCGCCCTCCCGACTGATAAAAGCCGCTTAGTTCGTTTGGCGCAGGAATTAAATTTGGTTGTAGGTATGACCGGCGACGGCGTCAACGATTCGCCCGCATTAAAAAAAGCCGACGTCGGCTTTGCAATGGGTGGCGGCACCGAAGTCGCTAAAGAGGCCAGCGAAATTGTTATCCTCGACGACAACTTCAAATCGATTGGCAAGGCGATTCTCTACGGGCGCACAATCTTTAACTCAATCCGCAAATTTATCATCTTCCAGTTGACAATCAACGTCAGCGCAGTTTTAATTTCGTTTGTATGTCCGCTGCTCGGTTTGGAAAATCCGCTGTCGATAACGCAAATCCTTTGGGTCAATCTCGTTATGGATACTTTAGCGGCGTTGGCATTCGGCGGCGAGCCTGCTCTCGATAGATTCATGGAAGAGGCTCCGAAACGGCGCGACGAACCGATTATCAATAAATACATGTACAGCGCGATTGGTACGGGTTCTTTGTGGGGATTCGTAATGGGCTTGGTCTTCCTGCTTACAGACTTTTCACGCGAGCATTTCCGCGATGTCAATCCCGAAGGCGTCAACATAACTTTTGGCGGCGACAGCGTTTACGTTTTGACGGGTTACTTTGCGTTCTTTATCTTCCTAGCCGTTTTCAACGCATTTAACGCCCGTACCGATAGAATAAATCTTTTTGACAACATAAGCGGCAACCCCGGCTTTTTGAAAGTTATGGCGTTGATTGTCGTTGTGCAAATCGCTATGACGTATCTTGGCGGTGCGATTCTTCGTTGCTACGGCTTGACGATGACTGAATGGGCGTTCGTCTTGGCTATGGCGTTCACGATTATTCCTGTCGATATTGTCCGCAAGCTGGTTATCGGCTCGAACAAATAAATTTTATATCTTGAATATAACAAGCTCGTCGAAAAAGCTCGGCGAGCTTATTTTTTGCGTTCTTGAGGAATAAAAAAGACAGCCGAGGAATTTTCCCCGACTGCCCGAAATTTATTCGACCGTGTTTGAATTCTTTGTCAATTACTTTTTGTCGCTGTAGGAAACCGCAGTGCTTTGCTTGGTGAGAGCCGTTGCGTCGTCTGCAACCAAATCGTCCGCCATGTAGCTGGAAGTGGAGCTCTTGACGATTGAGCTGAGATTCGGCGTCATTGCGTAGTTATCGTCAGCGAAGAGGTTTTGCGGTGTCATCGCGTAATCATCGTCCGCCAAGACGTTGCCTTGGGTTTGGGGAGTAGTATCCGCAACAAAGCTGCCGTTATTTGTCTGGCCACCGTTATTTTCGTTAGCATCCCAATGATTGCCTTTGCTATCGTAGACTGTTACGTTAGATTTATAGTCCTTCAATCTGATAACGTTGTTGTTGACCTTAACGAGAGTATCGCCGCTAATCTTAGTGTCAGCATAGACTTCGATGTTGTTCTTGTAGGTCGTGACTTCTGTTTTTGTTCCAGTCGAATCCGTTACTTCATTGGTGGTGGAAGTGGTGCCGACAACATTGGTGACTTTGATAACGTCTTTTGAGGTGAAGCCATAGATAACGTCGTTGCCGTTGCCGTTCGCGTAGATGAAGGTATTGCCGGCTGTTCTGGAGGAATTGGTGAAGTTGATGATATCATTGCCGTTGCCCGCGTTAATCGAGACGCTTGCGCCGCCAATCGAGACTTTATCAGCCGAGCCGCTACCGGTTATTGTGCCGTTCTCGAAATCGGAGAAGTTATACGCGGCCGTTCCGCTGATTCCGACGTTGCTACTGAGTTTGTCTTTTGTCAGCGTCATAACATTGGTACCCTCGTTGTAGCTACTTGAGAGCGAGTCGTTACTGTTTTCTGCAGTGACTGAGGCGTTGAGGCCGGTGACCGTCGCAATGGTTTGCTTATCCTTCTTCGCGCTGTAGTAGGTAACATTTTGCTCGTCGTTGGCGAGGAGATAGCCTGCGCCTTGCGTGCCCGCCCAAGTTGCTTTCGTGCCGCTGACTGTCGCGTTGACGTTGCTTGCGGTGGATTTGGCAACATTGTCTTTTAGTGCGAGCGTGTAGCCGCCGTTGTAGAGGACGGGTGCGCCATTCAAGCTTGCAGAAATCGTGTTGTCCGTGAGTGCAACGTTCCCAGTGGTGAGAACATCAGCACCCAACGAGATTACGCCCCCATTTGCTGTGGTTACGTCTATAGTAGTTACATTATCGGCGGTACTAGCGACAGTAGCACCTGCTGCCGCTAAATCAGAAGCTTCCGCAGTTTTCGACAAGCCGGTAATTTTCACGAATGTCTTGTGGTTAGCGTTATTCTTCGTGTCGTCTTTAGCCCCAGTGTAGATGACTTGCATTCCGGTATCGTTGACTTTGTAGTTTGCTTTGTCGTAAGTCTTGTAGGTGAAGGTGCCGTTGTTGGCAACCCATTCGGTTTGGTCGTGCCAGCCGTTTTCAGCACCGCTTATACTGTTAGTGTCGAGAACAACATCGGTACCAAGTTTGAGCTTATAGCCTTCGCCGGTGAGCATGACGTTGCTGGTGCCGAGGTGTTCCTTATTCAAGGTTATGTATTGGAGGTTCGGCAATGCCGCGTTGTAGTTGGGGTCGGTTGTATCAGTTATAGCTGCAACGAGGCTGTCAGAGATTTGCGAATCCTTCTTGATGCCGCTGACTTTCGCGATGACTTGAAGTTTGCTGTCGGCTGCTTGGTAAGTTATGGACTTCTGGTCGTTGGAAAGTTTGTAACCTTTGGTGATTGTGCCCGTCAAGTTGGCGACCGTGCCGTTGTTATCCCAAACCGCGTTGTCTATGCTGCTTGCCTTAACGCTGTCGGCAGTAGTGGTGTCGAGCGCAAGTTTGAAGTTTGGCGCAACCTTGTTGCCGACTAATATCTTATCGTTGAGGTCTGAGGCGATAGATTCGAAGATAGATTTAAGAGTGTCGTTATTAGTGTTAGCCGCTTTAACCGAATTAGCTTTTGAAACAGCGAGGGTGACTTTGGAAGTGCTGAGTTCTTTTGCACCCAAGGTGATGATGATGTCTTTGCCAGCAGCTGCTGTACTACTGTAATTACTTAAATCAACGCTAGAAGCAACGGATTCAGCTGTTTTGCTCAGACCGGAAATTTTCGCATAAGTGGTGCCGGCTGTCGGCGCATTGTAGGCGATAGAATTGGGCGTGGTGTTTGCATTTGCTGCGGGCTTGATGTAGTAGTTGCCTTTGTTGTAAGTTTTGTAGGAGGCGGTGCCGCCGCTTACAACCCAGTCAGTTTGGTTCATCCAGTCGTCTGTCCAATTCGCTACGTCGCTCGCGGCTGGTGTGTCGCTTAAACTTCTAAGCGAAGAGGCGACATTGCTTGCAAGCGCGAGGTTGTAAACTTCGCCTTTGCTGGGGATTGTGAGTGTGACGTTCGTTTTGTTGAGAGCAGTATTGCCCACTGTAACTGATTTTAATTTATCGCTCGAATTGAAGTCGAGGTCATCAGCATTACTATCTTCAGCGGCGCCGCTAGGATCAAAGTCCTTTCTAAGACCGTTGACTGTTGCAACAATGCTGTCGGCTGATTTCGCGAATATAAGTTTGTTGTCAGTACTGGCTTCAGTCCAGCCAGAACTCTTTTCATTGATTACTGTTGCCTTGCCTGCCGACTTCAACGCGGTGAAAGATTTGCTTGTTATGAAATCGAACTCGCCATCCGTAGGTTTAGGAGAAGGATTTGTTTCATCCAAAAAGCCGATGTCGAAGGTGTAGCCAGTTCCAGTGAGTGAAAGAGTTACAGCTTTATCCGCCGTCTTAATAGCTGTTCTGAGGTCGGAGCCAACTTCGATTGTCTTAGCGTTCATGGCACCATCACCACTCATGGTAGCAGTAAATGCCGGTTTCGAGGTGTCGCCGCCGACGTAAACTGCTGTAGCGTCGGAGCTAAGAGAAACAGTATTTGCGGGAACGCCTGCGATTTTTGCGATTTCGTCGCCGACTTTTTCAGCCACATAGGTAATTGTCTGCGTAGTACCGGAAGCTTCTGGGGTCAGGTAGTAAGCCGAGGTGACTTCCTTAAGCGACAAGTTCGTGCCGCTGAGTGCCCAAACCTTTTTGTCAGCAGTAGGAGCCGTAGCTTTCGCGTTAAGACCGGTACCAAGTTCAATCGCATACTCGTAAGTGGTGTTGCCAACCTTTTTGTTAGTGAGAACGATTTTGGCGTTGTTAGCGAGGAGGCTGGTGTCTTTGCTGGTTGTTGTATCGGTACTGACAAGAGCTTCTTTAGCGATTTTAATTTTGGTGCCGTCGACAGTGATCCCGTCATGCGCGGTGTTGGTGATGGTTTTCGGGAGACCGCTAACCGTCGCGAGGGTATCATATTTTGCCGCGGTGTAGTTGAGGGTCTTTTTGTCGTCGGACAATACCCACTCATCATCGGTGCCGGCTACGATTGACATTGTGCCGTTGTTGAAGGTGACTTTCGGGGCGGCATCCGTAATTTTAGTGCCGCCGAGTTCGGTGACGCTAGCGTTATTATCGTCAACAAGCGCGAAGGTGTAGCCGTCTTTATTTGCGAGGGTGACTTTGCCGCTAAGAGCATCTTGCTTGAGGTAGATAACTTTGTTGACATCATCAAGAACAACGAGTGTGCCGTCCTTACTAATAGCAGCAGTAGCTTCCGTTTTAGCCGTTTCGGCAGTTTGGCTATCAGTAGCATAGACGACCTTCATGTTATCTGTTGTGAGGTCTTTGCTTAAGCCGTTGATAGTGGCGAGGTCGATTTTGCTTGTATTCTTTATGTAGGTGAGGGACTTGCCGTCGGCCGATTCGGTGAAGCCGTTGTAGGTTTGTTGCGTGAAGGTTGCCTTTGTCGCGTTGGTCGCCTTTACCCAAGTAGCCGTATCAGTTTCGGAGGCAGCGTCTTCGGCAAGTGCGAGTTTATAGCCGTCGCCTTTGAGCGTGACATTTGCCGTGCCGAGCATAGTTTTATCCAAAGTGATAATTTGGTTGCCGCTGGAATCCGTATCGAATGTGGTTTCAGCGGGAAGTTCAAAGCCGCTCTTAAGGCCGCTGATTGTCGCGAGGGTAACGGTTCCGGCTGTCTTCTTGTAGGTTATAGACTTCGCGTCTTCGCTGAGCGTGTAACCTGCAGTCTTTGTGCCTTGAAGGACAGCGGTTGTTGCGTTTGTCTTGCCCCACTTCAGGGTGCTACTGCCTATCGAAGATTTCTTACCAGCGTCAAAGTCGTCGGCGAATGCAAGGGCAAAGGTGCCGCTGTTGACTTTAAGGGTAACGTCCTTATCGATGAGTTGGTCTGCAGAAATCTTGATTGTGCCGCCCTTAGCAAGGTTATTGGGCTCGGTCGCAGCGAAGTTGATAGTTGCGTCGCTCTTGAGGTTGCTGATTGTCGCGTAGGTGGTGCCGGCCGTCGGCGCGGTGTAGGTGATTTTTTTATTGCCAGTTTCATAAGTGAAATAAGCTTTGTCGTATTTCTTGAAGGTGTAAGTGGTGCCACTGCCAACCCACTCGGTAGCCTCTTCTTTTTCAGTTTTAATACCTTCGGCGAGCTCAAGAGTATATTGATCCGAAGTAATTTCTTTGTTGGTGCCGAGAACAGCTGAAGTCAATAAAACCGCGCCATTATTTTTAACAGTGAGACCGTCAGTAGTGGTGCCGTCGGCGTTAATGACTTTGCCTTCTTCGTTGAGCTTGAGACCGCTCTTGAGGCCTTTGATTACAGTGACATTCGGGGAGTTGGTTTCCCTTACGTTTGTGTCTTTCTGAGCCGTGTAGGTGAGGCCTTTACTGTTGGCGTCGAGGGTGTAGTAAGCAGGTTTGACGTTCTTATAAGTTGCAGTGGTGCCGCTGATAGCCCAAACTTTCTTTTCTGCGACATTACTACCCACAACAGGGCTGGTGGTGTCGTCAAGTGCTAAGACATACTTGTTGCTGGTGAGGGTGACTTTGGCGTTGTTGAGAACGTTTTGACCAATCGTGATGGTGCCGGTAGTGGAATCCGAAGGCTTTGTCGTGACTTCAAGACCTTTGGTGTAAGTAGTAGTTGCGGGGGGAGTAGAACTGTTTGTGACGCCGATACCAACATAAGATTTGTTGCCTTCAGTATACGCGACGCTATCCTTATTCAAGCCGTTGACGGTAGCGAGGATTGTAACGACGGGGTCAGAAGAATAAGTGATATTCTGTTGGTCGCCGGAGATTGAATAACCGGAAGCGGTTGTTTCCGTCAAAGTTGCGACAGTCGCGTTGTCCGCTTTGTTCCAGACAGCAGGATCGGTTTTAGCTTTAATATCGCTGTCAAGGTCGACTGTGTAGTTGGCGGTGACGTTTTTGCCGGAAGAATCTTTGCCGGTGGCTTTGGTTGTGAGTTTAACCGCCTTATGCGCGAGAACTTTTTCGTCCGTGACTGTGAAGACGCCGTCAGCGAAGGTAATACCTGTTTTAACAGTTTTTGTAGTTGGATTGTTGGGGTCGGTATTATCGGTTACGGTCTTCGTGCCTCCTGTAGCAAGCGTTTTGCCGCCGTCTTCTACAGTCCAGGTGACTTCTTTGCTGAGGTTGTTCAGAGTGGAAACGATGCTACTTTCCGGAGTGTAGACGATTTTGCCAGTTGCGCTGTCAACTTTGTAACCTGCAGTAACCTTGTGCGTGAAGGTTGCGGTGCCGTTGGTTAAATCCCAAGTGTCAGTTGCTTCGGACGCGGCAACACCGTTAAGCTCAAGGGTATAAGTCTTGGTGCTGGTGCTATCTGATGGCGTTACTGTAACATCTTGGGCGTTGAGTGCGTCAGCGGAGGAAATTGTAATATTGTAGCCAGTGACTTCGTCGCCGTCTTTTACCTCTGTGACAGCAACCTTATCCTTATCGATATTCTTGAGGCCGGTGATTGACGCTACTACGTTACCCTTGTTTCCGCCTTCCAAGTACGTGATTTTTTGTGTGACTACGCCATCTGTCGTGCTTTGTTCTCCTAGAGTATAGCCGCCGTTTGTGGCACCGGCACGAAGATCAAATTTGCCAGTCGTGGTAGTCTTTTCAAAGGCGGGAGCACTGCTAGCTCCGGTAACATCATTACCGAGTTTCAATTTATAAGGATTTGTTGTATTAGTGGTAGTAAACGTGACAGGACCGTTGAGTACATCTAGCGAAAGGGTGATTGTTCTGGCATCAGTACCGGTCGTATTCTGATTAATGGTAATGCCGGTAATATTGCCATCAGAGTTTATAACGGTTTTATCTTTGTCGAGACCAGAGATCGTTCCAATGACACCGCCGACACTAAGATCTTCGGCTTTGTATTTTATCGTAGTTTTGTTAGAAGCATTTTCGTAATCAAAACCTGCGGATATAGCTCTTTTAATCTTGACTGTCGCAACGCCGGTAGTAGCGATGTCATAGTAAACAGCATCTTTAGGCAAAGGAATAGAAGTATCGTCCGCGTCAAGGCGCAAGTTGTAAATTTTGCCGTTTGCGACAGAGGTAACTTTAACTTCGTCTTTGACTTTCGTGGGCAGGACGTTTGAAGACAACTGGATTATTGTGCCGTCTTCATCTTTCTTGAATGTAGTTACCTCTTTTCCCTCCACAGTTTTCGTTTCGTCTTGGCCGACGGTGATACCGCGGATTTGGTCGTCCTGAATCGTGACGAGACCGCTTGCAAGACCGGTGACTGTCGCGAGTACGTCGTCGCCTGTTTTGAGACCTTCGCCAGCCGCGTGGTAAGTGATAGTGTCGCTGGCTCCGTCTTGACCGTTGTTAAGCGAATAATAAGTATCTCTCCAGGTGTAGTAGGTGGCAGTGGTTTTATCGATAGACCATCTGTTTTGCTCGGTAGATGTAACGTCGTCTTCCTGCTTGGTGCCGGTGGGATTGGTGGAGGCGTCGTAAGCGTCGAGCGCGAGTTGATAAGGTTTGCCCAAAATCGCAATGTTAGTTGTGAGTTTGACATTGCTTGTGCTGAGTAAGTCGTTGTCAACCGTAATGATATGGTCGTCGGTGCCTTCGGTCGTGCCGAGCGTCAAGCCTTCGGTTGTCGTAGCTGTGTTCTTAAGGCCGGTGATTGTCGCGATGGCTGTGTTGGTTTTCTTTGCGCTGAAATCAATGCTCTTGCCGTCGGAACTGTCCGAGTAACCGGCTGCGACATTGCCTTTGAGAGTAGCAGTACCTCTGCTGATAGTCCAAGTCGCATCACCTTCAAGTTTAGGTTTCACGGCATTAACTAAGTCGGAGGAAAGCTTGATTCTATAACCATTTGTATGGGCGGTGTTGTCGATTTTGACGGTAGTTCCATTGAGAACGCCCGCGTTATTAATGGTTATATTCTTATCGTCGGTACCGGTGCCGAAAGTGATAGCATTTTCAACAAAAGAGCCGTCTGCTTTGTAATAACCGATTTTGTCACCGTTATCATTGACAACAAGCCCGCTCTTGAGACCGCTGATACTTACAAGAGCCGGAATAGTCTTGCCTTTTCCGTTGGTGTACTTGTCTGTCTCGGTTGTTGCCGCGTAAGTGAGGGTTTGAGCGGGATTGCTTTGATATACGGCGTCTACAGCTTTGGTGTAAGTGATGGTGTTGTTTGAGGCATTGTAGGTGTAGTACTCAGGGGTGACGACTTTGTAAGTTGCAGTTGTCCCGCTGATAACCCAACGTTTAGCAGGGTCGGGTGCTGTCGTCTTATCAAGATCGGTGGCGAGTGCAAGCTTGTAGTTAGCGGAGCCTTTGATTGCGATGTTTGAGCCGTTGAGGGCTTCCTTCCCTATGGTGATAGTGCCGGTCTCGTTGCTGAAGGTAACGCCTTTGTATTGCCAAGAAGTTTGATCTGTTTGATTCGTTTCAGCCGCATCGCCAGGATCAGTAGATCCGCCGTCGGTATTGCCGCCGTTATTGCCGCTAGAATCTTGAGTTGTGCTTGGGTCGACTTTCGCGAGACTTGCTCTAAGACCGGTGATTGTCGCCAAAGTTGTTGGAGTAGTTGTAGCCTCTTTGGTGTAGGTGATGAGGTTTTTGTCAGCGTTGAGCTTGTAGCCGGGCGAAGTTACCAAAGCGGTATAGTTGACAGTCGTGCCGGTTTGAGACCAAGTCTCGTTGCTGAGCTTAGCCTCACCAACCTTATTGACATCAAGCGCGAGGGTGTAGCCTTCCGTGCCGGTGATTGTGACATTGCCCGTTGTGAGCGCGTCGACGCTTTTAATCGTGATTTTTTTATATGTGGTGTCGAAGGCAATATCGTTTTCGTTGATTGCGCTGTTGAGACCTTTGACGGTCGCGAGAGTTTTAGCGTCACCGGGTTTGGTGTAGTTGATTGTCTTGATAGTGCCGGCGGAATCTGCTACGGTGGTGTAGTAAGCCGGCAGAGCTTGTTTCAAAATCGCGATGGAGCCGAGCGAACCATGCCAACCGACAGTTTTATCTAAGTCAGTCTTTACCTTATCGCCGTTATAGAGATCCGACTTCTCCAAAACGTAGGTTCTTGAGGAAACAGCATTATTCTTATCAGTTTTGTTAAGCGCGAGGGTGAAGAAGTTGCTGGTGAGACTGATTTTGGAGGTGTCCATGACGAGCCTTGAAATCGTGATAGGCATTCTGTTGAGGGTTTTATCGTTCGTCTTAGTCTTGTGAGTCAACTTGCCGCCCGCGTTCTCAGGATTAGTTACAATCGCGAGACCGTCCGTAAAGGTAGTGTCGACATAGTTACCGATTTTGCGATAGTCCTTGTTGCCCGATTCCGTAGTTCCTTCAGTTTCTCTTTCGAGCTGTGTGCCCTTCTTGAGACCGTTGACAGTCGCGAGGGTTTGGTTTTTAGCTGCTGCGGTGTAGGTGACTGTCTTGCTGTCGTCGGAGAGCGTGTAACCTGCGGTAGCAATATCGCCCTTCAAAGTGGCGATGGTGCCGGAGAGGTTCCATTTGTAGTTGTTGAATGCGGGCAATACAACGTCGGTAGTAGTGGTAGTGGTTTTATCATTTGTGCCATCAACCGCAGAGATATTGCCAGCTTTAAGTGCCAATTTGAAGTTATCGCTCTTAGTGATTGTGACGTTCATGCCGTCGAGAACTTCTTTTGCAAGAGTGATTTCGCCGACCTCATCTGACTTTGCCGTCATTTTGCCTTTGTCGTCGTATTTGTAACCGGCTGCAGTGGTGATATTAATGCCGTCGATGTGGGTGATTACGCCGCTGGTGTCTTTGGTGTTTCTCGTCAAGTGGGATTCGTCTGCGAGCCAAGCTGCATTAAGTCCTTTGATAGTTGCGAGAGTGGCGACATCTTTCTGGACTGTGCATTTGATTGTTGTCTTGCCGTCAGTAGTGGTCGAGGTGTAGTAAGCCAAATCAACTTCTTTGTAGACTGCGGTGTTGCCGTTGATAACCCAAATTCTTTGGTTTTTAACTTCGCTGTTGTAGAAGTCATCACCAAGAGTAGCTTCGACGGTGAAATCTTTGCCCGGCGTGACGACAACATTACCTCTTGTGGGCAGTACAGCTTTCGTGATTTTGATTGCGACGTTGCCTTTAATAGTAGTTTTTCCGTCAGCTGAATAAACCGGTTTGTTATTTCCGGTTTTCGCATTTGAGACATCGGTTGTAACGGTGATGCCCGAAACGAACTGGTTAGGATTAATATTACTAGCCTCAGCGATAAGCTTACCCTCTGTGTCTTTCCCGTCTTCACCAAATCTCGCTTGACCGATACCGACTTTATCAGCAATGGAAGTTGTCGGGGTGGTTTTCGCTTTCTCAACTTTCTCATCTGTTATGTTGGTGGTGATGTCGTTTGCAAGACCGGTGACAGTTGCAATTATAGTAGTTTTTTCTGCCGTGACTTTGATTTTTGTAGCTACTCTGTCGCCTTGACCATCTTCATAAGCGGTGCCGTCAGCTTTGTAAACTTTGCCGTCAGTAGCAATGACTTCGTTTTGGGCGTTGGTGAGTTCGTAGCCTGTCGGGGAGTAGTACTGATAAGTTGCCTTTGTGCCGCTTACAGTCCAATACGCGGCTTCGTCATTGGCAGCTACCTGCTTGTAAGTTCCTGAGCCTTCGTTCAATTTCAGTTGGTAGCTGATACCATTAGCAACAGCGACGTTATCCATGGTAAGAGTAATAGCCGTGGTACCGAGCGCGCTGGTGTCGATAGAACCTGCCGCAAGTTTCGACAAAGTGATTACGCCTTCTCCGCCGGCCGTGTTTTCCTTATAAGCAGCATTAAGAGCGAGGGTGCTTTGGGTGTAGTTCTTCGCCAAGCCAGTGATTTTCGCCAATGTTTGGTTTGTTCTTTCCACGTAGTAGGTAGCACTTTTGCCGTTGGTCGCAATCGTGTAACCTGCAGTGAGCTTGCCTGTGATTGTTGTTGTGCCGTTAGTGCCGTGGGTTACTGTGTCTGTTTCAGAGAGTCTGACTTGGTCATTCGTGTTAAGCTTAATGGTGTAATCGTAGTTTGTCGAACCTGTAACAGTGATTGCCTTGTTTGCCTGTTTTGGGAGAATAGCCGAAGCAATGGTAATTGTTCCTGTCGTCTTGCCGTCAGTGGTTTTATCATCGAATTTGATGTCATCATTATTATCGGAGTTAAGTCTTCTCCAATTACCATTTGCATTAACAAGAACATACCCTGCGTCATTTCCGGTGCCATTCACAACTTGACTAGTGGAGAGTCCCGAAATCTTTACCAAAGCCGTTGTTGAGAGTTCAGTGGTACCCTCCTTATACGCCCTGTACTCCAACGTCGTTCCGTTGAGATACCATCCTCCATTCGGTGTCATTAGTTATCCGCTCCTTTCCATATAAACCGAAAAACTTCCTTGTAAACTTCCATGTTAATTCTCATTATAAAGCTAAAAACCTTGTAGCGCAATATCTTAAATGAAAATTTTTCGTTAAGATACGCTTAGACGATTTTTATTGGCGATTTAGTTTTCAAAGACCCGTTAAAAAGGTGTCTATAAATTTGTCGAAAGATTTCCCGTGCGTGTTAAGCATTTCATAAAAATTTCTTGTCGCGGCGGTTTGTAAAATCTTCCTACATTTTTTATACGTTACTTGGAAAATTTCATTACAAAATTTTCGACAGGAATAATTTGGTGCGTTCTTCCTTCGGGTTCTCGAAAACGTCTTTAGGTTTGCCCTGCTCAACGATATAGCCGCCGTCGACGAACAAAAGCCGCGTGCCGACTTCACGAGCAAAGCCCATTTCGTGCGTAACGATAATCATAGTCATACCGGATTCAGCAAGGCGTTGCATAACGTCGAGGACTTCGCCGACCATTTCAGGGTCGAGCGCGGAAGTTGGTTCGTCGAACAGCATGACTTTGGGATTCATAGCTAGGGCGCGAGCGATTGCGACGCGTTGTTGTTGCCCGCCGCTAAGCTGATTAGGGTAAGCGTCCGCCTTGTCGCCTAAACCTACGCGGTCTAGTAAATCCTGCGCGGTTTGTTCGGCTTTCGAGCGGGCGATTTTGCGAACTTTCATCGGCGCGAGCGTGATATTTTGCAGAACGGTCATATGCGGGAAGAGATTAAATCTTTGGAAGACCATGCCGACTTCCTCGCGCACCTTGTTGATATTGGCGTCGCTGTCCATCGGGATTCCGTCAACGGTGATAGTTCCGCTGGTCGGCTCCTCTAAAAAATTTATACAGCGCAGGAGAGTAGATTTGCCAGAACCGCTCGGCCCGATTATTACGACGACTTCGCGCTCGTCAATGTGCAAGTCAATGCCCTTTAGAACGTGCAAGTCCCCGAAAGATTTTTTTAAGCCTTTAATTTCAATCATACTTCAATTTCCTTTAGACGATTAACCAATCGTTGCAATTTGATTGACCGACGTATCAAGCATAGCGTCTTGCGTCTGAACGGCTTTAGCATTTGCCTCGTACATGCGGTGATTGTGAATCAGCTCAACCATTTCAGTTACGATTGCCATGTTAGATTTTTCGAGCGAGCCTTGAAGAATTTCTCCGGAAGCGGGGCGCGGTTGGAAGTCTGGATTCATAATGCGTTCTCGAATATTTTGCCCGACGGCCTGCGCGGCAGGTTGATTGCCTTCGTTGTCGTTGACGAGGTAATAAAGATTATCGCCTTGCTTTTGAGTGGCGAGGCGGTTGCCGAATTCAACAAATTGAATCTGCGCAAGTGTTTGATGATTATTCATATCGCCGATTGCAACCCAACGATTAGTTTGCGGGTCGAGGCGCAATTCGGTACCAGGAATAGAAATAATTCCGTCGCCGGTTATGGAGACTCGCGAATCGGGGACGTTATCCGGAATACGAATCGGATTGCCTTGCGTGTCGAGGAGATTGTAGCCGCGAATGTCCTGCAAGTAGCCTTGAGTATTTTTAAAGAACGCGCCGTTGCGAGTGTAGCGGACGCCTTGAGGAGTTTGAACGGCAAAGAAACCGTCGCCAACAATCGCCAAGTCGAAAGTGTTGCCGGTCGACTCAAGCGCGCCCTGTTGATAGTCAACGGCAATTTCGTCAATGTAATCACCTAAGCCGAGTTCGCCGATGCCGGGACGGTAAAACGGATTGGCACTGAAACCCTTTATTTGAGTGACATCATTTTTCGACGTGTTGAGCTTAGACATTGAACCTAAAGGCGTACCGCTCACGCCCAAAGCACTGCCCTCGTTGAAGTCGTAGTAGCGTTTGATTAACATCTTGTGGAATTCTTTGTGAATAGCTACGTCACGTTTGTAACCTGCATTTGCGGCGTTGGCTAAGTTGTTCGCGATAACGTCAGTGCGTTTTAGTTCGCTAATCATGCCGGTTGCCGCCGTGTAAAGTCCGCGCCACATTTTATTATCACTCCTTTTTAAGGGGTAAGGGAAAAGGGAAATGGGAAAAGTCTTTTCCCTACTTCTCCCTTCTCCCATCTCCCTTTTCCCTTAAAAAAGGATTTTAAAGCTTTGCACCGAATTTTTCAAGAAATAATTTCGGAGGTGTTACAAATGGCGGACGAACGATTGATAGTCGCGTTGGATTTCCACAAAATGAGCGACGTTAAAAATTTGGTCGAGGAGCTAGGCGACAGCGTAAACTTTTATAAAGTCGGCATGGAACTTTTTTATTCTGTGGGGGCGGGCGTCGTCGAGTGGCTCAAAGCGCAGGACAAAAAAATTTTCCTCGACTTGAAACTGCACGACATACCAAACACGGTCGCGGGCGGCTTGTGCTCGTTAATGGGATTGGGCGCGAATATTTTAAACGTTCATGCGTCGGGCGGCTTCACGATGATGAAAACTGCTGCTGAGGCTTTGCACAGAGAATCCGAACTGCGCGGCGTCGAGTGCCCAAAGTTGATAGCTATAACGGTCTTGACGAGCATAAATCAATCAGAATGGTGCGGTGCGTTGAAAATTTCGGAGCAAGTCGCGGAGTTCGCAAAGCTGGCTAAGTCTGCAGGGCTTGACGGGGTAGTCGCGTCGCCGCAGGAAGCTAAATTGATTCGCGAGGCTTGCGGAGAAAACTTTTTAATCGTGACGCCGGGCATAAGACCTGCCGGAGCCAACATCAACGACCAGCAGAGAATTTCGACACCGGCAGCGGCACTTCAAAACGGCGCAACACATTTAGTTATCGGCAGACCAATTCGAGCTGCTAAAAATCCTCGCGAAGCTGCAGAGAAAATTTTACAAGAAATGCGCAATGCTTAAAAAGTTTTAAAAGTACTAGCTAAATTTGGAGGCGACTAAATGATAATTCTAGCTTCAGGCTCGCCGCGCAGACACGAACTCCTTAAGAAACTTTGCAGTAATTTTAAAATCGAAGTCAGCGACGCTGTCGAGGTTCAAGACAACCTTAGCCCAATAAATTTGGCAATCGAAAACGCAAAAATTAAAGCAAGTTCAATCGCCGCGAAAAATCCCAACGCTATTGTAATTGGCGCAGATACAATCGTCGTTTTAAACGGGAAAATTTTCGGCAAGCCAGGTAGCGTTGAAGGCGCGGAAAAAATGTTGGCTGAACTTGCAGGCAAATGTCATGAAGTCATCACCGGCTTAGCAATTTGCGCGGGCGGGAAAATTTTCACTGATTACGACGTTACGCAAGTTTTTTTCGGTGAAATGACCGCGCAAGAAATAAAAGATTACGTCGCAACCGGCGAACCGCTCGATAAATCGGGTTCGTATGCTTTGCAGGGTGGCGCAACTAAATTCATAGAGAAAATTCACGGCGATTGGTCGAATGTCGTCGGCTTGCCAGTCTATCGCCTTAGAAAACTCGCTCAATCAGCAGGAATAAACTTTAAAAATAATTGAAGAATGCGGCAGGATTTTTTTTATCGGTGTCTAACTTGCCACTCAAGGAAGAAAAGTTTTCGTTTTTTTTAGAAAGAAAGGTGATTGTCATGGCGACTACAACAGATTACGTCGGCTCGCAGTGCTGGAAAAGGACAATTTACGACGACGGCAGAATGGTTATATATAACCAAACCTATGGCAACCAAACTTATAATTACGTCATGGAACAATACAGCGAGTATGTAGGCTATAATTATGATACAGGGCGTTGGTACAATTATACCGGAGAAAAATATTGGGATCACCCTAAGAAAAAAGTTAGCCGCACCGGTTCTTACAGCGTTAGGGATAGTGACGGAAACTGGGTAGAACAAACTTACTCCTATTGGGAGTGGGAATATACTTATGTCAACGGCAACCACCCGACGGTTTCGGGTAGCGGCGCGAATATCACCGGCGGCTCAAAAAACGATACCATTTACAACAATGGCGCGAACTCTAATATCAACGCGGGCGCGGGTGATGATTACATTGGCAACACCGGCGCAAACTCCAATATCAATTTGAGCGCGGGCAACGATTCTATTCACAACTGGGGCGCAAACTCCAATATCAATTTGGGCGCAGGCGACGATACCATTGACAACGGCAGCCCACAAGTCACAATCACAGCGGGCGACGGCAACGATTCTATTAGCAACGACAATTTCGGAACGAGTTCAAATATCAACGCAGGCGCAGGAGATGATCACATTTACAACAGCGGCGACAACGTGATAATCGACGCTGGCGACGGCAATGATTACATTTCAAGCGGCGGTACGAGTTCAAATATCAACACAGGCGCAGGCAATAATACCGTTTCGAGCAGCGGTGAAAACGTGACAATCACGGCGGGCTCGGGCAACGATTCAATTTATAATTACAACAATGCAAACTCTCATATCAATGCGGGCGCGGGCGACGATACCATTGAAAACGTTTTAAGTTCAAATGTCTCAATCAATGCGGGCGACGGGGACGATTATATAAGATTGAGAGCATATACAAGGATAAACGGTAAAACCGGGCAAACGGAAGCTTATAATTCGCCCGATAACTCCACTGTAGACGGCGGCAACGGCAATGATATTATTTACGGCATAGGAAACTACCTTTCAATAAACGGCGGCGCGGGCAACGACTCAATTCGTAATCGCCTCAATTACAAGGTGACAATCCTCGGCGGTGAGGGCGATGATACCATTTACAACGACGGCGGCGCGGCAGGAGATTCCGTTGCAAACGGCGCGGGCAACAGCGTCACGATAGACGCAGGCGACGGCAACAATTACATTCGCAACGAAGGTTACAACGTCTCGATAGCTTGCGGCTGGTTCGGCGAGAATACCATTTCAAACAGCGGCAACAAAGTCACAATCAGCGGCGGCAGAGAGAAAGATTACATTGCCAACAACGGCTCAACCATTACAATAAACGGCGGCGAAGGAGATGATACGGTCTCGAACAGCGGCGCAAAAGTCAAGATAACTTTGGGCGCGGGCAAAGATTGCGTAACGAGCAGCGGCAAGGAAGTCACAATCACGGGCGGCAACGATAACGACACCATAACTAATACCGGCTCCAAAGTTTCGATTCATGCGGGCGCGGGTAACGACTTAGTCACGAACAAAAACAACACAGCGACAATCACCGCGTGGACGGGTGACGATACTGTTTCAAACACGGGCGCAACTGTAAAAGTTTACGGCGGGGCAGGTGCAGATTATATTTCCAACAGCGGTGCGAGCGTCTCAATCACGGGCGAAGACGGCAACGATACCATTACGAGCACAGGCACGAAAGTTTCAATCAGCGGCGGCGCGGATAATGACATCATTCAAAGTAGCGGCAATAACGCGACAATCGAGGGCGGCACGGGCAACGACTCAATCACGAACAGCGGCGACAACGTTTTAATCCAATACAGCGGCGGCAACGATTTCATTCAAGGTTTCAAAGCCAACTCGACGCTCCAAATTATGTCGGGCACAGTCAGCAAAGCAGTCTTGCAAAATTCGGACATCATCTTGACGGTCGGCAATTACGCCGCCACAGTCAAAAACGCCGCGAGCAGTAGCACTTTCAACCTAATCGACAAAGACAAAAAGAAAATTACTGTCAAACTTTTGGGCACGACCGGCAACGACATTATGACAAGCAACCTTGCCAATGTAAATATTGACGCGCTCGCAGGCAACGACAAAATCACAAACGGCGGCGCGGATGTCAGCATAGAAGGCGACACGGGTAGCGACTCCATAACTAACACGGCCGCAAGAGTCACAATCGGCGGCGGCAATAGCATCGACACCATTTCAAACAGCGGCGCGAAAGTTTCAATCAATGGCGGCTTAAGTAAGGACGTAATCACAAACAGCGGCTCAACTTCGACGATACTCGGCGCGGGCGGCAACGATTCAATCACCAACAGCGGCGCAACTACTTTCATTGACGCGGGCGCGAATAACGACAGAATCATTAACACCGGCAACACAGTCACAATCGCGGGCGGCGCGGGTAATGATACTGTCACGAACAGCGGCAATAACGTTTCAATCGACGGTGGCGCGGGTAAAGATTATGTCTTAGTCGACGGCTATAACGTGACTGTCGCGGGTGGCGCAGGTAATGATAAAGTTGTTCGCGCCGACGGAATCAATGCGGCCTACGTCTACAGCGCGGGCAATGATACCCTTGACAACTTCGGATATATCAACGGGCTTTACTTGGGCGGCGTCAAGGTTAGTTCTTCCGTCAAATCCGGCGGCAATGTCAAATTGAATCTCAGCAACAAAAATACTTTGACGCTTAGGAATTACCGCTCGCAGAAAGTAAACATTGTCGCGGCGACGAGTAAGTTTGCAAAGGTCACGAGCACTTACAACGACGAGAGCGAAAAAGTTATCAAGGGCAATGCCAACAGCAATTACATTTCCAACGAGGGCGACGTTGTGACTGTCGACGCGGGCAAGGGCGATGATTATATTTTGAACGCCGGAGCAAATGAAGTTTCAATCAAGGGCGGCGATGGCAACGACGAAATTTATAACACGGACTTTGCGTCGGGCGTAACGGTCGCGGGCGGCGCGGGTCACGATTACATTTACAACGACGGCTCGGAAGTCACAATCAACGGCGGCACCGGCGACGACTTAATCAGCTTGGGCGAAGACGCCGAAGACAATCTGCTTGTCTACAAGTCGGGCGACGGTAACGACCTTGTCGAAGGCTTCAACGACTCGTCCACGCTGAAAATTTCGGGCGATAGTTATTCTATGGTCAAGAGCGGCGCGGATATGGTCGTTACAGTCGGCAAAGGCAAAGTAACTTTGGCGGGCGCGACGGCTTTATCAGATTTGAACATCAGCGGGACGGCTGTAACGCTTTCGACCGTCACCGACTCGACGACCTCTCCCATAACTGCAAGCTTGACGATTAAAACTATCAACGCCTCGAAGCGCACCAAAGTAGCTAAAATCACGGGCAACGACTTGGCTAACACAATCAGCGGCGGCTCGAATAAGGACACGATTTACGGCGGCGCGGGCAATGATTCAATTTTGGGCAACGCGGGCAATGATTCTTTATTCGGCGACGCGGGCAACGACATTTTGAAGGGCGGCGCGGGTGCTGATACCCTTTCGGGCGGCAAGGGTAACGACAGCCTGTGGGGCGACGCCGGCAAAGACACTTTCCTTTACGCGGACGGCGACGGCAAAGACATTATTTATAACTTCGCCAACGACGACCTGTTGAAAATTACGGGCGCGTTCACGACCAATTACAACAGCTCGAAGAAGGAAGTTTATTTCAAAGTCGGCTCGACCGCCAACGCAATTACCTTGAAAAACTTCAGCGCGACGACTTTCAATGTCAATAACGTCAATTACAAACTCGGTTCAAGTAGCCTCGTTAAGAAATAATGCGACAACTTTTTAAAAGTAACTCCCGTCGAAAACGGCGGGATTTTTTGATATAATGGATTTGAGGTGACAGTTATGGACAGGAGAAATTTTTTGAGAGTGTTAGCAATGAGTGCGGCGGGAATATTTTTGCGCGACGAAAAAGCGGCCGCCTACATCTTGGAGACGTGGGAGCCGCCGATAAGAAAATTATTTTTGCAGTTCACCGAATACGAGGTGCGCCCGTCAACTGAAATGATTGTGATACATCACGCGGGCTTTCCAGACGGCGATAAAGATTCCTCCGCCGAAGAAATCCATAAATTTCATCAGGAGGTAAACGGCTGGGCGGGCATCGGCTATCATTACGTGATTCGCAAGGACGGCAGGATTGAGCAGGGGCGGCGTCCGCAAATGGTCGGGGCGCACTCTTACCACCACAATAAAAATTCTGTCGGGATATGCGTCGCTGGGAATTTTGAAGTTGCAAAGATTAAGTCCGCGCAAATGGATTCCTTGAAACTTTTGACGGCGTGGCTTTGTCAAAAGTACAAGCTCAATCCGATGAAAGACGGCGTGATAGTCGGTCACAGGGATTTGAACGACACGAGCTGTCCCGGCAAAAATCTTTATTCTAAGCTCGGCGAGATTCGACGCTACTGCCGCGACTTTGATTCTTAAATTATCTGCGCCGCCTACGCGAGCGACGTTCCCTTTCCCATTCTTCGTCAGCAGTGATTTTTACTCCGGTGGCCTTAGGTTTCTGATTTAGTTTGAAAAGCACGGCGACAAAAATAGCATCGAGGACGAAGAGCGCGATAATTGAGTAAGTGCTATCGTCTTCGGCGTTTAGTCTGTCCTCGTAGGTCGTGGCGGAATTTTTCGAGCCGCCGATATATTTTGTCCAAAAAGTTTCGAGCTTGCCAACGCCGGTCCGTTGCGAGATGCCCGCGTCGTAAGAGGCTATCGCCATAGTGTTTGAGTTGACGCGCCAAATCAAGTAGACGTTCGTTAGAATCATGAGCACGAGCAATCCGATTGAAATATTTTTCTTCATGAGGGCGGCTCCTTTCAAAAGCAATTAGGAATGCGCAATGCCTAATGCGTAATTAAAAAACAAAATCATTGCGCATTACGCATTGCAGTTTGGTATTTGCCAATCGATAGGGGTTTCGCCGATTGATTCGAGAAATTTGTTGACGCGAGAAAATGGACGGCTCCCGAAAAATCCGCCGCTCGCCGATAACGGGCTAGGGTGCGCCGATTCAACTATAAAATGGCGCGGGTTCGTTATCATATTTTTCTTACTCCGCGCAGGTCGCCCCCATAAAATAAATGCAAGTGGGCGTTCGTGGTCGTTAAGTAGGCGGATAATTTTGTCGGTGAAAATTTCCCAACCGTGTCCGCGATGAGAATTAGCCGCGTGCGCCCTGACCGTCAAGACGGCATTGAGGAGCAAAACGCCCTGTTCCGCCCAAGGCTTGAGGCAACCGTTATTCGGGATAAAGCAACCCAAATCGTCGCGCAACTCCTTAAAAATATTTATCAGCGACGGCGGCGGCGGGACGTCCGGCAAAACCGAAAAGCTTAAGCCATGCGCCTGCCCCGGTTCGTGATACGGGTCTTGCCCCAAAATCACGACTTTTGTATCGGCGTAGCTCGTGAAGTGCAGCGCGTTAAAAATGTCGTACATGTTCGGGAAGATTTGCTTTGTGCTGTACTCGTCGATTAAAAATTTGCGTAGCTCCTGATAATACGGCTCGTTCAATTCGTCGTCCAAAAGCTCCGCCCAATCGTTTTTAAAAATTTTTCTCATCGCGTGTATCTCCTAAACTCGAAGCCGTCAAAAATCTGCGCGGCGTCTGAAATAAAATCATCAACGCTAGGGAAGAAAACATCAGCGGCGGTCGCAATGTCAACGACCGTCAAGAAAATTTCCGCAGCGTAGGGGATAAGCTCGCTAAAAACTTCCGCGCCGCCGATAACAAAATTTTCCTCCGCCGCGTCGAGTTTGTCAAAAAGTTCCTCGACATTCCCGACGACTTCCGCACCCGAAATTTTTTTCAACGTCCGGCTCAAGATGATATTCCTGCGACGGTCGAGCGGCTGTTGATTCGGAAAAGTTTCGAGGGTTTTGCGCCCGAAAATGATTGTGTGATTCAAAGTCAGTGCGCGGAAATTTTTCAAGTCGGCGGGGATATGGAATAAGAGCTTGCCGTTTTTGCCCAGCCCGAAATTTTTATCGACGCAGGCAACGAGTTTGAAATTAAAATCGGCGGGCGAACCTGCGACGCGAATAATTTTATCGCCGTGAAATTTGCAATCGAGCGCGGGGAAAATTTCTTTGAGCGGCACAAGCGCAAAATCTCTGTCGAATAAAAATTTGTGCGGAACTGTTAGACGCTCGCAAGAAATTTCCGCGCCGTAAAGAATGTCAATATCAATCGTGCGCGCCCCCCAATGCTCGTGACGAATCCTGCCGAGTTCGCTCTCAATTCCTTGCAATTCGTCAAGCAGGTCGAGCGGTTCAAGTTCGGTAGAAATTTTGACGGCGGCATTGATGTAATTCGGCTGGTTGACGACGCCCCAAGGCTCCGTCTCGTAAAACGACGACACCCGCAAAAGTTTGACGGCGGGAATTTTTTTTATGCGTTCGATAGCGCGGCGCAAAGTTTTAGTACGCTCGCCGAGATTCGCGCCTAAGCCCAAATAGTAAATCATCTTTTGCGAACAATTTCGACTGCCGCGCCCGCGAATTTTTCTTTGACGGGCGGATTGGGTTTGCGAATCGTAATCTTCAAGCCTTCGAGCAAGAAATATTTCCGCAACAAAATTTCGCAAATGTCCTGCGCGACGGTCTCAATCAAATTGCGCGGGGTGCCGCCGACGATTTTTTTTATGTCGTCGAGAACCTGCACGTAGTTAATGGTGTCGCCGAGGTCATCAGTCTTACTCGACGGCAACAAGTCAAGATAAAGTTCCGCGTCGACGATAAAAGGCTGCTTGTGTTGGCGTTCAAAATCGGAGCAGCCGTGCCGCCCCATAACCTCAATGCCCTTCAAAATAATTTTGTCGGTCATGCACTGCGCCTCCTCAGCTGGTCGGTCATTAAACACATTCGCGAAACCATTTTGACATTATGGACGCGCACAAGGTCGACGCCTTTTTTTATAGCGTGAACGCAAAGTGCGCCGGTTGCCTCGTCGCGCTGGTCGAGCGGAAGCCCTGTCATTTCCCCGATAAAACTTTTGCGGCTCACACCAACTAACAATGGAATTTCCTTCCCGTTTAAAAATTTCAACTCGTCGAGCCGGAGCATAATTTCTAAATCTTCTTCAGACGTTTTGCCGAAACCGATGCCAGGGTCGAAAATAATTTTATTGGTGTCAAAATTTTTCGCCGCGCAGTTCTCCAAAGTCCGGAGGAAAAATTTTTTTATGTCGCTGATAATGTCGCCGTCGGAACATCTTTCGTTGTGCATGGCGATAACCAGCGCGTTAAATTTTTTAGCAACGTCAATCATGCGCGAATCCTCTAAGCCGTGCACGTCGTTAATAATACTCGCGCCGCGCATCATAGCTTTTTCGGCGACTTCGGGCTTGTAGGTGTCGATTGAAATGGGCACGCCGAGTTCTTTTACAGCGGGCAAAATTTTTTTCAGGCGTTTAAATTCAGTCTCGGCACTTATGGGCGTCGCGCCAGGTCGAGTTGATTCCGCGCCTATGTCGATAATGTCCGCGCCGTACTCAATCATTTGCGCCGCGTGAGCCATTGCCGCATCGGGCGAAAGATATTTGCCGCCGTCGGAAAATGAATCGGGCGTGACATTCAAAATCCCAATTACCAAAGTCTTATTGCCAAACTTAAAAATCTTTCTCAAGAAATCCTACTCCCCATTCCCTAATTACTCGTTATCAAAATTTTCCGGCTCGTCGAAAGTTTCAGGTTCAACGGTCTCAAGTGGCTTTATCGACTTTAAAACCGCCTCGCGAATTTTTTTATCAATCTCGTCGGCAATGTCGGGGTGCTCGACCAAATATTTTTTAGCGTTCTCCCGCCCTTGACCGAGCTTTTCGCCGTTGTAGGAGAAGTGCGCGCCCGATTTCGTTACAATGTCGAACGCAACGCCCATATCGACAATGCTGCCCGTATGCGAATAGCCTTCGCCGTAAATTAAATCGAACTCGGCAGTTCTGAAGGGCGGCGCAACTTTATTTTTTGCGACCTTGATTTTAACGCGATTGCCGATAATTTCCGTGCCCTGCTTAATCGCCTCCCCCTTTCTTACCTCAAGGCGAATCGTCGAATAAAATTTCAGAGCGCGGCCGCCGGTTGTCGTCTCCGGATTGCCAAACATTATCCCGACCTTTTCGCGAATCTGATTTATGAACACCGCGATTGTATCTGTTTTGCCGATAATCGCCGTGAGTTTGCGCATAGCCTTGCTCATCATTCTGGCATGAAGTCCGACGTTAGCATCGCCCATTTCGCCATCAATTTCCGACTTGGGCACGAGCGCAGCAACCGAATCGATTACGACTATATCAACCGCCGCCGAACGTATCAAAGTTTCGGCAATGTCTAAAGCTTGTTCGCCGGTGTCGGGTTGCGCCAGCAAAAGGTTATCTATGTCGACGCCGACTTTTTTAGCATACATTGGGTCGAGGGCGTGTTCCGCGTCGATAAAGGCAGCCGTCCCGCCCTGACGTTGCATTTCGGCTATCATGTGCAAAGTAACTGTCGTTTTGCCGCCGGCTTCGGGACCGTAAATTTCGGTGATTCGACCGCGAGGAAGTCCGCCTATTCCGAGTGCAACGTCCAGCGGCAAAATCCCTGTCGGCACAGCTTTTACGTCCAAACGCGCCGAATCGTCGCCGAGCCGCATTATTGAACCTTTGCCGAAATCTTTTTCGATTTGCTTCATTGCCGCCGCCAATGCTTCTTTTTTATCCATTTTTTTCCTCCAAAAATTTATTATGTGCAATTAATTGAGGATTATATCAAACGATTTTTTCCCTTTCAAGCATTTAATATTTTATGTTTATTTATTGAAAAAGACACTACCTCGAATTTAGGCAGTGCCTTTTGTTTTTACGATTTTAATTACGAATTACGAATTGCGCATATGCTTTTAAGCTTTCCAGACGCCGCCGACGGTGCGATTGAGGAGGGGTTTGCGCTCATAGACAGCATTTTTGCCGAGTTCTTCTTCAATGCGAATGAGCTGATTGTATTTAGCCATACGGTCTGTGCGGCTGAGCGAACCGGTCTTAATCTGGCCGCTGTTGGTGGCGACTGCGATGTCAGCAATAGTAGCGTCTTCGGTCTCGCCGGAGCGGTGCGAAGTAACGGTCGTGTAGTTATGGCGGTGAGCCATTTCGATTGCTTCAAGAGTTTCGGTGAGCGAGCCAATTTGATTGACTTTTATAAGGATTGAGTTGCCCGCGCCCATCTTGATACCTTTTTCGAGGAACTTGGTATTGGTGACGAAGAGGTCGTCGCCGACGAGTTGGCAACGGTCGCCGATTTTCTTCGTGAGGGCAACCCAGCCGTCCCAGTCATTTTCTGCCAAGCCGTCTTCGATAGAGTCAATCGGGTATTTGGTGATGAGTTCTTCGAGGAAGTCGATTTGCTCGTCCACGCTGAGCTTCTTGCCGTTCGGGTCTTTCAAAATCGGGTGTTTGCCGTTGAGCTGTTTGTAGTCGTAGAAATATTTGCCGTCTTCGACAACTGCGAATTCAGACGCCGCGCAGTCCATAGCGATTTTGAAATCGTCGCCGGGTTTGTAGCCAGCAGCCTCGATAGCCTGCATGATTACGTTGAGAGCATCTTCGGTGCCGTTGAGTTTGGGAGCGAAGCCGCCTTCATCGCCGACAGCAGTGGAGAGTCCGCGACCTTTGAGAATTTTGGCGAGGTTATGGAAAACTTCTGCGCCCCAGCGAATAGCTTCGCGAACAGTGGGAGCACCAACAGGACGAATCATGAATTCTTGGAAAGCAATCGGAGCGTCGGAGTGTGCGCCGCCGTTGATGATATTCATCATCGGGACGGGCATTTTGTAGGTATTGCAACCGCCGATATAGCGATAAAGGGGCAGACCGACAGCTTGGGCACCGGCTTTGGCAGCAGCGAGCGAAACGGCAAGAATAGCATTTGCGCCGAGTTTGCTCTTAGTGGGCGTGCCGTCGAGTTCGATCATCTTATAGTCGAGTGCGCGTTGATCAAGGACGCAATCGCCCACGAGTGCCGGAGCGATAATTTTGTTGACGTTGTCGACAGCCTTGAGAACGCCTTTGCCGAGATAACGACCTTTATCGCCGTCACGGAGTTCGAGAGCTTCATTTTCGCCGGTGGATGCGCCGGAAGGAACAGCTGCGCGACCAACAGTACCGCATTCGAGAACGACATCAACTTCAACCGTCGGGTTGCCGCGGGAGTCTACGATTTCACGACCGATAACTTTCGCGATTTTTGCCATTACAAAATCCCCCTATCATTAAAAACAAATTAAAAATCCTATACGCGCATTATAACATTTCAAGCGGACTTTGCAAGATATTTTCAAAAAATTTTTGCAACGCGGCGAGCGGGATTTTTTTATTGCAAGCTCGAAATTTTCTGATATAATTCGGGCGAATGTTAAGGGGGAAAATTTTATGGTCAGGAAAATGATAATCTGCGCGGCGACTTTGTTGATGATGATTTGTCTTTCTGGTTGCGGCGAAGAAAAAGTCGAGGGCACGCCCGATAAGGCAATCCTAGCTTACGCGGAAATTTTTATGACGGGCGACTCGGCTAATTTAGCGGCGGCAGGTTTCAGCGAGGCTTACAAGGAAAATATTCGCGGGCAAATGATTGAGGCTTTCAGCGAATCGTTCAAAGATATTGCGCCGCTCGACGATAACAGCTTGAAGACCGTCTCGGAAAAATTTTATTCGCGCTTCAAGGACGAAATCAAATTCCAGGTGACGCTCAAGAAAGATGACGCTAAAAATCCCGTCGTCGAAATAAAAACTACGCCGCCTAACCAAGTCGAGGCAAATAGGGCGGCTCTCGATAACGACGAGTTAATTGCGCTAATCGGCATGGTCGGACAACTCAAAGCAGACGGCGCGACAGATGACCAACTTAAAAATAATCCCGAAGTGCAAAAGTTGGCAGTGACTGCGCTCGAAAAATATATTGATAAAATTCCGCTCCAGCCCGAAAAATCTTTGGACGTGACTTGCGAGGCGGTCAAAGGTTCCGACGGGAAATTTCTTTGGGTGCCTAAGGATTTGAAAATCTTTAAAGACTTCATACGCGGCGAGCCGAAAAACTAGTTAGAATGTAGGAGTTAGTAGTTAGGAGTTATAATAACGCTAACTTAACTCCTAACTCCTACCTACTAACTTCTAACTGATAAAAAGGAGGCATTTATATGCTTAAGAAAATTTTGTTTGGAGCGTTGACAGTTTTGCTCACGCTAAGTTTGGTAGGTTGCGGAGGCAAGAAAGATGCCGCTAAACCCGCAGAGGCTCCCGCCGAACAAAAAGCCGAAGTATCCGTCGAGGGCGCGCCTGATAAAGCCGTCCTTGCCTACGCGCAACTTTATGCTTACGGTATCATTGAGGACGAGAATCAAGCGGCGGCAGGTTTGACCGATGCCGACATTGATAAGGTTCAAGACCAAATCCTTACGCCGATTGTTGACGCCTTCAAGATGTATCCGCTTAGCGATGAGAGCGTCGCCGAGATGACCGGAAAATATGTTGAGAAACTTCACGTGGCTATGGACATTAAAGCGACCGTCAAGACCGAAGACAAAGAACACCCCGTCGTTGAACTCTCCGCCACGACTATCAATCAGGAAGGCGCAAAGAAAGTCGCCGAATCAAACGCTGATTTGGTCGCACTCGGCACCGCTTACGGCGAACTTAAAGCTCAAGGCTTGACCGACGAAGATTTAAAGACCAGTCCCGATTTCCAACAGTTCGCGCTCGAATCAATCGACAATTATATTAACGAATTCCCGCTCAACCCCGAAGCTAAACTCGAAGTCACTTGCGAAGCCGCAAAAGGTTCCGACGGTAAAATGCATTGGGCACCCCAAAACCCCGAAGCCGTTGCAAAATTCGTTAGCGGGCAAAAATGATTATGTTTAAAAAATTTTTTTATTACGCATTAAGCATTACGCTTTGCGCATTGCTTTTCACGGGTTGTAGCGACGAGCCAAAAGAAAAACTCGCGCCCGTAACCAAAGCCGCAAATTTCACCGACACCTACAAGGCTGAAGATACTTGGCTGGTCTACTGGTATCTTTGCGGCACCGACCTTGAGACAAATTACGGCTCGGCCTCGACTGACCTTCAAGAGCTGTTGGAAGTCAAGCTCCCCGCCAACGTCAAAGTTCTGATTCAGACCGGCGGAACTAATCAATGGCAAAATAACGTTGTAAATTCCGGCGCAGTCGAGCGTTACATTTACGACGCAAGCGGGCTTAATCGTGTCGAGTCTCTGGAAGATGCCGACATGGGCGACGTTAACACCCTTGCCGATTTCATTCGCTACGGTGCGCAAATCCCTGCCGACCATAGAGTTTTTGTCTTTTGGGATCATGGCGGCGGCTCGGCGGCGGGCGTATGTTTCGACGAGCGCACAGGCAATTACCTCGACCTAAACGACATTCGCAACGCCTTTACCGCAACGCATCAACCTTCCGCCGATAATCCGCCCTTCGAGATGATTGGCTTTGACGCTTGCCTTATGGCGACTTATGACACGGTCAACACGCTCGACGGACTGGCGAGATTTATGACGGCTTCGGAAGAAGTTGAGCCGGGTCTCGGTTGGAATTACAAAGGCTGGGTCGGAGCCCTCGCTGAAAATCCTGCTATGGGCGGCGCGAAACTCGGTCAAATCATTTGCGACACCTACTTTGCCGCTTGCTCGGAATACGATTTGGAAGACACGGTAACTTTATCGGTCGTCGACTTTAAGCAACTGCCCGAATTGCGCACGGCTTACGAGGCTTTCGGGCTTGAGGCTTTGAAGTTGGCGACGCAGAATCCCAGAAACTTTTTCTCGAATTTCGGACGCGGCGCAGTCAACGCTGAAAATTACGGCGGCAACACTCGTCGAACCGGTTATACAAATATGGTTGACATTGTCGACCTTGCCAAGAGCAACAAGGCGATTCTCCCGAAGACTTCCGACCGATTGATTAACGCTGTCGATAGCGCGGTCGTTTACAGAATCAACGGTGCCTATCGCGACAAGGGCGGCGGGCTTTCGAGCTTCTACTCTTACAGCGGCGACGAGCAAAGCTTAGTCAATTATCTCAATCAAGACGCGGCACCGCTCCCGCAAAAACTTTTGTACTACTACTTGATTTACGGCGAGATTCCCGAAGAGGCTAAAGCATTCGTCGAGCAAGCCGAGATTCCGGAAATGCCCGCGCCGACTACTCCGCCCGCTCAACGTCAAGAGCTTTTCCAAGTTTCTCAGCTGGAAGATTTCCCCGTTCAAATGGATAAGGACGGCAACGCCTTCGTCCAGCTCAACGCCGAACAAATGGAGTTGCTGTCGAGCGTCCATTGTCAGTTGGTTTACATGTCACTTGAGGACGATATAATTTTATATCTCGGCTCCGACACCGACATTAACGCCGATTGGGATAGCGGCACTTTCACCGACAATTTCCGCGGCGTGTGGCCTATGCTTGACGGGCATCCCGTTTACGTCGAGATTACGGAGGAAAATGAAAAATATAACCTCTACGCGATTCCGATTAAGCTAAACGGCGTCGTATGCAATCTGCTCGTCGCTTACGTTTACGAGGACAAGGCGTATTACATTCTCGGCGCGCGCAAGGGCATTGACAATCACGGCATGAGCGACCGCGATTTAATCAAACTCCGCGCAGGCGATGAAATTACCACGATTCATTACGGCATGACGATTTCGGGCGACGACGAAGACTTCACGCAAGTTGAGGTTGACACGTTCACAATCGGCGAAAAGCCCGAAATTAAAGACGAACCTTTAGGCGACGGTAGCTACGGTTACGCCTTCGAGTTCATGACGCCGACTGACGACAGCGCGTTGTCGAACTTTATCCTGTTCACGGTCAATAACGGAGAGATTACAACCAACGTAGATGTTCAATAAAATTGCGCGGAAATAACAAAAAGTCCGTCTCAATGAGGCGGGCTTTTTCAATATAGGCGAACATTTTCGTTGCCGAGCAAATTTTTGAGTTCATCGCACAAGACGGAGCCGTCCGAAATCGTCGAAGCAATTTTTTTCCAGACGCCGCCTCTGTTCAAAAAGATTCTGCTATCGCCTGCGTGTTCGACGAAAATTTTCTTAAGTTTGCCGAGCGTCTCCGGAGTTTCGAGCCGCGCAGGTATCGTCAGCCAAAAGTCCGGCGAATAATCTTGCGCCCTCAAAACTCTGTCCGCCAAAAGTTGAATCGAATCGCCGGAATTATCGACGCGCCCTTCCACGACGACAATTTCATCACGCACCGCGACGCCAAAACATTTAGTAAAAACGTTCGGGAAAATGGTAACGTCAAGCACGCCGTCGAAGTCCTCGACTTTGAGGTAAGCCATCGAGTCGCCGCGCTTAGTTATAATCCGTCGCGATTCGGTGACGAGCCCGCCAATTTTGACGCGCTTATTTAAAAATTTCCCGTCTTGAATTTCTGCAATCGGCGTGAGGTTAGAAAGTTTGTCGCGGAATTCGTCGAGCGGGTGACCCGAAATGTAAAAGCCGAGCGTTTCCTTTTCCCACGCGAGAATTTCAGCTTTGGAATTTTCTTTGACGTCCGGAATTTTTTCGACTTGCGCGGGCAAGTCATCGCCAAAAAGACTTATCGCGCCGCTTTTGCGTTCCATGCGCCGCCTAGATCCAATTTCAATCGCGGAATCAACCGATGCAAGCAGAGCCGCCCGACTTTTTTTCAAGCCGTCGAACGCGCCGCATTTTATCAGATTTTCGAGACTGCGCCGCGTGAAACTTTTTGAATCGACGCGCCCGCAAAAATCTGCAAGCGATTTGAATTCTCCGCCGCGTTCGCGCTCATGAATGATATTTTCAGTCGCGACCTCGCCGACATTTTTTATCGCGAACAGCCCGAAGCGAATCGCGCCCTTATCAATCGTGAAGTGCGCCGCGCTCAAATTTATATCGGGCGACAAAACTTTAATTTTCATACGCCGCGCAATTTCAATGTAGGTCGTGATTTTGTCAGGGTCTTGCGTGCCAGACATCATCGCCGACATATATTCTGCAGGGTAATGCGCTTTTAGGTAAGCTGTCTGCCACGCCAACAAGCCGTATGCCGCTGAGTGCGATTTATTAAAGCCGTAATCGGCGAAGTGACTAAGCAACTCGAAAATTTTCTCCGCCAAAGTTTTCTCAACGCCATTCGATTCGCAACCGCGCAGGAAATTTTCCTTCTGCGCTAATAATATATCGGCTTTCTTTTTGCTCATAGCTCGCCGCAAAATATCTGCTTGACCCAACGTGAAGCCCGCTAAAGTTTGGACGATTTGCATGACTTGTTCTTGATACAAAACCACGCCGAAAGTTTCTTTCAAAATCGGCGCGAGTTTCGGGTGCAGATACTCTTTGACTTTGCGGCCGCGTCTGCCCGCGATAAAATCTTCGACCATGCCCGAACCTAATGGCCCCGGCCTGTAAAGCGCGACCGTCGGTATTAAGTCCTCGAAACCTTCGGGGCGCAAATCTCTGACTAATGCCGTCATGCCGGGCGACTCCATTTGGAAAACTCCGGCAGTTTCGCCCGCCGATAACATTTTAGCCGTCTTCTTGTCGCGCGACGGGATTTTAGAAAGTTCGAGTTCAACGCCGCGCAAATTTTTTATGTTGGCTAAAGTCTCCGCGACTATCGTTAATGTGCGCAGTCCTAAGAAATCCATTTTCAACAGGCCGAGCTCTTCGACTTTATCTTTGTCGAATTGCGTTACGAGGACGTCGTTTGAAAGTTGTAGCGGGACAATTTCATCGAGCGGCAATTTTGAAATCACGACGCCCGCCGCGTGAACCGATAAGTGACGCGGGAGTCCTTCCAATTTCCTAGCGAAGTCGATAATTCTTTTTGATTCGGGATTGGTCTCGTATTCGTCGCGCAGTTCCTTAGATTTTTTCAAGGCGTCGTCTAGCGAAATGTTCAGGACATTTGGAATCATTTTGACGAGCCGCGAACTTTCTTTAAAATCGACGTTCAAGACGCGGGCAACGTCGCGAATAGACAACTTAGCGGCAATCGTCCCGAACGTCGCGATTTGCGAGACGTGCTCGACGCCGTAACGCTCGCGGACATAAGAAATAACTTCGTCGCGGCGAATGTAGCAAATGTCAACGTCGATGTCGGGGAGCGTGACGCGTTCGGGATTCAGGAAGCGTTCAAAGAGCAGATTATATTTAATCGGGTCGAGCTCGGTAATCTCCAAGAGGTAAGCGACGAGACTACCGGCCGCCGAGCCGCGTCCAGGACCGACCGGAATTTTTTTCTGCCGCGCAAAGTTGATGAAGTCCCAGACAATCAAAAAGTAGCCGTCGTAGCCCATGTCGTGAATAATTTTCAATTCGTAGTCGAGCCGCGTTTTAATTTCGTCTGTCAAAGTTTTGTAGCGGGTTGGAATTTTTTTATAGCACAGGTCGCGCAGATAATCGACGTCGCTGTAACCGGCGGGCAATGGGAATTCGGGCATTTGCAATTTCCCAAACTCAATCGTGACGTTGCAACGCGCCGCGATTTTCAAAGTATTATCGCAAGCTTCAGGCGTATCGCGGAAAAGGGAGCGCATTTCCTCCGGCGACTTCAAATAGTAATCGTCGGAAGAAAATTTCAAGCGACGCGTATCGTTAATCGTTTTGCCGGTCTGAATGCAAAGTAGCAAGTCGTGAAATTCGCTATCTTCGCGGCGCACGTAATGGGAATCGTTCGTGGCGACCAGTGGAATATTCAACTCGGCAGAAAAATTTTTCAAAGCGGCTCGAACTTTTGATTCATCGTCTAGCCCGTGATTTTGTATCTCCAAAAAAAAATTCTCGCGCCCGAAAATTTCGACGTACTCGCGAATAATTTCCTTAGCTTGAGAAAAATTTTCGTTGAGAATGGCGCGGGGGATTTCTCCGGCGACGCACGCGCTCAAAGCGATAAGTCCTTCATGATGTTTGCGCAAACTTTCCTTGTCGACACGCGGGCGATAGTAAAAACCTTCGGTGCCGGCAATCGTCGCGAGCTTAATCAGATTTTTGTAGCCGATATTATTTTCAGCCAGCAAAATCAAATGGAAATATTTTACGCCGTCAGACTTCTCGCGGTCGAAGCGGGAACCAGGCGCGACGTAAACTTCACAACCGATAATCGGTTTAATGCCGCGCTTTTGAGCCGCCTTGTAAAAATCAATGACGCCGTACATAGTTCCGTGGTCGGTTATGGCAAGCGAAGGCATACTGAAATTTTTCGCCGCGTCTAAAAGGTCGTTAATCCTCGCCGCGCCGTCAAGCAAACTGTATTCCGTGTGAACGTGCAGGTGAACAAAGCTAGGTTTATTATGCATTGCTTTTTCCCGATTGAATATTGAAAATACCTGTGCCTACGGCTTTGCCCTCAAGTAATGCTTTAGACGGTTGCGGCTCGCGAGTGCGCCGCGCCAAGTAACGCCGATATGCCGTCAGCGACGACAGATAATGCTCCACGTCATCGATTCGCACTCTGAAGGCGTGGTGGCGAATAAAGAAGCTCCCGACGATACTTTCAGGATTTTGGAAGAACATTGCCAGCTCCGGATAAAAATAGCCGTCCAGTAAATGTTTCGCGCGCGATTCCATTGTCGCGTAAAAATCGTCGAAATTTACCCGCTCCAATAAGTCCGCCATTTCCGGCATTGTCTTTATCCGCTCCAACATTGCATCCGCCGCCATCACCAATTCAAGTAGCGTCGGGTATTGCGTGTCGCGATGATATATGAACGGCAAAAAGTCTAAGAAATTGTTTATGCCGAACTCGAAGTACTCGCGGGCGGGCTTGTACAAAGTCAGCTCGTTGATTGAATACGACAGCCAGTGGTCGTGATTTTTCCAATGGTCGGTCGCTATAAATCTTTGGAAGGCAAGTTCGGACGCCGCAAGCAATTTTTCATCATGCGTCAAGGAATAAAGGCGCATCATGCCGAAGACCGCCTCGCCGTCGTAGTAGACAATGCGGAATTCTTCTTTGACCGTGAAATTGTCGGCATTGAGCACGTGAACAAAACTGCCGTCAGGTTTTTGCATAGTGTAGATTGCGCGGGCGAGGCCTTCCATCAGCGGATAATATTTTTTAGTCTTCATAAGCATGGAGTGTTTGACGAGCATAACTAAAGTCACGCCGAGCGCACCGAGTTTAATTTCATTTGAGTCGGGCTCGTAAATGTAAGCCGCCTGTGAGCCGTCGTCGAGTGTCCGATATTTTATAAACTTGCTCGCGCCGTATTTGATAGCTCTGGTGATTGCGCTGCCGATTTTCATTTCGCCCATTCGGTACGTCTCGTAAACATCGAGCATAGCGAAAGCCGAGCTGAAATGGCGCAACGTATTGTAAGCCGGAACTTTTTTATCGAAGCAAGGCCAATGACCGTAGATAAACTTGCCCGACTTCTGAACTTGACCAGCAAGGTATCCTGCGCCGTTGCGAACCATTTTAAGAATCGTATCCGAATTGAGATGAGAAACTTTGCGGTGACCGGCATCAAGTCTGTTGCCGCCGGTAATCGGTGTTGGCGTCTGTTCTTTTTCGGAAATAAATGCTCCTTCGGTAATGAAAATTTCGACGGGGCTTGACGGCTCAAGGATTGGAAAATTGCGGCTGAATCGAATTTTACAATAAGCGTCGAAACGTTCGGGGCGAAAAATGCATTTCCCGCTACCTTCCTTGCCGTCCTTGTAAAGTAGCGCGTTGCCGTTAATTTCGGATTCAGTCAGGGCGATATTATAATTTCTATCGAGCGCGATACCGAATCGAAAATAATTGCGGCGGGTTTGTTCGAGAAGATTTAAAAATTCAGCCCAAGTAATTGTTTGACTTTTGACGACCCAATCTGCGCGGAGAATGAAAGGTTTTTTTGAACCGAACGCGGCTTTCAAATTGTCTAGGGCTGAAGTCCAAGCGTCGTTGGGAGTATCGGCGACGGCGTGGCGGGTGACGGCTCTATTTTTCATATCGGAGACGGAAAGAAAAACGCAACACGGCTCAAAATTCTCTGCGTTGTCGAGGAAGGTCGGAAATAATTTTTTAGCAAGTTGATTTAAATTCATAAGCGATTCCTTTCTAAGGGAAAAGGGAAAAGGGAAATGGGAAATGGGAAATGGGAAATGGGAGAAGTAGGGACAAGTAGGGATAAGTCTTTTCCCTTCTCCCATTTCCCTTACCCCTTGTCCCTTCATTTATTCTCGTCGAGGAGGTGCAAAAGTTCATCGTAATCCTTTTTGAGTTGAACATAGTCTTCGGCAATTTTGAGTGCCGCCAAAACCGCAATCCGACTCCCCGCGAAACTTCTAGTATTTTGCGAGACCGTTTTCATAGTCGAATCGACCATGCGCACGATTTTTGCGAGGCCGTTAGGGTCTTCGGTGCGCAGCCGATATACTTCCCCGAAAATTTCGACCTCGACGCGCCGCATTTCGCCGACGGGTTTTTCGTCCTTCAATGCCATAACGTCAACTCCTCAGCTCAGCTCCAAATTCTTTTTCGACCGCCGACAAAATATTTTTGAACGCCTCGTCCGCCTCTTCGTCCTTGAGGGTGCGCTCCTTCGACCGGAATTCAATCGCGAACGCCAGCGACTTTTTATCGGCAGAAATTCTTTCGCCGGTGTACACGTCGAACAACGTCACGCCCTTAAAGAATTGTCCGGCGTTCTTAGCGATAACTTTTTCGACATCGCCGGCCGCCACGTCATGACCTACCAAAATTGCCAAGTCGCGACTTATCGACGGGTATTTAGGCAGGTGCTCGAAGGTAAATTTTTTCGCGGCAAATTTCTGCAACGTCTCAACGTCGGCCTCGAACACGTAAATTTTTTTCTTAATGCCGAGAGCCTCAGCAACTGCAGGGTGAACTTCGCCGACTGTGACTAAAATATCGCGACCCTTTTTGAAGACGGCGGTTTTGCCGGGGTGCAAGGCGTAATGCTCGCCCGCCTCGACGAAATAATTTGCAATAGACAAGCCCGCTAAAAGTTCCTCGACAATGCCCTTTGCGTCGTAGAAGTCGACCTGCGCGGGATTTTGAGACCAACCTTTTGGCTCGCGACGCCCCATTAAAAGCCCAGCCAATTTCTGTTTTTCGCGCGGCAATTCGGTTACGGGTAAAGCTTTCGGAATGAAAACCGGCGCGACTTCAAACAGGCGCACGTCCTCATTTTTGCGGCTGAAATTTCTTGCGGCGTTCTCGAACACCGACGCCAATAAAGTTGTTCGCAAGAGCGGTGCCTCGTCGGTCAGCGGATTCATTATCGGCACAGCGCGGCGCAATTCCGAATCGGCTGGCACTTGCATTTTGTCGAACATCGCCTCGCTTGTGAACGCAAAGGATAATTCCTCGCACATGCCCAGCCCCGTCAAAATGTCTTTTATGTGGTCGATGAAATTTTGCGTCGCGGATTGTCTTCCTTGCTGATTGCCTTTCGGGAGCGTCGACGGAATTTTATCAAAGCCGAAAATCCTAGCGACTTCCTCCGATAAATCGTCGGGGATTGTGACATCGTTGCGCCAATCGGGGACGGTCGCCTCGTAAGCAGATGACAATTTCAAATCGGCGGACTTGACCAGATTTTCGACGTTGGAGCCGAGCCCTTTTATAAAATCCTCAACGCCCAAATCTTTGACCTCGCTAGCCTTCGCGCCAACATTCTTGAACAGTTCGCTGAAGTGCGCACCCAGATTCTTTACGAAATTTTCAGCGGTCGTCTTCTTGCCGAGTTCGCGAGCCGCTTTGCTGAAATTTTTCGTCGCGGCAGAAATTTTATCGACAACTTCATCAGTGAGTTCGTCGACGCCGCCAACATTCTCAATCTTGAAGCCCAAAGCCTCCAACACGTCAATAATCTGCGCGTCGGTAAAATTCGTGCCAAGCCGAGCATTTATCTGCGCGGGCGTGAATTTGATTTTAACTTCGGGCTTGGGAGCGGGATAAATATCGACGACGCCCTTGCAAACGTCGCAAGCTCCCATTTCCTGCAGAAGTTGCGCGACCCTATCCAAAGCCGCAATGGTTCCGTTAATATTGGTGCCGCGCTCGAATCGGCCGGACGCCTCAGAATGAATTCCGACTGCGCGGGAAGTCCTGCGAATCGACGCGTAATTGAAACTTGCCGCCTCAAGGATAACGGTTGTAGTTTTCTCGGTAATTTCGGTCTCGAAGCCGCCCATAATCCCTGCAAGTCCGGCGGCCTTTTCCGCGTCGGCTATGACGAGTTCGCCGCCCTTAGCAAGTCGGTTAGTATCGTCGAGCGTATGGAGCGGCTCAAATTCGACGGCGCGGCGGGCTGTGAGTTCGTGCCCCTTGACCTCGTCGAAGTCGTAAGCGTGGAGTGGCTGCCCCATTTCCAACATAACAAAATTTGTCACGTCAACGACATTGTTAATCGCCCTCATGCCCGCGCCCTCAAGACGCTTGACCATCCATTCGGGCGACGGCGCAAGCTTAACATTAGTCAGCACCCGCGCAGAAAATCTTCCGCAAAGGTCGGGCGCGTCAATCCCAATCTTGACCAAATCGGCCGCGTTGCGTTCGTCGTTCTCATCAACTTTGATTTCGGGGAAGTTTGGCTTTTTCCCAGTCAAAACGGCAAGCTCGCGCACAAGTCCTATCACACTAAAGCAGTCGCCGCGATTAGCCGTCAACTCAAATTCCAAAATGTCATCGTCAAGCCCCAAAACTTTTGCGGCGGGCAATCCAATCGGCGTATCATCGGGCAAAATGTAAATGCCGCTCGAATCGCCTTCAATCTTCAATTCGTCCGCCGAACAAAGCATGCCATTCGAGACGACACCGCGCATTTTGCCTTTAGAAATTTTTTTGCCGCAAGGAAGATTCGCGCCAATCATCGCGACGGGGACAATTTGCCCTTGCTTGACATTCGGCGCGCCCGTCACGATTTGCAAAAGATTTTCTTCGCCGACATTCATCTGACAAACCAAAAGGTGGTCGCTATCGGGGTGCGCTGTCAATTCCTCAATGCGCCCCGTGATAACTTTTTCGAGCCCTTCGCCCGCTTTGATGACATTTTCGACCGGTATGCCCGCCAGCGTGAATTTCTCCGCCAATTCGTCCGCCGTCAAATTTATTTCAATGTAATCCTTCAGCCATTTGGTTGAAACTTGCACAAAATCACCGCCTCAAAATTGATTCAAAAACCGAACGTCGTTATCGTACAGCAAGCGCATATCGTCAAGCCCGTAACTAAGCATCGCGATGCGCTCAATGCCCATGCCGAATGCGAAGCCGCTGACCTCGTTGGGGTCGTAGCCGCTCATTTTCAAAACGTCGGGGTGAACCATGCCCGCGCCTAAAATTTCAAGCCAGCCCGTTCCCTGACAAACTTTGCAGCCGTCGCCGTGACACATTACGCACGACACGTCAACTTCCGCGCTCGGCTCTGTGAACGGGAAGAAACTCGGACGCAATCTTATTTTAGTACGCTCGCCGAAAATTTTCTTGCTGAAATCCTCAAGCGTGCCTTTCAAGTCGGCGAAACTAATCCCCTTGTCGATAACGAGACCTTCAACTTGCGTGAACATAGGCGAGTGCGAAGCGTCATAATCATCGCGGCGATAAACTCTGCCCGGCGCAATCATTCTTATCGGCTCGTTATTTTTGTGACGCTCCATAGTCCGCGCTTGCACGGGCGATGTCTGCGTTCTGAGCAAAATTTCTTCCGTTATGTAGAATGAATCTTGCATATCGCGGGCAGGGTGGTCTTTAGGCAGGTTGAGTGCCTCGAAATTGTAATAATCGGTCTCGACTTCGGGACCTTCCTCGACGCTGTAACCCATGCTGATGAAAATTTCTTTGACGCGATTTAAAGTCAGTGTGAGCGGGTGAAGGTGTCCTGCATGAACGCGCCGACCTGCTAAAGTCACGTCGATTTTCTCTGAAGCTAATTTCTTTTGCAACTCCAAAGCTTTGAGCTCGGAATTTTTTTGCGCGATAAGCTGTTCGATTTCGGCTCGCGCCTCGTTGACGATTTTTCCGACAAGCGGGCGTTCTTCAGCAGAAAGTTTGCTCATGCCGCGCAGTACGCTTGTAAGCTCGCCTTTCTTGCCCAAAAATTTTACGCGCACTTCGTCAAGCTCCTTGAGCGTCGCGGAATTTTTTATGGCGTCGTCGGCTCGAAGTCGCAAGTCCTTTATTTGTTGTTCCATTTATAAGCCTCCTTTGCGCCCTTAAGCTAACATACGCCGAAAAATATTGCAAGACTTTTTAATTACACATAAAAAAAGCGTCCGTCGTGGACGCCTAATTATGCGATTTCAAAGCGGCAGTAGGTTTCATATGGCGGTCTAGGGTCGACAGTCCGCGATAGACGTTGCCGATGTCGATAGCCTCGCCGCGACTGGCAACGTAGCGTTCGAGCTTGCGTTTCACTCGTTGCAATGCGTTGTCGATTGATTTAACGTGTCTATCCAAACTGACCGCGATTTCCTGATAAGATTTGCCGTCGAGGTAAGCCATTAAAACTTGCCATTCTAGCTCGCTTAGAATCTCGGACATTTTCTTTTCGATAGCTAGAAATTCTTCGCGACTTATGATAAGCTCTTCTGGGTCGGAGACCTTCACGCCGCTAATCACGTCAAGTAAAGTGCGGTCGGAGTCTTCGTCGTAAATGGGCTTATTGAGTGAGACGTAAGAATTTAGCGGGATATGTTTTTGGCGCGTGGCGGTTTTGATTGCTGTAATGATTTGGCGCGTCACGCAAAGTTCCGCGAAGGCATGGAAGCTCGACAGCTTATCGCTTTTGAAGTCGCGCACGGCCTTATAAAAACCAATCATGCCCTCTTGAATGATGTCTTCGCGATCCGCGCCGATTAGGAAATATGAACGCGCCTTCGCTCTAACAAAACTTCGGTAGCGATGAATCAGATAATCAAGCGCGGAAGCATTGTCTTTTTCTTTAATCTCGACGATAAGTTCTTCGTCGGTGAGCGTCTCGTATTTTGCGTACTCGTCGGCGATTTCGGCTTCAAAAGAGTTTTCAACGTTCGATTTCATGTTCACGCCCTCCAATTTTTACGCGCTGATTATAAACCACGTCAAAATTTTAGTCAAATTTTTTCGGCGGCTAAGTAGGGATTTTTGCCTGTCAAGTAGAATAAGAAAATTTTTATAGTTAGTGCAAGGGGCGAGAGTTTTGGGGAAAATAATTTTGGTGACGGGCGGTGCTCGGAGCGGGAAGAGTTCCTTTGCCGAAAAGCTCGCGTTGAAAATTGGCAATGGTCGGGCGGCTTACGTTGCGACGGCTCAAATTTTTGATGACGAGATGAATTTCCGCGTCAAGTTGCACCAATCGCGGCGCGGAGATAATTGGCGGACATTCGAGGCACCTTTCGACGCACAAGAAAAAATTTTGACGGCCTCCGAAACTTTCGACGCGATTTTGTTTGATTGCGTCACGATTTACGTTAGCAATTTTCTTTGCGCGGCAAATCTCGACGACGAAAAATTTTTGTACGACAACTTGCGCGGGCTGATTCAAAAGTTAATCGACGCGGCGGAAAAATCTGATGCGACGACAATTTTTGTAACAAACGAGGTCGGCGGCGGAATTGTCCCCGAAAATAAATTGGCGCGACGTTTCAGAGACTTGGCAGGGTTGGCAAATCAAATGCTAGCCGCGCAGGCCGAAAAAGTTTTCTTGACGGTCGCAGGGATTGCGGTCGACTTGAAAAAGTTGGAGGAAAATTTTTAATGGCGAATTATTTAATGTTTCAAGGGACAAGTTCGCACGTCGGCAAAAGCATTTTGACAACCGCGCTTTGCCGAATTTTTTATCGGGAAGGTCGGCGGGTCGTTCCGTTCAAGGCGCAGAACATGGCGTTGAATTCATTCGTGACGGCGGACGGGCTCGAAATGGGGCGGGCACAAGTCGCGCAGGCTGAAGCCGCAAATTTATCCCCGCGCGTCGAAATGAATCCGGTTTTGCTCAAGCCGACGGGCAACGCAACTTCCCAAGTCATAATCAACGGGCGAGCAGTCGGGGTAATGAGCGCGGCGGAATATCATCAAGGCTACTCGCTCAAAGCTTTCGAGGCGGTCAAGACGGCGTTGCAAAAATTATCCGCAGAGTTCGACACAATCATAATCGAGGGCGCAGGTTCTCCCGCCGAAGTCAACTTGAAGGCCAACGACATTGTGAATATGCGCGTCGCAAAATATTTGAATGCGCCGGTGATTTTGGTAGCCGACATCGACAGGGGCGGGGCTTTAGCGGCTTTGGTCGGGACGCTCGAACTTTTGGACGACGACGAACGCGCTTTAGTCAAAGGGCTAGTGATAAATAAATTTCGCGGCGATGTTAATTTACTTTTGCCCGCCGTCGAATTTCTTGAGAAGAAAACTTCAAAGCCCGTGCTCGGAATCGTGCCGTATATTGAAAAGCTCGGCATTGACGACGAAGACTCCGTGTCGCTCGACGATAAAATTTCCGGCGACGGCGAAATTAAAATTGGTGTCGTGCGGCTCGGCAAGCTCTCGAACTTCACCGACTTTGACAGCTTGGCGGGCGAGGTCGATGTCAATCTTTTCTACGCCACGCAACCCGACCAGCTCGACGCCGTCGACGTAATCATTTTGCCCGGTAGCAAGAACACTTCGGAAGATTTGCTTTGGTTGCGCGGGAATCATTTTGCCGAAAAGATTTTGCAAAAAGCTCGTGACGGCGCGGCGATTGTTGGGATATGCGGCGGCTTTCAGATGCTCGGCAGGAAAATTTTCGACCCGCTCCGCACCGAATCGAATCACGCGGAACTTGACGGGCTTAATCTTTTGCCGATTGAAACGACTTTCAACGCTGAAAAATTTACTCGGCAAGTGACGCTCCCCGAAGTCGATTTTAATTTTTTGGGCAGTCGAATCGCGAGCAAAAATCTTGACGGCTACGAGATTCACAGCGGCGAAAGTAATCTGCGCGGTCAAAAAATTATTTCGTCGGGAAATATTTTCGGGACGTACGTTCACGGCATTTTTGATAACGACGACTTCCGCCGACAATTTCTTAACGCCGTCCGCTTGACGAAAAATCTTGAGCCGCTCGAAGCTGTTCGCAACGTCGCCGCCGAGAAGCAAAAAAATTACGAACGACTTGCTAAAATCGTCCGCGAAAGTCTGAATATGGATTTGCTTAAAGCCATTATGAGCTAAAATTATTTCCGAGCGTTCTTGGCTAAGCGGCCGCGCGTTGTCCTGTCCAATATCGTTTTGCGCAACCGTATGCTTTTGGGCGTCACTTCGACAAGCTCGTCGTCGTTTATGTACTCCATTGCCTGTTCCAAACTCAACACCCGCGCCGGTACCAATCTTATTGCCTCGTCAGAGTTCGACGCGCGGATATTCGTCTGGTGTTTCATCTTGCAAGGGTTTATGTCTATGTCCATTTCCCGCGAGTTTTCGCCGACTATCATGCCCTCGTAAACTCTTTGCCCCGGCTCGATGAACATGACGCCCCTATCCTGCAAATTGAATATCCCGTAGCCCGTCGTCATGCCCTCTTCAAACGCGACTAAGCTCCCGCGCGTCCGTCCAGGTATTTCGCCTTTGTACGGTTCGTAGCCGGAAAAGACGTGATTCATTACGCCATTGCCGCGCGTCGATGTCAACAGCTCCGACCGAAAACCTATCAGACCCCGCGCAGGTATCAAAAAATTTAATCGCATGTAGCCTGCAATTTGCTGCATGTTTTTTAATTCCGCTTTGCGCCGACCTAAACTTTCCATGACGACGCCCATATAATCTGCTGAGACCTCGATTGTTAAATCTTCTATCGGCTCGTAGCGTTGCCCGTCGATAATTTTGTAAACGACTTCGGGCTTGCCAATTTGCATTTCGTAACCTTCGCGGCGCATCGTTTCAATCAAAATCGACAGGTGCAACTCGCCGCGCCCGCTCACTTTGAATATATCCGCGCTGTTAGTTTCTTCGACACGCAACGCTACATTTGTCTGCGCCTCTTTGAATAGCCTGTCGCGAATGTGTCGGCTCGTCACGAATTGCCCTTCCGTGCCCGCGAATGGACTTGTATTTACTCCGAACGTCACGGACAATGTCGGCTCGTCAACGCGTATCGACGGCAACGCCTCCGGATTCTCGACGTCGGCAACCGTATCGCCTATCGAAACTTCGCTTAAGCCGGTCAGCGCGACTATCTCGCCCATTTGCGCCGAAGTCGCTTCAACTCGCGCTAAGCCCTCATAGCTATAAACTTTGCCGATTTTCCCGCGACTTATTCCGTGCTCGGTGATTATCGCGACAGTCTCGCCGCTTTTGACCGTGCCGCGCTGAATTTTCCCGATTGCCACTTTGCCGACGTAAGCATCAGCCTCCAAAGTCGTTACCACCATTTGAAAGCCGCCGTCCAATTCGCCGCTCGGCGCAGGCATTTCGTTTACTATCGCCTCAAGCAACGGTTCCATTGTCGTTGAATTGTCGTCGATATTTTTTTTAGCTATGCCCGCCTTCGCCGCCGTGTAGATGACCGGAAAATCTAATTGTTCGTCGTCAGCGTCCAGCTCCATGAACAGTTCCAAAACTTCGTCGTAAACTTCATCGATTCGCGCCTCTGGTCGGTCGATTTTGTTTATAACGACTATCGCCTTGAGTTTATGTTCCAACGCTTTGCGCAAGACGTATTTTGTTTGCGGCATTGGCCCTTCAAAGGCATCGACGACTAGCAACACCCCGTCGACCATGTTTAGAATCCGTTCGACCTCGCCGCCGAAATCCGCATGGCCTGGCGTGTCGACTATATTTATTTTTATGCCCGCGTACCATATCGCCGTATTTTTCGACAATATCGTTATTCCGCGTTCGCGTTCCAATTCTCCGCTGTCCATTACGCGCTCGGCGACTTGCTCATTTTGCCGGAAGATGTGACTTTGCCTCAACAGTGCGTCTACTAAAGTTGTTTTGCCGTGGTCGACGTGCGCTATTATCGCGACGTTGCGCCGTTCTTTATTTATCATTGCAATCGCTCCTTTGTTGATATATTATACGCGCAAAAATGGAGGTATGCAAATGCTGATTACCAAACGCGACCCGCTCAAGGGCGAAATAAAAATCCCGTCGGACAAATCGATAACTCATCGCGCGATAATTTTAGGCAGTCTCGGTGATGGTTCTGTCGAAGTCCGAAATTATTTAGCGGGAGCCGATTGCCTCTCGACGATTGCTTGCATGGAAAAATTAGGCGTGACGATTGAGCGCGCAGAAAAATCTTTACTGATTCACGGCGCAGGCTTGCATGGCTTGAAAGCTCCGACTGAAATTTTGGACGCGGGCAACTCCGGCACGACGCTCCGATTGCTCATGGGCTTGACGGCGGCTCAACCATTCAAAACGACTTTCACCGGCGACGACTCACTAAAAAAACGCCCGCTTAAACGAGTAATCGACCCGCTAAGCCAAATGGGCGCGACGTTTTCAAATTCCAACTTGCCGCTGACCGTCAACGGCTCCAAACTGCGCGGCATAACTTATCGAACGGCGATAGCTTCCGCGCAAGTCAAATCGTCGATATTATTGGCGGGACTATTTGCCGACGCGCCGACAACAATTATCATACCGCCTTGCCGCGACCACACCGAGCTAATGTTGAAAGCTTGCGGCGTGCGCCTCGACGGCCTGACGATTTACCCCGCGACAAAACTTCAAATGCCGTCCGTCATCGAAATCCCAAATGACATATCAAGCGCGGCGTTCTGGATTGTTTTGGCGACGCTCCTCGACGGCTCGGAACTCGTGCTGAAAAATATCGGGCTCAACGAGACGCGCACAGGACTTGTCGACGCTCTGATAAAAATGGGCGCGGCGATTGAAATCAGAAATGAACGGCGCGATTTAGGCGAGCGCGTCGGCGATTTGCTGATAAAATCTGCGCGGCTTCGTGGAATAGAAATCGGCGGCGAGGAGATACCGCGCTTGATTGACGAGATACCGATTTTGGCTGTGGCAGCCGCCTTTGCTGAAGGCACGACAATAATTCGCGACGTTGGAGAATTGCGCGTCAAGGAGAGCGATAGACTTGCGGCGATAGTGACGGAGTTTAACAAGTTGTCGCCTGGAGCCTTCAAAGCAGAGGGCGATACGTTGATAATTGCGGGCGGCAAGCCTAAACAATTCGCGGCGTGCAAAACTTACGGCGACCATAGGATAGCGATGGCGTTAGCTATCATGGGCGCGGCGGCAGAGGGCGTTGAACTCGACGATTCAAATTGCGTCAACATCTCCTATCCAAACTTTTACGGCGCGTTATTGCAGTAAGTTCAAATTGACATTTAGCCGCCAAAACCGTAAAATTTAATGCGTAATTCGCAATGCGTAATGCGTAATGAAAATTACCAAAATCTAATTACGCATTAGGCATTACGCATTCCTAATTGCCTTTTCGGGAGGGGTCGAAGTGGTTTTATCGAAAGCCAAATTGATGACAATAGCGGCAATGTTCGCCGCGTCCTCAATATTTTTCGCGGGCTGCGGCGAGGATAATCAACAACAAGCTCAAGTTCAACGAGCACAAGTCAAAGCAATGAAGGTTATCCAACGCGATACGCCGCTTAGCATCGAATACGCCGGACATTTAGTCGGCACTGAGGAAGTCAAAGTTCAATCAAAAGTTTCAGGCAACGTCGTAGAAAAATACGTTGTCGGCGGTCAATTCGTCGATCAAGGGCAACTGCTCTATCAAATCGACTCGCGCCAATACCAATCCGCCGTACTTCGGGCGCAAGCGGATTTAGCTCAAGCAGAAGCGGTTCTGGCTCAATCAGTGGCGACTTATAATAACTCTTTGACAGACCTCCGCCGCAATCAAAAGTTGTTAGAGGAATCAGCTATTCCAGAGCAAACGGTTACCACTCAAGCGGCAAAAGTCCGCGCAGACGAGGCAACTTGCGCAGCAAATGAAGCGGCAATTTATGCTTGCCAAGCCGCGCTGAGAACCGCTCAAGAGAATCTCGACGACACAAAAATTTACGCGCCTATGTCAGGTAAGCTCGGTGTCGACGATGTGGCCGTCGGAACTTTCGTTTCAGCCGGTCAGACAACTTTAGTGACGCTCGGCGCGCCCAATCCAATTTTTGCGCAATTTTCCATAAGCGAATCAGATTACCTGCACTTCATGACCGTTCAAGGTATGCAATCCGAACATAATCCAATCGCCGTCACGATAACGCTCGCCGACGGTAAAGAATATCCCTTTGAAGGTCGCATCGTCGAGGTCGACCGCGAACTTGGTAACAGTACCGGCTCGCTCATTATGAAAGCACTTTTCCCCAATCCCAGCGGGCTCCTTATGCCCGGCATGTTCGCCCGTATCAAACTCACCGGCGAAGTCATTCCAAACGCAGTTTTAGTTCCGCAACGTTCCGTCCAACAACTTTTGGGCAAATCGTTTGTCATGGTCGTCGGCAATGGCAATAAGTCCGAAGCCCGAACCGTCGAACTCGGCGACCAAGTTGGCAGTTATTTCGTCGTCAACAAAGGCGTCAGCACGAGCGATACTGTTATAGTCGAGGGCTTAACGAATTTGCGCGAGGGCGTCGAGCTTGATATTAAGACCGTCACGCCGGGCGAAATGGGCTTTACTTTGGTTAATGTCACCAGCACTTATAACGCGGACGCCGGACTTGATGCGCCCAATAAAAATCCGAATGCTCCCGACAATCTGCGCGGAAAGTGAGGCGGCGTAGACGTGGCAAAATTCTTTATCCACCGACCGATATTCGCGATAGTCATTGCCCTAATAATTACGCTCGTCGGAATCCTCGCGGCAATTCAACTGCCTATCGCGCAATACCCTCAAATCTCCCCGCCGACAATTTCTGTCAGCACAACTTACACCGGCGCAAATGCCTCCGTCGTCAACGAGACTATCGCGCAAGTTATCGAGCAGCAAGTCAACGGCACCGACGGCATGGACTATATGAGCTCCAACTCCGACGACACGGGGCGATATAGTTTGCAAGTCGTCTTCGATGTCGGCACCGATGGCGATATGGACTCGGTCAAAGTTCAGAACAACGTCGCCATTGCTAACGCCAGCTTGCCAACCGACGTTCAGCGGCAAGGCGTCACCACTCGCAAGGCGTCTAATGAAATGGCTTTGTTCTTGGCAATGTATTCGCCCGACGGAACTTACGACCGCGCCTTCATGAAAAACTACGCCGATATTTATCTTATGGACGAAATTAAGCGCGTCGACGGCGTTGGCGACGTTCAAATTTTCGGCTCCGATTACTCAATGCGCATTTGGCTAAATCCCGATAAACTCGCCGAATACAACTTGACGGTCGCGGAAGTCTCCGCCGCTATCAATGAACAAAACCTACAAGCCGCCGCCGGCACTATCGGTTCAATGCCGCTCGCTCAAGGGCAGGAAAAACAATTTACAGGCAAAGTGCAAGGTCGCTTGTCCGAAATTGAAGAGTTTGGCAATATCGTTTTGAAAGCTAATGGCGACGGGACTTTTGTCTACATGAAAGACGTTGCGCGAATCGAGCCGGGTCAACGCATGAATAATATCGTCGCGAAGTTCAACGGTTATCCTTCGGTCGGCTTCGGTATTCAGCTCACCTCAGACGCAAACGCTATGACGACTGTTCGCGGCGTGCAAGACATTATCGAGCGGCAAAGACCGAACCTCCCGCCCAATCTTTTTATCAGCGAAATTTTTGACAGCACAGACTATATCCGCGCCTCGATTGAGGAAGTCGCGCACACATTCATTGAGGCGTTATTGCTCGTCGTGTTCGTTATATTTATCTTCCTGCAAAGTTGGCGCGCCACGCTGATTCCGTTATTAGCGGTGCCGGTCTCGCTCATCGGGACTTTCGCGGCGTTCATAGTTCTCGGCTTTTCAATCAACACGCTGACATTATTCGCAATGGTTTTGGCAATCGGCTTGGTCGTCGACGACGCCATTGTTGTTATAGAAAACGTCGAACACCACATGGAAGAAGGGCTTAGCCCTGTCGACGCAACAGAACGCGCAATGGACGAAGTGCAAGGGCCGGTCGTCGCGATAGCATTTGTCTTAGCGGCGGTGTTCGTACCGGTCGCATTTTTGGGCGGCATGATGGGCGTTTTGTATCGGCAATTCGCGCTGACGATAGCAATATCAATGGGCTTATCGGCATTTATCGCGCTGACTTTGACGCCGGCACTTTGCGCCATGATGCTCAAGCCTAAAGACCCCAATAAAAAGCTTGGACTTTTCGACAGATTTTTCAACGGCTTTAACAACTGGTTCGAGCGCACGAAAAATTCTTACGTCAAAATAGTCGCGGCGTTCATTAAACGTTCAAAACTCGCCGTGATTTTCTTAGTGATTGTTTTGGGCGTGACGTGGCTGATTTATCAGCGGCTCCCGTCAACATTCGTGCCCGAAGAGGATCAAGGCTATTTCTTTACGTCGATTAGTTTGCCCGAAGGCACTTCGATGAATCACACTGTGCAGACGATTGACAAGCTCGGCAAGGCGGTTATGAAGGAAATGCCTGGCTTGAAAAACTGCATGATGATTACCGGCTTTGACATCTTGTCGTTCGGCGCGAAACCTAGTGCGGGCATAATCGTTTGCGGCCTTGAGGACTGGACTAAGCGCGGTCCTGAAGCGTCGGTTAATGCCTGTATAAAAACTATGTTCCGGCTCGGCGCAATGACTGTCCCCGAAGCGCAAGTTATCGCGTTCAACCCGCCCGCTTTGCCCGGCTTAGGTAACGTCGGCGGCTGGTCGATGCAGTTGCAAGACATGGCGGGACATACTGACACCGAGCTTGACGAGATTACAAAACGCATTGTCGCCAGAGCCAATCAACGTCCTGAAATGCAAGGCGTGCGCACAACTTTTAACATTGCCTCGCCGACCGTCGAGTACGAGATTGACCGCGAAAAAGTTAAACTTCTCGGCGTGCAACTCTCTGATGTGTTTACGGCGTTGCAAGTCAACTTCGGCGGTATGCAAGTCAATGACTTCAACAAATTTGGTCGCACATATAAAGTTATGCTTCAATCGGACGTGCTTTACAGGTCGGAAGCTGACTGCGCGAGATTTGTTTTCGTGAAAGGTTCGGGCGGGCAAATGGTTCCGCTTAGTGCTCTGGTTACTCCGAAATATTCAACCGGCCCGACGCAAATTTCGAGATTCAACGCGGCGCGTGCCGTGACAATTCAAGGCAACGCGGGCGCAGGATATTCTTCGGGTCAAGCAATGGCGGCCATTGAAGAAATCGTCAACGAGGAAGCGGGCGTCGGATTCAATATCGAGTGGTCAGGGCAAAGTCGCGAGGAAAAGAAAGCGGCCAGCTCAACCGGACAAGTTTTAGCGTTGGCGTTGGTGTTCGTATTCTTAATGCTCGCCGCGCTGTATGAAAGTTGGTCGGTGCCGTATGCAGTCTTGCTGAGCGTGCCGACAGGTTTATTCGGGGCGGTCTTTTCGGAATGGTTCTTGGCGTGGCTGGAAGGAGCAATGGGACATCAAAACGCCGGCCTTCAAGATTCGGTCTACATGCAAATCGGAATCATAATGATAATCGGGTTGGCGGCGAAGAACGCGATATTGATTGTCGAGTTTGCAAAAGTTCGCGTCGATAGAGGAATGCCCCCAATCAAAGCGGCATTGGAAGCGGCTGGCTTGCGACTTCGCCCGATTCTTATGACTTCGTTTGCGTTCATAATAGGTTGCTTACCTTTAGCAATGGCGACGGGCGCAGGTTCCGCAGCTCGTAACGGAATGGGCGTCGCGGTCGTCGGCGGCATGTTGTTCGCGACGACGCTCGGAATTTTCGTTATCCCCGTGCTGTTCGTCATAACTGAATGGGTCGCTAAGAAACTTGGCTTCATGAAACAGGAAAAACAAAAATCCTCAATCGATTACATGTAAAAAAAAATTAACCGTCGGGCAAAACGCTCGGCGGTTTTTTTATTGACTTTATTGACTGAATCAAGTTTAAATTATTCAAGATATTTGCGCTACTTGCAGCGATAGTAAAAAGCTCCGCCATTTCTTTCTATCTCGTAAAGATTCGGAAAGGCGGAAATAAATTTGCTTAAAGTCTTGTGCCCCAACCCTTTTATGCTGAGATTGTTTTTGCCGATTGCGTCGCCCGCCCAACTCAATGTCGCAAATCCTTTTTCATCGCCATGAGCTTTTGCCGTCTCGCGTAAAACGTTATGAATCTGCTGGAGATTGTCGACTTTCGGCGAAATCGTCTTGCAACGACAACGAGCAATCGTTCCTTCCGTCTGCAACTCGTAAAGGTCTGGGAAAGCCGCTATGAATTCTTTCAACGTGTCATAGCCCAAATCTTTTACGCTGAATCCAAGATTTTTGCTCTTAATCTCCATGCCAGCAAGATTCAAAGCAAAAAATCCGTCCGCTTCGCCGTGAAGAGTCGCCGCCTCAAGCATAATGTCATGCAACTGGCGGAGCTTGTCTTCCGCGTCGGCAATTTGCTGTTTGAACGTCCGACAACGATAGAAAAAGTTATTGCCGCTACCTTGCCGAGTCTCATACAATTCGGGCGCGGCAGATACAAATTCGACCAAATCTTTAAAGCTGAACTTTTTCAAATCGGCGGGAAGATTTTTTTTGCCGTTGATGAAGTCGCACGCCCACCACAAATTGACAAAGCCTTCGCTGTCCTCGTGAGTTAAAGCCGCCTCGTGCAAAATGTCATTCAGTTGTTCAGATTTAGTTTTAGCGACGGAATTTTTCTGCGCGACAGTCACGCAACGCATAAGAATATTTGCTCCGGAACCGCTCAATTCGTAAAGCTTCGGAAAGGCCGCGACAAATTCCCTCAACGAGCCATATCCCAAATCTTTTACGCTGAATCCAAGATTTTTGCTCTTAATCTCCATACCAGCACGCGTCAATAGGAAAAATCCGCTCGCGTCGCCGTGAATGTTCGCCACTTCGCGCAAAATGTTATGAATCTGCTGGATTTTCTTATCGCGTTCGCTCTGAAGTTTGCTGTCACCGATTGGAATAACTTTCGGGCTGACGGGCTTTGGCAAAGTCTTTTCTTCGGTGAACAGATTCATCTGAACAGGCGAAACTTTTTCGGGCGGCGGATTTTTTTTCTTGGGCGCGACGTGAATTTCAACTTCGGCGGGCGCGTCAAGGTCAATAAACTCATCGCAGGACATTCTAAAAGAATTCGCCGCATTAGCATTGCCAATACCGATAATTTTCATGCCGCCCTCGCGAAGACGAATCGCCAGCGGTGTAAAATCGCTATCGTTGGAGACGAGCGCGAAAATTTCAGCCTTGCCGCCGTAAAGTACGTCCATTGCGTCAATCGCTAGGGACATATCAGTTGCATTTTTGCCCGCCACGTAATCGGGCTGCTGAACCGCGCGCAATGAAAAATTCAATATGCATTCGTTCCAACCGTGCAGAAAAATTTTTTCCCAGTTGCCGTAAATGCGCCGGATAAAAATTTCTCCGCGACTCTCCAGAGTTTCAATAATCTGTTTGCCAAATTTGGGCGAAATGTTGTCAGCGTCAATGAAGAGCGCGATTTTTTTTGCCATAAGCGAACCTCAATAGCACTCGACCGCACGAATCGCGCCGAATTGAATAAAATCGCTCGCCGAAACGGGGTCGCCTTCAGTTATCGCCAGTTCGACCGCTTGCAGATTCTCCGAAGCAATCTGAACTCGTTCCGCGCCGTATTCCTCTTTGACTTTCTTCCAAAGATTCTTGCGCGAAGTCTTCGTGTCCTTGTAAACCGCATGATTGTAGAAAATGTTCATTGATGCCTCGCTTTTATCGGCGTCGCAGTTGAAAAAGATAAACACTTTGCCAGGTTTAGCCATAAAAACAACTTCCTTTCTAAGATTTTGAAACACGCGGCGATTATAACCAATTTTTCAAATCTTCGCAAGATATTTGCTTATGGAGTATGTTTGATGACTATCTGCGCTTGAATTTTTGCCCGACCGCAAGGTTTAATCGGTCAGCCTCGCCGCTCGACATTTCCAACGCTCCCCACGCGCCAATACAAAAACTCATTCCAATCCACGGCGAAACATTCCGCGCAATTTTTTTTATGCAATATTCTTTATCAAGGTAAATTACATCGATTGCAAAGCGCATGAACAGCATATGAATGCTATTGCACGGCGCAAGTAATAAGCCGCGCCCCTTTTCTAATCGACTTCGACCCATCAGCCCGCGCAGACGACTAAAAAAACTCTCCGCAATCTCAATTTCAAGCGTCGCGCCGTTAATTAAAAATTTTTCCATGTAATCACCCAAAAAATTTAGATAAAACTATCAACGCAATCCCTATCGCCAACAAAACAAACAAAATCGGCAACGCAACGAAAAACATCAGCCCCATAAACGCTACTCCTATCAAAATCGCCGCGATTTGCGCCAATCGATTGCCATTCATCAAGCCGCGAACAAATGAACTAACTATCCGCCCAAAAAAACTCGTTCCGCCGCCGAAATTTACGTAAGTTCTGCGCGTCGTGTACTCGTAATTCCTCCTCTGCTCGCGAAATTCTTCATCGTTAGCGCGCCCGCTCGTCGACCCCGCATCAATCGTCACGCCATTAAAAAATTTTTTCTCGGTGCGCGTCATCTCGCGAACATTTCCTTCTGTGTTCACGTAGCCGCAAAATTTACAGCGCATTGAATCCCCAAGTTCCTTGCCGCACCTCCGACATTGCATTTAAATCACGCTCCATAAAAAATATCTCCGCCGAATTGTATCAAGCGAAGAATTTTTTTGCAACTAATTCCGGCGCGGCGACTACGTTCAAATTATAGTAACGTCAAGCGCGTAAACTGTTCCGCCGCTTTTAAAGCGGCTCAAGCAGAGACTTTTTTTGCAACTTTTACCTTAGAACGTGTGTTCACAAACGTTTTAGTAAAGTGTGGATATGAGAAATTTTGATTA
>CAMZHX010000012.1 GCA_947307055.1 uncultured Selenomonadales bacterium | reverse complement strand
TATCAGAGAATTGCTTATGTTTTTTTGTTTGTTCGATTTTGCCAACACACCCTAATTCCTGTCGAAAAACTTCGGCGGATTTTTTTAATTAGTTTTCGTAAATACTTGACAATTTACGTTGAAGAATATATTATTACAAAAGTTTTAAATGGGGAATTTCATCAGGGGGTTTGACAAGGAGGTTTTTTTATGGTTAATGCAGACTGGGATTTGGAATTGATTTTTGATTTGCAACGTTTCGCCGATGACGGCGAAGAAGGCTCCGAAAGCGACAGCGATTCGGACAGCGACAGCGACATCTACAACGAAAAATCCGGAGTCAAGATAACAGGTCGCAAGGATAAGGATAATACCATTACCAATGAAGGCGACGACGTAACAATCGAAGCAGGCGACGGTTTCGATATGATCTACAACACCGGCAATAGCTCTTCGATTGACGCAGGCGCAGGTGATGATTACGTTAAAAATTCCGGCGTAAATGTCACAATCGCGGGCGGCGACGGTTACGACGAAATTGAAAATGACGGTGCCAACGCCGAAATTAACGGCGACGACGGCGACGACTTCATCTATAACTACGGCTCCGGTGCCACAATCATTGGCGGCGAAGGCTACGACACTATTTACAATTATCAAAACGCTACCAAATCAGAAATTAACGGCGGTGAAGGCGACGATTACATTGAAAACGACGCCGAAAGCGTCACAATTTCCGGCGGTGCAGGTAACGATAATATTTCCAACACCGGCGAAAACGTTTCAATCATTGGCGGCGAAGGCTACGACTCTATTTACAATTATCAAAACGCTACCAAATCAGAAATTAACGGCGGCGCAGGTAATGATTACATTTCCAACGAAGCCGACAGCGTCACAATAAATGGCGGTGAAGGCGACGATATCATTGACAACAGCATACTCGGTTCAAATTCAGTAATCGACGGCGGCGCGGGTAATGATGACATTTACAACGACGCCGAAAGCGTCACAATAAATGGCGGTGAAGGCGACGATTACATTGAAAACAGCACACTCGGTTCAAATTCAGTAATCGACGGCGGCGCGGGTAATGATGACATTTACAATACCGCCAACAATGTCACAATCAACGGCGGCGAAGGTAACGATAATATTTCCAATTACGGCGACAACGTAGAAATCAACGGCGGTGAAGGCGACGATTACATTGGCAACGACGCCGAAAGCGTCACAATCAACGGCGGCGACGGCAATGACTCAATCGAAAACGGCGACGAATATAATGCAGGCGGCTCCGATGTTTCAATCGAGGGCGGCGCAGGTAACGATTCTATTTACAATACCGCCAACAATGTCACAATCAACGGCGGCGACGGCAATGACTCAATCAATAACGGCGACGCATATAATGTAGGCGGCTCCGATGTTTCAATCGAGGGCGGCGCAGGTAACAATTCTATTCACAATAACGGCAACAATGTCACAATAAACGGTGGCGACGGCGACGACACTATAGAAAATACCTATGATTTGAATGGCGGCAACAACGTCATAATCAATGCGGGCGACGGCAAAAATGACATTTACAACAGCGGCTCGCAAGTCATAATCAACAGCGGCGCGGGCAACGATAACATTACCAATGACGACGGCTCAGAAATCACAATCAACGCGGGCGCGGGTAATGACTTAATTGAGATTTGGGGCGGCTCGCAGTTGACAATCAACGGCGGCGCAGGTTCCAATATTATCGATTTGGGTTACGACAGCGAAACAAGCGAAGATATTCTCGTCAAAGTCAGCGAAGGTTCCGACGTTATCAGGCTCGGTTCTTATGTCACTTCGGTTAGCGTTTCGGGCTTTAGCGCAAATGATGAAATTCAACTCGCAGATTCGCCGAGCAAACTTACGACGGTTAAAGGCGGCATAGTTGCGGGCGACGTTACAATCAGTGGTCTTAGCAGTCTCGCGACGGTTAAGACTTCTTGGAGCACCGTTTCAAACAGCATTTCTTATAATCAAACGTCGGTTGCGGGCGTGAAACTTAGCGGCAACAAGATAACTTACGACACGACGAGTAGCAGTACAAATCTCTTCACGATAACCGGAATAAGTTCTACAACGGGCGTTTCCTTGAAAGGTAATGTCGTTACGTTGTCGAAGGCAGCCCTTAGCGGCGTAACGGGTTCGGTCTCAATCAGTGATGGCTATGTCCTCGCGCTCGGTTCCGATGTTACGAAGACTTCGACGACGGCAGCGGGTTGGAGCTTGAGCAAAACCACTGCGACTTATAAGGCGGCGGCCACAACTGCAGGCTACAAGATTGAAGACGGCGTAATAAAATACGTTGCAAAGAGCGGCGGCAGTACTCTTGCGACGGTCAGCGGCGTTAAGTCTCTCAGCGGTCTTGCAATTAACACCTCTAAGAAAATTGTCACAGTCTCGGCGGCGGCTCTGAATAAAACTGCGGTATCAATCAGCGGCACAGGTTATACGCTCGCGCTCGGCTCTGACGTTACAAAGACTACGACGACCAAAGCGGCTTGGAGCCTCAGCGGCAATACTGCTACTTATAAAGCGGCGTCGACTTCAGCAGGTTACTCCCTCGCGAGCAATAAAATTTCCTACGTCGGAGCAAGCGGCGGCAGTACTCTGGCTAAAGTCAGCGGCGTTAAGTCGACAAGCGGACTTTCTATTAACACGTCTAAGAAAATTGTCACGGTCTCGGCGGCGGCTCTCGGCAAAGATGATGTCTCGATAAGCGGCACAGGTTATACGCTCGCGCTCGGTAGCAACGTCGATAAGACTAAAGAAACTATCGAGAAATGGTCGACGCTTTCCGGCGGTAACGTTGCATACCTCACGGGCGGTTCAAATGCATACTACTCCTTGAACAGCAAGAAGACCGCCGTAACTTACAACGCGGCAGTTACGCCCGCTATGAAGGAAATCGAATTCAGCGGCGTTAAAGGCACTCCGACCGTAAGCGGCTCTACCGTCAAACTTACTGCTGACAACTTCAACAGCAACGTTAAAGTCGCGAAGAATCCTGGCGATTATGCCTTGTCCTTGAGCGGCAACTTCAAGAACAAAACCTTCACCGGCAGCACTGGCGATGACTTAATCGCAAGCAGCGGTTCCAACCTCGTGATAAGCGGCGGCAAAGGCGACGACTCAATCACCGGTAGCGCGAATCTCGATAAAATTGCGGGCGACGCGGGCGACGATACGATTCGCGGCGGAAAAGGCAATGATTCGCTCACCGGCGGCACCGGCGAAGATAAACTTTACGGCGACGCAGGTAAAGACAGCATTTGGGGCGGCAAAGGCGATGATTATCTGGACGGCGGCGCGGATAATGATAAACTCTTCGGCGACAATGGCGACGATACTCTTCGCGGCGGCGCAGGTGCCGATACGTTATCTGGCGGCGCGGGTGATGATTCGATTCTCGGCGACGCGGGCAATGACTCCTTAGTCGGCGGCACAGGTGATGATACGCTTGCTGGTGGCGAAGGTGTTGACACGTTGACGGGCGGTAAAGGTGATGACGTGTTCATCTACAACGCGGGCAACGACACTATCACAGATTATGCGACGAACGATAAAATTTCTATCGGCGCGGCGATTTCCAGCACGTCCCTCAAAGGTTCCGACGCGACCTTCACCATTAGCAAGAATAATACGTTGACGGTTAAGAACGGCAAGGGCAAAGAAATTACCGTCATCAACGCTAAGGGCAAAGAGCAGACGATAATTGGCGGCGCGCTCATCGTTACCAAAAATGCGACGCTGGAAAGTTGGCGCGAAGTCGGCGACGCCTCTGCACTTACAGCAAAAGTTAGCGTTGTCGGCAATGCCAAAAATAATACTTTGCTCGGCGGCTCGAAGGACGATACGCTTTCTGGAGCGGCAGGCGCAGATAAACTTTACGGCAACGCGGGCAACGACAGTTTGAACGGCGGCACGGGTGCTGATACCCTTTCGGGCGGCGCAGGTAATGATAAACTTTACGGCGGCGCAGGTAATGACAGCCTCTACGGCGGCAAGGGCAATGATTCGCTCTGGGGCGATGCTGGCTCGGATACTTTCCTCTACAACAACGGTGACGGCAAGGACATTATCTACGGTTTCGACAACACCGATATGTTGGAAATCAGCGGCTCGTTCACCGGCACGACCAACAAGAAACATACCGAAGTTTATTTCAAAGTCGGCTCGACTTCCAACGCTATCACGCTGAAAAACTTCACCGCGACAACTTTTAACATTAACGATACCGATTACAAAATCAGTGGTACCAAACTCGTCAAGAAATAATGCAACTCCGTATTCCATTTGACACGACAGCGAACGTGATATAAAATTCGGCGCGAAAATAAGCTCGTACTCATAGCAGACGAGACTTGGAGGTTTTCGCAATGAAAAAAAATTCTGGTGCGTCCATGAGCGACGCGCAAAAATTCAGCTTGGTCAGGCGCGAGGCAATTTATACCGGACTTGCGTTGGCTGGGCTGATTATTTTTTGGCTAATCGCGGGCTTTGGGACGGCGGCTCTTGACGTGAAAATTTTTCATCTGCCGCTATGGGCTGTGCTCGGCACGATTGGCGTTTGGCTCGTCGCGATAATTATCAGCGCGGTCTTGAGCAAAATTTTATTCAAGGACGTTGACTTGGGAGGCGATGACGATGACTGAAGGGAATTTGTCCGCACTCCTGCCGCTGATAATTTTCATGGCGGTCATGGTCGGGATAAGTATTTTTGTCCGTCACAAGCAAGCGGGGAAAAATTTCGTTAGCAGCTATTTCGTTGGCAATCGCGAGCTGGGCGGCTTCGTATTGGCTATGACGACGGTAGCAACTTACAGCTCGGTTTCAAGTTTCGTCGGCGGCCCTGGTATGGCGTTTCAAGTCGGCTTCGGCTGGATTTATATGGCGGTCGTGCAAGTCACAGCGATTTTCTTAGTGCTGGGGATTTTCGGCAAGCGCGTCGCGTTATTAGCTCGAAAGTTAAACGCGGTGACAGTCGTCGACATAATCCGTGCAAGATTTCAATCGGACTTTCTAGCAGCGGTCGCAGCGTTCGTTATAGTTTTATTTTTCTGCGGGACTATGACGGCGCAATTTGTCGGCGGCGCGAAATTATTTGCGGCGGTGACGGGTTACAGCTACGAGGCGGGCTTAATTTTATTCGGCTTGACGGTCGTAATTTACACTTCGATTGGCGGCTTCCGAGCGGTCGCACTGACTGATACTTGTTGCGCGCTCATGATGATGATTGGAATAGTTCTGCTGTTGAGATACGTTTTACAAGCGGGCGGCGGCTACGAAAATATTATGGCGACGCTCGAAACGAATAATCCCGAACTATTCGAGCCGTTCAGTTTCGGGAACATGCCCTGGACAATTTACTTTACGCAATGGCTACTAGTCGGGATATGTACAATCGCTTTGCCGCAATCGGTCGTGCGCGGCATAAGCTACAAAAATACGCAGGGGCTTCATCAAGCGATGTTGATTGGGACGGTCGTCGTGGGCTTTATGAATATCGGGATAAACTTCACGGGGATTTTGGCGCATGGAGTGTTGCCGGGTAGCGCGGCGGATTATGGCGGGGTCGATAACATTATCCCGACGACGATTGTAAAAGCAATGCCGCCGGAACTTGTCGGGCTGGCGATAATCGGACCTTTAGCGGCGTCAATTTCGACAATCTCCGGACTTTTAATCGTGGCGTCGAGCGCGATAATCAAAGACGTTTACCTACACTGGGCGGAGAAAAAACAATTACGCATTACGCATTACGCATTACGCATTGCTTCTATGGGTGCGACGGCGATAATTGGCGGGGCGGTCTTCGTGATAGCCTTGACGCCGCCGAGCTTAATCTGGCTGATAAATATGTTCGCGTTCGGCGGATTGGAGACGGCATTTTTCTGGACGTTGCTATTGGGCTTGTTCTGGAAGCGGGCGAACAAATTGGGCGCGATGCTCTCAATGACGGGCGGAACAATAATTTATTGCGCGACGCAAGCCGCAGGATTCAAAATTTTGAACTTGCACCAAATCACAATCGGGATAACTTGTTCGCTGATATTATTTTTAATCGGCTCGTACATCGGGAAGAAAACTGACGACGCGACGCTGAAAATTTTCTTCCCGAACTGATTTTGTTCAAGCGGCTAATGTGATACAATGGGAAAAATTTTCAGGAGGCGATTTTATGTTGAAGAAAACAAAAATCATCTGCACGCAAGGTCCCGCGACTGACGCGCCGGGCATTATCGAAGGGCTTATAGAAAACGGCATGAACGCTGCCCGCTTCAATTTCTCGCACGGCGACCACGCAGGCCATAAGAAACGCATCGACGCTGTTAAAGCCGCCGCGCAGAAGTCCGGCAAAATTATTTCGCTGATTCTCGACACCAAAGGCCCCGAAATGCGTCTTGGCGAATTTAAAGACGGCGCGGTTCAGCTCGTCGAGGGCAATAAGTTTGCGCTTATCAACGACGACATTCAGGGCGACGAAACTCAAGCGACCGTCACACACAAGTTGCTTTACACCGAAGTTAAAGTCGGCGATAAACTTTTGCTCAACGACGGCCTTGTCGAACTTCGCATTGACGAGATTAAGGACAAAAATATTTACACGACGATTTTAAATTCGGGCAAGATGAGCAGTCGCAAAAGAGTAGCTGCGCCGGGCGTTGCGCTCGGATTGCCGGCGATTTCGGAGCAGGACGAAAAAGATATTCTCTTCGGCATTGAAAACGATATGGATTTTGTCGCGGCAAGTTTCATTCAACGCGCTTCCGATGTCGAGGCTCTGCGCGAACTCATCAATAAAAACGGCGGCCATATGGAAATTATTTCCAAAATCGAAAACCTTGAGGGCGTCCGCAACATTGATGAGATTATTGAGGCCAGCGACGGGATTATGGTTGCTCGCGGCGATTTGGGCGTCGAGATTCCCGCCGAAGACGTTCCGATTATCCAGAAAGATATTATCCGCAAATGCAACGCGGTCGGCAAACCTGTCGTTGTCGCAACTCAAATGCTCGAAAGCATGACGATAAATCCTCGCCCGACCCGCGCAGAAGTTTCTGACGTCGGCAACGCGATTATCGACGGCGCAGATGTTATCATGTTGAGCGGCGAGACTGCTAGCGGCAAATATCCAATCGAGGCCGCAACCATGATGAATCAAATCGCCTTGAGGATTGAACAGTCGCTCGAATACAAAGAAATTTTCCTGCAAAAAGGTGTTCACAGGAAAAATTCCCAAACGGATGCGATTGCCCATGCGACGGTTCAGCTCGGCTACGAACTCAATGCCAAAGCGATTATCACGCCGACAAAATCGGGCTACACAACGCGCGTCGTCTCGAAGTACAAACCTAAAGCTCCGATTATCGCGTTCACGCAAACTTCGCAAGTCGCTCGTCATTTGAATTTGCGTTGGGGCGTCTACCCTATACCAGGTACGCCTTGGCTCGATATTCTCCAGATGATTGACTATTCGGCGGCGGCGTCCGTCGAAAAGGGATTCGTTCAAAAGGGCGACCTTGTCATTTTAACTGCGGGTATGAAGTACGGCGAGGGCGGCACAAGTTCAATCCGCCTCCACACGATTTGAGGTAAAAGGGAGAAGGGAAAAGGGAGAAGGGGAAAGTAGGGATAAGACTTTTCCCATTTCCCATTTCCCATTTCCCTTTTCCCATTTCCCTTTTCCCTTTGAAAGGAGAACATTTTATGCAATATACGAGTACGCGTTCCAAAATCCAGCCGATAAGTTCGGCGGAAGCGATTCTGCAAGGCTTAGCGGCTGACGGCGGACTTTTCGTCCCGGAGAAAATCCCTAAAGTTTCGCTCGAAGAAATTGACGCGCTGAGAGATAAAAGTTACGAAGAACGCGCCGCTTGGCTACTCGGAAAATTTTTGACGGATTACGACGAATACGAGCTCGGCGAGTGCGCAGAGTTGGCCTATAATTGGTTCGACGTTCCGGCGCGAGTGCCCGTCGCAATTCTGATTCAAGACCCGAAAAACCCCGTCGCGCCCGTCGGCTCAATGGAACTTTGGCACGGCCCGACCTCCGCCTTCAAAGACGTTGCCTTACAAATGTTGCCGCACCTTATGCGCATGGCTCTTAAGAAAGTCGGCGAGACCAAAGAAATTTTGATTTTGGTAGCGACATCGGGCGATACCGGCAAGGCGGCCTTAGCGGGCTTCGCGGACGTGCCGCAGACTAAAGTTATGGTCTTCTACCCCGACGGCGGCGTCAGTAAAATTCAGCGGCTCCAAATGGTCACTCAACGCGGCGAAAATGTAAACGTCACAGCTGTTCGCGGCAATTTCGATGACGCGCAAAATGGCGTTAAGAAAATTTTCAACGACAAAAAAATCCGCGAAGAGCTCGACAAGTTAAACGTCAAGCTCAGTTCCGCGAATTCTATAAATTGGGGGCGACTTGTCCCGCAAATCGCTTACTACTTTTCCGGCTACGTCGAACTTTTGAAGGCTGAACAAGTTAAGCTCGGCGAAAAAATTTTAATCAGCGTCCCGACCGGCAATTTCGGCAACATTCTCGCCGCGTACTACGCTTACAAAATGGGGCTGCCCGTCAAGAAGTTAATTTGCGCGTCGAACATTAACAACGTCCTGACAGAATTTTTCGCGACCGGCACTTACAATCGCAACCGGAAATTTTTCAAGACGATTACGCCGTCAATGGACATTCTGATTTCAAGCAACCTCGAACGCCTCCTCTATCACGAGACCGACGGCAATTATAAACTCGTCAACCGCTACATGACCGAATTGAATACGCTCGGCAAATACAAAGTCGACAAGAAACTTAAAACGCGGCTCGACAAAATCTTTTACGCGGAGTACGTGACAGAGGACGAGACGCGAGAATTTATCAAGCGCATGTACGAAACCTTCAGCTATGTTATCGATACGCATACCGCCGTTTCGATTTGCGCTTTGAGTAAGTATCGCGGCAAAACTCGCGACACCACCCCGATATTGAGTGCCGCGACCGCCAGCCCGTATAAATTTACAAGCGCGGTCTTGACGGCTCTTGGGCAAAATGTTGAGGGCGTCGACGACCTGGCGCAACTCAAAATGCTCAACGATTTGACTAACGCTAAAATCCCGCGCAATCTCTCTGAACTCGCTAACGCTAAAATTTTACACGAAGACGTTTGCGATAAAGACGAAATGGCCGAACGCGTCTTGCAATTCGCCGCCAAATAAATCCCATTTCCCATTTCCCATTTCCCTTTAATGCATCTCATCTTCCAATTTATTTTTAATGACGTTGGCATTTGTTCCGTAAATGATTTGGACTCCGACGCCGTGTTTCAGGACGCCCTTAGCCCCCGTCGACTTCAAAATTTCCTCGCTGACAAGTCCAGAATCATAAACCGTCACGCGCAATCGAGTTATGCAGGAATCGAGTTCATTTATATTTTCACGCCCGCCTAAGCCCGACAAAATAAGTTTCATTCGTTCGGCGTCGCTCAAAAGTTTTTCGGGTTCGGCTGACAAATCTTCATCTCTGCCCGGCGTCTTGAAGTTATACTTTTCAATCAGGAACTTGAACGAGAAATAATACAGGAAAAACCACGGCACCCCGATTAGCGGCACGTATATCCAATTTGTTTTGTCTACGCCCTGAACGATGCCGAATAATATAAAATCAATCAGCCCGCCCGAAAATGTTTGTCCGATTGTGATTTGGAAAATGTGCGCCATCATGAACGCGCAACCGTCGAAGAAGGCGTGCAGGACGTAAAGCATTGGCGCGACGAATAGGAATGAAAATTCGAGCGGCTCAGTTATGCCCGTCAAAAACGAAGTCAGCGCGGCGGAAAGTAGCATACCGCCGACGACTTTTTTATTTTGCGGCTTAGCGGTTTTGTACATGGCGAAGGCCGCGCCGACCAGCCCGAACATCATCGTTATGAATCGTCCCGACATAAAACGCGATATGCCCTCATAATATTTGACTGTGGAAGGGTCGCCAAGTTGTGCGAAAAAAATTCTCTGCGTGCCCTCGATGAGTTGCCCGTTGACTATTTCGCTACCGCCTAAGGCCGTCGTCCAAAACGGCAAATAGAAAATATGGTGCAGCCCGAATGGTCCGAGCATTCGCAGGAAGAATCCGTAAACGAGCGTGCCGAGATAACCTGTCGATTCAAACAGCCCGCCGACTAAAAAAATTACTTTCTGGAAGTGCGGCCAGATAACGTAAATTTCGACGCCAAGACAAATCGAAGCGAGCGCGCAAATTATCGGGACAAATCGCGAGCCGCTAAAAAATCCCATGAACGGCGGCAACTCAATCTTATAAAATTTCTTGTGGAGCCAGTAAGTCATTATCCCGACCAATATCCCGCCGAAAACGCCCGTTTCCAAAGTCTGAATGCCTAAGCACATGCCTTGCCCTTCGCTCGCTAAATCTTTTTCCGCAAGCTTCCCCGTGATTTTTAGGCAAGTGTTAATCGTGGCGTTCGTAACCAAAATCGATAAGACTGCGGCAAGTCCGGCCGTGCCTTTGTCAGTCCTCGACAAGCCGACTGCTAAGCCCACCGCGAAGAGTATCGACAAATTCGCAAAGACGATATTGCCCGCGTCCGCCATAATTAAAAATATATCTTGCAGCCAATATATATCTAAAAATGGGTAGGCTATGAGCGTATTAGCATTGGACAACGTGCCGCCTATGCCGAGAAAAAATCCCATGACCGGCAAAATCGCTATCGGCAACATCAAAGCTTTGCCAAAACTCTGCAGTGCCGCGAAAATGGAATGGTCTTTGCCCAATATCGAAAAAATCTTTATCACAATCGCCCCCTAGCGACGGAATTTTTTATGCTGTATTCTATCACAACGCCGCTTAATTTACTACCGCGCAATTAACTTTGTAAAGCGTCCCGCTTCTAAACGCGCTCAAACAATAACAAACACGAATCAAATCAATAATAATTGCGCATTGCCAAAAATTTTAACTGTGCTATACTTCGCAACGTCCTAAGGGATTGGGAGAACGACTCAAAGACAGGAGGCATTCACCATGAAGGAATTTTTCAAAGACAATGTAGCGATTCTCGCATTCAGCACTGGACTTTTTAGCGCGTCGCTGGTCGTCGGCTTAATCTTCTTCTACGGTCTCGAAAAAATCTTTTGAATCAGCTTCAAGTCAGAATTGAGCAAAGGAGGCACTAATCATGAAAACTTTCAAAGACAGCGTCCTTGCGGTGAGCACAGGAATTTTCGCTTGCTCTCTGGCAGTCGGTCTGGCATTCGTCTACGCTATCGATAAATTCATCTGAGGCCGGCTTCTCACTCACAATTTTTGCGCCGAAGGTAAGCGGCGGCTCAGGACGAGCGTCGGCTTAAATGAATCACCTTCGCGCTACAAAATTGAATACATCCTACCCAACATAGAAAATACCCTCCCTAAAAAAATTCCCCGCCGAGTAATCTTGACGGGGGATTTTTTTTAATCGCCGTAGAGAATCAATCGAACCATCTGCCCGAACTCGGATTTATCGGAATAATGTTGGGGAACGCGGTCGGATTTATTCGACTCGATTTCGGCTCGCGTATCGTAGGAAAGAATTTTCGACGACAAAACCTCGTAAGTTTTCTCGCTGTGGTCGATTCGCACCTCGTAAACGTACATGCGATTCAAACTTGCCTTGATGACCGCCATATCAACGTAGAAAACCGCCGAGCTATCAACCTGCACGCTGTCGGCGTCGTAGTAGTAGCCAGTATCCTCCATTGCGTCAATAAATTGCAGATTCTCCGCCGAACACGTCGCGCCACTCAGGAAAATCACAGTTGCCATTATCGCCAAAAAATTTTTCATTCAATCACCTCGTATAATGAATCTATAAAATGCTTTGGCTTAGCTTTTAGTTATCATCTTCTTAAAATTAAATTTATTTTAGACCAAAGTGTTAATTTTTGCAAGCATTACTTCTATGTTTTTATTTATTAAAAGTTTCGACGCGCAAATTTTTTCCGTCGGTTTTGAACTTGATTAAGCCGTCTTTATCTGTGCGAAAAATTTTTGTCGGGAGATTTTCCAAACGCTCCAAAACTTCGGGGCGCGGGTGTCCGAAATTATTCCCGTAGCCGACGCAGATAACTGAACACTTCGGGCTAACCGCTCGCAAAAATTCTTCGCTAGAACTGGTCGCGCTACCGTGATGCCCGACCTTTAAAACCGTGCTTGAAACGTCAATGCCCTTGCGCAAAATCTCCGCCTCAATCTCCTTGACCAAGTCGCCCGTTATCAGAAAAGTTATTCCGCCATAGCGGACGCGGTAGACATTTGAAATTTCGTTACCGGTTCCGACATTCGGCGCGAATAAAATCTCAACCTCCACGCCGTCAATAATAAATTTCTCGCCGACTTGACCAGCCCTCAATGGCGGCAAATATTCTTCCGCAATCCCGAAAACCGTAGCGTATTCCGATTTACTCTCGCCCGCAGTGATGACTTCGCCGACAGGCAATTTTTTTATGACGGCACCCGCGCCGCCCGAATGATCTTCGTGTACGTGCGTCAAGAAAATTTTATCGACCTCGCGAATATTTTCGTGCTTTAGGTAGGGAACGACCACTCGCCCGCCCACGTCGAACATTTTATCGCGGACGCCGCCCGTATCAAAAATCAGACATTTTTTGTGCGGAGTAATCACGACCGCGCAATCACCCTGCCCCACGTCCACGAAATTAACTTCAACGTCGCCCGTCCTGAAAATGTTCAGCGCGAGTAAAAAGACTATCGCCAACAAAATCACGGGGCGTCGCAAAATAATCGCGGCATAGTAAAAGAAACCCGCCAATATTCCCAAAGTCGGCACTTGCACCGCGCTAAATGGTAGCCTCGCGAAAATTCGATTCAACTCCGCGCCCGCGCCAAATATTAACGCCTCGCCCACGAAAAATATTTTCCCGCCAACCGGCACAATCGCCGCAATTATCCCACCTAAAAGCCCGCCGATTATCACGACTTCCAACAGCGGCATTACGAAAACATTCGCCAAAACCGAGCTAAGCGAAATTTGATTGAAGTACCAAATTATAATCGGTAGGCTCGCCAGTTGCGCCGCGATTGTCATCGACATTGGCTCCGAGAAAAATTTCGGCAGTCGCTCAAAAAGTTTCCGCAAGTCTTCCGACAAGTACATCAGCCCCGCCGTCGCCGAAAAGCTCAACTGAAAACTCACGTCGAACAGCAACAGCGGCTGATTGATTAGCATTGCAAACGCCGTCAACGTCAAAATTCGTGCGCCTTCCGCCTCCGCGTCGAGCGTCTTGGCGAAGAAAACTAGAACGCCCATCGACGCCGAGCGCAAAACTTGCGGCAAAAGTCCGCTCAATATCGCGTAGGTTCCGATTATGAAAAGTCCGAGCGCAAACGTCAAAGCTCGCGGGAATCTCAAGACCGCGCAGAGCCAAGCCGTCGCCATCGCCAACAAGCTCATATGCGAGCCGCTCACCGATAAAATGTGCACAATGCCCGTCGTTTGAAAATCTTCAACCAGCTCCGGATTTAATCCCGCGTAGCCGCCGAATAGCATTGCGAAAATTGCGGCGGCATCTTCTCGCGACATAACGCTTTCCATTGACTCGCGATAATGTTGACGAATCGCCACGACCGTCCGCAAAAATTTTGTCCAAAGCCCGCCGTCAATTTCCTCGACCGCAATTCCCATTTTGCCCGCCGACATCCGCGCCGTTATCCCGGTTGCTTTCATGCGCGTTACGCCGTCGATTTGTCCCGGATTGTTGTAATTGGTCAGGAGTTTTAAATTGCCGCCGGCAGAAATTTTGTCGCCAATTCGAGCATTTGGAATTTCTTCGCCGGTCTTGGGGTAGTAAGTCAGAATCAAGCCACCCGAAATTTTTTCCTCCGCGCCCTTGAGTTTGATTGATTGCGCATCGACCACAAAACGCACTTGCGTTAGCTCGTTCGGGAGGATTTTTATTTGCGGCTCCTCGCGCACTGTGCCTGTCAGAAAAATTTGTTGCCCCGCAAATTTGGAAATGTCATTGGGTGGAAGACTATCGACCGCTGAAAATCTTAAGCCGCCGACTGCGAAGAAAATTATCGTGCAGATTATCCACGCGGTCAAATTTTTCTTGCGCCACGTCAAAATTATTCCGGCGATTATCAACGCCGCGCACGTCCCGATTAAAAATTTTGGCGAGCGGTGGAAATTTTCCGTAAAAAGAATGCCCGCCGCCATTGCCGCGAGCAAAATGTTCAGGAATGCGTTCGAGATTTTAATTTTCATTGCGGATAGCGGATTTCATTTCGCGGACGTAATCGCCGACAAATTTCGGAGCCGCCTCGCCGTGCTTAGCAATAATTTTAATGATTGCGGAACCGACAATCGCGCCGTCGGAAATTTTGGACATAGCCTTTGCCTGTGCGGGCGTCGAGATGCCAAATCCAATCGCGCACGGGATTTTTGTATTGGCTCTGACGGCGGCGACAATCGAAGTCAAATCGGTTTTGATTTCGCTACGCACGCCCGTAACGCCCAAACTCGACACGATATAAACGAAGCCTTGCGCCTCGCGAGCAATCATGGCAATTCGATTTTCGGAAGTGGGAGCAATCATGGAAATCAAATCGACGCCGTATTTTTTACAAGTTGGCAAGAATTCGGCTTTTTCCTCGAAGGGCAAATCGGGCAGAATCAAACCGTCAACCTCAAGTTCCTTGCAAGTCGAAATAAATTTCTCCGCGCCGTAGGAAAAAATTACGTTGGCATAAGTCATAAAGACGAACGGAATTTTAACGTCGCGGCGCAGGTCTCGAACCATATCGAAAATTTTATCGGTCGTGACGCCGCCTTGAAGAGCCCTTTCGTTTGCGGCTTGAATCACGACGCCTTCGGCGGTCGGGTCGGAAAATGGGATACCGAGTTCGATGAGGTCGGCACCGTTCTCGACGGCGGCTCGAACAATGGCGGCAGTAGTTTTCAAATTCGGGTCGCCGCAAGTTATGAACGGGATAAACGCTTTGCCGTGTGCGAACGCCTCAGAAATTTTAATCATGATACTTTCCTTTCGCTCAAAAATTTATTCGGATTTGATAATTTCCGCAAGTTTCGGGATAACAATCGAGAAATCGCAAGTTTTACGGATTAAATCGGCGGCATTTTCTCCGAAAAGTTTTCTTTGCTCGTCGTTTTCAAAGAGAATCGAAATTTTTTCTGCAAAAGCGGCGGCATCTTCTGAAAAAACGCGATAACCGTTCACGTCGTTAAAAATTACGTCTTCGCAGCCGCCAATATCGCTCGTGACTGCGGGAAGTCCGCTCGACATAGCCTCCAAAAGCGAAGTCGGCAAGCCTTCATGACGCGACGGGAAAATATAAACGTCCGCCATTTGATAAAATTCCTGTGGCGCGTCGACTTCGCCAATAACTTTGATTGAATTGTCCAATTCGGCAGAAAGTCTCCGCAAATCGTCCAAAAGTTGATTTATGCCGCCTCCGACGACGAAAAGTAACGCGTCGGGGAATTTTTTATGCAAAATTTTCCAAACGTCCTGCAAAGTGTCAATTCCCTTATCGATAACAATTCGGGCGCAAAACAGTAAAATTTTCCTATTCGGGTCGACTTTATGAGCGATTTTGAGATTTTTACGGCGATTTTCGTCCGATTTTGGATATTTATTCGTGTCGATGCCGTGCGGAAGAATTGATATTTTTTCGGGAGAAATTCCGCCGTTTTTAATAAATCCGTCGTGAATTTCCTTAGTAGTAGCGATATAATTTGTACATTTTGCCAGAATTTTATTGCGCCAATTCTTATTTGCGGAAAAAATTTCAGATTTACCGGTCAGAGCCAAAGTCACGGGTTTTTTAAAGATTTTGGCAAAAATAATCGCCCAAACAGCAAATTTCGGCGTCCCGATGATATAAAATGCGTCAATATCGCTGTGAGTCGTTAAAAGTCGCAAAAAAATCTCCAACCAGCGAAAAGGCGGATGGAGTCTGACTAAATCAATAGAATTTAAATTTTCGCGGGCTTTTGTGAAGAAAAAACGCTTTTTAGCCATGATTGTTACGCGATGACCGAGTTTAATGAGTTGGAGCGCGTGATTTTCGCCGTGAATTTCGCCGCCGCTTTTCGTCGGGCGACCGTCAGGCAAAAATTTTTTCCCCATAGCAAAATCTTTAATCAAAAGGCAAATGTTCATTTTATCTGACAAGCTCGTAGCCTGCGTCATCAATAACTTTGGCAAAATCATCAAGCGAAATTTCTTTAGTCGCAGTGACCGTCGCCGAATTGTTTTCCAAACTCACTTCAACCCCTGTAACGCCGTCCATTTTCGCCAGCGCGTCGTGAACGTGTTTTTGGCAATGTTTGCACATCATGCCCTCGACCTTGAATGTTGTTTGCATTTGAATTTCCTCCTTTAAAATTTCCATGTTGAGATTTTCCACGCGAACTTTAACATTTTGCGGGGTCGCGTCGAAATTTTTTGTCCGCTCGACCTTGAAATATTTTAGTCGCAACGCATTGAGCACAACGCACACGCTAGACATACTCATTGCCGCCGCGCCAATCATCGGCGAAAGTTTTATTCCGAACGCCGGATAGAAAATTCCTGCCGCCAGCGGTATGCAAATCACGTTGTAGAAGAACGCCCAGAATAAATTTTGCTTTATATTTGTCATGACTGCGCGGCTTAATTTTATCGCGGCGACCGCGTCAAGCAAATCATTTCGGACTAAAACCGCGCCCGCGCTCTCAATCGCAACGTCGGTGCCCGCGCCAATCGCTATGCCTAAATCAGCTTTCGCGAGTGCCGGCGCGTCGTTTATGCCGTCGCCAATCATCGCGACCTTGCGACCTTGCGCTTGGAGCTTTGCAACTTCCTGCGCTTTATTTTCGGGGAGAACGCCCGCGATAATTTTTTCAATGCCGAGCCGTCTAGCGATAGCTTGCGCGGTTCGCTCGTTGTCGCCCGTCAACATGATAACATTAACGCCCAAATTTTTAAACTCCCCGACCGCCTGCGCGGAAGTTTTTTTCTCAACGTCTGCCGCCGCAATCACGCCCAAAATTTTCCTGTCGCGAGCAAAAATAATCGGCGTTTTGCCGTCGCTTGCAAGAGCTGAAAATTTTTTGCTCAAGCTTTCGAGATTGAAGCCCAGCTCCGTCAAAAATTTTTCGTTGCCGGCATAACATTCGACGCCGTCAATTTCAGCGCGAACGCCCTTCCCGAACACAGCTTGAAAGCAATCAGGAATTTGGAATGAGGAATGAGGAATGATTTTGTCAGCGTATGTTGTGATTGCTTTTGCAAGTGGATGTTCACTACCGCGTTCAAGCGCGGCCGCAATCTTCAAGAAATTTTCCAAATCCCTTTTCCCATTTCCCATTTCCCTTTTCCCTAACAAAATGTCCGTGACGAACGGCTTGCCCTCAGTCAGCGTGCCGGTCTTGTCGAGGACGACCGTATCAATATTATGCGCCGTTTCGAGAGCCTCGCCAGACTTTATTAAAATTCCGTTCTCCGCTCCCTTACCGGTGCCGACCATTATCGCGACCGGCGTCGCCAATCCCAACGCACATGGACAACTTATGACCAAAATCGAAACCGCAATCGAAAAAGCAAATTCGACACTCGCGCCGCTTACAAGCCACGCCGCGCCCGCAATCAACGCAATCACAATCACGGCAGGAACGAAAATCCCCGCGACCTTATCGGCAGTCTTAGCAATGGGAGCTTTACTCGCGCTCGCCTCCTCGACCAACGAAATTATTTTGCTAATCGTCGTTTCGCCGCCGACCTTGACCGCTCTGAATTTTACAAAGCCGCTCTTATTCAACGTGCCGCTCGTGACGCTATCACCGACAATTTTTTCAACGGGCAAACTTTCGCCGGTTATCGCGCTTTCGTCAATGGTCGTCGCGCCGTCCAAAATTATCCCGTCCGCCGCAAAACTCTCGCCGGGCTTAACTAAAATTTCATCGCCGATAACAAGTTCCTCAACCGCAATCGTCATTTCCTCGCCGCCGCGCAGGACTGTAGCTTTTTTCGGCGCAAGGTTCATGAGCTTTTCGACCGCTTGGGAAGTTTTGCCCTTAGCTCGCGCCTCAAAATATTTCCCGACCGTTATCAGCGTGACAATCATTCCGGCCGACTCGAAATACAAATTGCGGCTGTACTCGTCGACAAGTTGGAAATCGCCCGCGCCCAGCCCTTGACCGATTCTGAATAGCGCGAACGCTCCGAACATCGCCGCCGCCATTGAACCCATTCCAACTAAGCTGTCCATGTTCGGTGCGCCCGCCAGCAAAGTTTTAAATCCGTTGACGTAATATTTTCGGTTGAGATACATAATCGGCAGGATTAGCAAGAATTGCGCGAAGGCGAACGTCACGGCATTTGCTCGACCGTCGAACAGCTCCGAGATAATTTGCGGCACGGGCAGCGGCAACATCGAATGCATCGCGATATAGACTGTCGGCAGTAAAAAAATTATCGACCACGTGAGCCGAAATCTCATCGCGTCAATTTCTTTATCAATGGTGCGTTCTTCCCTAGTTCCTTGTTCCTTGTTCCTTGTTCCTTTAACCGCCGCTCCGTAGCCGGCATTGATAACCGCGTCAACAATTTGCGCGACAGAAATTTTCGCCTCGTCGAACTTGACTTGCATAGAGTTTGTCAGGAGATTGACGCTGACATTATCCGCGCCGACGATTGCGCCAACCGCCTTTTCGACACGCGCCGAACACGCCGAACAACTCATACCCGTCACGTCAAAATTTTCCTTCGTCATCTAATCCCTTCCAAAAAATCGACTGCCAAATTTCTATCGCCCAAAAGATTCATCGTCGCGATAACTTCCGCTCGTTCGCGCAGATTTATTTCCGCCGTCAAGATTTTTTCGCCGCGCTCAGCAATCGCTAAGACTTCGCCGAGCGGATTTATAATTTCCGATTTGCCCGAACTGTTCGCGAACACTACGAAAATTTGATTTTCAATCGCGCGCGCCTTAGTCAAAACTTGTCGGGGCGTCAAGCGTTTCAAACTCCACGCGGCAGGGATAAAAATAATTTCCGCGCCCGCCAGCGCAATTTTCCTAATGAATTCGGGAAAGCGCAAGTCGTAACAAATCGCCAAGCCGCATTTCACGCCGTCAAGCTCGACGATAGAAATTTTATCGCCCGCGCTGAAAACGTCGCCTTCATTCGCGAAGCTAAACAGGTGCGTTTTGTCGTAACTCGCGACGATTTCCCCGCGACGATTCGCGACCATGCATCGATTAAAAATTTTGCCGCCGCTATCGACTATGACCGAGCCGCCGATTATGTTCACGGAAAATTTTTCGGACGCCGCGCAGAGAAATTCTTTAGTGCGCTCGCCGTCCTTATCAGCGAAATTTTCAACGGGCGTCGGATAATATCCCGTAGACCAAAGCTCCGGCAAAAGTATCACGTCGGAATTTCGCGCCGCCTCGATTAGTCTTGCCGCCGTTCGGAAATTTTCTTCGACCGCGCCGAGTTCCGATTTAAATTGTGCGATTGAGATTTTCATTGTAAGTGCGCCTTCATGCGTAGAATTCTGCGGACGGATTCGTCAATGCGCTCTTCGGAAATTTCGCCGCGCTTGACCGCCTCAAGAATGCTGTTGTAAACGATTTGCTGACTTTCGTAATTGTGGCAAACAAGCGCAATATCGCCGCCCGCCAAAATCATTTGAACGCCGAGCGTTGCCAAGTCGGTATGGTTTTTAATCGCGCCCATTTCCAAATCATCGGTAATCACGACGCCGCTAAAGCCCAGCTCGTTGCGAAGAAGTCCGGTCATAACGGCGGGCGACAAGCTCGCGGAGTTCACAGGGTCGAGCGCGTCGTACCTCAAATGCCCAACCATAATCATAAATTTTGAGTTGTCGTGCTCGCGAATAATTTTTTTGAACGGCGGCAAGTCTTCGGCGTCAAGAATAGCTTTGCTGTCCTCGACGCTAGAAATTTCTTGGTGCGGGTCGATTTTACTTTTGCCGATACCCGGAAAATGTTTGAGCGTGTAGAGGAAATTTTCTTGCTCGTAACCTTGCGCGGCGGCCTCGACAAATTGAGTAACAAGTTGAGGGTCGTCGCCGAATGAGCGCGTATCTTTACTTCCCACATCAGCGACGGGCGCAAAATTTATATTGACGCCGAGACTTTTTAAAATCGTGGCGTTGTGCTTAGCCCAAAAAGTTGCGTTGCTTGGGTCACCGCTAAGCCCGATACTTTCTTGCGAAGGCGCGACTTCTAAAAAATTTCTGCCGCGAGCAACTCTGCCGCCTTCCTCGTCGAGCGCGAAAAATAACGGAACTTTTTGATTTGCCGCCACCTCTATGTCTTCCGTAAATTTTTTACTTTGCGCGACGCTCTCAAGATTCCTGTCGAAAAAAATCACGCCGCCGAAATGAAAATTGTTCATCGAAAAAATTATGTCGTCGTTTAGCTCTGTGCCGTAAACGCCAACCATAACCATTTGCCCGATTTTTTCTTTTAGCGTCATCGAGTTCAATTTTTCCTCAATCGGGTCGGGCGGCGGTACGGGTACAACATCGGCTTTGACCTCGCGCACTTCGCCGCAACCCGTCAGCAAAAATATCACCGCGAATATTATCCCAAAAAATTTTTTCATATTACCTCTCCAAATTCACAACGCCCGTATCTTTGAGCATCCAACCGTTGACAGGGTCGGAAATGAAAATCGCGGGCAACTTGACAAAATATTTCCGATAGACGCCGTCTTGATAATTCAGCGCGTAAATTTCCTTCATGCCGCCGTATTCGTGTAGTTCCTCGTCGCAAGGATTCATCGGATTTGGCACGATTGCGAATTCATTGCCCGAACCTTTGAACGCCCAATAAATGCTGTCCTTAACGTCGATAGCAGGGCGGAAAGTCATTGCGCTGCCGTAAGTCAAAATTTTCAACTTGTTATCGCGGACAAATTTTTCGCACTTCTTCAGCTGTCCAGGTGATGCTAAAGCTTCGGCGAACTCGTTGTACTCTTTTATAAAATTCAGCCAAGGTTTTTGCGGCTCAAGCGGCGTCGCTATTCTAACTTCTCGCGGCTCGTCCAAATTCAAGCCGAACGGCTCGACCGGCGGGACTTCTGAAACTACTGTTGGCTCGCGTATCTCTCGAACTTTTTCTTCCAGCGTGCTCAATTTCTTTTTCACTTTTTGCAAGTCCGATTGTATTTGTTGTAGCTGCGCACTTTTGCGACTATTGCTTGACCATAAATAAGCCACCGCGAATAAAAGCACGACGCTTAGTCCCAAGCTCAAAAAGTTTAGCGCGCTAGATAAAACTGTCGTTTCTTCCATAGTCAAACCCCCGAGTTAATGCGTAATTCGTAATGCGTAATTAACAAAACCTTCTTTTCATTACGCATTACGCATTGCGCATTCCTAATTGCTTTTCAGCGTTCTGATTGCGTTCAGGACGGCGATAATCATGACGCCGACGTCCGCGAAGATTGCCGCCCACATATTAGCCAGCCCAATCGCGCCGAGTATTAAGCATAAAATTTTCACGCCGATTGCAAAGCAGATATTTTGCTTGACGATAGCCAGACATTTGCGAGCGATTTTGATTGCCTTAGAAATTTTGCGCGGGTCGTCGTCCATAAGCACAACGTCAGCCGCCTCAATCGCCGCGTCCGAACCTAAAGCACCCATTGCAATACCGACATCAGCGCGGCTCAAGACGGGCGCATCGTTAATCCCGTCGCCGACGAATGCAACTTTGCCACTCGACGCCGACAAAATTTTTTCAAACTCTGTGACCTTATCGGCGGGCAAAAGTTCGCTGCGATAATTTTTAATGCCGACTTCCTGCGCGACCTTCGCCGCGATTTTCTCGCTGTCGCCCGTCAACATGAAAATATTTTCGACGCCCGCATTTTTCATATCAGCGACGGCGGCTTTGGCGTGACTTTTGAGCGCGTCCGAAATGACGACGTGCCCGGCGTATTCGCCGTCAACCGCGACATGAATAATCGTCCCGACCTTGTAGCAAGCCTTCCACTTTGCGCCGACCTCGTCCATAAATTTTTCGTTGCCGACGCAGACAATTTGCCCGTTGATTTCGGCTCGAATGCCGCGCCCTGCAATTTCCTCGACACTTTCAACCGAGCAATCGTCGCGTTCATTGGGATAAGCCTTGCGCAGGGAATTGGCTATAGGGTGCGTGGAATATCTTTCGACGTGCGCGGCGAGGTGCAAAAGTTTTTCGGCGTCGAAGTTCAAATTTTTGCTGTGAACGGCTTCGACATCAAAATTTCCATGCGTCAGCGTGCCGGTCTTATCGAGGACGACCGTTTTGACTTTCGAGAGCGTCTCAAGGAAATTCGAGCCCTTGATTAAAATTCCTTCGCGACTTGCGCCGCCAATCCCGGCAAAAAAACTCAACGGAATACTTATCACCAACGCGCACGGACAACTTATCACCAAAAAAATCAGCGCACGATAAATCCAAATGCCCCACTCGCCCGAAAAAATCGGCGGGATAATCGCAAGGGCAATCGCGCAGGCAACTACGACCGGCGTATAAATCCTAGCAAACTTCGTGATAAAATTTTCGGACTTCGACTTTCTGGAGCTAGCGTCCTCGACGAGCTCAAGAATTTTCGAGGCGGTCGACTCGCCAAACTCTTTGGTCGTGCGAACTTTCAAAACGCCATTGAGATTTATACAACCGCTGATAACTTCGGAACCTGCGGAGACTTCGCGCGGTAAACTTTCGCCGGTCAAAGCGATTGTGTTCAAAGTCGAATTGCCCGCGACGATAACGCCGTCAATCGGAATTTTTTCGCCGGGCTGAACGATAATAATTGTGCCGACCTCGACATCGTCCGGGTCAACTTGTTCTAGCCCGTCCGCCGTCTCGACGTTGGCATAATCGGGGCGAATGTCCATGAGTTCGGAAATATTTTTGCGACTTTTGCCGACCGCGTAACTTTGAAACCATTCGCCGATTTGGTAGAATAGCATAACGGCGATAGCCTCTGTGTAGTCGCCGTCGTCGTGAATCGCCAAAGCCATTGCGCCGAGCGTCGCTATCGTCATCAGCAAACTTTCATCGAGTCCGCGCAGATTTTTTAGCCCGTGCAGAGCTTTTAGCAAAATGTCATAGCCGACAATCAGATAGGGAATCAGATAGAGCAGAAATCTTTCGACGCCGGCAATTTCTACGAAGTTCAGCGCGATTAGCCATGCCGCCGCGATTAGGATTCGCGCTAAATTTTTCTTTTGCTTAGCGTTCACAAGAAAATCTCGCAGTCCTTTTCGACGCGCTTACAATTTATGCGGACGTGCTCCATAACTTCCCTAGCGTCGACGCCGTCATCAAATTCGACCTTCATTTTGAGCGTCATGAAATTAACGACGGCATCTTTAACACCGGCAGTTTTTTTGGTCTCGACCTCCATAAGGTTGGCGCAGTTAGCGCAATCGACATCAATTTTGTAAGTCTTCTTCAAAGCGGGTCACTCCCTGAAATTTTTATAAAAATATATAACGGAGGATAACAAATGTCAAATATAAAACTCGTCCGCAAGTTGGCGCAAAAAAAATACCGCAACGAGTTGAAACTTTTCGTGGCGGAGGGATTGCGGCTTTGCGAGGAAGTGCCGCCCGCGCAGATTGAATTTGGATTTTACACGCGGGAATTTTTATCGGACGGGCGGTCGGCGGCATTGGTCGAGCGGTTGAAGAATTTGGAAGAAATATCAGCGGCGACAATGGAAAAATTGAGCGACACGCAGACACCGCAAGGAATTTTATTAGTAGTGCGGCAGAAGTTCTCGACGTTGGAGGAAGTCGCCGCAAAAAAAATAGTCGTGGCATTGGACGGAGTACAAGACCCGGGCAACGTCGGGACGATTTTGAGGACGGCGGCGGCATTTGATTGCGGAATAATTTTGCTTGACGGCTCGGCGGAAATTTTCAATCCAAAAGTTGTGCGGTCATCAATGGGCGCGATTTTTTATTTGCCGTTCGTGACGATGAGCCGCGCAGAATTTTTACGGGCAATGAGTTCGCGAGAAATTTTAGCAGCGGCAGTCGACGATTCGGCGGAGATTTATTATCGGCATGACTTCGGGAAAAATTTTGTCGCGATAATTTTTGGGTCGGAGGCGAATGGCGTTTCAAAAGAAATCCTCGACGCCGCCCGAAAAATTTTCATACCGATGAGCGGGCACGCCGAAAGCTTAAACGTTGCGACCTCCGCCGCGATAATCATTTCCGAAATCGTCAGGCAGTCAGCATTTTAATTAGCATGTACAGCAAAAAAATCACATGAACTGCCGCAATCGCGATTATTGCTCGAATCCCCCAGCGTAATAATTTCAATGGAGCGCACCTCCAAAGGTCGAATAATCTCCTTAGTAAAATAGATTATATTTAAGCAAAGATAAGATGTCAATAAAATTGAAAGGCTCTAAAGATTGTTGCGCTGCCAAAGATGTGTTGCAATAAGGCTTTAAGAATATTCATTATTTTTTGTGCAACCATTCAACTTTGCCATTGATTCCATCGAAAGCCCCCTATTTATTTAATCCTATATTAATTTTCTGATGGCGAGAACTTTTTTTACGGAAAAATTCTTGACGTTGGCGAGCTTTTTAAATATACTTGCGCCAAAAGTTTTCAGCGTCACAAATTTTTTTGGAGGTCGAGTAAAATTGTTTTTCAGTAAGAAGAAATTCAAATTGGCGTCGATGATTGCTTGCGGGATTTTGGCAAGCGCATTGTTCACGGGTTGCGGCGGCGGAGAAAAAGGTTCTTCGGGCGGCGGTGATAAACCTGCGGGCGATGAAATTGTTATCGGCTCCAATTTCGAGCTGACAGGCAATCACGCGCAATACGGCGCGAATGCTAACAACGGACTAAAGTTGGCTATTAAGGAAGTCAACGACGCCGGCGGCATCAAAGGCAAGAAAATTAAAATCGTCGAAGCAGACGCAAAATCCGAAGCGGCCGAATCAGTCAACGCAGCGACTAAATTGATTTCCGATGACAAAGTTATCGCGATTATCGGTCCGGCCGTCACTGCTAACGTTATCGCCGAATCGCAAGTCGCAACCGATAATATGATTCCGGTTATCGGTCCTGCCGCGACTAATCCCGACGTTACGGTCGAGAACGGCAAAGTTAAACCTTACATTTTCCGCGCGTGCTTCATAGACCCGCAACAAAGCGAGGTTATGGCGCAATTCGCTGCGAAAGATTTAAACGCTAAAACCGCTGTGCTTTATCTCGATTCCAGCTCCGATTATTCAAAGAGTTTGGGCAAAATTTTCAAAGAGAGATTCGAGGCTGACGGCGGCAAAGTCGTTATGGAAGAGGCTTTCTTAGCTAAAGACCAGGACTTCAAAGCCGCGTTGACGAAAATTCAAACCGCTAATGCTGACGTTATCTTTGTCCCGGCTTACTATGAAGAGGTCGGCAAAATCGTCAAGCAGGCTCGCGAACTCGGCATAACCGCTACTATTCTCGGCACCGACGGTTGGGACGATACAAAAGTTGTCGACATCGCCGGCAAAGAAGCCCTTAATAATACTTTCTTCTGCACGCACTATTTCGAGGGCGACGAGGAAGTCCAAGCCTTTATCAAAGCTTACAAGGGCGAATACAATAACGACCCGAACGTCTTCGCGGCTCTGGGCTACGACGCGGGCAAAATGTTAATCAACGCCATTGAACGCGACGGCGACACTTCGCAAAAAATCCGCGACAACATCGAAAGCATAAAAGATTTGCCGGTCGGCACAGGCAAAATCACTATGGACGCCGCGACCCATAACCCGATTAAAGGTATCGTCGTTATCGAGACCAAAGACGGTGTCCGCTCACTGCGCACGAAAATTGCGCCCGTCACTCCCGAAGGCTGATAAAAATTCGACAAAATAACACGTGACAATATCGCGATAAGAAGTTAAAATCCTCCTTGAGAACTTTCGAGGAGGTTTTTTTATGGACTTTATCCATCAACTTGTTCAGCAGTTGATAAACGGCGTGAGCTTGGGCAGTATTTACGCGCTGATTGCTCTGGGCTACACGATGATTTACGGCATTATAAAGTTGATAAATTTCGCGCATGGCGATGTTTATATGGTCGGCGCGTATATCGGCTTCGCGGCGGTCACGATAGGAAATTTGCCGATTCTGCCCGCGCTCCTAATTTCAATGGCGTTGACGGCTTGTCTTGGAATGCTCGTCGAGAGAATTGCCTACAAACCGTTGCGACATGCGCCGCGCATTTCCCTTTTGATAACGGCGATTGGCGTTTCGTTCTTCCTGGAGTACACGAGCATGTACTTTGTCACGCCGACGCCGCGCACCTTCCCCGAAGTCATGCCGAATATCTCATTCAATGTCGGCGGCTTCATAATCAACGGGCAACAACTTTTGATTCTCGGCATAACTATAATTTTAATGGCGGTGCTGACTTACATTGTGCAGAAAACGAAACTCGGCAAGGCGATGCGTGCGGCAAGTTTCGACACGGAGACTGCACAGCTTATGGGCGTCGATTCGGACAAAGTTATTTCGATGACGTTCTGCATAGGTTCGGCACTAGCGGCGGCGGCAGGGGTTTTGGTCGGCGTCTACTACAACACGATTGATCCTCTTATGGGCATTATGCCGGGTCTTAAAGCATTCGTGGCGGCGGTACTCGGCGGCATAGGAATTTTACCGGGCGCGGTTGTTGGCGGAATAGTTTTGGGCGTCGTGGAGGCATTAGTTGCAGGCTTTTTATCGTCGACGTTCAGAGACGCGGCTGCTTTTGCGATTCTGATTTTAGTTTTACTGATTAAACCTAGCGGACTTTTTGGCAAGAACACTAACGAAAAGGTGTGACGATATGAACTCAGCGAGAAAAAGAGATTTAGTTATGCTAGTCTTCGCGCTGGTGCTCTACGGCGTGTTGCAGATGATGATTATCACAAAAATTATCGGCTCGTTTTGGGAGCTGAACATAATTTTAATTTGCGTCAACATAATTCTTTCGGCGAGCCTGAATCTAATCAACGGCTACACCGGACAATTTTCATTAGGGCACGCGGGATTTATGGCGGTCGGGGCTTATGTCGGCGTCGTGGTGACTGTCAAGTTTGGACTGCCTTTGATGGTCGCGTTGATAGCCGGCGCGATAGCGGCTGGCATTTTAGGATTTTTAATCGGGCTGCCGACCTTGCGACTGCGCGGCGACTACTTAGCGATTGCGACTTTGGGTCTTGGAGAAATTATCCGAATTGTCATCATGAACATTGACTACGTCGGGGGCGCGGCGGGCTTCAAAGGTATTCCGCATTTGACGAACTTTACGTGGGTTTTTTTCGCGATGCTCGCGACTTTGTTTTTCATAAAAAATTTCGTGAACTCGTCGCACGGGCGCGCCTGCATAGCGATTCGCGAAAACGAGATTGCGGCAGAGGCTATGGGCGTCAACACGACAAAATATAAAGTCATGGCGTTCACATTGGGCGCGGCATTAGCAGGGGTCGCGGGCGGGCTGTTCGCTCACCAATTCTATTTAATCAGCCCGAATTCATTTACGTTCCTGTCGTCGTTCAACTATTTAATCATGGTCGTTATGGGCGGCATGGGCTCAATCACAGGGTCAATCGCGGGAGCGTTCGTCGTGACGTTCATATCGGCGGCGTTAGCGTCCTTCCCGGAAGTTCGCATGATAATTTACGCGCTGGCATTGATTTTAATGATGTTCTATCGCCCGCAAGGTTTATTCGGCTACATGGAGCTGACGAACGTCGGACCGATTAAAAAATTCCTAGATAAAATTTCGGGGGCAAAGGGGGCGGCAACTTAATGGCTGATAAACATTTGCTCGAAACTACTGACGTCTCCGAAGTTTTCGGCGGCCTCAAGGCAGTTTCGGATTTCAACATTTACATTGACAAGGGCGAACTCATTGGGCTTATTGGTCCGAATGGCGCGGGCAAAACTACGGCTTTCAACTTGATAACGGGCGTTTACAAGCCGACGACCGGCGAAATTATTTTTGACGGCAAATCGCTTGTCGGGCTCAAACCCTACGAGATTACGCAACGCGGCATTGCTCGCACCTTCCAAAATATTCGGCTGTTCAGTGAATTGAGCGTCCTTGACAACGTTAAGATTGCTTATCATTGCCACGTTAAATACGGGCTGATTGAAACGATTTTTCGCATGGGTCGCTACTTCGGCGAGGAAAAATCTATTGAGGACGAGGCGTTAAACCTTCTGAAAATTTTCAAGCTTGAGGAGCACGCCTACGAGGTCGCGAAAAATCTTCCCTACGGTGCACAACGTCGATTAGAAATTGCGCGAGCCCTTGCCGCTAAGCCCAAACTTTTACTCCTCGACGAGCCAGCCGCCGGTATGAATCCCCAAGAAACTCAAGAGCTTATGGAAATGATTCGCTGGATTCGCAAGCAATTCGGCTTGACGGTTCTCCTAATTGAACACGATATGAGCCTTGTTATGGGCATTTGCGAGCGCATTTACGTTCTTGAATACGGCATGATTATCGCTGACGGCACGCCCGCCGAAATTCAAAACGACCCCGAAGTTATTCGCGCATATCTCGGCGCGGAGGCTATCAATTAAGGAGGAGTTTTTATGGCATACAAAACTCTAATCTTCGGCACAGACGCCCTTTATCCTAAACTCAAGCCGTTTTATGACGCAGAAGTTAAACGCGGCAATTTAGAAATCGTCGCCTGCATTGATGATACAAGTAGAGTAGGGGGGGGTGAAAATGTTTTTAATTTTGACCTCGCAATAATTTCTTCTAAAAAGCTTTTTTATAAACGTATGAAAATGCTTGAGAAAATTGGTTTTCCAAGCAGTAAAATTATCGATGGCGCAGTTTTTATGGTACCGAATTTAGACTTTTCTCGTTTAATTATCGAAGGCATTGCTTATGGTATCTTGGAAAAAGCAGTATTTAAGTTGTGCATTCAGACGATTTACCCACAAGTTTACACTATGAAAGATAAACTTATAAAGCTTTCAATGGGTATGAAAAGTTACATAAATTCTGCGAAGATTGAAGGTAAGGGTGAGGTGTCTATAAAAAAATTCTGCCCTATTGCCAGAAATATAGTCTTTGAATTGGGAAGAAATGCAGATCATAATTATAAAAATGTCAGCTCTGCTCCAGCATGGTATTTCAGTCTGAACGGTCGCAGAGAGTCAAAATTCATGCCGCCGCAGGGCACGTGCAAAATTTTAATTGGCAATGATGTTTGGATAGGTCGCGGTTGTATTTTGAAGTGTACAAATCCAAACAAGCCGTTAGTTATTGGCGACGGCGCGGTCATTGCTTCGGACAGCGTTGTTGTTAAAAACGTGCCACCTTATGCAATTGTTGGCGGCAACCCCGCGCAAATTATCAAGTATCGTTTTCCGCCCGACGTTATCGAGGCGTTATTGAGGATTAAGTGGTGGGATTGGAACCTTGACAAAATCCACGACAACTTCAAGTATTTTAATGACATTGACAAATTTATCTCACTACATGATGAAACTTATTCTACTATGAAAAATTTATCTCAATATGTAGCGAAAATTATCGGGAGTTGAGTTTATGAGAAAATTTTTAGGTTCGTTGCTGTTCGCGTGGATATTTTTACTTGCGCAGGTCGTCTCGGCAGCTGACTTTGAAACGGCAACAGAAGCGGCTAAAAATCTTTCGGCGGAGTACTACGCCAATGCTAAAGGTCGCGCCTTTGAATTCGCGGAGCTTAGGACTTACAGCGATCACGGCGAACATCATGCGGCACTTGTCGCAATCAAATCGCAAGAGGCCGCCGACGCCGTCGAGCGCGCAGGCTTAGGGAATCCTTATTACTCGTCGATTGACCGCATTGAATTGCAAGTGGCGGCGTTTATGCATGATACGGGCATGGACGGCGGGACTTTCAAGACATACACAGACGGCAACGCGCTACGCAAAGACCATTCGTTGAACTCGGCGATTCATGTTCTGGAAAATCGCGAGGCGATTACGGCTTTGGGCGTCAACGTCGATATGATTGCGCTTGACTGCATGGGGCATAGCAAAAGTTGTTCGGGCGTCCGCGACCTGACTAGCCACGAGCAATGGACGGATTGTTTCAACCGCATTGATGCCGCCGTCGAGCTTTACAACGAAAAATATCCCGCCGCGCCGATTTATTTTGACAAATCGACTTGGACGAACGGCGAAACTTATCAAAAGCCCTCCGAAAAAAATCCAAAGCAACTCGTCGACGTTTACAAATTTAACCGCGAAACTTTAGCGCAGAGTGCCGCGACGATTGCGGCTTTGAGATTAGGCGACGCCAACCGCGAGGCAGCTCAATTCCCCTACACTCAAGGCGGCGAAGCCATTTTAGTCGACTTTGATTCTTACGTCTCGCCGGCGAAAAATTGGATGGCGGAAATTGAGAAGGCGAAAATTTTTGTCCTCGATGTTGATACGGGCGTCAGGACTTCTTTGCTTAGCGGCATTGACCAAAGCGGCTACGGGCGCATGTACATGGCGGGCGAAGGCAATCTTTCTATGTCCTGCGCTTACAATCGCAAAAGTAATTCGGTTCGCGAAATCTTTAAAGTTTTGAACGGCAAGAGCTTTCCTTTGTCTACGCAGAATTGCATTGAGGAGCGGCTCGGCGAACTCGATACCATGAAAAAATTTCCAGTCGAAGCGCACATTCAAATTGTCGGCGACTACTCCAAAGTTGACAAGAAAAAAATTTCCCGCATGTATTCTCGCTATTGCAAAGACGCCACGCGCAAGCATCAATTTCCTGTGACATTTGAATTTATAAAGGGGTGATTTTATGGCAATGTTGGAGGTCAAAGACATCAACGTTTACTACGGCGCGATTCACGCTATAAAGGGCATAAGTCTTTCTGTCGAGGAGGGCGAGATTGTCACGTTGATTGGCGCGAATGGCGCGGGCAAATCGACGACGCTACGAACAATTTCGGGACTACTCAAGCCCAAGACCGGCGAGATAAATTTTCTCGGCAAAAATATCGCGGGCGTGCCGGCTCATAAAATTGTTCGGGAAGGGATTTCGCAAGTGCCCGAAGGTCGGCGGATTTTCGCGGAAATGACCGTTCAAGAAAATTTAGAGCTGGGAGCCTTCACGCGCTCGGATAAGGACGAAATTCAAAATGATTTCAAAATGGTTTTCGGACGCTTCCCGCGCCTTGAGGAAAGAAGATTGCAACTTGCCGGAACATTATCTGGCGGCGAACAACAAATGCTCGCAATGGGGCGCGCACTTATGAGCCGACCAAAACTTTTGCTCCTAGACGAACCGTCAATGGGACTTGCGCCGCTCCTAATCCGCGAAATTTTTTCAATCATCGCTGACATACATAAGACAGGAACAACAGTTTTGCTCGTCGAACAAAATGCAAATATGGCGTTGTCGATTGCAAATCGCGCTTATGTTTTGGAGACGGGGCGAATCACGATTTCTGGCGACGCTGAAGAACTAGCTGCAAGTGAGGACATTCGCAAAGCCTATCTGGGAGGTTGATTTATATGGAGAGGCTGGAAAAAATCTATGAGGCGCGACGCATTTTAAATAACTTGCGCGAGCTTGGCGAATCACTCAAAGAATATTTTGATATCTTTGAAAAGGTTATCAATCAGGAAAAATTTCCGGAAGCTTTATCTTTGAAGGGTTTTAGCGAAGAGTTTTCCGAATGGGAAGAATCAATCGATAAGTGCTCGGAGCTTTACGAGCAACTTTTTGACAGCGATAAGCCGCGAACTTTTCCGGAGTTCGAGAAAGCTTTAAACGCGGAAGAAAATCGGCTAATCACGGCGAGCATTTTCGAGCGCGCTGAAAAATTTCTGACTCTTAACGCGAAAAGTTCCGACGTTCAAAAAATTTTGGTCAAGTATCAAAAGAAATTGAAACCGCTACTAGGCAAAAAGTCTCGTGACTCGAAACTTCAAGCTAAGGTCGAACCCTATGCAAAATTCATCGAGACGGCGGAGGAAAAAGACTTCGGGAAAAAATTTGTGCTCGGCAAGGCACTAAGCGAAACTTTTGACGATGACTTTATCGGGAAGGCGGTTTTCGGTGGCGATTTGCTTTTTGACGGCGAACAACCTGAGCCGCCCGAACTCGATGACGAATCGCCTGTTGAGACTGTCGACTTTGCAGAAATTGTTCGCGAAAATGACGCGCTATTGACTGACGATGACTTTGCGCCGTTCGAGAGGGCTTTTACCTTTGAGGATTGCGGGCGCGAACGCGAAATCACTGCAAAGCGTTTCAAGCGCGACTTTGAAAATCCCAACGGCATAAAGCTTGTACTTTTCACGACGCTGAACAATGGCGGCTACTCCAAATGCGCTATCCCCGTCGAGGATAAATTTCCGCGCGAGCCCTTCGAGGCTATCGCCCAACTTTTGTTCAATAAGGGCTACTTTCAAAAGTACGTCTTCGCGAACATGGGCGATTTCTACAGCTTGACGCAGAGTTGCTACGACTTTTTCAAAAGCGAAGTGCTCAAGAAATTTTTCAAGAACATTGGCAAAGAGCCGTTGATTGAGCCGGACGAAACTTTATTGTTGGGCGAGGGTGCTCGCAAGCCGTTGGCGCGTATGATTTATTTCCGCCTGTACGCAATCGAGCGCGAGCACGGCAACTACCGCAAGAAGAAGGCTTTGTTTGCGCAATCGTTCCGCGTAGAGTTTTCGGGGCGTAATGGGCGCGATTTGGGGCTTGGCTGTTTCTGGGAGAATCTCGACGAGTGCAACGACTTTTTCGATAACCTCAAGGCATACCTCGCGACCGATATAACATTTCAGCGCGTGATTTTGGCGGGGCTCACTCTCCAACATGCCGAGAAAATTTTCATCGCGCTCGAAACGGCTTTGGCTGAAAATTTCCCGAAAGATACGGTGAATTATATCTACCTGATTGACGAAGACAAATTTTATCTGCGCGGCGAGGACGAAGCGATTGTGCCCGAAAAAATTTGGGTTAAATTGTCGACCGATGACGATGCTAAAAAAACTCCGCTCAAATTCTTTGAAGACAAATTTACCAATGCTGACGAGGTCGTCGAAGAAATTATCGCGTCCGGAGCTTTCGACGAAGACATTGCCGCCGCTGAAACTCCCGACGATGAAATTCCCGCCATTGAGGCTCCCGCTGAAAAAATTCCAGTCGTTGAGGCTCCTGTCGAAAAAATTTCTGCCGTTGAAACTCCCGCCGAAACTTTTGACGACGAGCCTATCACCGACGAAATGCAGCCGCTTAACGAAATGCTTGCCGCTAAAAAATTCTATTGCGCGGCGGCTTACCTCAAAGCTCTGACCGCGCAGGACGAAAATTATATTCCGCTTTATCATCAGCTGGCCTACGCGATTAACGACCCGCTTTTGGCGATAAGTTACGATTCGGGCAAAATAATTTCGCTGTTCAACGAGAGCGATAATCCCGACGAAAACTTTTTGACGGCCGCGACGTTACGCACATTTTTTTACAATCACAAGCAGTTTGACCATAATATGAAAGTTTTGCACGGGATTGTCAAAAATTTCGAGGTCGTCGAAGAAAATTCGCCGCTCGCCGATTTGATTTTCGCGCTGATGAACTTCAAGGAAAAGGCTAAAAACGGCGCGGATTATTACGCCGATTATCGCGTCAAGAATCGTGCGCAAATCGAAATCAAAATCGCCAAACTTCGTCAAGAGGCGCAAACTTGCCTCGACATAATCAACAACCCCAGAGAACGCGCTAACAATCCCCGCTTCATCGAGACGCGCAAAATTTTGTTCAAGGGCAGCGAGCTGACAAATTACTTGGAGCACATCGCCGAAGAAATTTTTGATGAAGATATTCTGCATAACTTGAAGAATTATCTGCAGGAAGAATACATGCGCGACGACGATATCAGCTTGAACGTCGAGAATATCGACAAGTTCAAATTCGATACGATTATCGACGACGCGTGGGAACAGGCCGGCAAAAATATTCGCCGCAAAAAAAATATGTCGCTGGTCGGCGAGCTCCGCAATCACGTAAATACTTTGCTCAAGAGGGCGATTGAAATTCTTTGCGAGCGCGTGAGTTGCTTTGAGGAGAGCGCGCCGTTGAAATCGGACATCGGCTCGGAGGAATACAAGAGGATTCGCAAAAATTTAATCGACAATATCAAGAAGGCTCAAGCGATTTTGACAGGCAAAAAAATTCCTGCCGCCGCCGTCTTGCATGAAACTTTGCAGGAAATTGCTGACAAGTTGGAAGGGAACTTCAAGCCCGAACAGTATAAATATTTCTACATAGATTTTCTTCGCGGCGATAAAGTTCTTTTGGACGAAAATTATTTCCCGAACTTCAATTTCAATACGCTCGACGGCACAAATAATTCCATTGCCGGCAGAATCGTTACGCATTCCCGCGCAGATTTGCCTACTTTCGCCGAACGTATGGAAATCATCTTCGAGAAAAAAGGTTGGGACTTCGGCTCGGCTAAACTCATCGACGATTACCTTGAGGACATCGGCGAGGAATCTATCATAACTAAAAATAAATATAAGTTGCGCGAAAGTGCCGACGCCGCTAAACGTATCGCCCTCAACGATAAGAAAAAATTTTTTGGCTTCCTTGAACTCGCGCAAAGTTACGGACAATTCGACAACGCGCCCGAAAACTCCAAAGAAAAAATTCTGAAACTCATCGACCGTTGCTTTGAGTTCGCGCAGGGCAATGATAATATTGGCGTGTTCTTCCGCGTCAAAAATTATTGGGAAAATAAGACCAAAGAGGACGCCGCAAAGTATGCCGAATTGGTAGAGAAAAATTTGGAGCGCGGGATTAAAAACTACTGCCGCAAAACCGACGAAGATGAAGACTCGCCCGCGTTGAAAAATACCGTCGCGCAGATTCAGAAAATGATTGACCGCAGAAATTACACGGTTGCGCAAGGTTTAATAAATCGTCTCGGCGAGGGCAAACTCTATGACGAGCCAGAATCGTCTGAAGGGCAAACGCATCTTCAGCACTTCCTGGAAGATTACGAAATTTATTATAATCGCGTGCGCAAAAGCGGCGAGTCATTTAAAAATCTGGTCGGCAAGAATCAGAAGTTTTCCAAAGCCGCAACCTCTAAAGCTATCAAGGGCGGCGAAATTCTGGTCGACAACTGGATTCCTAACGGCTTTCCGCAAAATGGCGACGTCGGCGAAGATAGGCTCGCTAAACTCCTCAACACGCTCGGTTTCAAGGTCGAGAGCGTCAGCAAAACCGGCGCGATTAGCAAAAACGCTATAAATTACAAAGTCAAACTCATTGCGCCGCGCAACGTCCAAACTTCCAACTACAATCACCCCATAGCCGCGTTCGGCTCCAATGCTGAAATTTACGGCTTCCGCGTCACGTGCATTTTCGGTACTTACAACGCTGAAGGGCTTATCGCGCGCTTCAAAGAGATTGGCAACGCTGAAAATACGTTGGTACTTCTCGATTACGCGCTTGAATTGCCGACCCGTCGCAGTCTCGCTCGCAAGATAAAGGCCGAATCGGGCATCACGAAAATTTTCGCGGTCGTCGATAGGGTTTTGATGATGTACCTCGTCAAGAATTATGACGACATGCAGATTAACAAAATTTTGATGTCGCTGATTATGCCGTTCGCCGCGTGCCAACCTTACGTCTTTAATCCCAACGTCCCGATTCCGCCCGAAATTTTCATGGGGCGCGAAAAGGAAATGCGCCGTATCCTCGATTTCGACGACGTTAATATCGTTTACGGCGGGCGTCAACTCGGCAAAACCGCGCTCCTTAAAATGGCTTGCGCTAGTCTCGACCGCAACGAAAATAACGACCGCGCTATCCTCGTCAGCCTCGACAAATGCAACTGCGCCGCCGCCGCACTCAAAATTAGTCAGGCCCTCCGCGCAGATGAATTCTTCGACGAAACTTTTGCCGATACCTACGATTGGACGAAACTCGCCGCCGCTATCAAAAAACGCCTCGCAAGTGACACGCCCTATAAAATCCCGCACTTTATGCTCGCGCTCGACGAGGCCGACGACTTTATCAAAGATTGCCGCGACATTGATTTTAAGCCCGTCCTCGAACTCATCGACATTCAAAACCAACTCCATAACGGTAGCCGCTTCAAATTCGTTATGGCGGGCTTGCGCGATGTCGTCCGATTCTACAGAGATGAGGCTCTCGGCAATAACAATCAGATTTCTAAATTGCCGTCGCTCGTCGTTAAGCCCTTCGACTTGGAAGACGCTACCAGACTTCTTAAAGAACCGCTCCGCTGTCTCGGACTTTATTTTTCCGACAATGAAAATGCCGATTCCCTCGCGATGATGATTCTCGAAACGACAAATTATTTTCCGGGCTTGATTCAACTTTACTGCGCCCGACTGATTGAGGCTCTCTCCAAATCCGATTACGCCTCCTACAAGGAAACTAATTCGCCCATTTACGAAATTAAGGAAGGGCATATTCAAAGCGTGCTCGGCGAAGAATCTTTCAACGAGGAAATCAAAAACAAAATCAATATGACGCTCCGCTTGGGCGACGATAAATTTTATTATGTCATTGCGCATTTGATGGCGTGGCGTTATCACAACGACGACAGCATCGAAGGTTACTCCGCTAAAGATATTCTCGATACCGCTGAGGAATTCGGGATTGAGGAACTCATTCCGCAAAATTCTGAGCAGGTCGAAGCACTTTTGAAGGAACTTTGCGAACTAAATATCCTGCGCGAAGTCGCTAAGGGCAAATATCTCTTCGTTCGTCAAAGATTTCTCAACATGATGGGCACTAGCGACGAAATCGAAGCGGAAATAATGTCGGATTTTTCGAGGACTTAAAAAATGATTGAAACTAGCGAAATTTGGTGGCGTCAAATTACCGGCGCAAGAAAATTTTTAGATAAAGTCGCTAACGCCCTCGCAAGTGGCAAAAGTTCCGTGATTTGTCTGTCGAAAGAAACGCCTTGGCTCGAAGATATGCGCGAAATCCTCCACGAGTTCTTAAATAAAAATTTCGGCGGCATTAAAGCCGTTCACGAGGTCAACGCGGCTGATATTTCGCCCGAACCCGCAACTTTTGTCTTTGAAAACTTTTGCAGCGACGATATTAAGTCCGAATTCATTCCCTTTGGGCAAAATGCTCACGTTAAATTCCTCGCTGAACGCGACGACATCACTTTAAACGATATTTGCCTGTGGATTCGCGACGCCTCAACAACTCAAGCTCAAATTTGGTTCAATTTCATCGCCGATTATCATAAATTCCTGCGCGGACGCTCTAAAGGGATATTTTTACTCGAAACTGACGACGATTTTGCCTCGACGGGCAGAACTGACGTTGAAATTTTCTACTGCGCCGACGAAATCAGCGATTACGACTGCTACGCGTTCAATATTTTTATCGCGGCCGAGTTCGGCAAGGGCGATAAGTTCTTAAAACGCTATCTCGCCGAATTAGTTTCAAATACTACCGGTTTAGACGTAGAAAAAGGCGCGGAATGTATAAAATGCGGCGCAGATTTCCTCAAAAACCCGCAAAAGTTCCTAGAAAATAAATCTCGCGAAGAAATCGACCGCGCTATCTGGACGACACAACTTAAATTGATTTTCCCACTCCTAGAAATTTTCCGCCGCGATTTTGTCAAAAAATATCAGCCTCTAATCGAAAAACTTTTGCCTTTTGAAATGAATTCCGGCAAAAATATCCTAAATCCCGATGAAGCAGAGCTCGGCGACCTATATTCTATGCTCGGCGGACAAAATCTCCCTCAAAATGATTGGGAAAACTTAAAAATCTATCGCGACGCCAGAAATAAGCTTGCGCACCTCTCAACACTCACTCCGGAAGAAGTTCAAACCATTTTTAAGTAAGGAGGAATGAAAATGTTCGTTGCAGCAAGAATGACTAAGCACCCCGTGTCCGTGACAAGCGATGCAACCATTCAACAGGCCGATAGGCTCATGAAAAAACATAAATTCCATAGAATGCTCGTCGTAGACGGCGGAAAACTCGTCGGATACTTCAGCGACCGCGATATTATGCGCGTCGCGCCCAGCCCCGCCACTACTCTTTCAAAATTCGAGATTCGCTCCCTTCTCGATAAAATTTCCGTCAAAGACATAATGCACGACAAAGTTATCACCGTAAACGAAGGCGCAACCGTCGAAGAAGCCGCCCTTATCATGTATCAAAATAAAGTCGGCGGCTTGCCCGTTATCTCTGATGTCGGCGCGCTCGTCGGTATCATCACCGCAACCGATATTCTTAAAACGTTTATTGAGGTTATGGGGCTACCCGGCGGCGGTAAAACCCGCTTGACTCTCGAAGTCGATAACAAAGTCGGCGTTATGGCTGACATCACTAAAATTTTCGCCGATAAAGGCATTAATATCGACAGCTTCATAACTTGCAAGCAAAATGATAACCGCTATGAACTCGTCGTGCGCCTTGATGAACATGACGCCTCAGACGAAGTAAAAAATATCCTCCAACAACGCGGTTATAAAATCGTTCACGCCGTCAATATCGGTTAAAAATTTTTCTCCGCTACTTCGACATTCAAAACTCTATGCAATGAATTTTTTGTGTTATAATCCCCTCAAATCAATTCTTGAAATATGGGAGTGGTTAACATGAGCGAGAGAATTAAATTGGCGGACGAACTGCACCGCAAAGGTTATAGCTGTTCGCAATCGGTAGCGGTCGCCTGCGCGGATTTGGTCGACGTGCCCAAAGAAATTTTATTCAAGGCGACGGAAGGGTTCGGTTTCGGAATGGGCAATATGGACGGCGTGTGCGGCGCGTTGACGGGGGCTTTGCTTATCGCGGGTTTGAAGAATAGTTCCGGCAATTTGGAATCGCCCAAGTCGAAGGGCGCGACGATGAAAATTTCTAAAGCTATGCTGACGAGTTTTCGCGATAAGTCCGGCGCGATAATTTGCCGCGAGCTTAAAGGCGTCGACACCGGCAAGATGATTTGTTCCTGCCCCGATTGCATTAAACACGGCGTCGAAATCGCGGAGGAGCAGTTGATTAAATGAAAAGATTTTTAGCCGCGCTGATTTTCTTGATGACGCTGGCGAACTCTGCGGCGGCAAGTGACGATCTCGACGCGGCGGAAATAAGATTGGTTTGCGCGATTTGTTCAATGGGAGCCTACAGCGACGACGAAAGCTATCTTATGCGCTCGGCTCTTACGTCTCGCGGCTGGGTGATTGAAAAAATCTCGCGCAAGAATAATCGCGCCAACGCCAAAGCCTACCTCGTGAGCAAAGGCGACGTGAAAATTTTGGCGATAGCCGGCACCGAAACCATTAAAGATTTCGAGATTGATTTCCGAATCGGGCGGGTCACTCTGGATAAAAAATCTGTGCCGCTCGGCTACGATGATGAAGATTTCGGAGATAAAATTTTCGTGCACAGAGGCTTTCGCGATTATGCCGACGTAGTTTTGAGCGACGGTCTTGCCGAACGCTTGACGACTTCCCTAAAGCAAAATCCCAACGAGACGCTTTACTTGACGGGGCACAGCTTAGGCGGTTCGGTCGCGACGATTGCGGCTTTCCGGTTGGCTGATATGGGCGTCACGAAAAATCGACTCAAGGTCATAAGTTTCGGCGCGATGGCTGTCGGAAGTCGTGAGTTCGCCAAAAATTACGCTGACAAAATCGACTTAACGCGCGTGGTCATGAAAGGCGACTTGCTTAAAAAATCTCTGCGCATTTTGGGCTATGTTCAATTCGGCGAGGCTTTGGAATATCAGCAGAGCGTCACGAGCGACCACTTTGAACATAAAATGGCGGTCTACCTCGATTGCGCAATCCGCGACTACTACAAGGCGGGCGGCACTTTCAAGCACGAATCGACCGATAAAATTTCCGCGTCGATTTACGCCGCGCCGATTCAACTAGTTAAAGGCAGTTTTCACAAGTCGGACAAAGATTTGATTCTGAACGCGCTAAACGACAGCTTGACGAATCATTTCAGCAATCTGATTCTCGACGAGACATTGAGCCTTGACGTTAAGGAGAAAAATATTTTTGACGAGGACTTTGGCGAGTTCGTCGACGTTGCTAAGAGTTTGGGTTGCGATTACGTTTTGATTCGCGTGCTCAAGGCAAAAAAAATTCGCGACGCGCCGTTGGGTGATAGGCAAGTCACGTTGGAAGAAATTATTTTGGACAAGAACGGCTTCCCGATTTCTATGCAAACATCGGGCTCCACGACAAAAGACTTGACGATTTTTGAGGCCGCGCTTGCCGCTCAAGAAACTTTGAACGAACGATTAAAAGCATTTTTCACTGGGAAATAATTTTGGCGGAGACTTCTTGCACAGGAATTTTGACCTGCGCGGAGGTCTCCAAATTTTTTACTGTGACGGTCGAGCTTGCGACTTCGTCCTCGCCGATAATCAGCGCGAATTTTGCGCCAGACTTTGCCGCCGCTTTCATTTGAGCTTTCATACTTTTTCTAGCGAAGTCCATAGCCGCCGAAATATTTTCCCGCCGCAAATCGGTCATGAGTTTGAAGGCGTAAGTTTCAGCCGCCGCGCCGCTCGCGACTATGAACGCGGCGATTTGTTTATTTTGTTCGGGCAAAAGTCTTTGGAGTTCGAGCGCGAGCAAAATTCTTTCGAGCCCCGCCGCAAATCCGACTGCTGGAGTATCATCGCCGCCGATTTCTTTAATCAAGCCGTCGTAGCGACCGCCACCCGCCACCGCCGATTGAGCACCCAGCGGCGGATATTGAATTTCAAACGCGGTCTTGGTGTAGTAGTCGAGCCCGCGAACCAGTCGGCTATCAATTTCAAAGGGAATGCACGCCGCCGTCAAGAAATTTTTAACGGCGTTGAAATGTTCGCGGCACTCGTCACACAAACAAGTTTCAATCTTGGGCGCGTCCTCCATGAATTCTTTCAAGCCGTCAACTTTGCAATCGAGAATGCGCAACGGATTTTTCTCCAGCCGTCGCCGACAATCCCCGCAAAGTTCGTCGACGTTCTCAGTAAAATATTCGGTGAGTTTCTTTTTGTAGACAGGGCGACATGCAGGACAGCCGACCGTGTTAATTTTCAACTTCAAATCAGCGAGTCCCAAACTTTTAAGAAACTCCCAAGCCAACAAAATTATTTCGGCGTCGACGGCGGGATTTTTTTCGCCCAGAGCCTCCACGCCAAATTGATGAAATTCGCGGAGCCGCCCTGCCTGCGGTCTGTCATAGCGAAACATCGAGCCGATATAGAAAAGCTTCACAAGTCCGGCGTTAGCGTAAAGTTTATTCTGCAGGTAGGCGCGCACGACCGACGCGGTATTTTCGGGGCGCAACGTTATCGAGCGGTCGCCTCTGTCGGTGAACGTGTACATTTCCTTTTCGACGACGTCCGTGCCCTCGCCTATGCCGCGCTGAAATAATTCCGTGTGCTCGAAAGTCGGCGTCCTTATCTCCTCGTAGCCGTAAACTTTGCACAGCTCCCGAATTTTATTTTCAAGCCAAAGCCAAGCGTCAACTTGTCCCGGCAAAATGTCTTTAGTGCCTCTCGGCGCATTCGTCAGCAAAATTTTAACCCTCCTTAAACTTTCAAATCGGAGACGGCGAACAAAACCGCGCTCCCAGAAATTTTAACGCGCTCGCCTAAAACCTCGCATTGTAAAATCCCGCTGCGTTCCGATGCTTGACGAGCAATAATATTTTTCTTGCCGAGCCGCTCCGACCAGTAAGGCGCAATCAGGCAATGCGTCGAGCCGGTCACAGGGTCTTCAGCGATTTTTAATTTCGGCGCGAATACTCGCGACACACAATCGAAATTTTTATCGGCGGCAGTCACAGCTTGAATCAAACCTTCAAGATTTTGTAATTTATCGAAGTCGGGCGCGAGCTTTTCAACCGCCTCCGCCGATTCCAACACCATAAGTAAATCGCGGTCGATGTAAGCCGCCAAAATTTTCGCGTTGATAGCGTCTTGCATATCTTTGGTCACTGGGATTTTTTTCGGCGCGTATGCCGGAAAATTCATCTCGAAAAGATTTCCTTTGCGCTCAACCGTAAACTTGCCGCTCAAAGTCTCGAACTCTACGACCGACAAATTTTTTTCAATCTGCGTCAAAATAACAAAGGCAGTCGCGAGCGTGGCATGTCCGCAAAAATCAACTTCTGCGGCGGGCGTGAACCATCTGAGCCGATAAAAATTCTCTTCCTTAGCAACAAATGCCGTCTCGGACAAATTATTTTCGCGGGCAATGTTCAGCATCAAATCTTCGGGCGGAAAATTTTCTACGACGCAGACCGCCGCAGGATTGCCGCTGAAAATTTTCTCCGTGAAGGCGTCAACTATAAATTGTCTCATATTCTAAACTCCTCCCCCTCGATAAATTTCCGCCAAAATATTTTCGCGCCGCTCAATGTATTTGTCGATGTCGCGCAGGTAAGTCGTCAAGTCCTTTGCATTGAACGACGTTTGAATTTTTTTGTTAATCGGGTCTGGGACTTTGGTCGAGGCCGCTCCGCCGATTCCCAAAATCGTTTGACGCTCACCCATAATCTGCACGTTGTAAATCCCTTCCGCGCCGCGCTTGCACCAGCCGACATTTTCAATTTGCCCGCTCGAATAGCCTTGCCGATACAAATAATACGGCAGATAATTTTCCTCGCGTAGAAGTTTTTCGGCGAACGCGGACATCTGGCGAACTTCGTTATCGCTCGGCAAGTTGAAATCCTCAAGGCGGTTAATTTCGTCGGCAATTCGCACCTGCATTTTCGAGCCGCGTTTAATCGCCAAAGCGTGCAAAGTTATATCGTCGGGTTCGAGCGCGAGAATTTTTTTCAAGCTGTCTTGGAAGTCGGCAAGACGTTCGCCGGGCAAGCCCAAAATCAAATCGGCATTTATCTTCCAATCGCTAGCGGCTCGCAGGTCGTTGAAGGCGCGGATAAAATCTTCGACGGAATGTTTGCGCCCGATAAAATCAAGCGTGCGTTGTTGCATAGTCTGCGGATTGATACTGACTCGCGTGACGCCGAAATTTTTCATGACGGAAATTTTCTGCGCGGTAATGGTATCGGGACGCCCCGCCTCGACCGTGAATTCCTCAACGCTCACGCCGTGAAAATTTTTGTGGACGGTCTCAATCATCGCGGCAAAAAAATTTTCGGGCAGGGCAGTCGGAGTGCCGCCGCCAATGTAAATTGTCTGAATCTTAAAGTCGTAACGTTTAACCGCGTCGGACGCCGCCTCAATGTCGCGAGTCAAAATGCGCATGAAGTCGGCAATTTTATTTTCGGCGGGCAGGACGTTCGCTGGGAATGAGCAATACAAGCAGCGCGTCTTGCAAAAAGGAATCCCGACGTAAACGCTGACAGTTTTAGCGTCGCCGGAATTCAGAATCGGGAGCTGGCGTATTGAAACTTCGGTAAGAAGTTCGGCCTTATCGGGGTCGGTCAAGTAGTCGGAGCAAATGCGGCGCGAAATTTTATCGCGATCAATGACGCCTTGACTTGTGACGCCGAACCCTTCCGCAATCCACCGCTGAATAATTTTGGTTGGGCGGACGCCGTGCAAAATCCCGTAGGGCACGCAGTCGAGTCCGAAATTGTCAACGAGTAGCAGGTACAAATTTTTTTTGACAAGGCGATTGACTTCCGCGCCGAATCTCTCATCAGGACGAGCCAGCAAACTTTTCTGCAAAACCGCCTCGACGCCGTCAATAGAAATTTTTATGCGCGTGATAACTCGTCTGCCGATAATCTCGTTGAAAATTTCCATGCTGTCGAAGTCGGTCGCGCCATCGCTGACAATTTTAATGCCGAGCGAGCGCAAAACTTCGCCGATAATTTTGGAGTAATCGTCGCCGAGAAGTCGCAACGTCCCTACCTTAACGCTCAAAAAATTTCAATCCTCCTTGCCGCGACACTCACTGCAATAGCCGAAAAATTTTACTTCGTGATTCAAAATTTGGAAGCCGGATTTTTTCTCAATGTAGGCCTCCAACTGGTCGAGCAAATCTTCATCGAACTCGATAACGTTCTTGCACTTGAGGCAAATCAAATGGTGGTGGTGATGAACTTTGGGGTCGGCGGCATTGAGTTCGTAGCGGGCGCAGCCGTCGCCGAAATCCACTTGAACGAGAATCCCAAGCTCGTTCAGCAAATCGAGGGCGCGATAGACCGTCGCCAAACCAATTTCCGATTTGTTTTCGCGCAGAATGTTGTAAACGTCCTCCGCGCTCATGTGGTGATTGTCCGGGTGATTGACGAAAATTTGAAGAATCTCCTTGCGTTGCGGGGTCATTTTGTAGCCGCGCTCCGACAATTTCCCGCGCAGGTCTTCGGTGCCGAACAGTTGATGATTTTCGCTCATGTTAAAGCCTCCTTCGCTCTTTGAATGGATTATAGCACAGCAAAGGGGAATGGGAAATGGGAGAAGGGAAAAGGGGGTTAAACTTTTCCCTTTTCCCTTACCCCTTTTCCCTTTCCAGCAGTTCAACGGCGAGCTTTGCATTTTGCCTGGCGAGTTTGCTAAGCTCCCTTAATAACGTGTCGTCGCGGAATTCTTTTTGCTCCGATAACTTTTTCAAGGTCGCGTCGAAAATTTCTTGCGCCGTCACGTCTGACATATTGCCGAGCGGTTTTTCGCCAATCGAATCGAGAAAGCGTTCAATTTTCGGGTCGTAGGAGATGCCGAGCAATGGGACATTCATGACGCCCGCGAAAATCAGCGCGTGAAGTCGAACGCCGATTAGCAAATCCATGCAGCCGACTAAACTTAAAATTTCTTGCGTCGAAAATTCTTCTTCAAAGACAAGGCAATTTTCCTTCATGAGTTCGGCGGTCGAGACGGCGGAGCGAATATCTTCGGGGAACTTCATCGGGATAAAAATAATTTTCGCGCCGGTCGCCTCAATGATTTTATCGAGCGCGGCGGCCAGTTCGACTTGAAAACGACCCCAGCCTAGCCAATGACGAATCGCCACGCCAATAAATTTCCCGTCCGATTTCTTGAGCGAATGACGCGCCAAAATTTTTTCGCCGAGTTCGAGCGGCACAGGTTTTATCGCTAAGACCGGGTCGGCAGTGCAGAAAATTTTCGGGCGAGTGATTTTGAGGCGCGCAAGTTCTTCGAGTGAGCCTCTGTCACGAACTGTTATGAGGTCGACGCGATTAACAATTAAATTCATGAGCTTATGAGCCAACGCTCCGCGAATCGGACCGATGCCTTGCGCGTAGAGCATGACAGGTCGGCGCAATACAAGCGCAAAAAAAATTATCGCGAGGTAATAATAAAGACTGCGCCCGCTCGTTACGTTTTGCAAAAGTGAGCCGCCGCCCGAAATTAGTAAATCCGCCGCGCGAATTTTCTTTATGATAGAAAAAATATCCGGCATGGGTACCGCGTCGACTTTGTGGCGCAGGCGCGTATATTCGGGGTTGAGCGAGATGACTGTAACTTGCAAGTCGGAAACCTCTTCGCGCAACACTTCGAGCATCGCCGCGAGCATCGCTTCATCGCCGCCGTTCTTAGAGCCGTAATAGCCGGAAACTACAATTCTCATTCTCTTCCTTTTCCTACTCCCTAATTCTAGTCCCTAATTCCTAGTTCCTAGTCCCTAATCTTATTCTGCCCGCGCCGCAATTCCCCTGCAAAAGGCAATGTGTAATTCGTAATGCGTAATGCGTAATGAAAAATTTTATTGCACTGAAAAATTTTGCGTGCTAAAATTTTCCCAAAATGATTCTGGAGATGATTCACATGAAAAATTTTTTGATAGCAATTTGCGCGGTAGCTCTTCTGCTGACCGGTTGCGGAGACTCCGCCAATACTAACGAAACTTCAAACACCGCGCAAGCTTCGCCCGTCGCGAAAAATATTCCGAACTTCACGGCCAAAACTATCACCGGCGAAACCGTCACCAATGAAATTTTCGCGGCGAAAAAAATTACCGTCGTAAACATTTGGGGGACGTTCTGCCCGCCGTGTATAGCTGAAATGCCCGAACTCGGCGAAATGGCTCGCGCTCTTCCCGCTGACGCTCAAATTATCGGATTGGTTTGCGACGCCTCCGAAAAATCTTCTCAGATTCAGAAGGCGATTCAGATAACACGGGAGGCTAACGCCGATTTCGTGAACATTATCCCCGACGCGCAACTTTTGAAATTTATGGAGAATGTCGAGGCGGTACCGACGACGATTTTTGTAAACAGCAAAGGTGAAGTCGTCGGCAAGGCGGTTATCGGCGCGGACGTTGAGGCTTACAAAAATGAACTCGAAAAACTTCTCAAACAATAGGGCGCGGCTGATAATTTTCTTGGCAAGCGCGGCGATGATTTTATTTGGCATTGAGCGCGGCGAATTGGAAACGATTTTTGCTAAGGCGTCGCGAGTATGTCTTGAATGCATCGGGCTGGGCTGATGAATAGGCGACTGATTCAGTTAGCGGCGACCATTTTAACGAATCCTTACGCGGCGAATTTTCTAAGCGGTAAACTATATCGCGGCGAGCTGAAAAATTTCTGTGCGCCCGGCTTGAATTGCTGGTCATGTCCTGCGGCGACTTTTAGCTGTCCGATTGGCGCGTTGCAAGCGGTTGGCGGTTCAGGCGGCAAGTTCAGTTTTTACGCGGCAGGCTTCATAATTCTAATCGGCTTGCTATTCGGGCGCGTGATTTGCGGGTTCCTATGTCCGTTCGGGCTGATTCAAGAGTTGCTAAATAAAATCCCGTCGCCGAAATTTAAACTGCCGCGCAAAGTCAATCGCGTGAAATATTTCCTGCTGATAATCTTCGTGCTGGTTCTGCCAGTCGCGACGAAATTTGGCGAGCCGACTTTTTGCGAATACATTTGCCCCGCCGGAACTCTGGAGGCGGGCTTGCCACTAATCGCGACGCACAAAGAATTTCACGACGTCTTAGGCAATCTGTTCGCGCTGAAAATTTCCGTCTTAGTAGCCGTGATTGTCGGGAACGTCTTAGTCCACAGATTTTTTTGCCGCGTAATGTGTCCGCTCGGCGCGATTTATGGTCTGCTCAACAAGTACAGTTTCTCCCAAATAAAATTCGCGCAAGATAAATGCGTCGATTGCGGGCGTTGCAAAAATGTTTGTCCACTCGACCTCGACCCGACTAAGGATTTCAATTCCGCCGAATGCGTCCGTTGCGAGCGTTGCAAGAAAATTTGCCCGACCAAAGCCCTACATTAAATCTTTGGTTAAAAATCTCAAAACTATATTGACTATTTTAAGGGTGCCATGTATTATTTTTTACAGGGTACCTTGAATTTTTTTGAGGAGGAATCGTATATGGCAGAACAGAGAGACCTGACAAAAAGTCTTTTGGAAATGTACAACCTGCTGCACCGCTATCACATGATGTGGTACGGGAAAAAATTCGGCGGGCTAGACCCGTGGCAGGGGCAAGGGCGGATTCTCAAGGCGTTGCGCAGAATGCACAGCATCACGCAAAAAGAACTCGGCTTCATTTTGGATTTGCGCCCGCAATCACTCGGCGAGCTCCTGCAGAAATTGGAAGCGAATGGCTATATAATCCGCTACCGCGCCAAAGAAGATAAGCGCGCCTTGATTATCGAGCTGACGGAGAAAGGCGAGACTTTCCAACTGCAAAAGCCCGATTACGAGGAACTTTACGTTGGCTTGACCGCGACGGAGCGCGAAGAGTTTCAGGAATTGCTCGACAAAGTTTCCGAAGAGTTGAAAGAGTGGATTCAACACGAGCTCGATAACGACAATTATTTTGAGGGGCAAAATTACCCGACGTTCAGACTTTAGTAGGTGGATAGGTTAGCAGGTGGATAGGTGGATAGACTAATAACCTAACCACCTAACCACCTAAAACAGGGAGGGATTTAAATGCTTAAGGACAAGCTGAACTTTTTCGCGCAAAGCTATTCGGCGCACAAAAAAGCATTTTCATTCGTGCTAATCGGCTCGCTAATCGCGGCAGGGCTCGGACTTTTGTCGCCTATGCTGATTCGCCACGTAATGGATGAACTTTTGCCAAACGGCCTCTCGCCCGAAATGATTTTGACTGCCGGCGCACTTCTCGCCATTTACGCCGCAAATTATTTCCTCAATTATAAAGTCGAAGTCGTCGGGCGCGGCATGGGTGCCAAAATCGAATTCACTATGCGCGAAAAACTTTTCCGTCACCTGCTACGCATGGGCTATTCCTTCTACGATAACGCCCAAAGCGGACAACTTCTGTCGCGGCTCGTCAATGACATCGCGGAAGTCGGCGGGCTTATGTTCGCAATCCCTCACCTATTCGTTACCTGCTCAATAACTATGCTCGGCTCGGTCGCGCTACTTTTCTACCTGAATTGGCAACTGGCAATCGTCGTGACTGCGCTACTAATTTTCAAAACGTTTACGACAATCAAACTAAACCGCGATATGAAAAAAATGTTCATGCAAGCGCGCGAAAATACCGGCGACTTGAGCGGGCAAATTTCAGAGAGCTTGCAGGGGATTCGCCTCGTGAAAATCTTCAGCAACGAAGACAAGGAACTTGATAAAATGCTCCGCGCAGGCGAAAATCTTTTGTCGGTGCAGAAAAATTCTTTCCAAACGGTCGGCAAACTTCACGGCGGCATTGACTTTTTCTCCAACGTCATGAACTTAACGATAATCATTTTGGGCGGCGCGTTAATCAGTCTCGGCTTGATGAAAATTAGCGACCTGGTTGCGTTCCTGCTGTACATGATGATTTGCATGAGACCCGTCTTCCAGCTGATGATGTTGAGCGAGGTTTATCAACGGGGCATGGCGGGCGTCGAACGTTATCGCGAACTGATGAGCCTGCCCGAATCAAACGAACTTTCTGCCGAACGCGTCGCCAAAATCGAGGGAAATGCTCAAGCGATTGAATTTTCGCACGTGAATTTTGCCTACGAGAACAATGCGCCGATTTTCAACGACTTTAATTTGAGCATCGCGGCGGGCGAACACGTCGGGATTGTCGGCATGACTGGCGGCGGCAAAACGACTCTTTGCGAACTGTTGCTGGGTATGTACGACCTAAACGGCGGGAAAATTTCAATCAACGGGCGCGACATTAAAACCTTCAAGACCGACAGCTTGCGCAAGGAAGTCGGCATGATTCAGCAGGACACCTTCCTATTTTCGGCGAGCGTCCGCGATAACATTGCCTATGGGCGCGAAGATGCTACCGACGAAGAAATTTTCGAGGCGGCTAAACTCGCGGAGGCGCACGAATTTATTAGCGCGCTCCCCAATGGCTACGATACTTTTATTGGCGAACGCGGCGTCAAATTGAGCGGCGGGCAGAAACAACGTCTGGCAATCGCGAGAATGTTTTTGCGCAATCCGAAAATTTTAATCCTCGACGAGGCAACAAGCGCACTCGATAACGAGACCGAACGCCAAATTCAAAAGGCTATGCAAAAACTTTCAGAGAATCGCACGACGATTACGGTTGCTCATCGGCTCGCCACAATTCGCAACTCGAATAGGATTTTGGTTCTGGAACACGGCAACATTACCGAAGAGGGCACGCACGAATTTTTAATGGAGCGGCGCGGAGTTTACTACAATCTGTCGACGAATGCCGCCGCTTAGTCGTGACAAAAAATTTTTAGATGATATAATAGCCGCGTTATGCGGTATATTTTTTATGGAGGAAAGTTTATGGGTGTAAGATACATGAGCGGCGGCGAGAGTCACGGCTCGCGATTGATTTGTATTTTAGAGGGCTTGCCGGCGGGCGTCAAAGTTTCGAGCGATTTTGTCAACGCGGAACTTAAACGTCGTCAAGGCGGCTACGGTCGCGGTGGACGTATGAAAATCGAAAGCGACCGCGTAGAATTTTTATCCGGGATTCGATTCGGCGAGACGATTGGCAGTCCGATAACTTTGAGCGTTGAGAATCGCGACTGGGAAAATTGGCGGGAGAAAATGAGCGCGGAGGGTTTACCTTGTGGAGCGAAAGTCACGAATGCTCGACCGGGTCACGCTGACTTGACCGGCGCGGCGAAATATAATCGCTCGGACGTGCGCGACATTCTGGAAAGGTCGAGTGCTCGCGAAACTGCAATGAGAGTTGCGGCGGGCGCGTTGTGTAAAATTTTCTTGCAAAGTTGCGGCGTCGAGATTTCGGGCGAAGTTTTGAGCGTCGGCGGTGTCAGCGGCGAATCAGAAATTAAAAATCGAATCGATGAGGCTAAAGCTTTAGGCGATACGGTCGGCGGGCTTTTCGAGATAAAAATTTCGGGCGTACCTGCGGGCTTAGGCAGTCACATTCAATGGGATAGGAAACTTGACACGAAATTTGCGGCAGCGTTCATGTCGATTCAAGCTGTCAAGGCGGTCGAGCTCGGCGACGGTTTTGCTAACGCTTCCAAACTCGGCAGCGAGGTTCACGACGAAATTTTTATCAGCGACGGGAAAATTTTCCGCAAAACTAATCGCGCGGGCGGCTTCGAGGGCGGCATGACGAACGGCGAAAATTTAATCATACGCGCCGCAATGAAACCCATTCCGACTTTGATGACGCCGCTTCAAACGGTCGACATTGCGACGAAAACTCCGACGACCGCCAGTAAGGAACGTAGCGACACTTGCGCAATATGGGCGGCGGAGGTTGTCGGCGAGGCTATGGCGGCTATCGTGACGGCGGGCGCATTCGTCGAGAAATTTGGCGGCGACGCGTTGTGCGATACCCTTGCCAACTTGGAAAATTATCGCCAGCGACTTGCGAGGGATTTTGGCTTATGAGAGACAACGTAATTTTGACGGGCTTTATGGGAACGGGCAAGACGAGCTTAGGCAAACTTTTGGCGACGCGACTAGGTAGACCATTCATTGACATCGACAAAAAAATCGAGGACGAAAACCGCATGTCAATCCCGAAAATTTTTGAGAAGTTCGGCGAAGAACATTTCCGCGAACTCGAACGCCTTGCAGTCAAGGAGCTCAGCGAGCGGCGCGGGCTAGTAATTGCGACTGGCGGCGGCACCGTCAAGGACGAAGAAAATTTGCGCCTGCTGAAAAGTTCGGGCGTGCTGATTTGCTTGACGACCGAGCCAGAAGAAATTTTCAATCGAACTGCGCGGCGCGGTGAACGTCCTGTCCTAGACGGCGGCGGCGATGAGCGGCTTGAAACTATTAAAAGACTTCTCGCCGAACGAAAAAAATTTTACGACCGCGCAGATTATCAGGTTGACACGACAAATTGGTCGCCGCTCCAAATTATCGACGATATTTGCAGATATTTGCGGCAGTTCAGGAGTTGACATTATGGAAAAAGTTTTTGTGAACTTGGGCGCGGCGAGCTACGAAATTTTTATCGGTACGAACATTTTAAAAGCAATGCGAAATGCGCAATGCGTAATGCGTAATGAAAAAATTTTGGTCGTCACGCAGAAAAATATTTTCGAGCTGTGCAAGGAGAATTTCCCTTACGAAGTCGCAATCATTCCCGACGGCGAGACTTCCAAAAATCTGCGCGAGGCCGAAAAACTTTACACGCGAGCGATTGAGGCGGGGCTCGATAGGAAATCGGCCGTGATTGCTTTAGGCGGCGGCGTTGTCGGAGATTTAGCGGGCTTCGTCGCGGCAACTTTTATGCGCGGCATCGATTTAATACAAATTCCTACGACTTTACTTGCGCAAGTTGATTCGAGCGTCGGCGGCAAAACCGCTGTCAATCACGAGCTCGGCAAAAATTTAATCGGCGCATTTCATCAGCCGCGAGCCGTCTTTATCGATTTGAATTTCCTAAAGACGTTGCCCGACCGCGAAATTAAATCCGGTCTCGGCGAGGTCGTCAAATACGGCGTGATTAGCGATGCGGAATTTTTCAGCTACCTTGAGGACAACGCCGAAAAGATTCTCAACCGCGATTTGAAAACGCTGGCGCACATCGTCAAGCGTTCTTGCGAGATTAAAGCGGAAGTGGTCGGCGCGGACGAAAAAGAATCGGGCTTGCGGCGGATTTTAAATTTCGGTCACACAATGGCGCACGCTATCGAAGAGCAAACCCACTACAAAAAATATCGTCACGGCGAGGCAGTCGCCATTGGCATGATTGCGGCGGCGCAAATAAGTTCGGAGCTAGGCAAGACTTCTGCAGATAACGTTGCGCGTTTGGAGCGGCTCATAAAAAAATTCGGCATGGTCACCAACTGCGCGGGGCTTGATGCCGATAAGCTTTGCGACGTGACTTTCCGCGATAAAAAAACTGTCGGCGGCGTCGTCAACTGGGTGCTCATGAAAAATTTTGGCGAGGTCGAAATTTGTAGCGACGTGCCCGCGCAGATTGTCAAAAAAGTTTTCGGGAGGTTATGCAGTGGAAATTAGAATTGCGGACGACTTCGACTTGAAAAAAATCGTCGACAGCGGGCAATGCTTCCGCCCAAAAGAAATTTTGTCAGGCGTGTTCAGATTTATTATCGGGGAAAAAATTTTGCACATTAGCGAGCGCAACGAAAATATTTTTGAAGTCGATTGCTCGGCGGAAGATTGGCAAAACGTCTGGAAAAATTACTTCGACTTGAACACGAACTACGCGAGCATTCGGCGCGACATTGAAACTTTCGCAATCGGTAAGCCTTACGAAAAAATTTTGCGCGATGCTACCGAATTCGGCAAGGGCATTCGGATTTTGAATCAGGAGCCCTTTGAAATGCTGATAAGTTTCATAATCAGTCAGCGGAAAAATATCCCGTCAATCAGAAGTTCCGTCGAAAAAATTTGCGCGAGATTCGGGCGGCGCGTCGGCGAAGTTTATTTATTCCCGCGCCTTGAAGAATTCGGCGACGACTTGACCGGACTTGGTTTGGCTTATCGCAAAGATTATATCCGAGACGCACTGAATAAAATTTCGGGCGGCGTGATTAATTTGACTGCGCTTGAAAAATTTTCGGACGCTGAACTTGTCGAGGCGTTGAAAAAAATCAAGGGCGTTGGCGATAAAGTTGCAAATTGCGTCGCGCTGTTCGCCTATCACCGAGTTGACCGCGCACCCGTCGACGTCTGGATTAAGCGGGCGATTGACGAAGATTTCAACGGCGAAAATATTTTTGACGCGTTCGGAGCCAACGCTGGCATTCTTCAGCAATACATTTTCTACCACAAAAGAAATGGAAAAAGCAATTTCTGTTAGGCAAATGATTAAATATTATCTCGTAATAAAATCGATACGTAAGGTGATTGCCATGAAAAAATTTTTCAGTTTGACGCTGTTAATGGTGATGATGATATGCGCGACAGCTTTTGCAGAAGAAAATCCGCCGATAATATCTGTAAGCGGCGAAGGAATAGTCGAGGCGACACCTGACCGCGCTACGATTTCCGTTGGAGTAATTACTCGCGAAAAAAATCCTTCCGCCGTGCAAGCCGCTAATGCCAAAACTGCTACTTCGGTTATAAATTCGATTGTGGCGTTGGGCATTGAGCGCAAAAACATTTCGACCGGCAATTACAGTTTTTCTCCGACGTATCGGCACACAGAAAACGGCAAAAGTATTCTCGAAGGCTACGAGGCGACTAATTCCGTAACGATTATCGTCGACGATTTAAATTTAGTCGGCAAAGTTATTGACGCGGCGTTGAATCACGGAGCGAATCACGTTGACAGCTTGAATTTCGGACTACGCAACAAAGCGGCTCATCAAGACGAGGCTTTAAGGCTTGCGATTCTCGACGCCAAACGCAAAGCCGAAATCGTAGCGGCAACGCTCGGAAAAAGTATTGTGAGTGTCCGAAACGTTTCGATCAACTCAAGCCGCGTATCTGCGCCGCAAAATTACAAAATGGCTCGTGCAATGGCTGAAGATTCTGCCGTTGGATTTGAAACGCCGATTGAGAGCGGAACTTTGCAATGTTCGGCGAGCGTTCATATTGAATTTGAAATCAGCAGATGAAAAAGCCTTACTTATTGTCAATCGAATACATTCGCGGCGTCTCGATGTTGGGCGTGGTCGCGATTCACACCGGCTCGCAATATCTTTTGAACCCGACGCCTAATGTCCATTTAGTCGCGCTGTTTGAAATCGTCTCGCGTTTTAGCGTGCCGATTTTCTTTTTTATCTCGGCGTTCGGATTATTTTACCGCATGAACCTTTCCGAGCCGTTCGAGTACGGGAAATTTTTACGGCGGCGATTTAAAGCGGTTTTGATTCCGTATTTGCTTTGGTCGACGCTATATCTTTTGCACGACAACTGGTTTTACGGCTATCAACTTTTCCCCGACCTCGACTACGCGGCGGAAATTTATTTCTTTGGGCTGGCGAAGTATCATTTATATTTTTTGGTGATACTGATTTGGTTTTATTTGCTGATGCCGCTATGGATTGGGATTGTGCGACGCATGACGCCCGCGAAATTGATTTTATTACTTGCCGCGCAGATTGTGTTTGATTGGTGGTCGAGCTACTGCGCGGGCACGTCGGAAAATCTTTTCATGAAGTGGCGATTGAATTGGTTGGTCTTGCACTATGTCTTTATATTCATATTGGGCGGCGCATTGGGCGTTCACTCTGAAAAATTTTTCGCGTGGTGTTCGGAGCACAAAAAAATTATCAGCGCGGGATTTTTCCTCACGCTGACAACTTTATTGGGCTGGTATTATTTTCTGATATATACGGAAAACTTTTCGGCGTTATCTGCGGTCAACACGGCGCATCAACTTTCGCCGGCGGGAATCTTCTACACAATCGGCGCGTCGATATTTTTCTTCATGCTGTTTGAATTCGGCAAGCTCCCTGCGCGGTTGAAAAGTTTTTTGAGCATACTCGGCAAAAATTCCTACTTCGTATACTTAGCGCACCCGTTCGCGATACATTATTTGTCGCTCGCGCTGGGCAAACTTGGCTTGATAATGACCGCTCCAAACGCGCTAATTTTTTACGTCGCAATAGTCGCGATAACTTTGGGCGTCAAGATTCTATCGCAGAAATTTTTTCAAGCATTCCCGCGATAAATTTTACATGCGGCGCGACCGTGTCGAGGTGCAGTCGTTCGTTAGGGCTGTGAATGTTTTCGTTAGTCGTGCCGATTGAAATTATTTCGAGCGCGGGATTTTTCTTTGCAAAAAAACTCGTCTCAAGTCCGGTGTGAGTCGTTTTGATTGCGGGCGCGTAGCCGTTTTGCTCCGTGAAAATTTCTTCGGCGAGCTCCAAAAGTTTGCTGTCGGGATTAAAAATCCAAGCGGGCGTGGGTGGCGAAAATTTCCGCTCAAACGCGCAAAGTCTCGCTGCCTGGTCGAAGCCCTCGATAAATTCATCGATAAGCGCGTCGTCATTGCCTCGCGGCAAAATTTTCAGCTCGATAATATCGCCGTCAATGCGCACTACGCCCAAATTAGCCGACGCGATAACTTGCGTAGGGTCTTCGGGCGACAGCAGATAAACGCCGCTATGAATCAGCGTTATAAAATTCGACAGCGCGTCGTAATCCTTGACGTGCAAAACTTTATCGGGGCGGCTGACGATCTTGACCTCGATTTTCAAATTCAGCTCGGTGCTGTAAATTTTCTTCAAACGGCTCTCAAGTTCAGCGCAAATTTTTTCGACGACCGGTGCTTTCAAGTCGGTAGCAAAAGTAAATTCCGCGCTGTCGGGTATGACGTTAAAAGCCTTGCCGCCGCTGAAAGTCGCCAAGCGAATTTTCCCGCGCAACGTTATCTGCCGCATAATCTGCGCGGCAATTTTGATAGCGTTGATTCGCCCGCTCGCAATTTCTTCGCCCGAATGCCCGCCGCGCAATCCGCCAATTTTAATTTCCAAGCTGTAAGGCAATTTGGTATCGGGGCGGACGTAATGAAGCTCGCGCCAAAGCGTCGCGTGAACAGTGCCCGCACAACCTACGACCAATTCACCGAACCTTTCCGAATCGCAGTTGATGAGAAAATCGGCGGCGGCTAAAAATTTTTCGTCGAGATTCATTGCGCCGACCATGCCCTGTTCCTCGTTGACAGTGAAAATTATTCGGAGCCTGCCGTGAGAAAATTTTTCGCGATTCTCGACGAGATATAGAATTTCCGCAATGCCAATGCCGTCGTCCGCGCCGAGACTCGTCCCCTCTGCCTCAAGAAATTTTTCGCCGCGAATCAACTTTATCGGGTCGCGCGTCGGATTATATTCGTAACCTTCGGCCGCCACGCAAACCATATCCATATGCGCTTGAAGAATCGTCAGCGGCGCATTTTCCTTGCCAATACTCGCGGGAATCTCGGCTATGATATTTTTAGAATCGTCCTGCACAACCTCGAAGCCGTGCTCCTCAAAGAAATTTTTTAAGAAATTGCTGACCTGCTCTTCATGCCCCGACGGTCTAGGTATCGCCGCCAGCTTTGCAAACTTTTCGAGCACGCCGTCCAAAATTTTTTCGCTCATTAGTCATTACTCCTTCCGAATTTCAACGCCGTTTAATTCGGCTAAACTATGAAAAATTCCTGCATTGTGATAAAATCCTTGTAAGAAAGGAGTTGGCAACATGAAAATTATCGAACCGAGCGTTGAATTGGTAGACGACTTCGACGCGATTGCGATTATGAAAAAAATTGAGCGCGCCGGGCGAGTTTGCTATAAGTCCGAAGGCAACATCAAAGACGACAGCGCAGAAAAATTTATTCGCGGGATAATCAAGCGCGGTCACGAATCGGTTATCGAACACGCGACCATTTCTTTTAAAATCATCTGCGATAGGGGCGTCACTCATGAACTTGTTCGCCATCGCTTAGCAAGTTACTCTCAAGAATCAACGCGTTATTGCGACTACAGCGCGGGAAAATTCGGCGGCGAGCTGACTTTTATTAAGCCGTGCTTTTGGCGCGATGATGATGAAAATTTTCTGTTGTGGAAAGAGACAATGGCGCGGCTCGAAGAAATTTACTTGACGATGCGGAAAAATAATGCGCGACCGGAAGAGGCGCGGTCAATCCTGCCCAACTCGCTCAAGACGGAAATTTTCGTGACGATGAATCTGCGCGAGTGGCGACATTTTTTGAAGCTCCGAACGGCTAAAGCGGCTCATCCACAAATGCGGGAAGTCGCGTTGAAAATTTATAAAATCCTCGTCGAGAAATTGCCGGCAATATTCGATGACATTCAGCCGTAAAAACTTTGACAAACGTCCTATGTTGAAATATAATCGGCTCACAGAAAGGAGCGGTTTGAATGAAAATCACAATCGGTAGCGACCACGGAGCCGTTGAACTGAAAGAGGAAGTCAAAAAAGTTTTGTCGGAGTTTGAAGGCGTCGAGGTCAAAGACGTTGGCACTTTCGGCACAGATTCAGTCGATTATCCCGACATTGCCGAGAAAGTTTGCGCGGACGTAGTGAGCGGTGCGGCTGATAGGGGGATAGTCCTTTGCGGCACGGGCATTGGCATCTCCATTGCCGCCAACAAAATTAAGGGCATACGTTGCGCACTGTGCAATGAAGTTTACTCAGCGAAGATGAGCCGCGAGCATAACAACGCAAATGTTTTGGCGATGGGCGGGCGCGTTATCGGCTACGGCGTTGCGGCGGAAATTGTTCGCACTTGGATGACTACCGATTTTGCGGGCGATCGTCACGAACGCCGCGTCAATAAAATTATGGCTCTTGAGACTAAGTAAAAAAATTTCCCCGATAAATTTATCTCGAAGGGAACTTCGGGATATTTTTTTGCCAAATTGGCGGCATCTTGTCAAAAAAATTAAAGCGTGCTAGAATTACTAGCCGAAAATGAAAAGGCTGGTGAGCAAATGGTTAGTGAAAAAGCGCGGGCGAAAATAAATCTTACACTGGACATTTTGGGCGCGAGGGCAGACGGTTATCACGAAGTGTCGATGATTATGCAGGCGATTGACCTTGCCGACACGGTGGAGCTTGAAAAGTCTTCGGGCGGCATAAGTTTGGAAATGGACACGACAAAAATTATCGGCGGCGAAAATATTCCTTGCGATGAAAAAAATTTGGCATGGAGGGCAGCGATTGAGTTTCAAAAATTCTGTGGGGAAAATTTCGGCGTCAAGATAAACATTGAGAAAAGAATTCCAATGGCGGCAGGGCTTGCAGGCGGCTCAACTGACGCGGCGGCAGTTCTTCGCGGCATGAATCGCCTTTACGAAACTAATTTGACGGACGCGCAACTTTGCAAAATCGGAGAAAAAATCGGCTCAGACGTTCCGTTTTGCATAATCGGCGGCACTTGCCTTGCCGAAGGTCGCGGAGAAATTTTGACCCAACTCACCCCGATTAAAAAGTTCGATGTCGTCTTGGCTAAGCCCGTCGGAGAAATTTCAACGCCTTGGGCTTACAAAACTTACGACGATAACCCCGCTAAAATTCACCCGCCAAACGCCGAGATTATTAAGCAATTCGAGCACGGAAATTACGACGCGGCTTTTAAAAATTTCTCCAATGCCCTTGAGAACGTCGCGATAAAAAAAATCCCAGCCATTGCCGAATTGAAAAGTAAAATGCTCACCGCCGGAGCTAAAGTCGCTTTGATGAGCGGCTCAGGACCGACTGTTTTTGCCGTGACCGACGAACACAACGTAGAAAAAATTTCACAGAGCGTCAAAGATTCGGGCGCGCAAGTTTTTGTCACCAAGTTTTTTTGAATAGGGATGAATGACGATGAGTAAGAGACTGGAACCGATAACAATAGACAGCTACCAGCCGCTTAGGGAAACGGTTTGCGAGGCATTGCGCGACGCGATACGGCGCGGGATTTTGGAACCTGGCGAAAGGTTAATGGAAGTGCAGCTCGCCGAAGAGTTAGGAATAAGTCGGACGCCCGTCCGCGAGGCAATTCGCAAGCTCGAACAAGAAGGCTACGTTATAATGATGCCGCGTCGCGGAACTTACGTTTCGGACGTGTCAGTCAAAGATGTCAAAGAAATTTTCGAGATACGCTCGGCCCTCGAATCTCTCTCTACCGAATTGGCGACCATGCGCATTGAGCCAGAGGAACTCGAAAAACTCCAAAGCTTGCTCGTCGAAATCGAAGGGCACATCAAAAATAACGACATTGATAAAATCGTCGCGACCGATATTGAGTTTCACGGACTGCTCTATCAAGTCAGCCGCAACGAACGGCTCGTCGCGATAATCAGCAACTTGAAAGAACAACTAGCACGCTTTAGGACGCTGTCAATGTCTTATCCCGGACGCCTTCAAGAAACTTTGGAAGAACATCGCGCAATGGTCGAGGCGATAGCGGCAGGAGATTCAGATGCGGCTCGCGAGGCGGCTGAACGTCACATGGAACAGGCCGAAGAAACTTTGCTCAAAGCTATGAGAAAAAGCAAATGAAACGTTCCGAGCTTATAAAAATTTTGAAGAAGCACGGCTGTCAATTTCTTCGTCACGGTAGTGGTCATGATATTTGGATAAATCCTTCAGAAAAACAATTTTCTGTGCCGCGACATTCTGGACAAGACCTTCCGAAATATTTGGCGGAAGATATTTTTAAACAAGCCGGTATAAAAAAATAAGGGGTGGTTTCTGTGAGATATGCTTATCCCGCCGTTTTTACATGGTACGAACCGGACAAATGTTATATAGTAAAATTTCCTGACGCCGATAATTGGTTTACTTTCGGTTATAATTTGACTGACGCCCTTGATTATGCGGAAGACGTTTTAACTTTAATGCTGTTGGACGCAGAGGAAAGCGGAGAGCCAATCCCTAAGGCGAGCAAACTCGAAGACATTAAGCTTGACGACAAGAATAGTTTTGTGCAATACGTTTTTGCGGACACCGAGCTTTATCGCGAGCTCTTGCAGTTGAGAAAAATTTTGGACATAAAGAAAAGAATCAAAGCTAAAAAAGTCAAGGTCAAGAAGACCGCTTAAAGGAGGCGTAACATGCATTTAGAAACATTGATATTGGCGGCGGGCAAAGGTACGCGCATGAAAAGCAAATTGCCTAAAGTCCTGCATAAAGTCTGCGGCAAACCCATGCTTCAATACGTCATAGAGGCGGCGAAAAAAATCGGCTCGACCCGCGAAGTCGTAGTAATCGGTTCGGGCGCGGAACTCGTTGAGAAAACTTTTTCGGGCGTCGTAGAATTCGCCGTGCAAGAAGAACAACTCGGCACAGGTCACGCAGTCCTTTCTGCTAAGGAAAAGTTCGTGGACTCGAAAGGCACCATTTTAATTTTGTGCGGCGATACCCCGCTTTTGACTAGCAAACTGCTTAAAGATTTCGCTACGGCTCACGAAAGCTCAAACTGCGCGGCGACCGTCCTGACTGCCGAAATGCCCGACGCTACAGGCTACGGAAGAGTTCTTCACGAAGAAGACGGCTCGTTTAAAAAAATCGTCGAGGAAAAGGACGCTACCGACGACCAGAAAAAAATTCGCGAAGTCAATTCCGGCGTTTACTGCTTCGACGCGCAAAAACTTTTCGCCGCGCTCGAAAAAGTCGGCAACGATAACGCGCAAGGCGAATACTATCTGCCCGACGTCTTGCCGATTCTAAAGGCGGAAGGTAATAAAGTTGGCGTGTTCAAGGCTGAATATTGCATCGAAACTATCGGGATAAATACGCGAAGTCAACTGGCCGCCGCCGATAAAGCAATCCGTATGCGCAAGGAACAAGCTTTAATGGAGGCGGGCGTCACGATTATCGACCCCAATACGACTTTCATTGAGGACGGCGCGATTATCGGGCAGGATACGATTATCCGCCCCAACACCTACATTGAAGGCAATACGATTATCGGCGAGGATTGCGAAATCGGACCGAACGTTCGCCTTTCTGATATGAAGGTCGGCAACAGGGTTAAGGTTCAATTCAGCTACTGCCACGAGGCCGAAATTCTCGACGGCGTCACGCTCGGTCCTTACGTTCATATTCGACCTGGTACCACGATTGGTCAGAACGTTAAAATCGGCAACTTCGTCGAAATTAAAAATTCCAACGTCGGCGAGGGTTCAAAACTCCCGCACTTGCAATATATCGGCGATACGGACGTTGGCTCGAATGTCAATATTGGTTGCGGGACGGTCACTTGCAATTACGACGGCAAAAAGAAATATCGCACGAAGATTGGCGACAATGCTTTTATCGGTTGCAATACGAATTTAGTTGCGCCGGTGACGGTTGAAAAGGGCGCGTACATTGCGGCGGGCTCAACTATTACTAAGGACGTCCCGAAAGATAATCTTGCCGTAGCTCGTTCGCGTCAAGTCAATATCGCAGTTTGGGACGATAAGCGGAAGTAAAGGGAAATGGGAGAAGGGAGAAGGGAGAAGGGAAAAGGGGGAGTGAAAAGACTTTTCCCATTTCCCATTTCCCATTTCCCTTCTCCCTTAACAGGAGGTCTTTTTATGAACGTAGTAATTTGGGTGCAATATGACACGGTCGCAACTCAAGCTAAAGCTAAAGGGCAAAGCTTGTTGAAATCGGCATTTGCAGCACTCGACAAACCAAAGGGCAGCGTCAATATAGTCGCCATAGTCGAATCAGTTCCAATGCCCATTAACAAAATCCCCAACATCATAGACAAAAAAGACTTAGCAAGCATCGACTGCGATTTAATTTTAGTGACGGGTCATGATGTCGACCTTGCGCCGATTTTGGCGGAGGCTAAGGAACTCGGCGTCGACACTGATAAATTTGTCCTCGACCGCACAGTTTTAATGCCAGGTTTCACGCTCGAAAAGTATCAGGAATTGCGCCGCGCTAACTTGTCGATTTTATCAATGGGTTGGTGGGCTGGCATTGCCTATCACAAACTAGGGCTGCCCGAACTGTCGCCGACCGTCGGCATGTATACCAGCGAGGAAAATTTTATGAACTTCCTGCCCGAAGCGCGTTGGCACCTCAAAAAGGATTTGCACTTCGAGCGCACGGAATATAATTCGGACTTGGGCATAAATTATCCGATATTCTGGCTCGACGGCACTCAATGGTTCATGAACGGCTACAATAATGACGCTGACGCTTTGGAACTTTGGAACGAGCGCAAGGAAAAAATTAACTGGTCAAATGTCCTCGTGACAATGCACACGTCAAGCCCCGCCGTTTTGGAACGCTTTGATTGTCTGCCCTATGCTAAGAAAGTTTGCTTTGTGCCGTTCGAGACCGATCTTGAGTCGGGTTTTTACGTCGATCCGAAATATTGCGACGGGAATCTTTTACACGCGTCGGAAGGGATTATCACGGGCGAAATTGACGCCTACGACGTTTGGGACTTGTTGCTTTACGGCAAGAAAAGGTTAATAGGTTAATAGGTTGATAGGTGGATAGTAATTAGCTAACAACCTAACCACCTAACAACCTAACCACCTAAGAAAGGGAGCTGTTGAAAGTGAGCATTAACGGCAACACGAGTAACCTCTGCTTGATGACGGGAAATGCTAATCCCGAATTGGCTAAGAAAATCGCCGCGCGCGTCGGCGTTGAACTGGTCGATACATTCGTCGGGCGATTCAACAATGGCGAAACGCAAGTCATGATTAACCGGAGCATTCGCGGCAAAGATATTTTCATCGTCAATCCGACTTGCCAACCCGTCAACGATAACTTGATGGATTTGCTTATCATGGCGGACGCTTGCAAGAGAGCTTCGGCGCATTCAATTACGGCGGTCGTGCCTTACTACGCTTACGCCCGTCAAGATAGGAAAACTCGCGGGCGCGAACCTATTTCGGCTAAACTCGTTGCAAATTTAATCGTCGCGGCGGGCATTACTAGAGTTTTGACGGTCGACCTGCACGCGGGGCAAATTCAAGGCTTTTTCGATATTCCCGTTGACCACCTTAGAGCGGCTCCCATTCTTGCCGCGTATTTCAATAAGCAAAATTTTGGAGATGATTTGGTTGTCGTCTCGCCCGATTTAGGCGGTGTCACTCGCGCCAGGAAGTTGGCCGATTACCTCAAAGCCCCAATCGCTATCATCGAAAAGCGGCGTCCGCGTCCTGGTGAAGCCGAAGTTATGAGCATTATCGGCGACGTTAAAGGCAAAGTTTCACTTATGGTTGATGACATTGTCGACACGGCGGGCAGTCTCTGCGAGGGCGCAAAGGCTCTCAAAAAGCTCGGCGCAAAAAAAGTTATCGCAGCTTGCACGCACGCCGTCTTGAGTAAAAACGCCGTCGAGAAAATCAATAATTCCGAAATGGAACAGCTCGTCATTACAGATACGATACCTTTGCCGTCCGAAAAACAATCGCCTAAAATTACCGTGCTGAGTATGGCGGAGGCTATCGGCGACGTGATTCTAAGCATTCAATCGAACCGTTCAGTTAGTTTGCTTTTTAAGTAAGTAACGATAAATAACTTTCGCGGGCGGGCAAGTTGCTCGCCGCTAATTTTTTTGGAGGTAATAATTATGCCTGTAGAAAAGTTACAGTTCCAAGCCGAGACTAAACGCTTGCTCGACCTGGTCGTCAATTCGATTTACACCAACAAAGAAATTTTCCTGCGCGAACTCATTTCAAACGCAAGCGACGCGCTCGACAAACTCCGCATTGAGCTACTGACAAACGCCACGCTCGTTGACGACTTCGAGCCAGAAATTTTCATTCTCCCCGACGCCAACACCAAAACCATAACGATTTCCGATAACGGCATCGGCATGAACCGCGATGAAGTTATAAACAATATCGGCACAATCGCCAAATCGGGCACCAAAGATTTTCTCGACAAAATCCGCGAATCTTCCAACGCCGCCGCGCAGGAACTCATTGGGCAATTCGGCGTAGGTTTTTATTCCGCGTTCATTGTCGCCGATAAAGTCGAACTCATAACGCGCAAGGCCGGTACTGATTCCGCTGTCAAATGGACTTCCGACGGCGCGGGCGAATACGAAATCGAAGACTGGCAAAAAGATTCGCAAGGCACAATCATCGTCCTGCACCTCAAGAAGGAATTCTGCGGCGGCGACGAATATAATTTCACTGACGTTTACGAATTGGAGCGGCTCGTTAAAAAGTATTCGGATTTTGTGCGCTACCCAATTAAAATGAATTTCGAGGTCAAGAATAAGCCCGAAGATGAGCTGTCGATTGAAATTCGTACAGTCAATTCAATGAAGCCGCTTTGGACGCGCAATAAGTCCGAGATAACGCGCGAGGACTACGACGAATTTTTCAAGCAGCAACTGCATGAGTGGGAAGCTCCGCTGGAAATTTTCCATGTCAAGGCGGAAGGCACGACCGAATATACCGCGCTCCTTTGCATTCCTAAGCACGCCCCGCAAAATCTTTACTACTCCGACTATGAAGCGGGCTTGCAACTTTATTCGCGTCACGTCTTCATTATGGACAAGTGCAAAGATTTCCTGCCGGATTGGTTGCGCTTCATGAAGGGCTTAGTTGATTCGCCCGACTTGCCGCTGAATATTTCTCGCGAACTCCTTCAGCAAAGCGTCGAGGTCAAAGTTATCGGCAAGGCTCTGGAGAAAAATGTTTCAAAGCAACTCTCCAAAATGCTCAAGGACGAGCGCGCTAAGTACGAGGAATTTTGGACGCAATTTGGCAAGTCGATAAAAATCGGCGTGTATAACAGCATGTTCGATACGAAGTTAAAGGACGCCTTGAAAGATTTGCTTATATTCCAGACTTCGCGCGACGGGAAATTTTCTACGCTTGCCGAGTACGTCGAGAGAATGCCCGACTTCCAGAAAAATATTTACACGGCGGCGGGCAAAGATTCCGCAGCGATTGAAGCCCTTCCGCAAATGGAACTTCTACGCGAGCGCGGGCTTGAGGTAATTTATTTGACTGACCCTGTCGACGAGTTCACGATTGAAGTTCTGCACGAATACGCCGAAAAACATTTCCAATCGATAACCAAAGAGAATTTCGAGCTTGATGACGCCGAATCGCAAAAAGTCAAGGCCGAAGTCGAAGAGATTGCCAAGAGCAACGAAGATTTGCTGAAGGACGTAAAAGAGGCAATCGGCGACGCGGTCAAGGAAGTTCGATTGACTTCGCGGCTTAAATCTAGCGCAGTATGTTTGGTGACGGGGGAGGGCGGCCCCTCGCTGACAATGGAAAAAACTTTCGCGGCAATGAATAATCCGCTATTCAAGGCGACGCAAATTTTGGAACTCAATCCGAATCACGCAGTCTTCAAAAAATTGGAGAGCCTCCACGCGCAAGGCAAAGACTCGCAATCGTTCAAAGATTTATGCACGACGCTTTATTCACTCGCATTGCTGATTGAAGGCGTAATGCCGGACAACCCCGCCGACCTCGCTAACAAAGTAACCGACCTGCTGACAAAATAAAATTACGCATTGCGAATTACGCATTACGAATTAAAAAATCTCCTGTCGACTTTGGCAGGGGATATTTTTTTGGTATAATGGACGAAACTTTTTGAGGAGCAGTCAAGATGTTGGACGTAATTATAAAAGTTTTGGGCGCGGCGATTTTGACTTTTGCTGGCTCGCTGTGGATTGACAGATTGTATTTGAATTGCTCCGAACTAACATTCCCTGAAGAAATTTCGAGACGCTCGCGATTTCGCAAGCTACTATTATTCATTGCGCTGTTGAGTTTCATTTTGACGGACGACTTGTGGATAATGGCGGCGATATTTTTTCTCGTGCTGATGACGGCGACGGACTTTGAACAATACATGCTGTTCGACGCAATGACGATACCATTTGCGATGCTCGGCGCGGCTTATGCCTATCAAAGTTCGAGGCTGGAAGAAAATTTAATAGCGGCGGCAATCGGCGGCGTGATTTTTTTCTTGCTCTCTGTAATCTCTAAAGGTTCATTGGGCGGCGGCGATGTCAAATTGATTTTCGGGCTAGGCATATGGTTAGGCGCGATAAAATTGCTTAACGTCGTACTTTACGGGACGATTTTAGGCGGCGTGTCGGCCTTGACGATGATTTTGCTGGAGAAAAAAAATCGCGGCAGTTACTTCGCCTATGGTCCATATTTTACGGCGGTCGCAATTTATATGTTGCTTTTCAAATAAAAAGTGATTAAAATTCTTGTAAAACTGATTGATTCGAGGTAGCGCGATTAAACTATAATCTTCGCGGGGGTGAGCTGATGAAAATATTTCAGAATTGGCAAATACTCAAACAGGGAAGACGTTCAGACTTCGCGATAATAATCGGAATCACGCTGATATTTTTAATCGTGATAGCGATGAACGTCCGCCTAATGTACCAAATAACCTCGAATCAAACGGAAGAAATCGGGCGAATGCAACTGGAAGTAATTCGCTCGGACTTTCAAGGGGCACTCCAAACCGCAGAGGGTGCAACGGCGCGAATGGCAATGGAGGCTGAACGGCTGATAAAGTCGGGCGCGTCTCAAGAAGAACTCAAAAGTTTTTTCTACAAGCGCAAAAGGGAGCAGAGAAATTTAACGGGCGGCGTCTGCTTTAATGTTTATGTCGCGGGAAAAGATTGGTCGATAATTCCGGATTTTGATATGCCGGCGGAGTATCACGCGCAGGAAAGGCTTTGGTATAAAGGTGCGCTCGAAAATCCGGACAAAATTTACGTCAGCGAACCATATATCGACGCGATGAGCGGCATAATGTGTTATACGATGTCGAAGGCTTTGCCCGATAGCAATATTGTCGTCGCGTTGGATTTTAATTTTTCGGAAGTGCAATATTTGATAATGCGCATGGGCGAGCTAGGCAATAGAAATGCGCTGATTGTGACGAAAACCGGCATGATAATTGGCTACACCGACATGAATCTTGTCGGGCAGAAAGTTTCAAACAAATTGCCCGAATACGAGGAAATTTTGAATCGCGTCATGAAATCGAATCACCGCGAGAGCTTTACGGCGCAAATGGACGACGGCGAACATACAATTTTTAGCAATGAGACAAATAACGGCTGGTATATGATTTTGAGCGTTAATAATTGGGCATTTTACAGGGAAAGTTATATTCAAATAATATTCGCGACGCTTTTAAGTCTGATAATGATATTGGCGATAATCGTTTTATATCTCAACGCGATGAAAAATGGCTTAATGGCGGAAAATGCTTTGCGCGTGAAGGAAGAATTTTTATCGCGACTTTCAAGGGAATTGCGAGACCCATTGCATAAAATTTTGACCGCCGCAAGCGTAGAAACAATGCATTCCGAATCAAATCCGACAGAAAAAGCCGCAGAAGTTCGAGAATCAGCCTTAAAACTCTCGGATATGCTCGACAATTTATTTTCGTTCTCGAATATCGTATCAAATGACAAAAAAATTTCGTCGGCAATACAATTTCGGGACAAAGAATTGTCAAAAGTCAGTCGCTATTCTCGAATTGGAATAATTTCTGTGCTGATTTTGGCGATGATTTGTGCGTTTGGAATGTGTTTTAATACGACGATAAGTTGGGGCGATACCAAAATGAATCGCGAGCTTGACGCCTACGAACATCAAGTTTCAATGTGGGTTGAGCGTCAAAAAAGTATTTTGGGCATGTTCGCCAACATAATCAGCGAAAATCCTAAAATTATGGACGATTATCAATCTGCAGTGAAATTTTTGGACGATTTAGCTAAAAATTATCCGGAAATTTCGGTTTGCTACATGGCCAATCCCTATAAAGAACATTCCGTAATAATGAATAATGGTTGGGAATCGACCGACCCGAATTGGCATGTTGATAAGCGGCCGTGGTATATTGAAACGGAGCAATCTGAGGACGGATTTAGCGTCTCGTCACCATATTACGACGCGCAAACGGGCTTGTATTGCGTGACGCTTTCGCAAATGGTTTACGGGGAAAACGGCGATTTTTTGGGGATTTTCGCCATAGATTTTTATATTGACAAATTGACCGAAGTTTTAGGCGAAAGTTACAGCAAAAATGGTTATGCTTTTCTGGTCGATAAAAACGGAATGATAATAAATCACCCGAACAGCAATTATCAGCTGTCGATGCGCCATATGACGGAAATTTCGAGCACGGAATACGCAAAAGTTTATTACGGCGGCAACGAAGTAATGACTTTGACAGATTACGCGGACAATTCGGTAGCGTGTTTGTCGAAAAAAAATAAAACGTCGGGATTTACGGTGATAGTTGCGAATAATTTGTGGAATATTTACGGCCATATTACGTTATTGGGCGGACTTTTTGTAATTTTATTATCAATATGCGTCGCGATAATGGGTTCGCTGATAAATCGGCTATTGAGGTGGCAAAATTCGGTAAATCAGCAATTAAAAATAGCATCTGACACGGCAACGGCGGCAAATAAGGCGAAATCGCAATTTTTAGCGCAAATGAGCCACGAAATAAGGACGCCAATAAATGCAGTGCTCGGCATGAACGAAATGATTTTGCGCGAGAGTAAAACGCCAGAAATATTAGATTATGCGGGAAATATTCAGAGCGCGGGACGAACTTTGCTTAGTTTAATCAATTCGATATTAGATTTTTCAAAAATCGAGGACGGGAAAATGGAAATTGTGCCCGTGCGCTACGAAATGGGGAATTTAATAAACGATTTGGTAAATATGACGGTCGAACGGGCGAAAAAAAAGGGCTTGGAGTTCAAAACGGAAATATCTTCGACTTTGCCGAGAAGTTTATATGGCGATGATGTTAGATTGCGTCAAATAATAACGAATTTGCTAACGAACGCGGTAAAATACACACATAAAGGCTCAGTGACGTTGAAAATGAGCGGAAAAGAAATCGACACGGACACATTTATTTTGGAAGTAAAAATCAGCGATACGGGCATAGGAATTCGCGAAGAGGATATTGACAAGCTATTTTTATCATTTCAGCGGCTCGACGAGGAAAAAAATCGCAATATCGAGGGTACAGGGCTTGGAATATCGATTGTGCAGAAACTTTTAACGATGATGGGCAGCAAATTGGAAGTTTCAAGCGAATATGGCAAAGGTTCGGAGTTTTCGTTCGTTTTGAGCCAAAAAATTATTGATAGGACAGCTTTAGGCGACTTTTTAATCAAGAAAAATAACAATCACGCGAAAAATTCAGAGAAAAAATATTTGACGGCGGCGGGCGCAAAAGTTTTGGCTGTCGACGATAACGACATGAATTTAAAAGTTATAACAGGACTCTTGAAGCGAAATTTGATTGTTCCCGACTTAGCCGACAGCGGTCAAGAGGGAATTGAGCTCGCAAAAAAGAATTTTTACCATATAATTTTCCTAGATAATATGATGCCGGGCATGAATGGTATCGAAACTTTGAAAAAAATGCGTGCAGAAAAGATTTTGAGCGAAAAAACTATAGTAGTAATGCTGACAGCGAGCGCGATAGCGGGAATGCGAGAAATTTATTTGCGCGAGGGATTCGACGATTATTTGAGCAAACCAATAGAAGTTTCCGAGCTTGAAGGGATATTGGAACGGCATTTACCGCCCGAAATGATAAAATTCGAGAGCGAAGAGGATAAAAAAGTCGTTCTGGAAGAAAAAATCGAGGAAAAAACAGAAGAAAGCGTCGGCGAAGACGAATTTAGCCAAAAAGAGCGTAAAAAATTCGCGGAAATGTGTCCTGATATAAATTTGGAAGTCGGCTTGAAATATTGCATGGATAGTAAAGAATTTATGATACAAATGCTGACAACGTTCGCGGACGGCAAAAAAGCAGACAAAATTCAAGAAAAATTCGCCGCGCAGGACTGGAAAAACTATCAAATTTTGATTCACGCACTAAAATCAACTTCAATGTCAATCGGCGCAGAAAAATTGAGTGAAGAGGCTAAAAATCTGGAATTGGCCGCAAAAAATAACGAGACTGATAAAATTTTGGCGAATCATGAGGTTTTAATGGCGGATTACAAGAAAATTCGCGAGGAAATCGGGGAGTGGCTGGAAAATGAATAAAATATTGGTCGTCGACGATGAAGAAATGATGTTGATGATGGCGGAGCGAATATTATCGCGAAAATACGAGATTTTGACGGCGACAACGGGCGAAGAAGCAATAAAAATCTTTGAAAACGAGCGTCCGGACATGATTTTGTCGGATTTAATGATGCCGGAAATGGACGGGTACGAATTGCATAGGATTTTGCAGGAAAAAAGCGAAGAACCCGTGCCGATAATGTTCATGACCGCCGACGAAAGCGACGAAAGCGAGACAAAAGGCTTTGAAGTGGGCGCGGCAGATTACATTCGCAAACCGTTTCGCCCCGATGTACTTTTGAGGCGAGTCGGGAATATAATCGAGCATTTAGACAAAATTCACGGGCTCGAAGCGGCAGTTTCAACGGATTCGCTGACAAAATTGTTAAATAAATCGGCATCGCACGAAAAAATCAGCGAAATGGTAAAAAAATCGTCGGGCGCATTGCTTTTGCTCGATTTGGATAGTTTTAAGCTGATAAATGATGTTTACGGGCACGGAGCAGGCGATAAAATCCTAATTTTGTTCGCGGAATTGATAAAAAAAGTGATTCGCGAAAACGATTTGGCAGGACGTATGGGAGGCGATGAATTTATAGCATTTCTGGAAAAAATATCGGACGAAAACGTTTTAAAAACAAAAGCAACCTTTCTTAATGAACAACTTTTAATTTCTGCTAAAAATTTGCTCGGAAATGATATGGAAATCCCGCTTGGAACGAGTATCGGCGCAGTTTTCGTGCCAGATGAGGGCAGAGACTTCCAAAAATTGTGCGAAAAAGCCGATAAAGCCCTTTACGAAGTCAAACAGCACGGTAAACACGGAATTTCTATTTTCGGCGCGAATCACAGCAAAAAAATATCGATGGTCGAAGGAATTTCGCAAATAAGAATGATTTTAGGCGAAAGAAATAACGAATCGGGCGCATATTTCGTCGAGTTCAATATTTTTAAGCAAATATATCGCTTTTTAGTTCGCCTTGCAGAAAATTATAAGCTCGGATTGATTTTAATGCAATTCACGTTGTCAGGCGATTTTTCGGAAGAATTCAAAGAAATTTTGTTGAAATCCCTGAGAAAAAGCGATTGCGTAACGCAAAACGGGAAAAAATTTTTGATATTACTGCCTGAAGTTTCAGAAGAAGATTCGCTAAAAATTCGTGACAGAATAATTTCGCGCTTGGATAAAAATTTGGCAGTTGCAATAAATTTTGAGCAGGAAAAGATAATTTAACGGTAAATTGCAATGAATTACTTACTTAAACTTAAAAATTTCAATTTAATAGCGGCAATATTTAGCTTTTTAATATTAACGCCGCTCGTTATGGTAATTTTTAATTTCAGTTACGAATTTGAAGAACATCGCGAAAAAATCGGATTTATAATTCTCGGCGATATAAAAATTGCGGGATGGAATGAGTCGCAATATCGCGGAATAAAGACAGCTTGCGAAAATTTCGACGTTGAATTGCTAGTTCGCGATAAAGTCAAAGAAAATTGCGGAGAATGCCCCGCCGCAATAAAAAATTTAGCCGAAAATGGCGCGGGAATGATTTTTTTGGCAAGTTATTCCTACTCGATTGAGGCTCAAAATTTGGTCGGAGAATATCCCGGCATAGCATTTGCGACCAATTCCGCCGAAGTTCACGCAAAAAATATGACGGCGTATTTCGTTAGAATGTATCAAGCGCGATATTTGGCGGGTGCGCTCGCGGGCATGAAAACTAAATCGAACGTAATAGGCTACGTTGCCGCAATGCCAAATACCGAAGTAAATCGCGGAATAAATGCGTTCACTTTGGGCGTTTTGCGGACAAATCCAAAGGCCAAAGTCGTCGTAATGTGGACAGGCTCCTGGCAAAACGAGGAAATAGAAAAAATTCACGCGCAACGATTGATTGAGGAGGCGGGCGCGGATGTTTTGACATATCACCAGGACGAAGACGCAACCGCGCAAGTTGCAGAAAAATTCGGCGTGGACTTCATCGCTTATAACGAAATTTTGAGCGGATATTCCGAACATTATTTAACTTCGGTAATTTGTCGCTGGGATTTGTATTACACGGATATAATTCAGCGATATTTAAAAGGCGAATTAAATTCTGTTAAAAATCATTGGTTAGGGATAGATCGCGGTGCAGTCACGTTGTCTGATTATTCGCCGAGCGTCACAAAAGAAATGATTTCGCAAATTGAATCGATAAAACAGGGAATTATTTACCATAATTTGATATTTGCGGGCGAAATTTACGATAATCAGGGCAAAATTCGTTGCAAAAAAGGTGAGGCAATAAGCGATGATACACTTTTGGAAAATATAAATTGGCTCGTGAGGGGAGTTGAGGTGCTTGAATGATAAAGACTTTTCACTGAGCGAAAAATATATTAGAAAAATAATTCTGCAATTTACAATCGTACTCGCAATTTTAATATTAGCGGGCTTTTTTATGCGTCAAGAAGTCAGCAATTTATTAAATGCAACGCTCGAAAAAACTATGGCAAAACAAGCCGCAGATTTATCAATCGTGGCCGAAGAAAGATTTGCAAAAGAACTCGCAGAATTGAAATTGGCAGCAAAATATTTGGAAAAATATCCCGATTCAACGACAGAAGAACATTTTTTAACAATTTTAAAGGCGGAAAATGAAAATATTTCGGTTGGCTTGCTGAAATTGGACGGTTCAGCAATTCACGGGAAAATTATATCTAAATGGGATTTTTTGCGATTCCCGTCGACTTATCGCGGAAATAATGTCGTAGATTATTGCAACGGCAAAGGAATTTTATTCGCAGTGCCGATCATGCGCGGCGGAAATGTTCAAGCGGTAATTTATCGGCTTTACGGAGAAAAACTCTTAACAGATTTATTCGGCTTGGCGGAATACAATTCGGACACGCGCCTTTTAATTCAGGAACGAAACGGGCGAATTATTATCCCATATAAAAATTACGGCGAAACAGATAAAGAATTTTTTTTGGACGTGACAATCCAAAAAGGTTTCAAGGAAATACGCGACAAATTGAAAAAACATAGGTCGGCGGCGGTCTATTGCGAAAGTTCTTTTGGAAAATTTTTCCTTTTCGCGACGGATTTGCCGCAAACTAATTGCACAATGATAGGATTTGTGCCGTGGAATGCGGTCGCGGGCGATATTTTTAGGATTTACACGCTGTTATTGAGCGGCGGGACGTTAATTTTAATAGTTTTGGCGTTGGTCAGCGCGTATTTATTCCTAATGCGCACAAAAGCTGAGGAAAGTGACGCTCTGCGCGAGGCAAAAGAGGCCGCTGACGCCGCAAATAACGCTAAAAGCGCGTTCCTAGCCAACATGAGCCATGAAATCCGCACGCCAATTAACGCAATTATCGGCATGAACGAGATGATTTTGCGCGAAAGTCAAAATCCAGACATCATCGGCTACGCTCAAAATGCCGCCGCCGCTAGCGAAACTTTGTTGAGCTTGATTAACGATATTCTCGACTTCAGCAAAATTGAATCCGGAAAATTTAATTTGTCGGAGGAAAATTATAAGCTTAGCGACGTTATTAAAAGTTTAGTGACGATGATGCGCCCGCGTGCCGAAAAGAAAAATTTATCCTTCAAATTGCAAGTAAATCCCGCGACCGAAAATATTTTATTCGGTGATTCGGTTCGGATTAGGCAAATTGTACTGAATTTTTTAAGCAACGCTGTCAAATATACCAGAGCCGGCGACGTAATTTTCAGCGTCGAGAGCGAAAAAATTTCCAGCAACGAAACTATTTTAAAATTCACCGTCAAAGATACCGGAATTGGCATTCGCAACGAAGATATTCCAAAAATTTTCGAGGACTTTGCACGCTTCGACGCGAAAAAGAATAAGAATATCGAGGGTACCGGCTTAGGACTCGCGATAACAAATAAGCTCGTCAAGATGATGAACGGCAAAATTTCTGTTCAAAGCGTTTACGGCGAAGGCTCAATTTTCGTCGTGACGATTCCTCAAAAAATCGCCGGCGATGAGTTAATCGGCGAATTCACCGACGAGCCAACCTCTGCAAAAGAAAAATATCAACCGCTATTCGTCGCGCCCGACGCCGAAATTTTAGTCGTCGATGATAACGAAATGAATCTGCTCGTCGCTACAAATCTTCTCAAAATGACTAAAGTCAAAATCGATACGGCATTGAGCGGCATGATTTGCCTAAAAAAACTCGCTGAACATCATTACGATTTGATTTTCCTCGACCAAATGATGCCCAGCCTCGACGGAATTCAAACGTTGAAAATGGCGCGGACTATGGAAAATAACCTCAGCAAAGACGCGCCAATAATCGCGCTGACCGCAAACGCTATCTCCGGCACGCGCGAAAAATTACTCGCCGAAGGCTTTACCGATTACCTCAGCAAGCCAATCGACGTAAACTTAATGGAGCAAATGCTCATGAAATATTTGCCGGAAGAAAAAATTTCTACGCCAACGCCTCAAGAAAAATCGCCGCCAGATGAAAAACTTACAGCCATCAGCGATTTAATCAACGTCGAAATGGGAATGGAATACAGCGCGGGAATGCCCGACCTTTATAAAGATTTCTTGCTGAAATTCGCCGAACTCAAACCCGATAAAATGCAAAAATTGCAAGAGACCTTCGACGCGCAAGACTGGAAAAATTATACAATCTTCGTGCACTCGCTCAAGTCGACAGCTTTATCAATCGGCGGAGAAAAAACTTCGGCGGCCGCGAAAGCTTTGGAAATGTCAGGAAAAATTTTGACGGCGGCAACAAGTTCCGAGCTCGAAAAGCAACAGAGCGAAGAATTTATCAAACAGAATCACGCGGCAGCAATGCAACTTTATGACGCGCTCGCCGAAGAAGCAACCAAACTTGCCGCGACACTTTAAGGGGGAATAATTATGCGAGAGAAAAAAATTTTGGTCATCGACGACGACGAAATGAATTTGCAAATAGCGAAAATGATTTTGGAGCGGAAATTGCCGTGCAAAGTTCTCGTGGCCGATAACGGGCTTGACGGCTTAGAAATCCTGCGCCAACAACATATTAGCCTTGTCCTACTCGATATAATGATGCCGGATTTCGACGGAATAGAGACGCTGCAGGAAATTCGCGGCGACGAGCGGATTAAAGACGTGCCAATCATGATGCTGACGGCATCGGGCGACGTAGAAAATATTCAAAAAGTCGGGACGCTGGGCGTCACAGATTATATAAAGAAACCGTTCATGCCCGCCGAATTGGTCGAGCGCGTCGGGAAAAAAATCGCGCAGGAAAATTATTCGGGAATTTTGCTTTACGGCGACGACGAAGAAATTTTACAGGAAATGCGCGAGGTAATCGAAAAGAATTTCCCGCACGAAGCTTTAATCGCAACGTCAATCCCGAAAGCGCAAAAAATTTTGAGCGAATCGGAAATTGATTTGATAATCGGCTGCGCAGATATGAAATTCATCAGAGGCTTTAAATTTATGTCGTTTCTTGCGAGCAATCCGAACATCGACGAAATCCCCTTCGCAGTCACGACGCCAGATAAACTCGCTGAACTCGTCGAGAAAATAAATTCGCAAGCTGATTCAAAATCAACTCACGAGCCTAAAAAGAAATTAGCTAGTGTCGTCACGACGTTTATCGGCTACGACTTGTAAAGTTTAGCCGCTTGACAAATTCATAATCGTAAATTATTATACAAGCTGCGTTATAGTTCAATGAATTTTTTGGAGGGAATTTAAATGAGTGAACGCAAATATAAATTTGAAACACTTCAACTGCACGTCGGGCAGGAACAGGCTGACCCCGTCACCGATGCCCGCGCCGTCCCGATTTATCAGACAACTTCCTACGTCTTCCACAACTTCCAACACGCGGCAGATCGTTTTGCATTAAAGGACGCGGGAAATATTTACGGGCGTTTGACTAATCCAACTCAAGACGTTTTAGAGAAACGCATTGCGGCTTTGGAAGGCGGCTCGGCGGCATTAGCTGTAGCGAGCGGCGCGGCGGCTGTAACTTACGTTGCTCAAGCCCTCGCCCAACAAGGTCATCATATCGTTGCGGCCACGACCATTTACGGCGGCACTTTTAATCTTTTCGAGCATACGTTGCCGGCCTTCGGGATTGAGACGACTTTTGTTGACCCGACTAAAGGCGTTGACGTTTTCGAGGCGGCCATTAAAGACAACACAAAATTTATTTTCATCGAGTCGGTTGGCAATCCGAACGCGACGTTGATTGACATTCAAGCGGTCGCCGACATCGCGCACAAACATAAAATTCCGCTCGTTATCGATAACACTTTTGCGACGCCTTATCAAATTCGCCCGTTCGAGTTTGGCGCGGATATAGTTGTTCACAGCGCGACGAAATTTATCGGCGGACACGGAACGACACTTGGCGGCGTTATCGTTGAGTCCGGGAACTTTGATTGGGAGAAGTCCGGCAAGTTCCCGCAGCTCGTCGAGCCCAATCCGAGTTATCATGGCGTCAGCTTTTACAAAGCTTTGGGTGCGGCGGCTTTCGTGACATACATTCGGGCGATTCTCCTGCGCGACACCGGCGCGGCTATTTCTCCGCTTAGCGCGTTCATACTTTTGCAGGGCGTCGAGACTTTATCTTTGCGCGTCGAACGTCACGTTGAAAACGCGCTCAAGGTCGTCGACTACCTCGCCAAAAATCCCAAAGTCGACAAGGTCAATCACCCTGCGCTTGAAAATCATCCCGACCACGCGCTTTATAAAAAATATTTCCCGAACGGCGGCATTTCGATTTTCA
>CAMZHX010000011.1 GCA_947307055.1 uncultured Selenomonadales bacterium | reverse complement strand
GTGCATGGAAATCCAAGCGTCCGAACCTTGAACGCCCGCGACGATAACCATTTGCGTTGAAGTTTTTGCGGCGGGGAGATTTTTAACCCATTGCGGCGAAGGCGTCGCGGCATATGCGCTTTGACAAACGAAAATAATCAACGCCATCATCGTTAATAAAAACTTTCTAATTTCCAACTCCTACCTCCTAACTGCTAACTCCTAATTGATTTTTACATCCTTTCGGGAGCTGAGACGCCTAACAAATTTAGTGCGTGTTGGATTGTATGTTGAGTAATTTTTACCAGCGCGAGCCGAGCTTTAGCTAAATCCTCTTCGACGCCCAAAATCCTGCAGTCGCGATAAAAACTGCTGAACGTCGACGCCAAATCGTAAACATAACGCGCAATCCTCTGCGGGGCGTATTCGGTCGCGGCCTTCTCGATTTCGTCAGGATACTCGAAAATTTTATTCATCAAATCGATTTCAGACGTCGAAGTCATGAGCGAAAATTTCGGCTCGCCGTCGAGGATTAGCCCTGCCTCTTTAGTTTGGCGGAAGATTGAACAAATTCTGGCGTGCGCGTATTGAATGTAGTAGACGGGATTATCTGCGCTCTGCGACTTCGCCAAATCCAAATCGAAATCCAACTGACTTTCGGTCGAGCGCATAAGGAAAAAATATCTCGCGGCGTCGGTGCCGACTTCTTCCATGAGTTCGCGCAAAGGAATTGCAGTTCCCGCCCGCTTTGACATTTTGACGGCCTCGCCACTACGGAACAGCGAAACCATTTGCAGGAAAATAATTTTCAACTTGTCGGCGTCGTAGCCAAGCATTTTCATAGCTGCTTTGACACGCGCAACGTAACCATGATGATCCGCGCCCCAAAGATTTATCAGCTCGCCGAATCCCCTATCAAATTTATTTTTGTGATAGGCGATGTCTGCGGCAAGGTAAGTGGGCTCGCCGTTCGCCCGAACAACTACGCGGTCTTTGTCATCACCGTACCGCGTCGAATAAATCCATAGTGCGCCGCCCTTCTCATAGATTTTACCGCCATAGCGCAGAATATTTATAGTCTCTTCAATCTTTTTAGGGTGCAAAGTTCTTTCGCTGAACCAGAAATCGAACTTGACGCGGAACTTTTTCAAATCCTTTTGTAGCTCGCGCAATTTGTCTTCGTAAGCGAGTTCGCCCAAAATTTTCATGCGTTCGGCTTCGGGCAAGTTCAAATATTTATCGCCGTCGCGGGCAATGATTCTTTTGGTCGTGTCGATGATGTCAACGCCTTTATAGCCGTCTTCGGGGAAGTCGACTTCTTGTCCGAGCAATTCGAGATAGCGAGCGTTGACGGACTTTGTGAGATTGTCCATTTGATTGCCGGCGTCATTGATATAATATTCGCTCTCGACGTTGTAACCGGCGGCGCGGAGAATGTTGACGATAGCGGAACCGGCCGCTGCGCCTCTGCCGTGCCCGACGTGCAAAAGTCCGGTGGGATTCGCGCTGACGTATTCGATTTGAATCGTGACGTTATTTTTGTTGGGCAAGTTCCCGAAATTTTCGCCGGCGTCGTAAATGTTTTTGAGTTCGCGATAAATTACGTCGCTGCGCAGATAAAAATTCATGAAGCCCGCGCCCGCAATCTCAATGCGCTCGAACATGTTAGAATCAATGCGGACTTTAATTTCCTCAGCGATTTTGCGCGGCAATGTCCTGAAAATTTTCGCGCTCTGCATGGCGAAGTTTGTTGCGAAGTCTCCAAACTCTTTTTTTGGCGGAACTTCGAGGGCGACTTCGGGTAGTGCGTCTGAAAATTTCAATGCGCCGTCGTTCATAGCGGTAGCAACTGCCGCTTTGATAGCCGCCGCGATTTTGTCTTTGGTCTGCAAATTTTTCCCTCCCTGAAAAGTTTTGCAATAATATTCGGCGAACTTGTAGGTTATTCCTTCAAAAAAACTTTTCCCATTTCCCATTTCCCTTTTCCCTTTTTCATGTATTCATTGGCATAATATTTGACAGTTTATCTTGTGTTAAATATAATTTATGCGTTGAAGAAGTTTTTCAATTAGTTTATTGGGGAGGGAAAATTTTTTATGGACTTATCGCAACTTCTGAACGATGTAAACGACTTCGTCTGGGGTCCGATAATGCTGGCGTTTTTGGTCGGCACGGGCATTTTCTTAACAATCCGCCTGAAATTTTTGCCGTGGATAAATCTTTGGTACGCAATCAAAATGATTATGCAGCACAAAGCGGATAAAGAAGGCGACCTTTCGCCATTCCAATCGCTGATGACGGCATTGAGCGCGACGGTCGGCACAGGTAATATCGTTGGCGTGTCTACAGCAATGGTACTTGGCGGACCTGGCGCGATTGTCTGGATGTGGATAAGCGCGGCGTTTGGGCTCTCGACCAAGTATGCCGAATCGGTTTTAGCTGTCAAGTATCGCGAGACGAACTCTGTCGGCGAGATGGCGGGCGGTCCTATGTACGCTATGAAAAACGGCATAGGCGGTTCGTTCGGTAAACTCATGGCGACGTTGTTTGCAATTTTCGCAGTGTCTGCGTCGTTCGGTATCGGCAACATGACCCAAGCCAATTCTATCAGCTCGGCTTTCAGTTCTATAGGCATTTCGACCGAAGTCACCGGCATTATTCTTGTCGTATGTTCGCTGGCGGTTTTGATTCGCGGCGTCCACTCAATCGGCAAAGTTTCTAGCTTCATCGTGCCGAGCATGGCGTTTTTCTATATCCTGTTTACCGTGATAGTTATAATCAAGAATTTTGGTAACGTTCCTAGCGGACTCGCAGTTATGTTCCAAATGGCGTTTTCGACTGAAGCTGTAGCGGGTGGCGTTGGCGGTTCGATTATCGCGAGCATGTTGACGGCGATGCGTTGGGGCGTAGCTCGCGGCGTCTTCTCGAATGAAGCTGGCTTAGGTTCTGCTCCTATCGCGGCGGCGGCGGCTCGTACTGACCATGCGTCGCGTCAAGGTTACGTCAACATGACCGGTACCTTCTTCGACACGATGATTATCTGTTTCCTGACCGGTTTAGTTATCGCGAGTTCCGGAGTTTTGGGGACTGTCGACCCTGAAACCGGCAAGTTGATTTCGGGCGCACCGCTTACTATTTTGGCATTCAGTACGGTTTACGGCGAGGGCGCAAAATATATCGTCTCTATTGCTTTGGCGTTGTTCGCGTACTCGACGATTCTCGGCTGGGAATATTACGGCGAAAAGTCTTTGGAATATCTCGTCAAGGCTCGTCCCGTAATTATCGGCTACAGAGTTGTTTTCAGCCTCATAACTTTTATCGGCGCGACCCAAACTCTTGACATCGTCTGGAATTTCTCCGACACGATGAACGGCTTAATGGCGATTCCGAACTTGATTTGCTTGCTGATTCTCAACAAGGACATTGCTAACGAGTGCTTCGACTACCAAAAGAATTTCATCGCACAAGGCAAGTAAACTACTTCAAAGAAAACACAAAAGGGAGAAGGTATTGTACTTCTCCCCTTTTTATTTCTCAATCAATGAGCGTTTTTTATAAGTTCAGTAAATTTCTCTTCAAGGCGGCGACAATATTTCATCGGGTTGAGGGCGTCCGAATTCAAAAACATTTGCCGCAAATTTTTATGCAGAATGTCGAGCGTTTCAAAATCGCTAGCCAAGCCGACCGCGTTATTAACGTAAGCCTCCACGTTATCAACCGACAACTCGCCTAAGCCGACGCTTTCCAAAATACTTTTGCCAAAGCGGGTCGAATGACGTTCGCTGAAAAGATTTATGACGGGCACGCCCATATACAAAGCGTCGAGAGTCGTCGCGCCGCCCACGTACGGGAAGGCGTCAAGGCAAATATCGATTTTGCTTATCGCCTTGAAGTAATCGGCATCGGCGACGGCTGCGCGGAAAATAATTCTGTCCATGTCGTAACCCAAATTTTTCATGCGGCCGTAAAGTTCGTCGCAAGTCCGATTGCTTATGAATTCCTGAGCGCGCATAATCAATTTGGCATCGGGTACGCGGTCGAGAATCACTTTCCAAATCGCGAGCATATCTTCAGTAATTTTGGAGTAGCGGCAAATCGTCCCGAACGTCACGTAACCATTTTCAATACAAGCGGCACCTTCCGACGCGGGAATATTTTCGGGGCGAGCGTAGCAGAATTGGCAGGGCATGTATAAAAATTTTTCGCTGAAATATTGCTCGCGATTTTGTCCGGGCGGGTCGAGAAATTTATCGGTTATGAAATAGTCAATCGCCTTTAGACCGGTTGTCGACATGTAACCAATTCCGCTGACTTGCACGGGCGCAGGTTTGTACGCCAGAGCCGGCAAACCATTATGACCTGTATGCCCTGCTAAATCAAACGCAATGTCAATCTCGTCGTCGTGAATCTTTTGGGCAAGTTCTTTGTCGCTCAAGCTTTTAACGTTCACGAAATGCTCAACAACCTTCTTGAAAATTTCCGTGTAGATGTCGTCGACCTTATTGCGGTTGTAGCAGAAAATTTCAAACTTGCTCTTATCGTGACACGAAATGAATCCGAACACAACTCCAAATGCCGCATGCCTTCTGAAGTCGCCCGAAATGTAGCCAATTCTTATCCGTTTGTGAGGTTTGTGGTAGCTCGCGAATTGCTCAATGCCCTCGAAAAATTGCTGATAATCGAAATGCGGCGCGGTCAATTCTTCGCTCGAAATGTCAAAGAAATGTAATGTCAAAAGTATTGCGTCGTAATATTCAAGTCTGCGTTGTGTATTTGTGCATAGCTCGGAAGCTCGCTCGTAATTTTCCATTGCTTCCAAGTGATAACCGTTGCTTTGGGCGTATTTTGCCATTTTGCAAAAATATTCTGCGATAATGTCATTGGAAAAATTTTTCGCCTCGTCGTAGGGCGGATAAAATCGCTCAATCGCCTTATGCATAACTTCATACGCGCCCAGATTATCATCCGTCAAATATTTTCTGTCAGCTATGGTCAAGAGAATTTCGGCTGTAATTTTCGATTCGCATTTCGCGGCGAGCTCGGCATAGTAAAGCGTGCGCTTGAAATCAAAACGGCTCCTGAAATCGCTTCCGCCGTCGCGACTTTCCAGCGGCAAATATTCTTTCGCCCGCGCAAAATATTTGTCAGCAAGTTCGGGCGTAACGGGTTCGGGCTCCTGCGGGAAGTCGGGCAAAGGTTTTTTGTTCAGCCACGCATTGAAAATTTTCTCGTAAGCCTGCTCGACTTCGCCCATGTAAAGTATGTCGTCCATGACCGGCGATTCTTCCATCCTGCGCCGCAATGTCAAATGATATTCGCGCAACCTATCCCAATCGTTTGCAAGTTCGACCGCCTTTTGAATGTATTCCGTCATCGTGAACGCGCAAAGCTCCTCTAAGCCCATGTTCATAAGTAGCGAATAGCCAAAGCGCGAATTATGCCGTTCGCCGACAAAAGTTATGACGGGTACGCCCATATATAAAGCGTCGCAAGTGGTGCCGCCGCCGGGATAGGGGAAGGTGTCAAGCGCAATGTCCATGCGCTCATAACACTGAGCGTACTCTTTTTCAAAATCCTCGAAGTCGACGCGCTCTGTGTCAATGCCTAACGCCGTCATACGTTTCTTAGCGAGTTCAAGCCCGCAATTTTCGTGGAAGGACAACGCCTTGAGATACAGTCGCGAATTGGGCACGGCTTTTAAAATTTCAGCCCAAGCCCTTAAAATTTCGTCCGTCACCTTGACGAAGTTGTTAAAGCAGCCGAAAGTTACGTAACCTTTCTTGACGCAGGGCGCGGGAGCAATCATGTAGGGGAAGTCGTGCCAAACGTAGCAGAAGTGACTATTTTGGAGTCGCAGAAATTTTTCCGTGAAGTATTTTTCGTTGAGCCCTTCGGGGTCGGTAAATTTGTCCGCTAAAAAATAATCAATCGTATCAAGACCTGTCGAGTCGAACCAGCCAATCCCGGAAATTTGAATCGGCGCGGGTTTGTATGCCATAGCCTCAAGGCAGTTGCCCGCCGTATGCCCCGCTAAGTCAACCAAAATATCAATTTCATCTTTATAAATTTGCTCGGCGACCTCTTTTGCAGGCTTGTCCAAAATGTTATTGAATTTATCAACTTCCATCATGAATTCTGCCGTCATGTTATCGTGTTGGGTGTTGGCATAAATATAAACTTCAAAGCGCGTCCGGTCGTAGCTCTTGAAAAAGTGCATACTGAAAAACATGACGACATGAAATTTTATATCGGGCGAAACGTAGCCGACGCGAATTTTCTTATGGCGAGCATGTTTTTTAATGTTGTGTTTGTAGCGCGGAATATCCGTGAAAAATTTATTAAAACCTCTAATCCATTGGAAAAGCTCTTCGCGGCTTAAGTTGAGGTTATGCAGATTGAAAAGCAAATTGCTATATTCGTTGAGCTGAATTTCTCTTGCTCGCTTATAAATTGTCAACGTATCCGGGGAATTTTTCAGCTCGCTTAAGTCGAGTAAGACGTTGGCTTTGTAATAGGCGCAAGCATTCTTGGCGTCGCCGATAAGACGATAGGTCTGCCCCATGATGTTAAAGAGGAGCATTTTATTGATAAATGAATCTGCCTCGAAGTCAAGTGCTTTTTTGCCGCTTTTTATAGCCTCAATAGCATTCTTTTTAAAGAAATAAAATTGCGTCCTTAGTAGCAAGCGATAACGAGTCGGCGGGAATTTTTCTTCCAGATATTCGAGAGTTTTTTGAGCCTCGTCAAGCATTTTGTAGCTGATATAAATATAAGCGACTTTTTCGACGGGAGGTGCCTCTTCGGGTTCTAGCGCAAAAATTTTCTCGGCCACCTGCAAAATTTTTCTTTTGTCGTGATACAATTCTTTGTAGGTTACCAAATCCTTAACGAGTTTTTCTATTTCAAGCTTTTTTTCTTCGGGCGAGAGTTCTTTGAGTTGCTCGCAAATTTTAGCCCGCCACTTTTCCAAGAGTTCTTGAGAATATTTGAAAGCCTCTACTCCGAAAGTCGTCGCATTGAGCTTTTCGCCCGGCTTGACAGCTTTATCAATCGCACGGTTCATTTCGTCAATCGCCGCTTGATAGTCGCCCTTTTCGCCCAGAGCCTCAGCAAGTTTGGCGGAGAATTCTGGCACTTCGGGATAACGTTCGACAGCGAGCCGCAAATATTTTAAGTAGTCGTCAAGTTTGTCGGGGTTCTTAGACAAAATCTCCAAAAGAATTCGCATTGAGTTGTTGGAAAGAATTTCACTCGAATCAATGTCGAGCCGCGCAAATTTTTCGGCGTTAATCTCGTCGGCGAGTGCTTGATAAGTTTCGGCGAGGTAGCCGTAAATTTTCGCGGGCTCATTTGTCGCGGCGAGTTCTTCTAGGAGCGATTTTAAATTGCGTTCCATTTTAGATCGGTGAATCGATTTGGAATAGCCCGTGTGCCAAATCGTCAGCGAGTTGGTCGGAACATTCAACAAGTTCGTTAAAAGTTCTTCGCCGATGAAAACTTTTTCATGAATTTTGCCGACGTAATGGACGCCCGGAACATTTTCGTAGAGGCGCAGAACGTGAGTTGTCCCGATTTTTTTGCCGCCGCTATCGAGGTCGATATTGACTAGATTTACCGTGACGCCTTTGGCATCTCTTTCCTGCGCGAACCTAATCGCCTTGCAGAGGTTTTGCGCGGTGCTGTTTACAAAATATTCATCGGCGTCGAGGAAAAGAATCCAACTGCACTTGGCCGCGTTGAGTGCGACATTGCGCGGCGTGGAGAAATCATTTTGCCAGGGCTCGTGGAAAATCTTCGCGCCGAATTTTTTAGCGACTTCGACAGTGTCATCACTTGAGCCGGTATCGACGACGATAATTTCATTGACGCACCCGCCAAGACTTTCGAGAGAACGCGCCAAATCTTTCGCGGCGTCCTTGACTATGTAGCAAGCCGAAATTGTCCGGCTCCAAGTCTCAATTAATTCTAGAGAAATTTTTTCTTCCTGCGCGTCGAAGTCCGAATCAATAAAATCTTCGTCGCGCTTTTTAAATTTGTCTAAAGCATTTTTCATTTGAGCAATAGCCGGACGATAATCGCCTTGACCGGCTAAAAACTTCGCAAGCTGCGCGGAAAATTCTGGGTGCTTTGGATAATTCTTAATGGCAAGTTGAAGGTATTCGCGATAATCTTCTGCGCGGTCTGGGGCTTTGGAGAGAATGTCCAACAAAATTTTAAACGGGCGCGTGCTGAGGCTTCTAATCTTCTCGACGTGGAGGCGGGCGTACTTCTCGGCATTATCCCAATCGCCCAAGCCGTAATAGCAATCAGCAAGGTAACTGTAAGTGCGTTCGGGCTCGGCGGAAGTTTCAAGCTCCTCAAGCAGGAGTTTCAAATTGCGCTCGAATTTTGCCTTGACAATCGAAGTCGAATAGCCCGTATGATACAACGTCAGCAAGTCGGCGGAAATCATTGTAATGTTCGACAAAATTTTTTCGCCGATGTAAGGCACCTCGTGAATTTTGCCGACGTAATGGAGATTCGGGACGTTCTCGAAGATTCGCAACGCGTGTTCCGCCGAAATGATTTTATTGCCGTTATCAGCGTCGACATTTATCCAACTAATCGACAACCCTTGAAACTTTTTGTCTTTGGCGAGTTTGATTGCCCTGCGGAGATTTTGCGCGGTATCGTTCACAAAGTATTCGTCGGCGTCGAGGAAAACAATCCAATCGCCTTTAGCCTCGCGAATTGCGACGTTGCGCGGCGTCGAGAAATCATCTTGCCAAGTCTCATAGAAAATTTTCGCGCCGAACTTTTTAGCCACTTCGACAGTTGAATCAGTCGAGCCGGTGTCGACAACGATAATTTCGTCGACGTACTTAACCAAACTTTCTAGCGAGCGCGCTAAATCTTTTTCGGCATTCTTGACCATGTAGCACGCCGAAATTTTCATCGCGGATTTTTTTGCTTTGTACTTTGCCAAAATCATTACTCCTTCCTAATTTTCATATTGCGTTCCATAGGCATGAAAACTTCTTTATACATCATACGCTTGCCGTCAATCTCGTCAATCAAATAAATTGGGCGGTGTTTGCTCTCGTGGAAAATTTGTCCGAGATATTCGCCGATAATCCCCAGTGCTAAAAGTTGCGTGCCGCCCAAGAAAAGCATTACCGTTATCAAAGTCGGGTAGCCCGCGACCGGGTCGCCGTAAAGCAACGCCATTGCTAACACGAACATCATATAAATCATCGCCGCGCAGGAAATCATTATCCCCAGAAATGTCATCAAGCGGAGCGGCGCGGTCGTGAAAGATGTCATGCCCTTCATCGCCAAATTGAATAGCGATAAGAAATTCCAAGTGGTCGTCCCTGCGGCTCGCGGCTGGACTTCAAACGGGATTTCTTTTTTGCGATAGCCGACCCATGTAAACAAACCTTTCGTGAACCGCTGATTCTCGCGCATAAGTCGCAAAGCCTCAATGCATCTCCTGTCAAGCAGTCGGAAGTCGCCAACGTCGCGCTGCATTTCGTAAGACGTGCTGAACTTTTTCATGACGGCGTAGAAAATATTCGCGCAAGTCCGCTTTAGCCAAGTTTCGCCTGCGCGGTCGACGCGTTTAGCGCAAACATCGTCGTAACCCTCGCGCCACCACTTGACCATTTCAGCAATCCTTTCGGGCGGGTGTTGCAAGTCGGCGTCCATGATAATCACCGCGTCGCCGTCTGCGTAATCAATTCCCGCCATCATTGCCGATTCCTTCCCGAAATTGCGCGATAAACTAAGATAAGTCACCTCGTCATGAGCCTCAGAAAGTTTACGGAGTTTCTCCAAAGTTTTATCGCGGCTACCGTCGTTGACGAAAACATAATTGAATTTGCAATCGGGGATTTTCGTGACGTGCTCCTGAACCGCCGGATAAAACAGCTCGATAACCTCCTGCTCGTTGTAGCAGGGCACGATGATTGTAATTCTGTCCATGAAATTTCCTCCGTCAATACAAAATGAATTGCGTTTGCTTCGACCAGGCGTCCATATCCATAACCGCTTCCTTCAAGCCGTGATATTGCGCAAAAGTTATGTTGCGATTGTTGAACTTATCGCGGTAGGGTGTCAAGTCTCCGTAAAAGCGCGCGTATTGGTCAATCGTCCACTCCCAATAAATTTTCTCTGTAATCGCGGGCAATTCAATCGGCTGGACGACGACTAAATCATCTGACTTGTGCGCCTCAATGTATTTCAATCTATCGGCAATCTGCGAGTGTATCGACCAATCAACGCCGATTGCATAGACGATTGACGCGAGCCAGATACAAAACACGGCTGAAATTATTTTCGGCGATAAGAAGTTAAAATCAGTGCATTCAATCGCGACGACCGAAGCAATTATCAATAGCACCGGCGATAAAAATGCCGCGCGTACAGGGAATTCCGGCGCGAACATCAATATAACCGGCAGGAACATCGCCGCGAACGTGAACATTAAAATAAATTGCGTCGCCTGCACAGATTTTTTCCCGCGAGCAAAGTAGCCGATTATCGGCAGGAATAAAAGCGCGTTGTAGGTCAGTAGCGGAATCAAGCCTTTATTTAAGTTGTTTAGGAACATTTGCGCGGAGTAAAGCGGCGGCGCGTCGTCCGACAGGTCGACAAGGTAGCGTTGAACATTTCCCGGCGCGAGCATCAATAGCGCGTAGCCCACCAGCAATCCGATAAAGCCCGCAAGCCTCCACCGTTCAAATTTTTTCTGCCGCCAAAAGTAAATCATCGCAAAGAACGTCAGCATAATCGTTATCGCGCCGCCCGATTCGTTCGACCAACCGGCTAACAAACCGACTATCGCCATTATAGGAACTAGGAATTGGGAACTAGGGACTAGGGATTTGCTCCAAAACTTTTTCACGAACGGCACTAGGAATAGCAATTGCAAAACCGACATCCAAAGATAATTGCAGGAGCCTGTCAGCCAAAACGCCGTCTGGAAAAGTTCGGGCAGACAAAACCACATCGCGAAAAATATCCATAAGAAAATTTTCCCGTCGAGATTCTGCAACGAAAATTTCCCCGTGCCGAAAAAGTAAATCAACAGCGCAAGCAGTGCATATATCAGCGCGTTCATTATGTCGAATAAAATTTTGCCCTGCCACACGAAAAATTGAACCAGACAATGCGCGACCGTCCGCCCGCCCCACGTCATGTAGTGCGACCATTGCGAAGTTATAATATCTCCAAAACTCTCGACGCGATAAAGTTTGCCGATATTGTTTTGGAAGTTGCCATTCTGCGCGCCGTCCCAAATGAACGCGTAGGCGTAATCATCGCCAAATATTGGCGTCAACAAATTCATAATAAGAAACGTCCCCGCAAAGAAAACTATCACGAACCATGCGGGAATTTTTTTAAAATCAAACATTCTTTTTCCTCCCCATGATCAACGCGAATAAAGCCGGCACGATAAAAATCCCAAGCACCGTAGCAGAAATCATGCCGCCGACGACTGCCGCGCCCATTGAATTTCTAGCCGCTGAGCCTGCGCCCGTCGCCATTGCTAACGGTATGCACGCTACGATAAATGCCAGCGAAGTCATCAATATCGGGCGAAATCTTTCCTTCGCCGCGTCGACCGCTGCCCGAGTAGGCTCTTCGCCCCGCTCGACTTTGACTTTCGCCACTTCCACTATCAATATCGCATTCTTCGCCGCCAATCCGATTAAAACTAAAATTCCTATGTGCATGTAGACGCTTGCCAAATTGCCCGTCACGACCTCCGCTAGCAACGCTCCGAAAATCGCCGTCGGCACGCTCAACATTACCGCGAACGGAATTTTCCACGACTCGTACAGCGCGACTAAGCACAGGAAAGCGAACACTAACGCCAGTACCAAAATTTCATTGACGGAACTTTTCGCTAATCGTTCTTGCCTACTTTGTTCCGCCCACTCGATTTGAAATGTATTCGGCGCGACCTCCTCTACGACCTCTTCCAAAGTGTCAAGGGCTTGTCCTGTTGAATAGCCTTCGCCGACGTTCCCGTCGAAATTCACACAGCGCATTCCGTTATACCTAGAAATTTGCGACGCGCCCGCCGTCCTCGTCAAAGTTACCAGCGTATCGAGCGGAACCAAGTTGCCGTCCGCATTCCTCACAAAAAGAAATTTCGTCACATCAACCGAATCGCGATAACTCGTCTCCGCCTGCATAACGACTTTGTAAACGCGGCCAAAGCTCGTGAAGTCATTGACCTCATCGCCGCCGAAATTCACGCGCAACGCAGCGTAAACGTCATCGAGATTCACGCCCAAAAGTTTCGCCTTGTCCTCGTCGACCCGAACAGCAACGTAAGGTTTCGAGACGTTGAAACTTTCTGTGACGTCTTCAAGCTCCGGACGATCATTGGCGGCATTCTCAATTTCTTTCGCGAGCGCGGCAAGTTCTTCGTCGCTGTGATTTTGCACGTCAAGCAGTCTCATAGAAATTGCGCCCGCCGAGTCCATACCCGGCAACGAATTCGACCACATAGGGAAAACTTCAGCCTCCGGAATGACTTCTTCGGCAATCTCTCCGACGCGCTCTAAAATTTCCTCAAGCCCCTCGTCGCGCTCGTCCCAATCCTTTAAGATTCCAAAGATTGCGCCGTTATTCGAGCCGTTGCCGCCAATCAAACCCATGCCAGCGATTGCAGAAATATTTTTCACTGCGTCAATCTCCTTTAGCGCGGCGGAAAATTTATTCATTGTCTCAATCGTCCGATTCATCGAAGTTCCTTCGGGTAATGTTACCGCGACATAAAAATTTCCTTTGTCTTCGTCGGGAATGTATTCGTTCGGCAAAATGTCGTTGAGTATGAACGCGCCCGCCGTCACAGCGATTAAAATTGTTAAAGGGAAAAGGGAGATGGGTGAAGGGAAAAGGGAGATGGGTGAAGGGAAAAGAGATAGGGAGAAGACTTTTCCCATTTCCCTTTTCCCATTTCCCTTGAGAATCATCACACATAGGGCGGGCGTTAAAGTCAGCGCGACGACCGTCGAAAAAATCATCGCCACAACGATTGTCAGCGCGAATTGCCGATAAAGTTCGCCCGTTATCCCCTCCAAAAACGCCGCCGGTAAAAATACCGCCGCTAACACACAAGCTATCGCGATTATCGGAGCTTGAATTTCCTGCATCGCCTCAAGCGTCGCGGCTTTGACTTCCAAGCCCTGCTCAAGTTTTTTCTCGACAACTTCTATGACAACAATCGCATCATCGACGACTAATCCGATTGCCAAAATCAGCGCGAATAATGTCAGCGTATTTATTGTGAAGCCGGCGAGCGGGAAAATTGCGAACGTCGCCACGATTGAGACCAGGATTGCTAACAGCGCGATTAGCGTTGCGCGAAAACTTTTCAGGAACAGCCAAACGACTATCACGACCAACAACAACGCCTCGAAAAATGTTTTCGTGACTTCCGTCAGCGATTCGTTTATAAAGCGCGTCGCGTCCAGCGAAATGGAATATTCCATTTCGGGCGGGAAATCTTTACGCGCCTCCTCCAAAATTTTTTTGACTGCCGAAACCGTTTCGAGCGTGTTGGCGTCATTAGTCAGCAGGACTGAAAAAATTGCCGACTCTTTGCCGTCGTGAAATGCCAGCGAATTTATATCGCGGCTACCGATTTCCACGCGAGCAAAATCTTTCACGCGCACAAATGAACCGTCAGCCGTCTTGACGACAATATTTTCAAAATCGGCGGGCGTCTCCTTGCGATTGGTCGAGTGCCCGACAAATTCGCGCTCCTGCAAATTTCCCGTCGGCATTTTCCCTAGCGACCCGACCGCCGCTTGAACGTTCTGTTCTTTAATAGCGTTTTCAACATCGGCAATCGTCAAACCCAAATCGGCGAGCTTATCGGGATTTAGCCAAATGCGCATGGAGTAATCGCCGCCGAAAAAATCAATGTTGCCCACGCCGTTGACGCGCCGAATTTTATCGAGGAAATATACCGTCATGTAATTTTTGAGGAAAACTCCGTCGTAACTTCCATTGGGCGAAAACAAATCGACCATCAAAACCGAATCGGGCATATTCTTCGTGACGTTCACGCCGTGCGCTTGAACTTCGGCGGGCAAATCGCTCATGACGCTTGAAAGTTTATTCTGCACGCGGACGGCGGCAATATCAATGTCGGTGCCGAGCGCGAAGACAATCGACAAATCGTAACCGCCATTCGTATCAATCGTCGAGCTCATGTACTCAATATCGCCCGCGCCGTTGACGGCCTCTTCGATAATCTGCGCAACGGTGTTATTGACAACAGAGGCGTCCGCGCCAATGTAACTCGTCGAGACGAAAACAGTCGGCGGCGCAATGTTGGGATATTCTGCGACGGGCAAGCGAGTAGCCGTCAAAGCTCCGGCGAGCGTCAAAATAATCGACAGGACGAGCGCGGGTATCGGGTGATTGATGAAAAACTTACTCAAAAACTTTTTCCTCCACGACGATTTTTTTCAAACCGTGATAGCGGGCAAAAGTTATATCGCGGTCGCCTTTGGGGTCTGGTTCAAGGTCGCCGCCCCACCAAAGCGTCATATCGTCCCAAGTGCGCGTCCCTAAAAATGTTTCCGACAAATCGGGAATATCAAGCGGCTTAACGGTAATCAAGTCGTCATTCTTATGCGCCGCGATAAATTCGTCCCGCGCTTGCAGTTGGCAATGCAAATTGTATTCGACGCCAAGACAGCCTAGCAAACTAAGCGACCAAATCGCCGCGAATACGGCTACCAATTTCAATCGGCGGCGGAAGAAATTTTCAACGCTCGGCAAAATTTCTTTCAGCGAGGCAAGCGACCCGATTAGTAAAAATATCGTCGACGGGAAGCCCGCCCGCTCTGGGAATTCTGGCGAAAACATCATCACTAGCAAAACTAAAATCGACGCGCCCGCGAATGTCAAAATAAATCTGGCGACGACCGGCGAAATTTTTCCTCTGGCGAAGTAAATTATTATCGGCAAGAATAAAATTGCCTCGCGCAAGAAGATTGGCAAGAATCCAATTACAAAATTTGTCAGGAACATTTGCGGCGTAAATTGCGCGTCGGGCGGGACTATGTCGTCCGGCTCGTAAAGGTTTGTCAACTCCAAGCGGTGAATATTTCCTGGCGATAGCATTAGGAACGCGAATCCTATCACCGCGAATAACAATCCGACCTTCATCCACGATTCAAGATTTTTCTTCCACCAGAAATAAATTACAAATAAACTCGCGACGGAAATTGTAGCTACCGCGCCCGGTTCTATCGACCAGCCAGCCAGAAGGGCAATTAGGAATGAGGAAGTAGGAATTAGGAATTGTTTTTTCGGTTGCCAATATTTTAGTGTGAACGGCAACAAGAATAAAATTTCTAACGTGCACATCCATAAATAGTTACAAGCTCCCGTCAGCCAAACAGTTGTAATTATCGGCGACGGCGCACAAAAATAAATCCCCGCCAAAATGAATGCCATATAAGTTTTATTCATTTCGCGAAGAGTTAAGCCCGTGCCAACTTTGAATATTAGTAACACCAACGCCGCGAAGACCAAAACATTTGCAACGTCGAAGAAAATTTTTCCTTGCCAGACGAAAAATTGAACGAAGATATGCGCAATCGTCCGCCCGCCCCACGTGAAATAATGTTGCCATTGCGAATACAAAATATCCGAAAAACTTTCGACGCGCTCAAGTCTGTTAGCGTCAATGCCGTCAAGCAAATTGCCTAAGCCGTCGCCGTCCCAAATGAACGCGTAAGCATAATCATCGGCGATTATCGGCATTAACAAATTGCGCAAAAAAAATATTCCCAAGAACGCGGCGAAAATTATTTGCCAAGAAAGTTGCCCGAAAAATTTCTTCATGAGCCGTCCTCCTTTTTGAAAAAATTATATCAGATATTTTCCATTGATAAAAGGCGGGCAATGGTATAAAATCGAAAAAATTTTTGAGAGGCGATAAGATGAAGAGAATTTTTTTAGAAGACATCACGAGCAACGAAATAAAAATCATCGGGCCGGACGCTAGACACCTAGCCTACGCCTTGAGGGCTAAGCGCGGCGATAGGATTACGGCCGTAGACGGTTCGGGAAATTGCGCGGTCATTGAGCTGATTGACTTCGACAGGGAGACGATTAAGGCTCAACGCGTCGGCGAAGTCAGAAAAGTTGTCGGCGGCGGGAAAATTATTTTAGCCGATTGCCTGCCCAAACAAAATCGCTTTGAAACGATAATCGAAAAGGCAACCGAATTGGGCGTCGATAAGATTCAGCCGCTGATTTCGGAGCGGACGATTGCTAGACCCGGCGGAGCTCGCGAAAAAAATAAGCTCGAACGTTGGCGCAAAATCGCTAAAGAATCTTCCGAACAATGCGCCCGCGATACCATTCCCGAAATCGGCGACGTTCTCAAGCTCGACGATTGGCTTAAAAAAATTTCGCCGCTCGATAGAGATTGGCTGTTCCTATTTTGTTGGGAGCTGGAAAAGTCGACGACCGTCCGCGAAGTTTTGAGCCGTTGCGATAAAGAAAATATTCTCGTGCTTATCGGGCCGGAAGGCGGTTTCAGTGAGCGCGAAGTTAGCGAAATAAAATCTGCGGGCGGAGTCAGCGCGAGTCTCGGTGATAGGATTTTGAAAACTGACACGGCGGCAATTTCCGTTTTGGCGATGATTAACTATGAGCGGATGTAAAGTTTTTTTTCAAACGCTCGGCTGCAAAGTCAATCAGTACGAATCGGAAGCTATGCAAAAACTTTTCGAGGCGAACGGCTACGAACTCGCGCAGGAAATTTCGGAGGCTGATGTTATCGTCGTGAACACCTGCACAGTTACGGCGGTCAGCTCGCAAAAGTCGCGGCAAATGATTCGTCGTGCGGCGGGCGCAAATAAAAATGCCGTGCTTGTCGTCGTCGGCTGCTACGCTCAAAGCGAGCCAGATGAAATTTCAAAAATTGATGGCGTCGACGTGATTATCGGCACGAAAGATAGGGTTCGCGTTGTCAAGTTGGTCGAGTTGGCGTTGAGTAATCGCGGCGAAAAAATCTTGCAGGTCGGCAACGTCAATGACATTCGCGATTTTGAGGAATTGCCGCACACCCCGCACAGGACGCGAGCTTTTTTGAAGATTGAGGACGGCTGCAATAATTTCTGCTCCTACTGCATAATTCCTTACGTTCGCGGGCGCGTGCGCAGTCGTAAACTTGAGAGCATTCGCGCTGAATGTTTGGAGCTCAAAGCGGCGGGCTACAAGGAAATTGTCTTGACGGGCATTCATATCGGCGCGTATGGTCGCGACTTCCAAAGCAAAATAAATCTCGTCGACGCGATTAAAACTGTCCTCGACGCGGCTAATCCTCTGCGACTTCGGCTCGGCTCGCTCGAATCGGCGGAGATGTCTGACGAACTTATTGACTTGCTCAAAAGCGACGGGCGCATTTGTAATCATGTGCATTTGCCGTTGCAAGCAGGTAGCGATGAAATTTTGCGGGCAATGCGCCGACCCTACACGACGAAAAATTTTGCAGAGCTGACTGCGCGGCTCGTCAAGGAGATTCCGGAAATTTCAATCGGCACTGATTTAATCGTCGGCTTTCCTGGCGAGACTGATAAACATTTCAGCGAGACACTAGAATTTATTCAGACGCAACCTTTCAGCAAAATTCACGTGTTCCCTTACTCGGCGAGGGTCGGAACGGTCGCGGCAACTTTACCCGATCAAATCCCGTCGCAAGTCAAAAAATTCCGCGCAGGTCGAGCACTAGAAATTTCGCGGGCGAAGTCTCAAAAATTTTCGGAGCGATTGCTCGGCAAAACGGTAGAGATAATCGCGGAGACTTCGACAAATGGAGTCGTCGACGGCTTGACGAAAAATTACGTCAGAGTTTACACGCCCGATAAAAATATTGCGCTCGGCGAAGTCATCAAAGTCAAGGTCGAAAAAATTTTCAATGACGGAGTTTTTGGCGAGTGAGCAGTTGTTAATTGCGCTTGCCGCTTTTTTGTTGTAAAATGCGGGAAAAAATTTAGGGGAGTGATTTGATGAGCGACGAGACCAAAACGGTCAGCGATGAAACTCGCATGTTTAATTTCGGCGTCGAGGAGAATCGCGCGGAAAAAGTCATAAAAAATGCGTACAAAGCAATGACCGAAAAAGGTTATAATCCCGTGCACCAACTGGTCGGCTACCTTCTGAGCGGCGACCCTGCTTACGTGACAAGCCATATGGAGGCACGCAGTAAAATTCGCAAGGTCGAACGCGACGAACTTTTAGAAGAACTCGTGAGGACATACCTTGCGCGGCTGGAGGGCAAAAAGTGAGAGCCCTTGCCCTTGATGTAGGCGACAAAACTATCGGCGTCGCTGTCAGCGATTTGCTCGGCATAACCGCGCAGGGCGTCGAGACTATCCGCAGGACTTCCAACAAAAATGATTTGAATCGGCTAGGCGAACTCGTCACGCAATACGGCGCGGAAGTTTTCGTTATCGGCTTGCCTAAAAATATGGATGGCACGGAAGGTACTCGTTGCGAGCTCGTAAAAAAATTTGCCGCCAAACTCAATGCGAGCTTCCCAAACGTCAAGCAAATTTTTTGGGACGAACGCCTTAGCACGGTTGCCGCGACGCGTTCGCTTATCGAGGCGGATTTAAGTCGCAAAAAACGCAAGAAAGTTATCGACAAAATGGCGGCAGTCTACATCTTGCAAGGCTGGCTTGAAAGTGCAATTAGAAATTAGGAATGAGGAATTTGGAATGGATAAGAGAGAAGAAAATTTCGACGATGATTTTGTTGTCGAGATGACCGACGAGGACGGCAACGTTTTCTACTACAGCGAGGAATTGATTATCCCTGTCGACGGCGAAAGATATGCCTTGCTGGTCGAGATTAAGAACGACGAACACGAGCACGGTTGCGATTGCGGTTGCGAGGACGACGACGTTGTCATTGCCAAAATCGTCATCAACGCGGACGGGCAAGAAGAATACATCGAGCCCACCGACGAGGAATTTGATAAGGTTCAAGCGGCCTACGAAAAACTTTTGGATGAAGAAGAATGATAGAGCCCGACGACAAAAATTTTTCAAAAATCCCCTCCCGCCGCTCCGAAAGAAAACCTTCCGCGCTCAAAAGATTACATGAATCATTAGTGAACGGCTTGCGCGAAGAAATTTCTTTTAAGTACGTCGCGAGCGTGGCGGGCGCAGTTTTCTTTTGCATAGTGGTAATCGGCGCAGTTTTGATTTTCGCTGACCCGACCGTCGCGCAAATTCATAAACCGACCTCGACCCAAACCGAAACCGATTCGAGCACCGAAATTGAAAGGCGCGTCAACGTCAAAATTCGTGAAGGACTTTCGACGGCGGAAATTGCTGACAGGCTAGCGGAAAAGGACGTTATCGACAGCACGTTGAAGTTTAGAATTTTGGCGCGAATTTACGGCTACGACGACAAGCTCCGGCCTGGTTCCTACACGTTCACGCCCGGTATGGCTTATGATGACGTTTTCGCTAAACTCTTGACCGGCGAGAAAAAATTGATTCAATTCACGGTGCCCGAAGGTTTTGGCGTCAAGGAGATTGCCGAGCGGCTTTACAACCTCGACCTCGCCAACAAAGACGATTTCCTTATGGCGGCCGAAAATTTCGCGCCCTTCGACTACATGCACAAACATAAAAATGTTTTCTTCGCGGCGGAAGGTTTTCTTTTCCCCGACACCTACACTGTCGAAAACGACGTTGAGATTGACGAAATTTTGAACCTAATGGCGAACACTTTCGACGAGAAATTGACGCCGGCAATGCGGGCGCAAGCTGCCAAAATGGATTTGTCGATTTACGACTTGATAACTTTGGCGTCTATGGTCGAGCGCGAAGTCAGATTTCCGGAGGATAGAGCGATTGTCGCGCAAGTTTTATTGAAGCGATTAAAATTAAATATGCCGCTCCAAACCGACGCGACGTTACAATATTTAATGGACTCGCCAAAGGAAGAGGTCACGATTGAGGACACGCAAATTGATTCGCCGTACAACACTTATCAGCATGTGGGACTGCCGCCGGGTCCGATTGCTAATCCTGGTATGGCGTCGATTGAAGCTGTCTTGCAACCCGCCAACACCGATTATCTTTACTTCGTCGCCGACCGCAGCGGTCACAATCATTACGCCTACACTTACGAGGAGCATTTGAATCTTGTCAACAAATATCGTTAAAGGGAAATGGGAAAAGGGAAAGGGGAAAAGTCTTTTCATTACTTCTCCCTTCTCCCATCTCCCTTTCCCCTTAAAAAAGCCAGAGCTTTTAGCACCGGCTGGGAATTTTGAGAAGTTGCAAGCCGCGCTGATTTACGGGGCGGACGCAATTTACTTCGGCGGGAAAAATTTCAGCTTGCGAGCCTTCGGCGACAACTTCACCCGCGACGAAATTTTAAAGGCGGTCGACTTTACGCACGCGCTCGGCAAAAAAATTTATGCGGCAGTCAACATCTTCGCGCACAACAGGGACATCGCCGACCTTGCCGACTATCTGAAATTTTTGGACCGCGCAGGCGTCGATGCAATTTTAGTTTCGGACTTAGGCGTTTTAAGTTTGGCGAAGGAGCTGACCAATTTAAAAATTCACGTCAGCACGCAAGCGAACGTTACGAATTGGCGCGCGGCGAAATTTTTCAGCGACTTAGGCGCAAGTCGAATCGTTTTAGCTCGCGAGCTCACCTGCGCGGAAATTTTAGAGATTAAATCGAACTGCGCGGCGGAGTTGGAAATTTTCGTTCACGGCGCAATGTGCATATCGTATTCGGGGCGGTGTTGGCTGTCGAAATTCTTGACGGGGCGCGACGGCAATCAAGGCGCGTGTACTCATTCATGCCGCTGGAAATATAATCTCGTCGAGGAGACGCGACCAGGCGAATATTTTCCAATAGGCGAGGACGAGCGCGGCTCCTACGTTATGAACTCAAAAGACTTGTGCTTGTTGCCGTACCTCGACAAGGTGATTGAAAGCGGCGTGACGAGTTTAAAAATTGAAGGGCGCATGAAAAGCGTTAATTATGTGGCGGGCGTCGTGAAAGTTTATCGGGCGGCGATTGATTCATATTTCGACGGCGCGTTTGAAATTCGTAGCGAGTGGCTCGACGAATTGAATAAGATTGCGCACCGACCGTACACAAGCGGATTTTTCATGAGCGACGGCAAACCGACTGAAATTTACGACATGTCAAAGCCAAGTCGTTCGTCAAACTTTTTGGGAATCGTTCGCGCCTTCGACGCAAGCACTATGACGGCGACTATTGAACAGCGCGGCAAATTTGCAATCGGCGAGCGCGTGGAATTTTTTCAACCGCATGGCAAAACTTTTTCGCAGACGATAACTGCAATGCGCGACGCGGACGGCTTAGAAATTTCATCTGCGCCGCACGCTCAACAAATCGTGAAAATTCCCGTCGCCGACCCCGTAGAAACTTGGTCTCTGATGCGTGAGGTTTGATTCATGAAAAATTTTTCAACGTTCGTTTCGCGGAATATGGCACTGCTCGCCATAATCGTCGCCGTTATTGCGCTGACTTTGCCTGTGTCGTTCAAATGGGTGGTACCGCGTATCTCGATTCTTTTGGGCGTGATTATGTTCGGCATGGGAATGACGCTCAAGCCCGAAGATTTCCGCGAAATTTTCCGCCGACCACGTGACGTGCTGATTGGACTTTTGGCGCAGTTTACGATAATGCCGTTGCTTGCGCTCGGATTTGCGAATTTATTTCAGTTGCCGGCTGAGCTTGCGGCAGGCGTGATACTCGTAGGCACATGTCCGGGCGGTACCGCGTCGAACGTGATGACTTACTTGGCGAAGGGCGATTTAGCATTATCGGTTTCGATGTCGATGGCGTCAACGATTCTTGCGCCGATTGTCACGCCGCTTTTGACTTGGCTTTTAGCGGGCGCGTGGATTAACGTCTCGTTCGTCGACATGATGCTTTCGATTGTTCAAGTGGTCGTCGCGCCGATTGTACTAGGTTTGCTCGTCAATCAACTGTTCACCGATTTCGTAAAGCGCGTGACGGAAATTTTGCCGCTCGTGTCGATTGTCGCAATTTTGCTGATTATTGGCGGCGTCGTCAGCGTGAACGCAGAAAAAATTTTGCAGACGGGCTTAATCATGATGTTTGTTGTCATGTTGCATAATCTTTGCGGTTATGGTTTGGGCTACTGCGCGGCGAAAATTTTCGGCATGAACACGGCTAAGACAAAAGCAATTTCAATCGAAGTCGGAATGCAAAATTCCGGATTGGCGGCGTCGCTGGCAATGACGCATTTCAGCGCGGCGGCTGCAATTCCCAGCGCAATCTTCAGCGTCTGGCACAATATCTCTGGCTCAATCGCGGCAAATTACATGTCGCGGCAACGTAACCGATAACTTATGAGGAGTTGAAAATTATGGGATTTTGGAGAAATATTTTTGGCGGTTCGGAGGACGCCGAGACCGTCGAGCCCGTCAACGTGGAAAATGCGATTCGCAAGGCGGGCAGGGCTGAAGGTCGCGTGCAAGGCGTCGGCTTCAGATTTTTTGTTCAGAGCAACGCCAAAGCTATGGGCATAACCGGCTGGGTCAAAAATATGAGCGACGGCTCCGTCACTATGGAATTGCAAGGCGAGCCGCAAATTGTCGAACGACTTATCGCCAAAATTCAGCGCGGCAACGATTGGATTAAGGTCACGAACTTTACGCAGAGCGATTTGCCGGTCGTCGCGGGCGAAAATACATTTGCTATCAGATATTGAAGGGGGAGAACGAATTTGCAATCAGAAAATGGCGGCTTGAACGTCAAGAGGATTTTAGTTTTGAACGGCCCGAATTTAAATTTGTTGGGGACGCGCGAGCCGGAAATTTACGGGTGGACGACCCTAAACGACATAAACGAAATTTTGCGCGAGCGGGCGAAAATTGCGGGCGTCGACGAGATAGACTTTTTGCAATCGAATTTTGAGGGCGAATTGATCGAGGCGATTCAAAAAGCTCGCGGGCGTTACGATTTTATTTTGCTCAACGCCGGAGCATTGACGCATTACAGCATTGCCCTGCGCGACGCGATAGCTGCCGTGCCCGTTCCCGTGATTGAGTTGCATTTGTCGAACATTCATCGCCGGGAAGAGTTTAGGCATAAGTCGGTAATTGCGCCGGTCGTCATGGGGCAAATTTGCGGCTTCGGCGTCGATAGCTACATTGCCGCGCTCGACATCGCTATTCGCAAGTTGCAGAAGGATTCTAAGTAAGGGAAAAGGGAAATGGGAGAAGGGAAAAGTTTTGATTTTTCGGGGCGGCTGGCGAATCTCTACGAAAAAATTTCCGCAGAAGAAGTCGACGCGCTCCTTATCACGAAAATTGCCAACGTCACATACTTTAGCGGTTTTCGCGGAGATAGTTCAGCGTTATTGGTCGGGAAAAATTTTCGCAAGCTCCTGACTGACGGACGCTACACCGAACAGGCTAAGCGCGAGAGTAAAAATTTCCAAATCGTCGAGCAAACCGAAGGGCTTTATAAAAAGCTCGTCGAAGAAATGAAAGCTTCCGGCTGTAAAAAATTCGGCATTGAAAGTTTGGATATGACGGTCGCCAAAAGCGATTACCTCGCCAAAGAAATTGCAGGTGTCGAGCTTAAATCCGTCGAGCTTGATACTTTGCGGCAAGTCAAAGACGCGGCGGAGATTGCTTGCATAAAAAAAGCTTGCGAGATTGCCGACAAAGCTTTTGAAAAAATTCTGGACTTCATCAAGCCCGAAGTCAGCGAGGTCGAAGTCGCCGCCGAGTTGGAATACCTTATGCGCAAGCTCGGTTCCGAACGCGCCGCCTTTCCTACAATCGTTGCGTCGGGTTGGCGAGGTAGTCTTCCGCACGGCATCGCGACCGATAAAAAAATTGTGGCGGGCGAACTCGTCACAATGGATTTCGGCGCGGTCTTCAACGGCTACCACTCCGACATAACGCGCACAATTTGTGTCGGCAAAGCTTCCGCCGAGCAGAAGAAAATTTATAACGCTGTCTTGTCCGCGCAACTTTACGGCTTGGAAGTTATCACGGCGGGCAAGAGCGGCAAGGATATTGATGAGGCCGTCAGGAAAATTTTGGAGGACGCGGGCTTTGGCAAAAATTTTGTTCACGGACTCGGACACGGCGTCGGCCTTGAGATTCACGAGGAGCCGCGCCTTTCAAAGCTCAGCAAGACCGAAAAGCTTTTGCCGAATATGATTGTCACCGATGAGCCAGGACTTTACTTTGAAAATGTCGGCGGCGTCAGGATTGAGGATACAGTTTTGGTGACGCAAGGTTCAGCCGAGCCTTTGACGCATTCGCCAAAACATTTGATAGAATTGTAGGTTATTAGGTTATTAGGGAATTAGAATTCTAGCAACTAACCACTAATCACTAACAACTATAAACGGAGGTTATAAAATGATTTCAAGTACCGATTTCAGAACAGGTTTAACGATTGAGATTGACGGGGCGGCGTGGCAAGTCGTCGAGTTCCAACACGTCAAGCCAGGTAAAGGCGCGGCATTCGTCCGCACGAAAATTAAAAACGTCGAGACCGGCGCAGTCGTCGAACGCACTTTCAATCCCAATGAGAAAATGCCGCCCGCTCGCCTCGATACCAACAAAATGCAATTCCTTTACGAATCCGACGGGCAATATACCTTCATGGACGTCACGACTTACGACCAAATCGAGCTGACTAAAGAACAACTCGGCACCGCGCTCAATTACCTAATGGAAAATATGGAAGTCAACGTGCAGACCTTCAAGGGGCGCATTATCGGCATTAACCTGCCCAACTCCGTCGAACTCAAGGTCACCGAGTGCGAACCCGCCGTCAAAGGCAACACCGCAACCGGCGCGACTAAAAATGCTACGCTTGAGACCGGTTACGTTGTCCGCGTGCCGCTCTTCATTAACGAGGGCGACGTTCTCAGAATCGACACGCGCACCGGCAGTTACATTGAACGCGCATAGTCTAGGGACTAGGAGCTAAGAGCTAGGGACTAGGGAAACTGATTCCTAGTTCCTGGTTCCTAGTTCCTACTTTTTTTAAGGAGTGAACATGGCGAAACGAATTTATTCTTTGGACGTCCTGCGCAGCATCGCGATAATAATCATGCTGTTCTTGGACGCGCCGCCCGATAAAATTTACTCGATACTTAAACACGCTGATTGGGAAGGGCTAACCGTCCCGGATGTCGCGTTGCCGCTATTCGCCTTCGCAATGGGCGCGGCAATTTCCATGTCCAAACGCCCGCTATCAACACGGCGAATCCTCAAGCGCACAGCGTTAATGTTCGCGGTCGGCTTGTTCCTGAACTTCCTGCCGTCGATAATAAATTTTCTTTTCGTCGAGGACTTCACCGCCGGAAATTTCTTCGACGCCGCGATTGTACATGGGCGACTGTTCGGAATAATTCAGCGGCTCGCAGTTGCTTACTTGCTCGGCGTTTTGCTTGTGCGGGCTATAAAAAACGACGTTGGGATATTCATTGCGGCGTTCGTACTTTTGATTTTGTCGTCGTTGGGCTATCACATTTACGCGCCCGATAACCCCTTTGCGATTGAAGACAATATCAGCCGCGCAGTTGATTACATTTTTCCCGGCGCGAATCACATTTACACGCCGACTCACGACCCCGAAGGGCTTTACGGTTCGATTTCGGCCACAGCATCAGTTTTGTTCGGATATTTGGCGGGAAGAATTCTGATTGAAAACGCCACCTTGCGTGACAAAATTTTTCTGATGGGCGGGCTTGGTATTGTGCTGTTAATCGCGGGCGGCTTATGGAGCCAAGTCGACATTATCTCCAAAAAATTATGGACGACGCCCTACACGCTGATAAATGCGGGCGGCGATTTCTTAGTGCTCGCGCTGTTCACGAAACTTTTTGCAATCTCGGAGCGGGCAAAAAAATTAGCCGAACCGTTCGACGCGCTCGGCATGAATCCGCTATTCTTTTTCTTCGCGAACAATTTCGTCCTAACAATTTTGACTATGCTACCCAAATCTGCTGAACACGGCGGAATTTATTTGTGGCTGTATCGGCACACGACGCAGGGGCTTATCTCGACGGAATTCGGCGCAACATTATTTTGTATCATCTGGTGTTTGCTGTGGTTCCCGATAGCCGAACTTTTCAAGCGGTTTAACATTGTGATAAAACTTTAGGGGGCGATTGCGTGATTGACGACGAAAAATTTATTCGCGGCGAAGTCCCGATGACTAAGCAGGAGACTAGGATTTTGACCTTGGCGAAGGCGCGAATTAAATCTGATTCTGTAGTTGTGGACGTGGGCGCGGGCACGGGTTCAATTTCTGTTGAGGCGGCTCTGCTTGCTCCGAACGGAAAAATTTTTGCCGTCGAGAGGAAAGCGGAGGCCGTAGAGCTCATCAAGCGCAACGTTGAAAAATTTTCGGTTGGGAACGTCGAAATAATTTGCGCGGAGGCTCCAGACGGTTTGGAGAATTTGCCGGAACTCGACGCGGCGATAATCGGCGGCAGTGGCGGCAAGCTCGAAAAAATTCTTGACATCCTGTGCGAAAAACTTAAAATTAGCGGCAGAATAGTTCTCAACGCGATAACGATTCAAACGGCGGCGGCTGGTCTTGCGTATTTCAGAGCGCACGACATAAAATACGACGCGTTCCAGGTGCAAATTACGCGCTTGAAAAAAATCAGAGCGCACGATATGAATCAAGTTTTGAATCCTGTTTGGATTATCACCGGCGAAAAATGAGGAGGGGTTATTATGTTTGAAGACGGCGCGCGGCTTGATGACATTATGAAGATTTTTAAGCGGCCGCCTTCCTCCGACGAGGAAAATAAGACAGATAATCGCGTTTCAGAAGCCGGAATTAGATATTTTTCGCGGCAAGACGTTGCAAATGACAACATTAGGCTAAGTTTTCAAGGTAATTTTGATTCGGAGGCATTAAAATGAGCAAAAAATTGGTAGCATTTTTCTCTGCAAGCGGTTCTACGCGCAAACTTTCCAACGATTTGGCGGAAATTCTCAATGCGGACACTTACGAAATTAAGCCCGCCACGCCTTACACGGGCAAAGATTTAAACTGGAACAACTCGCAATCGCGCAGTTCTGTTGAAATGGCGGATATTAAATCGCGTCCCGAACTCGCTGATAAATCCGCAAAAATTGCCGATTACGACACGATTTTTCTTGGATTTCCAATTTGGTGGTATGTCGCGCCGCATATTATCAATTCTTTCCTTGAAAGTTACGATTTTAGCGGAAAAACTATTGTTTTATATGCGACTTCGGGTGGTTCGGGCTTTGGAGAAACGCTTTCGCAGCTCAAACCTTCCTGTTCTGACTCGACGCTTTGGATTCAAGGTAAAGTTTTTCGCGGTCGCACTGATAAAAATATTTTAGCGGATTGGGTTAAAACGTTGCCTATCGGCTGAAAACTGATTATTTTTTCCCAAAAATTGATTAAGAAATCTCCTTCGTTTTATGTTTTAATGTACAAAACGGGCGAAGGAGATTTTTTTTATGAATATTGCCATTGTCGATGACGAAAAAATCGAATTGGAGACCGCCGAAGCCTTTTTGCGCTATTATATCAGCGAAAATTTTCAGAATTACGAATCGGATATTCATATCGAACTATTTCAACGCAAAAATGAATTTTTGACCTGGTTTAGTCCGCAAATTTATCAAGTCGTAATTCTCGGCGGAAATATGCGCAAACTCGCCGATTATATTGCTAATTTCGACGTTAAAATCATTTTTATAAAGCCTCAGGAGGATTTTTCTATGAATATTGCCATTGTCGACGATGAAATTTCGGAATTAAATGCTGCCGAATTGTATTTGCGCAGTTTTATTCAAAAAAATTATCCCGAAATTTATTCCGAAGTAACGATTCAAACTTTTTCCAACACGAATGAATTTTTGAATGTTTTCAAGCCTGGTTTATTTCAACTCGTGATTTTGGATATTCGCATGGAAGAAATTGACGGTCTTCAAGCGGCGCAAATCATACGTGCTCGCGGTGATGACGACGTTAATATAGTTTTTCTCACTTCCAGCGATGATTTTATCTTAAATGGCTATCGAGTTTTTGCTGTTGGCTACTTTTTAAAGCCGATTTCCAATCACGAGGACGATTTTTCGCGAACTTTCGAGCATATTTTCCCTAAAATCTTCAAAAACACGCCGGAAATTGCCTTGAACGTCAGCGGAAATGAAATTTTTGTCCCGAATCGCAATATTTTATACATCGATATTGATTACCGACACAGACTTTGCGTTTACCTCGCCGACGGCAAAAAATTCGTCACGGCAAATAATTATTCCGAAATTCAGCCGATTTTGCTTGCGGACGAACGTTTTTTGGAGTGTTATCACAGAATTATTGTTAATATGGACTATATAAAATCGATGGAGCCCGACGACTTTATTTTAATGGACGGGACTTCAATTCCAATTAGTCAGCGCAAGAAAAAGGAAGTTAAAGTTAAATTCATGCGTTATTTTGCCCATAAATAATCATTCCAATATAAATTTAATTGCACAAAACCGTTTTCATGACTGAAATCAACGAAGGCATTATACTTTTTCGCGAAAATTTCTAATGAATTCATTCCGAGCCCGTGACCTATTTTAGTCGTGTAAGGTAAGCCATTTTCGCCCAATTTTATCGGGAAATCGTATTTATTTCCTATTTCCAATACATTTTGTCCCTTGATATTGCGTAATATTATTGAAATATCTCGTTCGGAGGGATTTTTTTGCTTCAAACTTGCCTCTATTGCATTTTCCAACAAATTGCTCACTAAAACCGCTAAATCGCTCTCATCAGTCGATAATTCTTCTGGTAAATCTATTTTATGCAAAAATTTTATTCCTAATGACTCTGCACGCCGAAAATATATTGAAATTGCCGCATTTATCAACGGTAATTTGCTGAATTTTTTTATACGCGTCGAATCCAATATTTCAACTTGCCGCGAAATAAATTCCATTGCCGCTGATATTTGCCCCGCGTTTATCAATTTTTCTAGCTCCAAATAATTTTCTGACAGATTTTTTCTCAATTCGGTCATTTCGCGCTGATTTTTTTCTATTAACAAATTATTTTCCGATAACGAAGTCATTTGCCGCACTAAAATCAAATTGTTTTGCTCCTTGAGCCGTTTTTCTTCAAATTGTTGCGTCGTTATACTCATTAAACGATATATCAGCAAGAAAAATATCGGAAAAAATAATCGTTGTAACCTGTCCGTCCACGTCTGCAAAAATGTAATTTCCATTACAGGAATTATTGTTCCTATGAAAATTGCGAGTGGTAATATCGAAATCGCCCATTTTAATGCTTTATCTTCAAAAAATTTATTTGTTGGGAGCAATTTTGTAAAAAATTTCTGCTCAATCCGCAATAATCCCGCAAAAAGTAGCAAATATATCATCAGTTGTAGCGATAAAAATTCTTCCGACATTTGCCCGTGTATAAATGCAACGCCCATTCCCGCGAACGCATGGAGCATAAAAACCCATAAACCTTCCATTCCAAACGCAAATAGTTGCTTAAACATTTTCCCGATTATTTTCGCCGAGATTAAAAAATAGGGCCACCAACCCCCTAATAACGCTATTTTATATGTCTGATAGCTCAATCCGTCCGAAAATATCAATAAATTCAGCCCGAAATCTACAAAACTCCATAAAATTATCCATTTTTTCAGCGCGGATAATTGTTTTTCCGATATTTCGCTGCTAAATGGTAAATATCTTAAATATGCGCCCGATATTTGCGCCAATGTCATTTCCAATGCCAATATTATTTCAAGCATTCTTTTTGCTTCCTTATATGTTCTCGCGCCGTTTCAACGTCGCCATTTTCCAACATCGCGTAAATTAAATTGTAACTGTGCCGCAAATCATGCCGCATTACTGATATTTTCTTCTGATTTTCTTCCGATAATGCATGATATTCCTTTAAAAGCTCCAATTTCTCTTCCAAAAGTGCTTTATTTCGCTCTAATCGTTGTAAATCGTAAAAATGTTTCGCCGCCGATAAAATATAGCGATAGAAAAAGAAAAATACCACTGGTAAATAAATTCGAGATATTCTTTCAACGTCTGAATGAACTAAAACATCATCGGCAATTCTAAAAAGATTCGCTGATACAATTAAAAGCGGCAAAATTGCTATATAAATTCCTATCGGTCGTAACTCGAAAAATTCGCGGCTCGGCAGTAAATTTGTAAAATATTTTCGGGCTATCGGTAAAAAAATCGCAAATAATAGCAAATATACAGCCGATTCCATTAAAATTATATCATATTCGCTTTTTAAATCGAGTTTTAATATTATTGTCGTGGCGATTGTATGTTGAGTCAGCGAAAAAATTGCTCCCATTCCTAAAACAAATATATGCTTGAGAAATCCCGATATTTTCCGCAAAAATATTAAAAAGTAGGGCAACCAACCCAGCATCATGACAAATTTATAAGTTGCGGCTTGGATTCCGAAGATTTTAAATAAAAAAGTGTACAAAAATACGCTCGCAATACTCCAAATTAGCGATTCGAGCAATAATCGCCGCTCTAATTCTTCTGAAACACTTTTTTTAAACGCTAAAAGGCGGATGTAGGTATCGATTAGCTGATATAACGCGATTAGGCTTGATAATATCATTTTTCCTCCGAAAAGTGATTAGAATATCGGAAAAGTGACGTTGATTTAAATTTTGGCGTGTGTTTTAATAATCGAGACTGCTTGTATCATTACTTCCCCGATAAAATTCTTTTTGCAACGGAAAATTCCTGCAAAAAAACTCCCTCGACTCGTGCCGAAGGAGTTAATTTTTTTTATCCGATTGTCATTTTTTCCTGAAATAAAGCCACGCAATTATTAAAATGCTGACTACGATAAATGCCGCGCTGAATTTATGTCCGATTTCCAATAAATATTCCCAATTATCGCCGAGTAAAACGCCCGCATATAAAATTAACGCCGTCCATGGTAGCGAGCCAGCAAACGTGTAGAATAAAAACGCCGGAAATTTAACTTTCGCAAAACCTGCCGGCAATGAAATAAACGTCCGGATAACAGGCAACATGCGACTGAAAAAAACTGCGCGGATACCGTATTTGTCAAACCAATTCTGCGCCATATCAACGTGCGACTTCTTAATAAAAAAGTATTTGCCGTATTTGTCAACGAAACGTCTGCCACCCGTCGCGCCCACAATATACGCAAAAATCGAGCCCGCCATGCCGCCAATCATGCCCGCAATCATCGCGCCCGTAAATGTCATACGCTCCGCGCTCACCAAATAACCCGCAAATCCTAAAATCAATTCGCTCGGAACCGGAATACACGCATTTTCCATAGCCATCAAAATCGCAACGGCAAAATAACCCCACGAATCAATAAATGTCAAAAAAGCTTGCGAAATTTGCTCCATGTGTCAAAAATCCTTAAAATTTTCTCCGTAGCCGTAATGCTCAATCACGTAATCCAAATCCTTATCGCCGCGCCCACTCAAATTTACCAAAATCGAGCCCTTGCCCATTTCCTTAGCAAGCTTCATGGCGTAGGCGACCGCGTGCGAACTCTCAAGCGCAGGTATAATCCCCTCGTAGCGGCTGAGCTTGAAAAATGCGTCGACCGCTTCCAAATCAGTCGCGACCTCGTATTTCACGCGCCCAATCTCGCGCAAAAATGCATGTTCGGGACCGACGCTCGGATAATCAAGACCGCTCGCGATTGAGTAAACCGGCGCGGGCTCGCCGTCAGAATTTTTCAGCATAATCGAATTGAATCCATGCATGACGCCTTCCGAGCCGTAACTCATCGAGGCGGCATGGTCGCCAAGATTTTTACCGCGCCCTAATGGTTCAACGCCGACAATCTCAACCGGGTCATTTATGAACGGCAGGAAAAATCCAATCGAATTAGAGCCGCCGCCTACACAAGCCGTCACGACATCAGGCAACAATCCCGTCATCTCTTTGAATTGCTCGCGAGCCTCTTCGCCGACGACGTATTGAAAATCGCGAACCATCATCGGGAAAGGATGCGGACCCACAACCGAGCCTATGCAATAAATCGTTTCCTTGTAGTTCTCAAGGTAATCCTCAAACGCGGCGTCGACGGCCTCTTTTAAAGTCTTCGCGCCCCTGTCGACTGAAACAACATTCGCGCCCAAAACTTTCATTCGCGCGACGTTCGGAGCTTGTTTGGCAATGTCGACCTCGCCCATGTAAATTGTACACTCAAGCCCGAAAAATGCCGCAGCAGTAGCTAGCGCGACGCCATGTTGACCTGCGCCTGTCTCGGCAATAATCCGCTTCTTGCCCATGAACTTCGCCAAAAGACCTTCGCCCATGCAGTGATTAAGTTTGTGCGCGCCAGAGTGATTCAAATCCTCGCGCTTGAGATAAATTTGGCAGTTGCCAAGTTTGCGGCTGAGATTTTCGCAATGATAAACCGGCGTAGGACGGCCTTGAAACTCGCGACGAATGCGGCGCAGCTCGTTAATAAATTGCGACGAATGGCAAATCGTCAAGTAAGCCTGCGTAATTTCCTCCATAGCGGGGACGAGTTGCGGAGGCAAGTACGCGCCGCCGTATTTCCCGAAAAAGCCATCTTCTGAAGGATATTTTTTAAGATAAGTCGAGTAGTCCATTTTGAAACCTCCAGGTAAAAAATATTTCGCGTCTCGATTAGTTTTGCCAGAAATTTTCGGGTGCCGAAGCACCCCACGTCGAATATTTTTTAGAGTAGGTTTGGTACTTCATAGAAAAAACCTCCTAAAACAAAATGCCCCGTATTATTCGATACGAGGCTGGAATTTTCCTGCCTACTTTTAAAAAGTAGCAAACAATGTACGCGCCGTGCCACCGCGAACCAAGTCACAATTTAATTTTGACGGTCGTTTTGGTATTCGGGCGCAAGTCAAAATCGCGGTCGGTCGGTATCGAAATTTTTATGATGAACTTGTCGTTAGGCTTTTGTTGTTCGGCGAACTCGTCGGGGATTTTCGGCGGTTGAGGCGTCGGAGCTTTACTTTTCCTGTGCTTGTCGATTATCGCTTTGATTTTGTCGTTAGGATTTTCGGCGTTGATGACTTGCGTTTCGGCTTTGACGGCTTGAGGATTTTCAGCGGGCGAAGTTTGATTTTCGGCTGGCGGATTTTCTTCGATTAAGGGCGGCGGCGCATTTTCGGTCGTCGGGATTTCGGGCAACTCCATAGGTTCGGGCGGCTCTTCAGGCTCTGTAACATTCGGCTTGATTTTCTCAATGACCGTGCCGGAAAGTTCCTTGCCGTCAATCGAATAGGTTACGAGCTTGCCGAGCGGAATTTTATTGAAAATCTCCTCCGGGACCTCGACTTCAAGCCAAAGTTCGCGACTGTCGCCGATTCTCGAAACGCTATCGCCCGCAACAATTTCTTCCTCGACCTCGACGCCGTAATAAATCGTCCCGCTGACCGGCGCAATAACATCGGTCTCGCGAGCCTCTTGCTTGGCGACGTTCAATGACAATTCGGCCTGCTTGATAGCTTGGTCGGCTCCCGCTAAAACTTCGGGCGGCGTCTCTCTGAACTCGTCAACGTACTCGGTGTAGTATTCGACGGTCGGCTCGGCGTAGGAATAGGACGCCGATTGGGATTCGGCAAGCGCACTTTCATAAGCTCGGCGGGCGGCGTCTCTTTGAACCGCGCTGACTGCTCCCATCTCGAACAATTCCGCCATGCGATTTGCGCGCTCCTCCAACTTCGCCAAATTTCCCGATGAACCCGAATAATTTACGGTCGGCGGCGGCGTGATAACTCGTTCGCGCTGGACTGGAACTTTGACCCATTGCCCCGCAGCTAAATTGTTGTAATTATCCCGCGCAAGTTGAACCGTGTTTTCCAACTGCTGAATTTCTTCCTCGGTTATGGCGACTTCCAAACGCGCAATCACATCGCCCGCTTTGACTTCGGCTCCGTCCTCGAATAAAAGTTCCTTGACCTTGCCGCTCGCCAAAACGCGCACTGAAACCATAGTTCCCGCAACTTTGGCGTCGTCGAGCTGAATGACTTCGTCTTTGTGCCAATATTTGTACTCGGCATAACCGATAACCGACGCCAGCACAATCACGACCGCTAAGCCGTATCGGATAAAATTTTTAATCTTGTCGGTGATGTCAATACTTTGCATTTCGTTAGCTCCCAAAATTTGAGTGGGCTTGAAAGCCGTCGCTATTCTACAACACGGCAAAAAAAATTTCCACCCGCTTTGAAAGCGGGGGAACAGCGGACGCGTCTTGCCGCCCGATAATTTGAACAAAATCGCCGCGTCGGTACGCAATGTTGCGCATTGCTAGCCTTGTAAAATTTATTTAGCGTCGTAAATTTCTTTGAGCAGAGTTTCCTTGCGAAGTTCGCGGCAATGACAAGAATTTTTATTGGTGTCGGTATTTTTAATAGCGTCGAGCAAAATTTTCCCGATAAGTTCGGCGTCGTCGTAGAAAATATTTTTCATGACCTCGTGCGACCAAACTTTAAGCCCCTCGCCGTAGTTGACCACAAACGAAAGATTTGCATAACACGCGCCGATTTCTCGCGCAAGATAAACTTCGGGCGCGAGGCTTTGTCCGACAATATCGGCGTGCCCTTTGAGCATAGCAATTTCGGCGGGGCTCTCGAAGTGGCGACCGTCCGTCACGGCGTAAATCCCGCGCTCGAAAATCCGACCGTCGAAAAATTTCCTAGCCGCTTCCAAAAGTTTCCCGCGCAGATTTGGACAAAGAGCGTCGCGCATTATCAGCAAAAATTTCCCGTCAAGCTGAACATCTTTTCTGTTGGACAAGTCAAGGTAATCGTCGGGAATCATCAAGTCGCGAGGGTTGAGCAGGTGATTGATTGTGCCGACGCCGCCTTCCGAAAAAATCTTTTTAACGCCGGCTTCCCTGAACGTCCAAAAAATTTGCCGCGAAGAATCAGCGCGAGTGACGCCGCTCCGCCAACCATGCATTTTGCACGTCAAGAAATTTTTCCCGTCGACCTTGCAAAGTCTGAATGCAGGACTTTTCCCGTAAGGCGTCTCGAAAAATAAATCTTCCGCTAAAATCTCGACGTCCGCAAAATTTTTCGGGAAGTCACTACTAAGCGTGCCCGACCCGCCGATTATCGCGAAGTCAAGGGAAATGGGAAATGGGAAATGGGAAAAGTTTTTTTCATTACGCATTACGCATTGCGCATTACGCATTGTCATCATGCCGATTCCTTGACGAGCTTGACTTCATCGAGCGGCAAAATTTTTGGTTGCTCCTCGCCCTTTATGCAAGCTTCGGTTATGATGATTTTGCGCGGCTCGTCCGACTTCGGAATCTCAAACATTACATCAAGCATCACGTCTTCGATAATACCTTTGAGCGAACGCGCTCCGGTTTTGCGCTCGATTGCCATTTTCGCGACCAGTCGCAGTGCCGCCTCCTCGAACTCCAATTTAACATTGTCCATTGCCAAAAGTTTTTCGTATTGTTTGACGGGCGCGTTTTTCGGCTCGGTTAAGATTCTCAACAGCGCGTCTTCGTCGAGCGTTTCAAGCGTGCAGATGACCGGCAATCGCCCGATAATTTCCGGAATAATGCCGTACTTCATCAAATCTTCTGGACGCACTTGATGAATCAGCTCGTTGAATTTTTTATTGGTATCTTCTTTCGACGGGACTTCCGAACCAAAACCGATAGCGGCGTTGTCCTTCCTGACGCGCTTTTCGATAATCTTTTCAATGCCGACGAACGCGCCGCCGCATATGAACAAAATATTTTTCGTGTCAACTTTAATCGTAGGGGCTTCGGGGTGTTTACGTTGACCGCGCTCGGTGAACTCGACAACGCTGCCTTCCAACATTTTCAAAAGTCCTTGCTGAACGCCTTCATGACCGGGGTCGGCCGTTATAGAATTGTTCGCGCCGGATTTGCGAGCGATTTTGTCGAACTCGTCCAGATAAATTATCCCGTGCTCGGTCTTCTCAACGTCCATGCCCGCCGCGTAGTAGAGATTACGCACAGCGACTTCGACATCCGCGCCGACAAAGCCCGCCTCCGTCAAGCTCGAAGCGTCCGTCACGGCAAAGGGTATATTTAAAAGTTTGGAAAGATGACTAAGCATCGCAGTTTTGCCGCAACCGGTCGGTCCTAAAATTATGACGTTGGATTTGTCGATTTCGTCAGCGACGCCGCCGCGATTATCCAAATCGTATTTCATGCGCTTGTAGTGATTGTACGCCGCGACCGACAAAATTTTTTTCGCGCGCTCCTGCATGATGATATATTCGTCGAGATATTGTTTGATTATGTGCGGCTTGTTCTTCGCGAGCAAATCGCCGAGCGCATTTTTAAAACCTCTCTTGACCTTGCGAGTTGAGCCGCCTTCCTCGTCCTCGATAAAATGATAAATATTTTTGATACAGCTCTTGCAAATGCCGAATCCGGTATTGGGGTCGAGGACGGGCATATCAGTGCGGCTCTGAATTTTAATGCGCCGACCGCAAACGCTACAATGATAACTGTCAAATGCCATCTAAAAAATTCCTCCTTAGGAACTAGGGAATAAGAGAAGTGGGGAATAAGTGCTACTCCCCTACTTCAGACCGCGACAAATTGATTGCCGTTGACTCTGTAAGATTGATATTGGTTGCCCTGCGTCATGACGAATTGGCAATTAGCCGCGTCGCCGACTGTGAGCGAGCCGCTGTCTTTGAAGCTGATACCGCCGTGCCATTCTCAACAGCGGTAGTAGAAATTTGGAGAAGTTTGCTGTGCCGTCGTAGACCAAATCTGTTGCGTTGACTTGCGCCACGACGTTTGAGCCGAATTGAATACCGACTGCGCCTTGAATGACTGCGCGTTCAGTAGCGGTGCCTGCGCGGCTGCTGACTTCTATTATAACATCATTGCCCGAAATTGCGACGTTGGAAACGACATTTTTATTGGCATCGACTTCGATTTTGTCAGCGACGCCGTCACCGCTCACGAAGTTAAAGCCGGCAATCGTATTCTTTGCGCCGTCATCGTTGTCAATGGAATCGTTGCCGCCGAGTGCTTGAATGTGGCGTTTCTGCCGCTATTGATAATTGTGTCGTCGCTATTTGTGCCGGTAACTATGGTACTATTGCTATTTTCTATGTACATAGAAAGAATCTCTTTACTTCCTTTCCATATATTGCAAAAGTTATACAACAAAAGCCCTTCCGTTGCAAGCAAAAAAAATCTGCCCCTCGTTTAGAAGAGCAGAGCTTGTTAGTGATTAGCTATTAGTGGCTAGTAAAACTCTAATCACTAAACATTAACCCCTAATCACTAAATCAGCCTGCGACAAATTGATCGCCGTTGACTCTGTATGTCTGATATTGATCGCCTTGAGTGAGAACGAATTGGCAATTAGCCGCGTCGCCAACTGTGAGCGAGCCGCCGTCTTTGAAGCTGATAACCGCCGTGCCGTTTGAAACCGAAGTAGTAGAAATTTGGTCGAGCGTCATTTCGCTCAAGAAGACGACATCGCCCGTGCCGGCTCCGCTGATAGTGTCGTTGCCATTGCCGTTGGTGTAGTAGAAAGAATCGTGACCTGCGCCGCCTTGCATGAAGTCATCGCCGCCATTGCCGCCCCACAAACTTGTATCGCCAGAGCCGGCAAGGATTGTGTTATCGGTGTCGTTGCCGGCCAATTCAGCTTTGACACTGGAGGCCGTCGCGTCAATCGTCCTGATGTCGCCGACAAAGTTTTTGCCTAGAGCGTTGCCGGGTTTGCCGTCGAGCCAAATTTCCGCCTTAGTCCCAACGTCCGCGCCTACGCTGATTGACGCATTGTTGCTGGTCGCGACGAAGAAATTCGCTGTGCCGTCGTAGACCAAATCTGTTGCATTGACTTGCGCAACGACGTTATCGCCGAATTGCATATTTTGTCCGACTGCGCCGCTAATGACTGCACGTTCGGTCGCGGTGCCTGCGCGGTTGCTGACTTCGATAATAACATCGTTGCCCGAAATCGCGACGTTGGAAACGACATTTGTATTGGTATCGACTTCGATTTTATCTGCGACGCCGTCACCACCTGCGAAGTTAAAGCCGGCAATAGTATTCTTCGCGCCGTCAGCATTGCCCAAGACCAAGAACGTTGTCGAGCCGTCCTTATCGTCGGAGCTGTTCGCCAAAAGATTTTTGCCGCCGCCGCCGTAAATGGACGCCGCGCCCGTGCCCGCGTAAAGCGTTTCATTTTTCGCCGAGCCCATTAACGTTGTCTGACCACTGCCCGCCGTAATTTGATTGATTCCGGCAAACAGAACTTCGCCGGTGCCAAGACTTTGTTGTTGCGAACCGAGATTTGCCATAAGCTCGCCGCTGTAGTTCGTGAAGTCGATGCCGGATTTTTCGCCAATGTAATAGTCGGCGAGTTCGTCCTCAACCGCGATAACTGCGCCTTCCTGCGCCACAGCAACTTTAACAGGACCATTTGCATCGGCCGACAAAATATTTACAAAGTTCGCGCCGTTGCCAACTTCGGACAATACGCCATGCCATACGTTATTGCTTTGAACGCTGACATTCGTGCCGTCAAATTTGAAATCGATAACATCGTTGACGCCGAAGAATACGCGGTCGCCCTCAAAGCCCGCCTTGAAGTTTTGAACGGTCGTCTTGCCGCTGTTAAGAATAATATCTGCGCCGTCGCGATTCTCTACGGTGTCGAGGATAACTTGATTATGACCTGCGCCCGCGTTGACGACATCGCCGCCGCCCGCAAGGATATTGTCATTGCCTTTGCCGCCCGTGATTGTCGAGCCGCCCGATTTGTCGTCGAAGTAGTTGCCGACCAAGAGATAATCATCGCTTGAGGTGCTGACGTTGAGATTGCCGCCGTCACGATTGGTGAAGCCGACTGCTTGCGCCTCGTCGTTATCGTCGAATAATTTAACGGTCGTGGAGCCGCTATCGTCCGTATGACCTGCGAACGTGACTTTAGCATTAGCCGCGCCCATTTGCATTGAGCCGTTGCCAAAGGTAATGTCTTTGTTTTGAATCGCTCCGGCAATGTCCGAAGTCCCAACCACAATGCCGCCGTTGTTGGAAACGTTGTAGCCTTTGAGCGTGACATTTTCTTTAGCGTCGTCGTTAGCGAGGTAAATTTTATCCTTGCCGCCCTTAGACATATCGAACTCGACGGGCGCACTGTTCTTGACGATAAGGCTGTCATTACCCTTGCCGCCTATGACGCTTACATTTGCCTTTGCGCTTTCGATAACTACAGCATCGCCGCCCGTGCCGAGCGTGATTTTCTTGGAGCCCTTCGCGTCTTCGTCGACGTAAACCAAATTATTGCCGTCGTCATTGTTGACCTTTAACGTATCCTTGGAGGCAGTTTGAATTGAATCCGCGCCGATTTCTTCTTTAATTTCCTCGACGCTCTTGGTAGCGACAGTAGGTTGCGGGCTGACACTTCCCGAATCGCCGATTATGTTCAGTCTAACGTCGCTTGCGTCAACCAAAGTGATTGCCTCGTCGCCGACCGTAACAATAACATCGGAGCCGCTAACTTGTGTGGAGTAGGTGCTTGTGCCGTCGCCGATTTGCAATGTCGAATTTCTATTGAATCCTTCGATAGTGTCGTTGCCGTCGCCCGAAGTGTATTGAACTAGAGCCGCAGAGGAACCTAAGCTGATATTATCATCACCCGCCGCCGCGTTGATAGTGGTTGCGCCGGTGCCCGCGACAATCGTATCTGAATGTTTGGAGCCGGTGATTGTCGTATTGCCCGCGCCGCCTTTGAGCGAGTACACGCTGTTAATCCAAGTTGTCGTACCAGGTACAAAGTCTTCGCTATCCTCGTAGGCGGTATCCATAGTGACGTTGAGCGCGGAAGAAATGCCGCTAAAGTCTACGCCTACTTGGGATTTGGAGGTGGTGCCCACGAAGTAAACTTCTTCGCCGCTACCAACGGTCAAATCGCTACTCTGGACGCTATACCAATCGTTTTCGGCAATGAAGACGCCCTTATTAAGAACGCTTCTTCTCTCGTGATATATGTTGACTTTTGAAGTAGTCGTTATGCCGCTCAAAGCCAAGCTGTCGGTGCTGTTGCCGAAAGTCAAGCCGCCATCTTTGAACTCAACGCCTGCAGGGTCGCCATCGATATAAATTGTGTCGGTGCCTTCGCCAAAGCCGGTCTTGAAGCCTTCAACGGTCGTATTGCCCGCGAGTTGAATGAGCGCACTTTCAGCGTCCTCAACGTTGACTAAGTTATTGCCCGCGCCCGCGTTAATGGTCGTGTTGCCGGTGCCAGCAATAATCGTATCGTCATTATCGGTGCCGGTTATTGTGGTATTGCCCGCGCCGCCTCTTATCGAGTAAACGTTATTGACCCAGAAGGCAACGTCAGCCGTGTAATCGGTATCGAGTGAGATATTGAGCGCGTCGCTTATGCCGGTGAAGTCTATGCCGTGATTCATCTTGGCGGTTGCGCCGACGTAGTAATCAGCCGCGCCGTCAGTAACTTTGTACCAGTCATCATCGGCAATGAAAACATTCTTGGAGGTTTTTAAGCTGCTATTCTCATCGTAGAAAGTTATTCCGGCGGTCGTGGAAAGTCCCGCGAAGGTCAGATAATTATCGGGGTCGTTATCGTAGTAAAGGCTCAAGCCCTCGTCTTTGAAGTCGACGCTGGGCTCGTCACCTTCTTTGATATAAACAGTATCGGCATCTTCGCCAAAGCCGGTTTTGAAGCCTTCGACAGTTGTTTTGCCGGCGAGCACGATAGTATTGTTCTTAGCGTCGTCCGTGAGGGTGATTAAGTTTTCGCCCTCGTCGCCGTTTATCGTGACATTGCTTCTGCTGATTGTAGCACTGCCGCTGCCAAGCAAGCTGATAGTTTTGTCAAGTTCAATCGTCTCGCCGTTGACGTTAATTGAATCGGTCGTGAGCATAGCGTCTTGCAAGGTGAGGAAGTAATCGCCGGAAGGAATCAGGACATTTCTTACGCCTTGAACAATATCATCTTTGCTGAAGTCGCCGCTAACGGAAATCGTTGACGTTTCATTGACGCCAACAACAGTATCCATGCCGCCGCTGTATTCGATGAGGAGATTTTCGCCGTCGTTGGAAATGGAATCGTTGCCGCCGCCGCCGTTTATCGTGGCATTGGAGCCGTTGTTATAAATTGTGTCGTTGCCGTAACCACCGCTAACTGAAGCGTTGCTATCCCAGTTAGAAACGTAGTCGTCGCCGTAATCGCCGCTGATTGTGACGTTTTGGCCGTTGTTTAAAATTAAATCGTCACCCGCGCCGCCATTTATGCTGGCACTTGCGCCGTAATTGAAGACAGAATCTTTGCCGGCCTTCGCGTCGATTGTGACGTTGGAGCCTTTGTTGTTAATTTCGTCATCAAACCTAGTGCCGGTGACTAGCGTATTGTTGACGGTGTTTTCAATGTCTGAACCTGTGAGTTCGTAGTTGACAACGTTGACGCTTGACGCGCCCGCGACCATGATTGTATTTTCTCCGACCGTCAAAATAACGTCGTCGCCGCTTTGAGCCGTTGAATATTCTTCGCCCGAAGTGATGCTGATAATTCCGGTTTCGTTCAGTCCGTAGATAGAATCGTTGCCGGAGCCGGTCTCGTACTCGATTATAATGTTATCGACTGACGCGCCGGTCAAGCTGATAACGTCTGAACTTGCGCCGCCGTTAATCGTTGCGTCGTTGCCGGAAGTTATGATAGTGTCAGCACCGTCGCCGCCCATTATCGACGCTGAATCGCTAGTTTCGGGGTTGATATAGTCGTTGCCGTCGCCGCCGTTAATGGTTGCGTAGCCGCCCATTGCCCAATCATTGCTACCATCGCCCAAAATGGTATCGTTGCCATCTCCAGCGTCAATGTTTGTATAATGACCGCGCGCAATGGTTATTAAGTCGTCGCCGTCGCCGCTCTCAATCGTCGCGTAGTAGGCATGGTCGTTAAGAATCGTATCATTACCCGCGCCCGCGCTGATTGAATTGTAGTTGCTTTCGGTGTTGTGAATGGAGTCGTTACCGTAGCTGCCAATGATTGTCGTATTTGCGCTGTTGTTTTCGATTACGTCGTCATCAAGTCCGCCGTCGACGATAGACCTTGCGCCTAAATTGGTAATGGTGTCGTTGCCGAGCAAGCCTCTTATCGTGACGTTGTCGCCGATATTGCCAATAGAATCGTTGCCGCCCGTGCCGCTGATTAAAGTGTTGTCGTCGGCATTGGCGATAGTTTGTCCGGTGGTGTCGTTGAAAATATTGAGAGCGTCTAAGCTCGCCGCGTCGGTCAAAGTGATAGCATCTTCCCCGACAGTCACGACAACATCATCACCGCTGGTAACAGTCGAGTAGTCGCCGGAAATTTGAAGGGCGGTTGATTCGTTAAAGCCGCTGATAGTGTCGGAGCCGTCGCCCTCATTGTACAGGAACAGAACATTTTCTCCGGTGTTAGTGATTGAATCGTCACCTACGCCCGTGTTTACCGTGACATTATCGCCGCTGGTTGAAATCGTGTCGTTGTATTTGGTTCCGCGCAGTGAAATATCGTCGGTTTTATTGGAAGTTTCCCAACCTTCGCCGTTCGCCTCGGCAAGGAAACGGAACGTCGTATTTGAATAGCCGACGGGGTCATACATACCGGCCATGCCATGAGTTGCGCCCTCGACGATAAATTGTTCCTTAACTTCCGCGCCCGAAGCGTTATACAAGGCGGGGAGCATTGAACCCGCGACAACGCTATCTTTGCTGCCCGTGATAAACAGCGTCGGCATCTTCGCGGCGGAAATCGAGTTAATCGGCGCGGCGTCCTCCAAGTTGTAGCCTGTCAAGCTTTCGGAGACAGGCATCATCATATCAACCGTCGATTGGTCTTGATGTAAGATGACGTCGTTGAACAGGTTTATTATATCGACAACGTTTGAATAGCCGCAATCTTCGACCAGTGACGTGACGTTTGCGATATCCGAGCGGGCGGCGGCGAGCATTGCCGTTGCCGCACCCATTGACACGCCGAAGAGTGTAATTTTTGAGTCGGGATTACGGCGAGCAATTTCTTGCGTCCAAAGCGCAATGTCAGCACTTTCCGCCGTGCCCATAGTCAGCCAGCTACCTTCCGAATCGCCGGCGGCGCGTTGGTCTACCATCAAGACGTTGTAGCCGTTATCAAGGAAAAACCCCGCGAAAGGATACATGTGTTTATGATTGTGCCCGTAGCCGTGAATGATGACAACCCATTTATCGTTGGAGTTTTCGGGCGTGTAGTGGATGCCGCTCAGTTCCAAGCCGTCCGCTGATTCGATTGCGTTCGACGATTTGATTGTCCAAGTTTCCTTATCCACATAATTGGTCGGTTCGTCGCCATGATATACGGTGGGGTGGAATGCCATTCCCGCGATTATGGGATAACCTGCCTCCGTGCGATAAAGCATTGCTCCGACCAAAGATGTTGCGGTTTTCACATCGGGGACTATGTTAAGTTCGTCTAAGTTCGCCGCGTCTACCAAAGTAATTTTGTTCTCGCCGACCGTGAGAATTAAATCGTCGCCGCTTTGTTGCGTGGAATACAAATTGTTGCCGACTGAAAGTGTGGAGGTCTCATTCAAGCCTTCGATAGTGTCATTGCCGTCGCCCGCGCTGTATTGAATGCGAACGTTATCGCCGTCGATTTGGATAAGGTCGTCACCTTCGCCGCCCGTTATCGTGACGCTTGCGCCGCTGTTTGAAATTGAATCGGCAAGCGCGGTGCCGTTGACTGCGACATTATCTTCGGTGTTTTCTACTGTGATATTGCCGTCGGTAAGGGTGACGGTGCCGCTTCCGGAGAATTCCTGCTCGTTAAAAGTAATGCCCGCGTCGGCGTCAAATGTAACGGTATTGTAATCGAGCAAGTGGACTTCGACGTTGTTTTTCGTCGCAGTGATTGCCATGCCGTTAATCGTGTAGTTGCCAGCCTTTTCGAGCGTGAAAACAACTTCGGCGTCGTTGCTCCTTAAAATTGTTCCCTCAGAGACAAGTTCTGTGTAATCTTCAATAGTTTCGCCGTAAACGTCGGCATATGAACCACTTTGAATTTCCGTTGTCGTTCCGTCGAGATAATCCACTGTGAAAGTCGAGCCTTCGTTGGCAGTGTAAATAGTTCTGTCATCAGTGAATTGAATGGAAGCGGAGCCGCCGGTCGTGTACAAATCAGATTCCCAACCGAAATAATATGAGATACGAGCCTTAGTGCCGTCTGAAGCGGTGATAACTCCGCCGTTGTAATTTATTGAGCCGGTGATTGACGAGACATTTACAACGTCCAAATTATCTGTTGACAAGACAACGTTAAGCGCGTCGGCAGTTGATGGCGTAATCGTCAAGCCGGTTTGCGGATTAAATTTGATTGAGCCGCTAGCGTCGGTGTTGGCGGTTATGGTTAAAATGTTGCCGCTGTCGAAAACGTTTCTAACAACGGTATCCTTCGCAAGAGAAATGGAGCCGTCAAGCTTGTAAGTGACCGAGCCTGTAACATCAAGGGAAGCGGAGCGCGTTTGTCCGTCGCGAGTTATGGAAAGTTGCAAGCCGCCGTCATCTGAACCAGGCGCGAAAGTTATTCCGTCTGCACCGAGAGAAAGTGTGCCGCCCGCCTTGTCAGTCGCTTTGAAGTTGACAATGTAATTATCGGAGAATTTAATTTGCAGTTCGGTATCTTTGGCAACAGTCAACGCGCCGCCTTCGCTTAAAATAAACGAGCCGCTTAAAACTTCAATGTTAGCGGAAAGCGAGCCGCTTGAAGTGCCGGTCAGCGTGAGGTCAAGCGAGCCGTCGCCGGTTGAGGGCGTGATAGCAATTCCGCTTGTCGACAAAGAAAGTGTGCTTGTGGCGTCGCCCGATGCCGTCGCTGTGAGGGTGTAGTTGTCGTTAATCAAGAAAGAAATTGTCGTGCCGTCCGTCAAAGTCATTTCTTGCGTTGCGGGGTTGAAAATGATAGAGCCGTTGCTAACGCTTACGGTGTTTTGGAAAACGGTTTCATCGCCATTGCTGAGAGAAATATTAAGTGAGCCGTCGTCTTCCTGCGGGGTGATTGTAATGGCGTCGTTGCTCAAACCAATTTTGAATCCCGCGTCGTCAGTGACATTGATTGTGGCTGTATTGTTGCCGATTGTGATTATGGTTGTGGTGTCTTTCGTCACGCCGACAGTTTGATTATCCGTGTCGAGGGTGAGCGAGCCGTTGATTTCAATGCCCGTCGTAAAAACTGGAGTATCGCCGCGATAGATTGTCATTTCGAGCTTGCCGTCGTTTTCGCCGAACGTTAAATAGGCAAGCCCGCTCTCGTTCGCGCTGTACGTGATAGACGCCGCGTTGTCGAATTTAAATTCAGCTAAGCTGCCGTCTTGCAAAGTCATCGTGACGGCGGTATCTTTTTCGACTGAAGCCTTTGTGTTTACGACGTCAATATCGATTGCGCCGGAGGTGACTTTGAGAACTCCGTCGTAAATTTGTGAGCCGCTCTTAGCGAAGGTGAGATTAAGACCGGCGTTTTCGTCCGTGTTGGGAATGAATCTCGCGCCGGCAGACAATTCGGTTCCGTTCGTGAGTTGATAGAAGAAACTTAAACCGTCGACATTGCCGCCTTCAGCCGTCATGCTTAAATCGTAGTCGAGAACGTTAAACGCTAGGAGCGAATTTTGATTGAGGGTAAGTTTCTTATCGTTTTGGTTCCAAGATTGCACGCCTTGAACTTGCGCGGTGGTCGAAGAGCTGACGAGTTTTACCGCGATGTTGTAAAGTCTATTGGCGGTGTCTTCGTCGACTTTTAGGAGCACAGGTATCAAGGGTTTGATATTTTCAATGAGTGTCGCGGCACTTTCGGGGAAAGTGAGCGTGGCGTTGACTTTTTCGTCCGCGTTTAATGTGGTGATGTTGTTGTCGCTGTCGAAAGTAAATTTTATGCCGGAGTCGGGAATGTCAAAGACGACGTCGAAGGGCAAAATGTTACCCATATAGCCTGTGACAGAGACTTCGCCCGCGCCAGAAAAGCCGTCCGCCGAGTAAGTGACTTGTCCGCTCGTGTAGCTAATCGACGTGCCGGAAGCTTTGACTTGGAGCGCAGAGTCCGAAGAGCTACAAGAAAATGCAAATGCCGTCGAGCCGTCGAAAGTGATTTGAGGGCTTGAATCTGCGTCAGTGAGTTGGGCGACGACCACGCCGCTTGCAATGCCAGAAACTGCTCCTTCGTCGTCGAGATTGAGTACGGCGTCGCTGGTTGCTCTGTAAGTCACGTCGCCAATCGTTTGACTTTGACCGCTAGCGATTGTGACTGTTGAATCAAACCTTTGCAGGTCGAAAATAAAATTACTCATAAAAACCTCCTGTTTGTTAAGTGGTTAGGTGGTTAGGTGGTTAGGTTATTAGAATTCTATCCACCTATTAACCTATTAACCTATTAACCTACTTCAACTTTCTATAAATTGGTTGCCGCTAACTTTGTAAGATTGATATTGTGTGCCTTGAGTGAGAACGAATTGACAATTAGCCGCGTCGTTGACAGTGAGCGAGCCGCCGTCTTTGAAATTGACAGTCGCAACATTATTATCAACAGCGGTGTTAGCAATCTGTTCGAGCGTGACTTCGGACAAGAAAATCATATCACCTTCCCTCGTGCCCGCGATAGTGTCATTGCCATTACCATTGGTGTAGACGAAAGTATTTTTACTCGCGCCGCCGACTAACAAATCATCGCCGCCATTACCGCCCCACAAAGTCGAATCGCCGTTACCAGCAAGGATTGTGTTATCGAGGGCGTTGCCAGCCAGAGAAGTTTTACCTTCTGCGGTTGAGGCGTCCAAAGTCCTTATGTCGCCGACAAAAGTTTTCCCGTGCGAGCTGTCGAGCCAAATTTCCGCGCCCTCGCCAATTGTTAAAGTTGCATTTTGCGAAGTCGCTACGAAATAATTTGCTTCGGCGTCGTAGATGATATTTTTATCAACTTTAGCGGCAAAATCATTGATTCTGAATATTCTACCTTGTGCGTCGTCAATCGTCAACACAGCCGAGCCGCTGATTTCCATGCGGACGCCGCCCGAACTATTGACATTAACCGCCGTGATTGTCTCATTGCCGACAGAAATTGTATCGTTATCGAAGTTGAAATTTTTAATCACGTCGCGCCCGCTGTCCTTAGCGAAAATAAATTCTGTCGAGCCGTCGGAACTCGTCAAAGTCTCGTTTTGCGAAGAGCTAAGCAAAGTATTTTGCCCGCCGCCTAACGTCACGCGATTGATTCCATAGAAATAAATATTTTCGTCAACGGCTTTACCTTCTGCGCCTTCTTTCAAGTTCACAAGCAACGAATCTTCAAAGCCGGTGAAATCGACGCCGGACTTTTCGCCTCTGTAAACGTTGGCAATATCATCGCTCGCCACGATAACGGAATTTTTCTGCGCAAGGGCAACCTTATAATCATAACCATTGGCGGATTGTTTGAACTTAACGAAATCTTCGCCGCTGCCGACGTTGCTTATAACTGCCTTGCCGCCGTCGGTTTTAATGATAATGTCCGTGCCGTCGAATTTATTATCCCAATATTTGCTGCTGTTCTCAATCGCGTCGCTTGAATCGTCAAAGCCCGCGTTGAAGTTCGCGATAGTGTTATTTCCGTTAACTATATTGATTATCGCGCCTTCATTAGTGCCGCGCTCTTCCTCAATTTCGATATAATTTTTCCCTGCGCCCGCGTCGATGTAACTGCCCGCGTCAGCGAAAATTGAATCGCTACCCGCGCCGCTCGTAATTGAAGAATATTTTTCGCCGAATAAAATCAAATCATCGGTCTGCTTGCTAAGGTTAAGTGATTCATCTTCGGAGGCGTAGCCGACTTTTTGGAGTTCGCCCTTCGCGTCGTAGAAATTAAAAATCTCGCTGTTTTTGCCTAAGTAGACGACCGCCGAATCGATTGAGAGCCTGCCTTTGTCGAAGTCAATCCCGTCGCCAATCGCGTCAAAAATGTTGCTGTAATTGGTGCCAAAGCCCGTACCCGTCGCGGCGTCGTAGCCTTCAAGAGTCATCTTGCCTTCGAGCGCGAAAAGGTCTGTCTTGCCCGTGCTATTCAACTTGATAGAAACATTTTCGCCCTTGCTGACGATAGTATCATTGCCCCTGCTCGCGGTTATGTTGACTTTCGCGCTGGTATCTTCGACGACAACTAAATCGCCGCCCTTGAGCGTAACATTTTCCTTGCCGCTCGCAACCGTAACATTGACTGAAGAATCGCCGCCGGTCATCTGCTGAACAATTTCTTCGGTCGGGGTGTTCTTAGTTATCAGCGGGTTATTCGGGTCGTAAATGTACGCGCTGTCCTTTAGCCCGACGATAATATCATCAGCCTTAGCCTTAAGCGAAGTTTCATTAGCAATGTAAGTGCCCGCCTCAGAAACTTTCAAGCTTGCGCCTTCGTCGAGCCCGACAATTTCTTTATCGCGGAGCCAAATGCCGTCGGCGTCATTGGTCAAAGTCAAGCTGTTATCGTTGAGAGCAAAGGACGCGCCGAGCATTTGCAACCAAAATTTATCTTGGTCGCTGGTGAGAAGTGCGCTATTGTCCGTTATGTCGTGAACATAAAGTGCGCCGCTGTAAGCACCAATCGAAGAAAATTCGCAGATAAACGTACCGCTTATGCCGTTGATTGACAAAGAAGCGGTCGTTTCGCTGAAGAAGAGGTCGCCTTCAATATTCGTTATGCCCGTGACAAATCGTTCGTCGTCAATCTCAAAGGTAACGCTGTCGTCGCCTTGAACCGTGATTGCAAGCGTATCGTCTTCCCCATGACCAAAAGTGAAAACGCCTTCAGTGTCGGTGTGGACTTTCGAGACGCCGCCCATTTCCATTAAAGAAACGCCGCCGCTTACACTGAAAAGTTCCACGCCGTTTGCGCTCGCGACTAAATCAATCGAACTGTCGCCGCTAATCAGAATGGATTCGCCGCCGTTGATTGAAACTGCGTGTTCGGTGAAGTCGCCGCTAACTGTGCCGTTCAAATCCTTGAAGCCTCGCACGTATGATTTATCCGGTTCAAAGTCAGCCATTATCGCAACGCTACTATCGCCGCTGATTGTGTAGGGTTTCTCGTCGATATTGAAGACGCCTTCCGAGTTGGTGACGAGGTCAAAAATAGTTTCTTCCGGTTCACCGCCAAAGCTCGCACTACCTACGACAGTTACGGGAGCCGTCACGCCGATAATCTGTTGCAAACCGAGTAAATCAGTTTGAATGCGATAGGCATTGTCATTGGAAAGGGAAAATTCTTCCGTAAAAATTTTGCCAACGTTATCGGGATTGGGTTTGTCGAATCGCGCTTCGGATTCTTCGGTGTTGGTGCGACTGAAAATAAATCCGTCCTGCGTGCCCGTAACGGTGATTCCGGTCGGGACTTCTTCCGTCAGTTCAAAAATTCTAGCGTCGGCAGTAACGTTACCAGTTTCCGCCAAAATGAACGATTTATCTTTGCCAAAGCCGTCCGCCACAACACCCGCGCCTAATACGACGCCGCCACTTGTGATACTGACATTGCCCGCGCCCGCGAATGTCATTCCATTATACGTAACAACATCATCGCTCGTTACAAAGGTCATATAATCATCAGTCGCCGTCAAAGCAAGATTCGCGGCGGTCGTCGTTATCGTATGCCCGTTGATTGTGTAAGTGCCTGCCTCTTGAGTTTGGAAGTATTGCACGGGGATAAAGTCTTTAAAATCGGTGGCAAGGTCGGAGCCTTCAGCTATGTGGAAGACGCGCCTTTGAATGAACACGGAACCTTTATTGAGAGTGAAGGAGCTTTCCCCGTCGCCGAGCGTGTAGGTGACGCGAGTTTTGCCTTCGCCGGCGTTGTAAGTGATACCGACATTCGAGAAGGTTAAAGAGGCGTCGCCGTCGATTGCCTCAACTTTAATTCCAACGGTGCGCCCTTCAACGACATTCTTGCCCGTCATGGAAGTATTCGCGTCCAAAGTCACTGTGCCCGCGTTATACCACACCGCGCCTTGAATGGAAGTAATCGTCGCCGAGTAGCCGTCGGGAGTCGTCAAAGTCATGTCAAGGTTTTCGTCTTCAGAGGTGATTCTAATTCCCTTTTCGCCAATGGTAACTGAACCCGTCGAGCCGTGCGAATTGAGTTTGAGGTTGGTGCCGTCTTCCCAGTCGAGATTTATTTCCGTGCCGTCTTCGAGAGAAATTTTGCCGCCTTCGCCCAAGACAATCGCACCCGTGACATTTAAATTTGCCTTGCGCCCGGTGGTTACGAAATTCAATTCAAGTGCGCCGTCGCCGGAGTTCGGAGCAAATCTCAAGCAGCCGTCAACTATATTCAACACGCCGCCCGCGTCATCGAGTGCCGTTATCGTAACTACGTTATCGCCTTGCGTGAGTGTCAGGACGGTATCTTTAATCAAAGTAACTTCTTGCGTGGTTGTGTCAAAGTTTATTTTGCCGTCGATAGCGATATTATTTTCAAAAATCGTCTGTCCGTCTCTGCTAACGGTGAACTTCATAGCGTGCTTTCGTTCGTTCGGGAAATTGATTTCGAGTTTGCCGTCGGTTAAGGTCGGAATAAATACAATCGTCGTATCATTCGTCGCCGTCCTGAAACTGTAGGTGCCGTTTTGCCCTTCAGTCGTGAATTGGCAATAAGTATTTGTTCCGTCGCCGTGTGAAGAGTTCGCGCCCGTCAAACCGAAAGTGCCTGTTTCGGGTCTGTAGCTGATGACGCCGCCAAGTTCAAGTTCTCCTTTGATAATTGTTTGGTCGCCGCGTGCAATGGCAATATTTGCCGTCGCGCTGTCGCCGAGCATGAGATAATAAATTTCATCTTCGACCTTGTAAGTCGCGGAAGTATCTTTGGTCGTGGTGAGCGTGATAGTTTGTTCGTCCTGCGTGAATGAAAGCGTCGTGCCCGCCGCGCAGGATATTTTTTTATTATCGGGGTCAAAGGTAATTGAGCCGCTCGAAATGTCAAAGGTATTGGGCAAAATAGATTCGCCGATAAGGCTTCCAAGCGGAATTGAAACTCGGAGCGTGCCGTCTGTCGCGTCGCAAGTTATTTCGCCCGAACTGCTAAGAGTCACAGTGCCGCTGCCGCTGAAAGTCCTTCCGTTATACGTGACAACATCGTCGCTCGGAATAAAGGACGTATAATCATCAGTCGCCCTCATAGAAATATTTTCGCCGTCAGTCGTTATCGTCTTCCCGTTGATTGTGTAGGAGCCGGCACCGCTTACCGTGAGTGTGTACAGCGCGGGGACAAAATTTTTCAAGTCGGTTGAAAGGTCGACACCTTCCGTGAGTTTGAAGAGATTGTGCCCGATTTGGATTGTGCCGCTGTTGATAGTGAATGTGCTTTCCAAGCCGTCGCGTGCCCAAGTGATTCTCATTGCGCCGGTGTCCGTCGAATAAATAACGCCATTATCGGCAAAGGAAATGTGTCCGGTGCCGCCGATTGTTTCGAGCGTAGTTAAAATCGGTTGCCCGCCGAGCGTCGAAGTTGCAGTTATCTTTGAATCCGCGTCGAATGAAATTGTGCCCGCGTTGTAGTAAATCGTGCCCTTTATGCCGCTCAAATCCGTTTGCAAACCAATGGCAGTCGTCAAGGTGATGTCAAGTTTATCGTCGTCAGAGGTGATTTGAAGTCCCTTTTCGACAAAGGCAATGGAACCGGTCGAGCCGTGCGAAGTCATTTTGAGATTAAAGCCGTCTTCCCAAGTGATGTTGACAACGGTGCCGTCTTCGAGGGAAATTTTCCCATCGTTGCCGTAAATAATTGCGCCGGTGACATTTAAATTTGCTTTGCGCCCACTAGAAACGAAATTTAATTCCAATGCGCCGTCGCCGGAGTTCGGAGCAAATCTTATCCCGTCGTCTGTCAAAGTCAGTTGTCCGCCCGCCTCGTCGAGTGCGGTAATTTCTATCGATTTTCCGTCATCCCTTACGAACGTCAAGACGGTATCTTTAGCCAAAGAAATTTCCTGCGTAAACGGATTGAATGAAATAGAACCGTTGCTTATGGAAAATGAAATCCCTTTGGAGAAAATCGAAGTGCCGCCGCGTAAAACATCAACGGCAATCAAGCCAGTATTATTATTGGGCGCGAAGGTGACACCTTTTGAAGTGAAAGAAAGTTCGCCGCCCGTCTCGTCGTTTGTCGTAGCACTGATTGTATAATCGCCGAGAGTTGTAGAAACGGTCGTGTCGTCTGCAAGAACGAAAGTGTGATTAGTGAAATTGCGAATGGCTGTGCCCGAAACGTCGAAATTGAGAGTGATACTGCCCGCGCTGACTGCAACAGAAAATTTTTCGGCAGAGATACTGAAATAGTCCGTCGTGATAGAAATTTCGGAGGAATCCTCAACTGTGAATTCGTAATCGGCTTGGGAATGGGTGCCGGACATTAAAAACTTTACAGCTCCCGTGTTAATTGTATCGCCCGAAATCGTAGCGGTGCCCTCAGTGAATTTGAATGTGCGTCCGGCGAGCGTGACATCAAGTGTATCGTCACCGGTTGCAGTGAAATCAATCGCGCCGTCGGTTGCGTCGAAAGTGATAGTCGGCGAAGTTTCCACGCCCGCAACAGTCGCTTGAACTTTACCGCTTGCAACGCCTGAAACTTTTCCGTCGCTACCGAAAGTAAGTTGCGCCGCGTCGTCAAGTGCTTTGTAACTTACGCCGTCAACAATTATCGAATCGTAATTAGTCAGCGTGACTTTGGCATTTTCTGCAGAAGTCGTTACGTTTATGCCGTTAATCGTGTAGTTGCCAGCCTTTTCGAGCGTGAAAACAAAATCGTGGTCGTTGCTCCTTAAAGTCGCGCCCTCAGAGAGGCGTAGAACGCCATCTCCAATATTCTCAGCGTAAACGTCAGTAATTGAGCCGTTTTCAAATTCAAGGCTCAAGTCGTTGTTGCCGTCGAGAACTAACGTCGCACCTTCGTTTGCAGTGTAAATAGTTCTGTCATCAGTGAATTGAATGGAAGCTGTACCGCCCGTCGTGCGCAATTTTGGCTCCCAAATGCCGAAAAATGAAAGTTGAGCCTCTGTACCGTCGCTTGCTGTGACAACGCCGCCGCTGTAAGTGATTGAGCCGGTGATTGACGTAATGTTGACAATTTCTAAATCGCCCCCCGTCTGCAAGGAAACAGTTAGCGCGTCGGGCGTTGTGGGCTTAATTGTCAAGCCGTTATCGGGTGTAAATTCAATCTTGCCGCTGGCGTCGGTGTTAGCGGTTATCGTCAAGATGTTGCCGTCATCGAAAACATTTTTAACAACGGTGCCTTGCGTCAAGGAAATGGAGCCGTCAAGCTTGTAAGTAACCGAGCCGCCTGTCACGTCCAAACTTGCAGAGCGCGTTTGCCCGTCGCGCGTTACAGTAAGTTGTAAGCCGCCGTCATCTGAACTAGGCGTGAAAGTTATTCCGTCCGTGCTAAGAGAAAGTGAGCCGCCCGCCTCGTCAGTCGCTTTGAATTTGATAATGTAATCGTCAGAGAATTTAATTTGCAGTTCGGTATCTTTGATGACGTTTAAAGCTCCGTTTTTCCCGAAAATGAATCCGCCGCTTAAAATTTCCAAGTTGCCGGTAAGCGAGCCGCTTGAAGTGTTCAGCGTAAAATTCAATGTGCCGTCGCCGATTGTGGGCGTGATTGTGAAATTGCCACTACCGTCCGCCTCGACTTTGAAACTTGCCTCGCCGCCCACAACCTCATATTCTAATTCCTCATTCCCTATTCCTAATTGTATTTTCGTGCCTTCGGTGAAAGAAAATTTCTGCTCGGTGGTGTCGAAAGAAATAGTGCCGCCGGTAACGTTCAAAGTGCCGCCGAAAATCTCTGTGCCGCCCTTAGTTATTACGATATTAAGTGCGCCGTCATTTTCGCCGGGCGTGAAGGATATCCCAGTGTCAGTCAAAGCAATAGCCGTAGTGGCTTGGGCGGTCGTGGTTACGCTCGTTACGTAGTCGTTCCATGTGAAATTAAAACTTGTACCCTCTGCAAAGGTGACAGCTTTATCAAAACCAAAAGTAATTGAACCGCTGGTGCATTCCAAATCGCCCGAAATAATTTCCAAGTCGCCGCGAGTGAGAACGACATTAAGTTTGCCGTCGTTTTTATTCGGAATGAGCGTAACGCCGTTTTCGTTAAGTTCGATATTCAAGCCGGCGTCGTCGTCAATAGCGGTTGCCGTCAAAGTGTAGTCGCCGATGTGCATAACTTCGCTTGAACCTTTGACGAGCGTGAAACCTTGTTCAGTGAAATTGTTAATGACCTTGCCGAATGCTTCAAGGTTGAGCGTCCTAGTATCGGTGCCATTAGCCAAAGTGTAAATGCTAATTGTGTGCTGACTTTCGGTCGTCATGGCGGTATTGGTGAAAGTGTATGTGCCGCCTTGTTCAAAGGTATTTTGGTTGCGCAGAGAGTAATTGCCGCGCTGACCGTCAATGATAAGAGTTGCGCCGACACCTATATTGAGTTTGTTGCCGACGTAAGTAAATTCGCCGCTGATAAATTCAATCGGGAAAAGTTGCTTGACCGTGATAATTTCGCCGTCGCTAGTTGCAGTGAAAGTAAGCGCGCCGTCCGAAGCGTCGAAAGTGATAGTCGGTGAAGTATCAGCACCGCTTACGACAGCCTTAACCGAGCCGCTTGCAAGTCCGGAAACTTTGTCGTCGTCTATATTAAGTACAGCGTCGCTGGTTGCGGTATAAATCACGCCGTCATAAGTGCGCCTTTCGCCGGTAGAAAGTGTTATAGCCATAAAAACCCTCCTTTTCATATGCCGCAAAAGTTATACACCAAAAAGCCTTCCTTTGCAAGAAAAAAACTCTGCCCCTCGTTTAGAAGAGCAGAGCTTCTTAGGTTATTAGTGGTTAGGTTATTAGGTTATTAGAATTCTAATTCCCTAATTCTCTATTTCCCTATTTCCCTAATAACCTACTTCAGCCTGCGACAAATTGATCGCCGCTGACTCTGTATGTCTGATATTGATCGCCTTGAGTCATAACGAATTGGCAATTCGACGCGTCGTTGACAGTGAGCGAGCCGCCGTCCTTAAAGTTAAGCGTCGCGACGTTGCCTTCAACAGAGGTCGAGGCAATTTGGTCGAGCGTGACTTCGGACAAGAAGATCATATCGCCTTCTCTGGTGCCGCTGATAACGTCGTTGCCGTTGCCGTTGGTGTAGAAGAAGTTATTTCTGCTTATGCCGCCGACAAGTGTATCATTGCCGCCATTGCCGCCCCACAGACTAGATTCGCCGTTGCCTGCGTAAATTACGTTATCGCCAGTGTTACCAGCCAATTCGGCTTTGACAGTGGAAGCCGTCGCGTCAATTGTCTTAATGTCGCCGACGAAGTTTTTGCCAATGCCGTTGCCGAGTTTGCCGTCGAGCCAGACAGATGCCAAAGTTCCAACGTCCGCGCCTACGCTGATTGCCGCATTTTGTTCGGTCGCTACGAAGTAGTTCGCAACGCCGTCATAGGTCAAAGCGGTCGTGTTGACTTGCGCAACGATGTTATCGCCGAAACGCATATTTTGTCCGACTGCGCCTTCAATGAAGGCCGTCTCGGTAGTGCCACTCGGTTTAGCGACATCGATTGCAACGCCGCCGTTCCTGATGTAGACATTGGAAACGACGTTGCCGCTTGCCGTATCGATTTCGATTTTGTCAGCGGTAGTTGCATTATCGCCGCCGTCCGCAACGAATTCAAAGTTGCTGATAGTATTCTTTGCGCCGTCCGCGACGCCCAGGACGAAGAAGGAAGTTGCGCCGTCTTTATCGCTACTTTCGTTGCCGACCAAATTATTTCTGCCGCCGCCGCCGTAGAGGGAAGTATAACCCGTGCCAGCGTAGAAGGTTTCATTGGACGCGCCACCCATGAAGGTCGTATTGCCTGCGCCGCCGTAGAAAGTTTTAACGCCGTTGAAGACAGCCGCGCCGCCGTTAATAGAGCCGTCGCCGTTGGCAAGGTCAGCTTTAACGGTATCGTAGTAATTCGAGAAGTTGACAGTTTCGCCCTGATAGTAGTTGGCAATGTCGTCGTCGTCATCAGTCACGGCAATTTCAGTGCCCGAAGCCGCGATTGCTGCTTTGTAAGTGGTGCCGTCGCTCTTGATGAGTTGTTTGACAACGCCGCTGTCGCCGACGCCTTCAACAGTTGCGTGAATGCCCTTTGCACCCAAGACAAGCCCGCTATTTTCGACGCTGAGAGTTACTGTGCTGAGGTCGACATTGATAACGTCGCCGCTTTCATCGAAGCCGCTGTTTGCATTTCTGATTGAAGTTGTGCCGGCTGCGACGATAACTTCTGCGCCGCCACGAACGCTATCGCTTTGCAAGAGGACGAGATTTTCTTTACCTGCGCCCGCGTTGACGACATCGCCTGCACCGGCAAGGATTGTATCATTGCCCGCGCCGCCCAAGAGGGTTGAGCTACCGTCTTTCTTGTCGTTGTAGTTGCCAACGAGAATATGACTGTCGCCCGAAGAGCTGACGTTGATTGCGCCGCCGTCGTTATTGGTGAAGCCGACTGCTTGCTTATTGTCGCTTGCGTCGTAGAAGTTGAACACGGTGGAGCCGCTATCGCTGGTGTATCCTGCGAACTCGACTTTAGCTTTGTTGCCGTTTGCGCCGTTGAGATTGACTACGCCGTTGCCGAAGGTGATTGTTTCGTTTTGAATTGCATCCAAGATTGCTGAGGCGTCGCCGCCCAAAGCGATACCGCCGCCGGTTGAGGCGTTGTAACCTGTCAAGGTGACATTTTGGCTATTATCGCCGAATGCGAGATAAACTTTATCTTTGCCGCCCTTGCTCATGTTAAAGTTTATGGGGGCGTTTCTGAAGGCGTAGAGGCTATCATTACCCGTGCCGCCTGTTACGTTGACAGAGAGCCCGCGTCCCTTGGAGCCATAAACAGCAACAACGTCGCCGCCGTTTGAAAGCGTAATTGTCTTAGCACCAGTAGCCTCAGCGATGACAAATGCCTCGTTGCCGCCTTCGTTATTGAAAGTAAGCGTTTGTGCGCCAGTGCTCATAATGACTTCGGCACTAGAATCATTCTTGCCGATAGTGAGCTTGCCGTTCTTAAAGTCACTTTTGCTATAGGTACTTTCAGGATTTATATTAATTTGAGTATATATATCGATAGGCGGCTGAATTTCGCTACTGTCGGAATCAGAATCGGAATCACTATCAGAATCGCTGTCGGAATCGGAATCGCTATCGGAATCGCTATCGGAATCACTGTCGGAATCGGAGTCGCTGTCGCTGTCGGAATCACTGTCGCTGTCGGAATCACTGTCGCTGTCAGAATCACTGTCGCTATCAGAATCGGAATCGCTGTCGCTGTCAGAATCACTGTCGCTATCAGAATCGGAGTCGCTATCAGAATCGGAATCGCTATCAGAATCGGAGTCGCTATCGGAATCGGAGTCGCTATCGGAATCGGAATCGCTATCAGAATCGGAGTCGCTGTCGGAATCAGAGTCGCTATCGCTGTCGGAATCGGAGTCGCTATCGCTGTCGGAATCGGAGTCGCTATCGCTGTCGGAATCACTGTCGCTGTCGGAATCACTGTCGCTGTCGGAATCAGAATCGCTATCGGCATCACCTTCGAGCGGGTTTTCAACGTTATCATCTGTAATAGCGTTTTCTTTAATATCGGTGCTGGTGTCTTCGGAATCAACGATTTGAGTGATTTTGCCGTCTTCGTCGATAGTGATGGTTAAGTTGCCGCTGAAGTCGTCGCCCAAGTTTTCGGTGCTGATAGCGTAGTTGTTAATGGTAGCACTATCAACGCCCTCAGCAACGATTTGAATATTTTCAGCCAACATGACTACGCCGTCCTGAAGGTCAGTAATGCCGGCAATATTTTTTGTGTTGGTTAAGATGAAAGCTTCGCCGCTATTATCAACTCTGACCGAAGCATCGCCATTGAAGGTAATACCAATGGGGCTGTCGCCTTCGTCGGTGACTGAGATTTCGCCGCGATTTTCGCCGGAACCGCTTGCAACACTGACCTCGGCAGTGCCGTCATCATTGTACACGGCATAACCATTTTTATTGGAATACTCGAAAGTAGCGTCGCCCAAAACAACTGCGTCGCCTTCGGAGCCGCTAACGTTGCCTATGGAGACAGCGGAATCAGAACGAGTTACGCTGACTTCGGAAGCACTTGTAAGGTTGATATTAATTTTGTTGTCATCGGAGATAGAATTTTTGTAAAGGGTCATGGTATCGCCGACGGCAGTGAGGTCGCTACCAGAAGCGGGCGCGAGAATATCGCCGGTGTTAAGGACAACAGCCGTAATGTCGGAGCCGTCATTGGAAACAGCGATTGCGGCGGAGCCGGTGGTATTGGTCAAAATATATTCATCTTCGCCGAGGGAAACTTTACTAGCGAATCCATTTGTATAATAGCCGCTCTCAAGTTTTTCGATAGTGTAGCCGGAAGAGGGCATATAGTCTGTAGCAAGATCGCCGTCGTTTAATACAAAGTCTTCACTGCCTGCAAGAGCCGCAGGAATAGCAACTTTGTCGCCGGTTTCGGAAAGTGTATAGCCGGCGATACTGGCATTATCGGCGTCAATGGCAATGGCGGCCGCGCTTGAAGCGGAATAATTTAAAGTTGTGCCCAAAACAGTGATTGTATTGTCCGAGCCCGCAGGAGCAGAAACGACAGTTGCGCCGTCAGTAGCGGAAACATTTGCGCCAGTTTCGCTGAGCGTGATTGAGCCGCCGTCGCTGTTGCCCGTAAAGGTAAAAGCTTTATCGATAGTGAGTGCAGAGCCAGATTCGGTATCATTGATGTTAAGCCCTGTAACACTTGCTGCAGAGAAGGAGCCGCTTTCAATAGCAACATAAGCTATATTGCTACCACCGTAAACATTAACGGCAGCGTCGGAGGAAGCGTTTTGGAATGCAAGAGTCGTGCCGCTGAAAGTGAGATTTGCACTTCCGAGGTTGTTGATAGCAGCAGGAGTAGTGGAAGTGCCAACGCCTGCGCCAGTCGTGATTTCGCCAGTGCCAGTGCCGGGTAAGGCAATGCCTGTGACTTCCGATATAATATAATTGCCTACGCCCACATCGTCGGCCGTGCCGTCTTCAAAATCAGCGGTAATGGTTACGTCGCCCTCGAAGGTCGAGCCGACAGCATATTTTCCGGCAGAATCAAAATAATATGCACCTGCGTTTGAAGCACCGCCAGTGGAATAAGACTGAACCGTTACGGGTTCACCAGCATCATTAGTGATTACGACTGCAAAACGCTGTAAATCAAATTTGAACAAATCGCTCATTTAATTAGAACTCCCTTCTTAAATCTCTTTTTATTGTATGATTCAAGATTTAGATTTCAATCCACGCACCTCGTATGGAGTGCGACCGATAGCAGAAAAAGATTGATAATGAACCGAAAGAATTCTGAAAGGCATAGGCTATTGAGCGAAAAACCTAAATGCCTTTGTTTGCGAGCCGAACCCTATCGGTTCATTTCGTTAAAATAAGTTTCCTCGCTTGAGGATATTTTTTGTAAGTACACGACACTTTTTGTTAAAACGGAAGACATTAACCGCCACGTTTTTATTTTACGGCAGAACGATTTTACTGCCAACCGACTAAAAGCAAAACAGCGTTGAATCGGCAAATATGAAAAGATTCGCCGTTCCAAACGCCACAAAGAAATTGACTTTAACCATCAGTCCCCCAACTTAGGTTAAAAGCCCCCCTTGACGAGTCGGCGTCCACCAAACGCTTTTGACTGTCAAGCGCATAATATTGCAGGAAAAAAGTTTTGTCAATCATTAAATATTAAAGTTTTGTTAGTGACTAATCTAATGCTAAAAATTTTTATTGACGGTTTAGCTTAAATGTGTTAGCTTTGATAAAACTTTTGAAAGCGAGGTATAAGAATGCGCAGAATGTTATTTACTTCCGAATCAGTAACCGAAGGGCACCCCGATAAGGTCGCGGACAAAATTTCCGATAGCATTTTAGATGAGATTATAGAGCGAGATCCAATGGGGCGCGTCGCTTGCGAAACTCTCGTCACGACCGGTCAAGTACACGTCGTTGGCGAAGTTTCTACGACTTGTTATGTTGACATTGCCAAAATTATTCGCGGCGCGATTCGCGAAATAGGCTACACTAATTCGGCTTATGGCTTCGACGCGGATACGGTTGGCGTTTTGATTTCCCTCGACGAGCAATCGCCCGACATTGCGCAGGGCGTCGACAATGCATTTGATGACAAAAACGAAATTGGCGCGGGCGATCAAGGCATGATGTTTGGCTACGCGACCAATCAGACGCCCGAATATATGCCCTTGCCGATTTCGCTTGCACATAAATTAGCCCGTCGCCTCGCAGAAGTCAGGAAATCTACGCACGAAGTCAATTACCTGCGCCCCGACGGCAAAACGCAAGTCACTATCGCTTACGAAGGGCGTAAACCCGTCGCGGTCGATACGATTGTCATTTCCACGCAACACAATCCCGAAGTCGAACTTGAGCAGATTAAGCGCGACATGATTGAATACGTCGTCAAACCGATTGTGCCGGCGGAACTTTTGACGGCCGAGACGAAATATTTTGTGAACCCGACCGGCAAATTTGTAATCGGCGGTCCTCAGGGCGATAGCGGCTTGACCGGCAGAAAAATTATCGTCGACACCTACGGCGGGTGGGCTCGTCATGGCGGCGGGGCTTTTAGCGGCAAAGATCCTACAAAAGTCGACAGGAGCGCGGCTTATGCGGCTCGTTACGTCGCGAAAAATATTGTGGCGGCCGGTCTCGCTGATGAATGCGAAATTCAACTTGCCTACGCAATCGGCGTTGCTTATCCTGTTTCGATTCGCGTCGAGAGTTTTGGCACGGCTAAAGTTGACGAAACTTTGATTGAAAAGCTCGTTAAAGAGAATTTTGACTTGCGCCCGGCGGGAATTATTAAAATGCTCGACCTTCGCCGCCCGATTTATCGTCAAACTTCGGCTTATGGGCATTTCGGCAGGGTTGATGCAGATTTTTCTTGGGAAAAACTCGACAAAGCAGAAATTTTAAAGAAAGCGGCAGGACTTTAAGAGGTTATTAGGTTATTGGGTTATTAGGTTATTAGGTTGTTGAGTGGTTATTATTACTAATAACCTGATAACCTAACTACTAATAACCTAATTTTTTTGGGGGGATTCACTTGGAAAGGGAAATGATTTTAGTTTTAGACTTCGGCGGGCAGTATAATCAGCTGATTGCACGCAGAATCCGCGAAAATAACGTTTATTGCGAAGTTCATACCGCTTTGAGCGTCGAAAAAATTCGCGAACTCAATCCTAAAGGAATTATTTTGACCGGCGGCCCTCAAAGCGTCTATAATTCTGATTCTTTGCTCCCGCCAACCGAAATTTTTGATTTGAACGTCCCAATTCTCGGAATTTGCTACGGCGCACAGGCTATCGCCAAAATTTTCGGCGGCGAAGTCGAAAAATCCCAAATCAGCGAGTTCGGCAAGACAAATCTCCAAATTTTAGCCGATTCAAAGCTTTTTCGCGGTGTAAATCAAAATTCCGTCGTTTGGATGAGCCATTCCGATAAAATTTGCTCAAAACCCGAAAATTTTTCCGTTATCGCCTCTACAAACGCTTGTCCTATCGCCGCAATAGAAAATTCCGCAAAAAATCTCTACGCCGTGCAATTTCACCCCGAAGTTGTTCACACAGTCGAGGGAATGAAGATTTTTTCCAACTTTGTGGACATCTGCGGCTGTAATCGCGATTGGAAAATGGATTTTTTCGCCTCAAGCACAATTTCTCAGCTAAAAAACAAAATCGGAGACGGAAAAGTCCTTTGCGCACTCTCCGGTGGCGTCGATTCGAGCGTCGCGGCCGTTCTTTTGAGTAAATCCGTCGGAAAAAACCTTACTTGCGTCTTCGTGGATCACGGGCTTTTACGTAAGGACGAGGCTAAGCAAGTAGAGGAAGTTTTTAGCCACTTCGACTTGAATTTTATTAAAGTTGACGCCTCAAAAAGGTTTTTAAACCGTTTAAAAGGCGTTTTCGAGCCAGAACTCAAAAGAAAAATCATCGGAGAAGAATTTATCCGCGTTTTCGAGGAAATTTCTAAGAAAATCGGCGCAGTTGACTACTTAGTTCAGGGTACAATCTATCCAGATGTCATCGAAAGCGGTTTAGGCAAGTCCGCAGTTATTAAATCTCATCATAATGTTGGCGGTTTGCCCGATTTCGTCGATTTTAAGGAGATTATCGAGCCTTTGCGCCTACTTTTTAAAGATGAAGTGCGTAAAGTCGGTCGCGAACTCGGTTTGCCCGAAAATATCGTCAATCGTCAGCCTTTTCCGGGTCCAGGCCTCGCAATTCGCATTATCGGCGAGGTTACTGAGGAAAAAATTAAAATTGTTCAGGATTCAGACGCTATTTTCCGCGAAGAAGTCGAAAAATCTTCCGAAATCGCCAAAAATCTCGCTCAATACTTCGCCGCGCTTACAAATATGCGCTCAGTCGGCGTTATGGGCGACGGAAGAACTTACGATTACGCGGTTGCCCTTCGCGCAGTCCTCACAAGCGATTTTATGACCGCCGAAGCCGCAAATATCCCATTTGAAACGCTAAATACCGTCGCAAATCGCATTGTAAACGAAGTTAAAGGCGTAAATCGCGTCCTTTACGACTGCACGAGCAAACCGCCTGCTACTATCGAATTTGAATGAGGAAAATTTCATGAACAGCCCAAAAATCGGTCACATTAGCTTTTTAAACGTCCTTCCGCTCAATTTTGGCTACAAAAATACCGCTCAAGACTTAAATATCGTCTACGGCGTCCCAACTTTCCTAAATAACGAGCTTAGGGTCGGAAAAATCGAAATAAGCAACATTTCTTCCATTGAATACGCTCGCCAAGCCGAAAATCTCCTGATTTTGCCCAAAATTTGCGTCCGCGCCGATTCAGACGTTACAAGTATCGTTTTAGTCTCGCGAAAACCTATCGAAACGCTAAAAAATGATAAAATAGTCTTGACATCGAAATCCGCTACCGCTCAATGCCTTTTGAAGATTATTTTGCACGAAAGTTACCATTTAACCCCAAATTACGAGACGCGAGCCGTAAAAGTCGAAAATCCCGTCGAAAAAGACGCAAACGCCGCACTTTTTATCGGCGATGACGCTCTTTTTATCTATTTGCACCCGCCAAAAAATTTTTACGTTTACGATTTGGGCAGGGAATGGCATAAGCTGACGGGTCGGCAAATGGTTTACGCTTTGTGGACTGTAAGAAAAAATTTCGCCGAAACTCAAGATTTTCAGCCCGTTTATCAAAAAATCTTACGCGCTTTCCAATTCGGAATCGAAAATAAAGCCGCCGCCATAAAATCCGTGCTCTCAACTAAAAATTTCACCTTCGACGAGCTAAATAACTATTTGGGCGGGGCTATCAAGTGGAATTTGACTGCAGAGGCTCTCGACGCCTTGAAAATTTATTATCAAAAGGCCGCCGCGCTCAATTTGATTGATAAGGTGCCCGATTTGCAATTCGCTAAAACCTAAATCAGACTTTGCACTGAACTCATCTCTCTTTATTTCGACGGGAAATTTTGCTCCAAAGTCTCTTCCAATCGCTGTTGAGCTTCCTCTTTTAAGTCCGCTTCGTTCTCTTCGATTAACATTTCGATAAAAGAGAATAGCGCGACCGAAATTATCAACGCTCCAAGCGATATTACTAATTTTGTCCTATATCCGGACGTTTCGCCGCCAAAAATTGCCCTTATCACCAGCCGAATAAAAAAATATATGCTCGCCACTAACGAAACTAAAAATATTAAGCCAAAAATGTCTTCCATTAATATTCCCTCCACATTTTACGCCGCGATTCTCAAATTTTCTATCGTCTGTGTGATTGCGCGGGCGATTTTTTTATTCGGTAAGTTCGTTTCCAGTATGAATCGGTTTTTTCCCTCCAAATTTAATGCTGATGCTAAAATTTCTCGTGCTCCTGCCCCGTATGCTAATATTTCCGCCGTATATCCTTCTATTTCGTGCACTTTGATAAAAAACATGTCTAATTTGGGGCTTGAAAAGGTTTTCATGAACTCATCGAGGCGATTTTTAATATTTTCGCGCTCCTCAACGTTCAAAGTAGCGACCGTAGACCAGCCGCAACGCAAATTTCCCGCGTTGAACTCCTTAAAGTCAGTAAAAATTATATCTTGCGCGCTTATTCCCTCGTAATTTGTGAAATCGCGTTCCATATCCAAGAAAAATTTATTTCGGTCTTCGATTTCGGCTATTTTTTGTAGATTTTGTGCGGCTTCAACATCTAAACCGGTCGTATTTGCCGAGCGAAGGTTATCAGTATCGGATAAAATTGCTCCGAACATCAATCCGGCGATTTTTTTATTGATTTTGATATTATTTTGCCGATAACACAGCCAAACGATAGTTGAAGTGCATCCGACGGGCATTCTCAGATAAAAAACGGGTTTTTTGGACTTAATATCGCCAAAAATGTTGTGGTGGTCGATAATTTCGACAATATGAGCCTTTTCAATGTCAGAAATTGCCTGCGCGGCTAAATTATGGTCGACGAGGATAATATTTTGCCCTTTAGCACTTTTCAGGACGGGTGGAGCGTCGACATCGAAATATTTTAGGATAAAATTGGTTTCCTTGTTCAAATTTCCTGAAATTCGCGGCTCGCACTTGAAATTTAGTTGATTTTTGTAGTTTGCGTAAGCGATTGCGGAGCAAACGGTATCAGAATCGGGGCAAGTGTGGCCGATAACGTAAGTTGTCCTGCTAATTTCTTCGAATTCCTCGATAAAAGCCGAGCGAATGTCATCGATGGCAACTTTACATTCTCCGACGGGTAAAGCCGCGAAAGTTAGCACCATTCCGACGATAAATCCCCACATTCGCAGGAAAAATTTTAATGCTTTCATGATTTTTCGCCCTCCGAATCGTTTTTCAGCCGAATTTCCAACGCTTCAATGGCTTGAAGGTGTGCTTTGTATTTTTTTTCGTCGATTTGGTATTCGGACTTCAAATTATAGATATTTTTTCCGATAATGTCGGGAATTTCTTTAAAACCAGCAAAAATGGTCATACCTTTCATTTCTTCCGCGCCTGTGACGGTTCCGTCGGCCTTGCAAGCGATAATTACGATATTTCCGCCGCCGAGCTTGCCTTTTTTCGCTCCTACACCCAAATTTCCGAGTTTATGGAGCTTGTGAACGGCTTTTCGGTACTTTTTAACCTGCAAATGTGTCCCGATGACCTGCATGACCATTAAAATGAGCAAAACGCCTAAAAAATCGCTGATAGTCCAATCTCCCATAGCAATCCCTCCTTTTTTCGTAATAATAGCAAAAAAAATGCCTCTGCGCGATAGCAAAGGCAAAAAATTTTTCAATAACTTGTGAGCGGCTCGAAGAATTTATTTATTGAATCTTGTTTGATAACTTTTTTAATAGGTATGGTCTTTTTTTTCTGAATTTCAGCCGACAAAGTCTCGCGTTTAAGATTCTTACCGTTGTTTTCTTCCAAATCCTTAATAATTTCGTTCAAAGATTCGCTAATCATTTCGTATGCGGTACTCATGGTAATTTTCGTTCCTCAAAACATTTTTCAAGCCGCTTAATCAATTTTTTAATCGAATTTCGTTCTTCCTGCGATAAGTTTTCCACGATTTCCGTAACTGTAGCGCATTTTTCTTAATCTGCCGGTTCCTTTTATTACTGCGCCGATTTTTGGATTTTCTAAAAGGATTTTCTGCAAATCTTTTAAGTTATCGTCATTTAATCCGAGTTCTGTCCATTGTTCATCGAATTTTTTGCCGTGAATAAATTCTCGTCGCATTTCAATCATAAAATCATCTCCGAACGAATTATATCAAAAAAATCCCGCTTTAAAAGCGGGGGAACAGATAATTTGAACGAAATTGCCGTGCCGTAGCGTTTGAAAATTTTATTTATAGTTGAATTTACCGAGCTTCCAGACTTCACCGGAAATTCTCTGCATAGGTTTATCAGCATCGAATTTGAGAACGGGCGCAACGTCTTCTTCGGGGTAAACGAGAAGGCTGCAAGCTTCTTCGCCGTCCTGGAGGAAAAGCTCAATAGCGGATTTGTCGACGAAGAGGCGGAAATTAAGTTCAAGATTAGTGAAGAGTTTAAATTTGCGCGTGCCGATATTAACGTCGGTGTTTTTGCCGTCGCTGAACGGTCGAATGCCTTTGCCGCCGAGTTTCATGCCTTCGCGGTCGAGCATCAAAATTTGGTTATCGCGGTCGTACTTGATGACGAATTTTTCACTGCCCCAGTTGACGGAGACTTCAATCTTGCGAGCCGCGCCGAATGTAATATTAATATCGGACTCAGAGGCTTCCGGCAGATTGATATTTGTATCTTTCGCGTTGGAAACGTCGACATCGGTGCGTTCTTGGCGAAGACCTTCCATTTCTTTGACGGGCTGACTGCGGACTTTGCCCTGATGAATCGTGAGTTCGCGCGGCATTGTCAAGGAGTAAAGCCAGCCGTCTTTTGCGGATTCAACCGTGTCGGTGAGGTCGGGCATACCAACCCAACCAATCATGATGTGGCGAGCTTCATTGGCGAAAACTTGCGGGGAATAGAAATCAAAGCCCTTGTCGAGCTCATGGAACTTGCCGTGAATCATATCGAGGCTATCAACCGAGAAATGGCCGATGAAATAGCCGGCGAGGCAGTGATTTTGATATTTAAGCTCTTCATGCTTGACGCCTTGCGGGCAGACAATCAAAACGTCCATATCCTCGAACTGCAAAAGGTTGGGGCATTCCCACATGTAGCCGAAATCGTAGTAATCGGTTTTGACTTCGCCGAGCAATTCCCAACCGCCTTCGGGTTTTTCCTTGTAGATGAGGACAGCACCGTTAGTGGGGCGCGAACTCTTAGCGGGGTCGCTCATACGCTGCGCGGCCATAGCGAAATAGCGAACGCCATTGCGATAGAAGAAGTTCGGGTCTCTGAAATGGGCGGTGTAACCTTCGGGGTTGCCGTAAACTTGAATTTCGTCCAATTTAATGGAGCCGTCGTCCTGAAGGGTGCCGAAACGTTGCGCGACGGTGCGAACGTAATTTTCATCGCGAGCGTTGCAGGTGTAGAAGACGCGAACTTTGCCGTCCTCGACGAAACCGCAGCCGGAGTGGCAGCCGTCTTTATCGTACTCATCTCTGGGCCAGAGCGAAAGTTCAGGCATAGTGTAGTTGATAAAATCTTTGGTCGCGGTGTGCATCCAAGATTTATTTTTGTGCCATTGCTGATTTTCGGGAACGGGATTCCACTGACAGAAAATGTGATAGGTGCCGTCGCATTGGCACAAGCCGTTCGGGTCGCTAATCAGGGAGTGCGGCGCGTCAATGTGGAAATGATTATGCCAGCGAGTTGTGTAGGGAATTTCTTTGCGGACGCGTTCGTCGACTGCTTGCTTGTTGAACTTCGCCTTGATAGCCTCCAAGGTTTCACCGGATTTTTTTGCCATAAAAATTCCTCCTTAACTTTTAAGAATAGTATAAATAACTGTGGCGACCATTGCGCCGACGGCGACAAACATACCGCCGACCGCCGCCATTGCTGTTATCGACAAGTTACGAACATGTTTGCCCATGCTGTCAATTTTTGCGTCGAGATTAGCTTGCATAGCCTTCATGTCTTGACGAATTTCGCGAATGTCTTCACGTTGTTGCTGAAGTTCTTGCATGAACACCGCAAATTTGGCGTCTTGCATAGCCAGTTTCATTTGAACATCAGCGTTAATTTTTTCTTGTTCAGTCATTTGAATCATCTCCCATCAACTTCTTAGTAAGGAAATAATTACAGTGACGACCATTGTGCCAATAGCACCCATTGCCGTCAAAGACAAATTGCGGACGTGTCTACCCATGTTTTCAAGACTTGCTCGAATTTCGCGAATATCTTCAGCGCGCATTTGATTTTGTTGACGCATTTCGTCTTTGAAATCTTTAAACTCACGAATCAAGCTGTTGACATTTGCAGTCGTTTCAGTAACTCGTTGTTCAAGACTCGTGACGCGTTCGTCGAGCTTTTCAACTTTTCTTTCTAAATCAGCCATGAGAAACACCTCCTATCAGCTTCGGGAATGATATAAATGACAGTAACAAGATTATTTAAAAAGAGCCGCGCCCGAAATGCAATTAATAATGCGTAGTGCGTAATGCGTAATTTTTTTTCATTGCGCATTGCGCATTCCTAATTACGCATTGCTTTTCCGAGCGCGGCAACTTCTTTCAATAAGTAAGAGGTGACCAGAAAAATTTTATTCGTCGTGTTTGAACAGTACGTAAGTAAGCGCGAAGCCGACTGCAAACGCAATCAAGTTGACGATGATATACTGAACAATTTGTCCGTTCATGTAGAGGAGCATACCGGGCAGAACCGTAATACCCATACCAGTACCGGCGAGACCTAAGAAGCTAGAAACAGCACCGCCAGCCGCACCGCCGACGCAACCGAACATGAAGGGCTTCATAAGGCGAAGGTTAATACCGAAGATAGCGGGTTCAGTGATGCCCAAGAACGCAGGAACCGTCGAGGAGATATAGAGAGCACGTTTACGCGGGTCTTGAGTTTTGAGCGAAACCGCCAATGCCGCACCACCTTGAGCAATCGTCGCGCAAGTGATAATCGCGTTGAAGGGGTCGGAGCCTTGAGTTGACAGCAGATAAATTTCCAACGCGCTGAAGACGTGGTGGACACCGAAAATAACGATGACTTGTTGCAAGCCGCCGATAATCAAGCCGCCGATAATCGGAATGGTCAAGAAGCTTTGAACTGCACCAAAGACTAAAGATTCCAAACCGTGCATGATAGGACCAACTACCAAGAAGCCAAGAGCCATCGAAACAGTCAAAGTCAAGAAAGGAGTAACGATAAGGTCAATCATATCGGGGATAAAAGTTTTCAAGAATTGCTGGAATTTAGCTGCGAAGATACCTAAAACGAGTGCAGGGAGAACCGAGCCTTGATAGCCGACGAGCGGAATTGTTACGAAACCCAAATCGAGCGGAATAGGAGTTTTGCCGGCGTATTCGGGCATAGCTGATGCCTCAACCCAAGTGAGACCTTTTTCCGCGATTTCAGCCGCCGAGCCACCAACGACATACGCATTCGGAAGGCCAGGGAAGACGAGCATTAAACCTAAAACGATACCAATAACTGCTGTGCCGCCGAACTTATTCATAGTCGACCAGCAGACTAGAGCCGGCAAAAATGCAAACGCCGTATCAGTCAAAACCTGAGTCATGAGCAGGAAGTTGGGATCCCATTCGCTACCGAGTGAAAGGATAGCACCACGAGCACCCATGAAAAGACCTGTTGCAACGAGAACGGGGATAATCGGGACGAACACGTCGCCTAAGGTACGGGAAATTTTCTGCATTAAGCTCATTTCGGCGTAGGCTGCTTCCTTACCGCCGCCGCCTGCTAATGACGGTTTGAGCTTGATGAATTCTTCCGTAACCTTGTCGACAAAACCTGTGCCGCAAATAATTTGGTACTGCTGAGCCGCGAAGAATTGTCCTTTGACGCCCTCGATATTCTCAACTTTCTTTTCTTGAATCTTCGATTTGTCATTGACAATCAAGCGCAGACGCGTCGCGCAGTGTTCAGCGGTTCTTACGTTATCGGGGCCGCCGACGTACTTCATGATGAGTTTAGCAACGCGTTCTTCGTCGGGCAGTCCGTCGTATTGCGAGTCGTCCGCGTCTTTTTCAACGGGACCTGCGTTAGCGTCTTCAGCCGGAGCCTTAGCCGTGATAGACTGTCCGTCGAGTTCGACCGTAATGTCGCCAAAATCAGCGTGATTGGTGACGACAACCGGCGTAGTGGTTTCGTAGCCCGCCTTCTTTATAGCTTCGGGGCTGAATTCGAGCAGGAGCTGACCGCGTTTAATTTTGTCGCCGGCCTCTGCTTTTGGCGTGAAACCTTCGCCATTCATCTTGACCGTGTCCATGCCGACGTGAATCAAAAGTTCGATACCGTCGTCGGACTTAAGGCCGATTGCGTGTCCCGTCGGGAAGAAAACTGTAATTTCACCATCGAACGGCGAAAAAACTTGCCCCTTCGGGTCTTGGACGGCAATACCACGTCCCATTGCGCCGCTCGCGAAAACGGGGTCGTTGATTGAATTCAACGGAACCAACTTACCGTTCAGCGGGCTGCTTATGCGGATGTCCTTTGCCATAAAAAAACCACACCCTCCTGAATGTTATAAAAACCCATTAAAAATTTTTGGTTAGAAACCGCTTAGATTATACTTTTAGAAATTTCAAGCGTCAACGCTTTACAAAAATTTTTTCAGTGCAAGGAAAGTATTATGACGCCCGCGATACAAAGAGCCGCGCCGAAAATTTTTTGCAGTGAAATTTGTTCGTGATAAAAAATTCCTCCGACTGCCAACATTGCAATCGCGATTAGAATGTTCACAATTAGCGACGCGGTTGAGAGTTCGCCGCCCGACCTGTAAATCATTATGAACGCCGCTTCAACTCCCGTTATCGACAAGCCCATTAAAATGCAAGCCCAATTTGTTTTGGTCGCCTCGATTAAAATTTTCTCGTGCGGCGTCAGGAAAAATAAAATCGCGCTCGCAAAAAGTGCTGTCGCGTAGTTGACGACCAAGCCCATAAAGGCATTTTGTTCGGGCGAAATGGATTTGCTCGCCACGTGATAAAAGACGTTCGCTAAGACTGCAACTGCTATCGGTATGAAAATCATCGCAAGCCCTCCCAAAAATAAAAGGCATCTGCCACGAACTTTCCGAAGCTTTTAAGCTCTTGCCTACAGTTCGTGCAAATGCCTTGCGTCATCCGGCGACGACGCCAACAAAATTATTTAGAATTTATTTTTCAACAACGGTGGTCATTTCCCTGAAAATATCGTCAAGCGAGTTATCATTTTCCGGCACGGCCGACAAATCGGCGGGGACATCGACAAAGTTATCATCTTGCGCCTTGATTTGCGTAGTGTAAGACCTAAGCTCGGCGTAGTAGCCCATAGCGTCGAGTAGGTCGCGTTCTTCGTCGGTGAGGACTACGCGACCGGCGGCCGCCTCGTCGAGGACGTAAATTGCATAGGCGCGCATAATCGACGTTAAATCGAACGCGGCGGTTGCAGTCGTCCAGCTCGGCTTATTGACAGTCCATGCAAAAGTTATATCAGTCTTTCTGAACGCCGACAGCCAACGATAAAAAATTTCTTTTTCTTCGGTGAGGGCGTCGCCCGAAAGGTTTGCAAACGTCGCTTCAGAATTTGCATTCAAAATATTTGCGAGCTTCATGCCGTCCAAAGTAACATTCATAGTCCGCAAGTCGGGCGTATCGTTCAAGACTTCGATTTTCTTTACGGCGTCCAAAATAGCGTTCGTGATTTCGGGGTCGTTCGACTTCCAAAGGAGAGCGATACTCGACGGCAAGCCCGGCAAAAGCATTTTACTCCAACGACCTCTGCGCTTAACATAAAGGGTCATATCGTTGCCGATTTGCTCAATGTAAAATGGAATTGTGCTGTTGGTCGAATAATTTCTTTTTAGGTTGGTGTAAGTCCAGTTGAATTGCCCGCCCATTCTGAAGGAGCCGTCTTTAAGGATTTGCGTTTTTGAATCTATGTCGAGATGAAAATTTGTAGCGATAAGTGTTAAGTCCTGCTCGAAAACGCGCGTGTCGGGAACTTGCGAGGTATAAGCTTCGCGGAAAGCCCACATGCCATCATTAGTCATGCTAGCGGCGTCGGCTTGAGCATTGCCGCCGAAAAAAATCGCGCCGCCAATCGCCAAGACTGCCGCCAACTTTTTTAGTCTGAATTTCATAACGCTACCTCCAAAATTTTTTTGCATAATAACCTTGCCGATTTTCTTTGTCAAGGCAGGAAAAGTATAATGCACGTTGAAATATAAATGAAAATTTCGGCTCGAAAGGAATCGGCATATGCGAATCATCATAATGAAACTTCCATACATACACGAAAGCTTTTGCGCAAAACTCTGCGAACTTGCCGAGAGAATTGAATACGACATCGCGGGAATTGTTTCATTGGACTTGGAAGAGAAATCGACTTTAATTAAAAATTATCCCGTCTACCCTCTCAACGAGATTTTAAATTTGTCATGGGAAGTAGCGATTTTTGCTTGCGGTGAAGACCTTTTTAATGACATTGCCCCACAAATGATTGAAATTGGAATCGGGACGCAGGAGAAATTCCAAAAACCCTATTGGCTCCTCAAGCAGTTGATGATTAAAAAATATGAAGACTTCGATGACCGAGCAATTCAAGAGACGTTGGAGTATTGGAAGACAAACGAAATTTCTATTTTCAATCAGTACCTGCCAAATAATAAAGGTCAGCTCCACAGGGTTTTTTTTGATAGCGAACTTGACTTGCCATACATTCAGTTTCAAACGGTCAGCGGCGATTGGCGAAAGATGTATTATCCGCGAGACAAAAAATTTTTCATTAAAGACGGCGAGCAATTTGTAGAAAATCTCATGTCGGAGCAACTGCCGACTTCGCCGCACCTATACATAAAAGGCGAGCATAAAGTCAACGCGGGCGACATCGTCATTGACGCGGGCGTTTGCGAAGGAAATTTCGCTTTGCGATACGTTGACTTGTGCTCCAAAATGTATTTGTTCGAGTCTGATTCCCAATGGCTTGAGCCGCTAAGTCAGACGTTCAGAAATTATCGCGACAAAGTGGAACTTATCCCGCGCTTTGTCTCGAATGTCACGGACGACAAAAATATTACAATCGATGACGCCCTGCCCGATTTGCGCGGCGAAAAAATTTTCCTCAAAATGGACATTGAAGGAGCCGAACCACTTGCCCTGCGCGGCGCGAAAAAAATTCTCACCAATAACAAAGTCAAAGCTTCAGTCTGCAGCTATCACAAAGCCGACGACTTAATCAAGATAAAATCCATTTTCCAAAAGTACGGCTACCAAACTTCGACGAGCGCGGGCTATATGATTTTTCTTTACGACCCGAAAATTTTTGACACGGCGGATTTCAGAAAGGGCATTGTCTACGCCGAAAATTATTAACTTGCGAAAGACCGCCCTAACTGCTATTATAGGACAAATTGAGGAGGCGACGTAATGACCCAAAGAAAAAGTTTTAACTGGTTCGCGGTGGTTATGCTGGCGATGATCGTTTACTTCTCGACGGTTTTAATTTCTCAGCAAGTTCACTTGGCGCACGTTAGCGAAAGTCAGCGAATCGCCGATAAACGATTAGAGAAGGCAAAGGCGACTAATGAGAAATTGCGCAAGGAACTCGCCGAACTGCAGGACATTAACAACATTGAGAAATTGGCGCGTGAAGATTTAGGACTAGCCAAAGAAGGCGAGATGCCCTATCAAGCGCGGCAATAAAAAATTTTTTGGGAGGACAAAATTTTGGCAATGGAAGTAGGCAGCATTGTTGAAGGCAAGGTTACACGAATCACGAACTTTGGAGCCTTCGTGGAGCTGGAAGAGGGTAAAGTTGGACTTATTCACATTTCGGAGGTCGCTGAAGTTTACGTCAACGACGTGCGCGATTTTTTGAGCGAGGGCGATACCGTTCAAGTCAAAGTCGTCAGCATAGACGGAAATAAAATTGCGTTGTCGTTGAAACAGGCAAAGGCTAAGCCGCCCGAAGAAAATCAATCTTTCAAACAAAATCGACGCGGAGACTTTCGCAAGCCGCAAAGACAACTGTCGGCCTCATTTGAAGACAAGCTGTCTAAATTCCTAAAGGATAGCGACGAGCGTTTGACCGATTTAAAACGAAAAACTGATTCCAAACGCGGCGGGCGCGGCTCGCGACGGTCGGATTGATAAGCATTTTTTTATGCTCAAAAGATTTATCGACATTTGCGCGACGGAAAATATTTTCGACGGCGTCAGCAAAATTTTAATCGCGGTATCGGGCGGCGCAGATTCCCTAGCCTTAGCTGAACTGCTGATAAATTCGCGGCGACGATTCAATTTGGAAATTGCGATTGCGCATTTCGAGCACGGACTGCGCGGTCAAGATTCCCTCGACGACGCGGACTTTGTTAAGACTTTCGCCGAAGAGCGCGAGATAAAATTTTTCGGCGGACATGGCGACGTTAAAATTTTTGCGGCGGGAAATAAAATTTCGGTCGAGACGGCCGCGAGGATTCTCCGTTACGAATTTTTGAGCAAAGTCAAATGCGATTCCGATTTCGACGCGATAGCCTTAGCGCATCATGCTGACGACCAGGCCGAGACAATTTTAATGAGACTTCTGCGCGGCGCGACTTCCGACGGCTTAGCGGCTATGACGTTCAGAACATTTTCGGAAGATTACGGCTTGTTGATTCGTCCGCTGTTGAGATTCAGAAAAGCCGAGCTGGAAAATTTCTGCCGCTTGAAAAATTTATCGCCGCGCCTCGATAAAACAAATTTCGCGCCCGATACCACACGCAATAAAATTCGCTTGGAACTTATCCCGACGCTTGAAAGATTTAATCCCGCGCTGGTCGAAACGCTCTGCAGACTTGGCGAGGTCGCCGCGCAAGAAAATGATTTCATTTCCGCGCAGGTTGATAAAATTTTCCCGCGAGTCGTCAAAGAAAATTGCATCGTCCGCAGAGAATTTTTGAAACTTCACCCCGCGCTCCAAAGAGTCGTCATAAAAAAATTTCTGGCGCAAGTCGCGGGCTCGATAAAAGATTTCGGCTTTGTGCATTTCGAGGGCGTCCGGAAAGTTCTGATAAATAATTTGGCGGGCGTCGAATTGCCCAATAGTTTGCGAGCAAACTTGAAACAAGGAAAAATTTACATAACTAAAAGGGAAAAGGGAGATGGGAAATGGGATAAGTAGGGAAAAGACTTTTCCCTTCTCCCATTTCCCTTTCCCCTGAAAAGAAAGGGTTGATTGCTTTGAAGAGTAAAGAAGATTACATCGAACGCGTGCTGTACACCGAGGAGGAAATCGCCGCCCGCGCCAAGGAGCTCAGCGCGCAAATCAGCGAAGATTACAAAGACATTGCTAAGCCGCTCCTGACGGTCGGCGTCCTCAATGGCGCGGTCATGTTTTATACCGACGTCGTGCGCCGCTTGACTATCCCCGTGCAATTCGATTTCCTCATCGCCTCAAGCTACGACGCCAACTCCCACACCAGCGGCAAAGTCAATATCCTCAAAAACCTCGACAACGACCCCAAAGGTCGCGATATTCTGCTCGTCGAAGATATTATCGACTCCGGCACGACCATGAACTATTTGATTAATTATTTCCTTGACAAGAAGGCTAACAGCGTAAAAATTTGCACCCTGCTCAATAAGCCCAGCCGCCGCAAGGTCGATGTCAAAATTGATTATTGCGGCTTTGAGGTTCCGGACGATTTCATTGTCGGTTACGGGCTAGACTTCGCGCAACATTATCGCAACTTGCCTTACCTCGGCATTTTGAAGCGTAGCGTTTACGGTGGTAAATAATTTGACATTGACAAAGGAGCGTTTTTGATTGAATAGTTTCTGGCGCAACGTCGGGTTTTATTTGTTAGTGATTTTCATCGCGATAACCGCCTACGATTACTTTTCGATAAAGCCGCAGCCCGTACAGGAAACGAGCTACTCACAATTCCTGGAGCAGGTCGACAAGGGCGAAGTCACAAAAGTTATCCTGGTGAAAAATTCGATTAAGGTCACGAAAAAAGACGGCAGCGAGTTCACGACGATAGCACCCGACGCGCCGATTGGCGACGAAAATTTAGTCGGAAAACTCGAAGCCAAAGGAGTAGAAATAACAGCGCAGAATCCGAAAGAGCCGCCGTGGTGGGTGACGCTCCTTTCGTCGTTGTTGCCGATTGCGATATTGGTCGGCGCGTGGTACTTCATAATAACGCAGACACAGGGCGGCGGCTCAAAAGTAATGTCGTTCGGTAAAAGCCGCGCAAAACTCATGGGCGGCGATAAAGTCAAAGTGACGTTCAACGATGTAGCCGGAGCCGACGAGGCTAAGGAAGAACTTGCAGAGGTCGTCGAATTCCTCAAGCACCCGAAAAAATTCAACGACTTAGGCGCGAGAATCCCAAAGGGCGTCTTACTCTTCGGGCCGCCCGGCACAGGTAAAACACTTCTGGCTAAGGCGGTCGCGGGTGAGGCGGGTGTTGCGTTCTTCTCGATAAGCGGTTCGGATTTCGTCGAGATGTTCGTAGGCGTGGGCGCGTCGCGAGTTCGTGACTTGTTCGCGCAGGCTAAGAAAAATTCCCCGTGCATAATTTTTATCGACGAGATTGACGCGGTCGGCCGTCAGCGCGGAGCAAATGTCGGAGGCGGTCACGACGAACGCGAACAGACTTTGAATCAACTACTCGTCGAAATGGACGGCTTCGCGCCGAACGAAGGGATTATCATAATCGCCGCGACAAATCGTCCTGACATTCTCGACCAAGCCCTTTTGAGGCCAGGACGTTTCGACCGTCAAATCGTCGTCGACAAGCCAGACGTCACAGGGCGTATCGCGATTTTGAAAGTGCATACCAAAGGCAAGCCGATTGCTAAGGACGCCGACTTAGATATTTTAGCGCGACGGACGCCGGGCTTTACGGGCGCGGATTTGGCTAATCTCGTCAACGAGGCGGCACTTTTGGCGGCGCGCAGGAATAAGCACGAAATCAATATGACTGAGCTTGAAGAATCAATCGAGCGCGTTATGGCCGGTCCCGAAAGAAAATCTAAAGTCATGAGCGACGACGAAAAAAAGTTGACGGCCTATCACGAAGGCGGGCACGCGCTAGTTGGTATGATGTTGAAGCACGCCGACCCCGTCCACAAAGTCACGATAATTCCTCGCGGCAGGGCGGGCGGCTATACTCTGATGTTGCCTAAAGAGGATAGGAGTTACGCCACGCGCTCGGAACTTTTAGACAGGTTGAAAGTCGCTATGGGCGGGCGCGTCGCTGAAGAAATCGTCCTCAACGAAATTTCGACCGGCGCATCTCAAGACATTCAGCAGGCAAGTAGAATCGTCCGCGCCATGATTATGCAATACGGCATGAGCAATAAACTTGGCCCCGTAGCTTATGGCGGCGACCCCGCGCAGCAATATTTCTTCGGGCAGCCGCAGAAAAATTATTCGGAGGAAGTCGCCGGCGAAATCGATAAGGAAATTCACAAGTACATGGAGGAGGCTTACGAGGCTTGCCGCACGATTATCAACGAGAATCGCGACGCGCTGGAGAAAATCGCGCAAGCCCTTATGGACAAAGAGACATTGACGTCGCAGGAACTCAAGGACATAGTTTTTGGTGGAGATAAAATTTCACTGCAAAAGCCTAAAGACGAACCACCACCGCCGCCGCCCTTGCCAGAACCCGTCGAGTTGGTTAAGCCGGTCGAGCCGACACCCAATCCGATTTGAACAGAACGAAAATTTTTAGGGAGGTCGAAGAGATTTTGACCGCCCGATTTTTTTAGGAGGAAGTTTCATGAGCGAAATTGTATTGCATTACACTCGCGCCGGTCACGTCGAAAATATTCATCGCGGCGACGTGGCGGCAGTAAATTGCAAAGGGGAAGTCGTCGCGGCGGTCGGCAATGCGCATTTGCCAATGTTCTGGCGTTCGGCGGCTAAACCTTTTCAAGCGTTGCCGTTCGTAAAAAATGGCGGACTCGAAAAATACGGCATAAACGAAGAAGAACTCGCGCTTTTAGTTTCAAGTCACAGCGGCGAAGAAAATCACGTTGCGTTGGTCAGAGGAATCTTAAATAAGCTCGGACTTGATGAAAGCGTTTTAGATTGCGGCGTCGTCAGACCTATGAGCGGCAAGGCATTCAAAAAACTCATCGCGGCGAGCGAAAAAGTTTTGCCGGTTCACAATCCCTGCTCCGGCAAGCACTCGCAAATTATCGCGCTGTCGATGATGCTCGGCATTCCCTACGAAGGCTACACGCAACCCACTCACGAGGCGCAAAAAATTATCTTCAAGCACGTTGCGATGTCGTCGCGTATGCCTGAAGACAAATTGGAGATTGGGATTGACGGCTGCGGCGTGCCGGTCTTCTACCTGCCGATTTATAATATGTCGCTCGCCTATGCTAGACTGTCTACGCCGAAACTTGGCGATTGGGGCGACTACGAGGACGCCACGACTAAAATCCGCGACGCTATGAGCAAATATCCGCAAGTGATTTCGGGCACGGGCAGAATCGATTTGGCTGTCTCGGAAGTCACTGGCGGCAGGATTATCGCGAAAATTGGCTCGGACGCGGTTTATTGCTTAGCTGTCAAGGACGGCGATTTGGGTATCACGTTCAAGATTGAGGACGGCGACTATGCGGCGGTGACGCCAATGACAATCGCTGTGCTTAAGAAATTGGATTTGCTCACCAAAGACGAGGCCGCCGAACTCGATAAAAAATTCCCGCCCGTCTTGAAGAATCACAGAGGCGAGATTATCGGCACCATTGAAGCTGTCTTCTAAAAATTTTTTACTTTAAGTTCAAATATTTATCCAACCATGCGGCGACCGTCTCGCCGATTATTTTTTTGCCTTCGGCGTCGGGGTGTAGGCCGTCAACCGACAAGCTCTCAATCAAATTGCCCTCGCCGTCAGTGAGTTTCGCGTTCACGTCGATATAAAATTCTTGCGAGCAAATCCAATCGCAAATGAATCGCTGATGCTCCTGCCAATCGACCGGCGGCGGCTCTACAAAATTAACTTTCGCAATCTGCGCGGGGTTTAATGGCGTCGGCGTCATGAACACCGGCCTAATCCCGTTTAGCTCGCACTTTTCCTTGAGCAGCCGCAAATTTTCTACCGACTCCCAACCTAAAATATTTGAGCGGTAATCGTTGACGCCCGCCATTATGAATAAAACTTCGGGGCGAAAGGGCAAAACGTCATTATCGAACCGCGCTAGAATTTCCGCAGTAGTATCGCCGCTCCTGCCCAAATTTTTTATTGGAATCGCGCAGTAAGTCTCCCAGTTATAAAGCACCGTCGAGGGCGGAACAGATATCGAGCCGCCGCCGTGAGTTATGCTGTCACCGAGCGCGCAAAATCTTATCTGGTGCTTGACTTCAAAACTGTTCGAGGCGTCTTTCTCCGACCAATTCGTCAGCGGTTGATTGTCAGCTGTCAAAGCACGAACCCGCCAAAAATATTCGCCCTCATCTAAAACGGGCGTCTTGTCGTACAAGTCAAAGTTGTCGTCGCCGGGATTCGAGTCGGTAAAGTAGCGGCGCACAATTTTATTATCCTTTATGAGTTCAATTTCGTAATGGTCTGCGCCGTTGACGGGAATCCACGAGTAGACAGGGTAAATCGGCGGATAATTCATTTTATCAAATTCGGTCGTCGTGCGCGGGCTTAGTGGATTGGTATCAATATCGGCAATCGGTATTTTATTTTGGAGGGTCGTGCCTTCTAGGGAAATGGCGTTGACTTGAAATTTTTTGTGAACGTCATCGACGGGGATTTCAATGCCGTTGGTGAAGGCGTAGAGGGTCGCGCCGCCGATTAAAATTTCGTACTTGACGGCGTTAGGGATTACGTCCCAATGAAGGCGCAAAATATTTTCGTCGCGCTGAATGACTTCGCCCGAAACTATCTGAGCGGGACTTTCTGTGACGTCCTCGAAGGTGTAGACTTCGTTAATCGGGGCGGCTTGAGCGTTTTTATCTTGGGTGAGGTGATTGCGCGGCGCGTGGGCTTCGTCCGGCTCGATTTGATTAGCCGAGTGCCCGCCGAAATCTATAAATCCGAGATTGGAAAAACAAATCATCACGGCAAGGACAATCGGCGCAATTCTCAACATTGCAACTCCTCCCAGCGGCAACGTGACGTTGCATCCAATGAGAAATCAAAATCATTACGCATTACGCATTGCGCATTACGCATTGTTCCCCAGCTCCTCCCAGCGCAAATAAAGTTCGTCTATCTGTTCGAGCTTGGCGACGTGCGCCGCTGCCAACTCCGTCAACTTTTGCGGGTCGACCGCGCTATTTATTTCGTGCTCTATCATTTTCAATTCCATTTCCGCCATTTTTATTTGCGCCTCGATTTTCTCTAACGCGTACTCGTTGGGAGCTTTGAGCTTTGAGCTTTTAGGTTTTAGGTTTTGGGTTTTAGGTTGCAACCCCTTTTCCCATTTCCCTTTTCCCATTTCCCTTTGCTCGGCAAATTCTATTATTCGCGAAGTTACTTTGTCAAGCAAATATCGGTCGTGCGTGACGATTAGGATTGTGCCGTCGAAACTTTGCAACGCCGCTTCGATAGCCTCTCTTGCTGGCAAGTCGAGATGATTTGTTGGTTCGTCGAGGATTAGAAAATTTGCGCCGGTCAAGATTAGTTTAGTTAGCGCGACGCGAGTTTTTTCGCCGCCCGATAAGTCAGCAATCGGTTTCTCGACGACTTGCGCGAACAAATTTAACCTTGCCAGTTCAGAGCGTGCTTGTCCTTCCGTCAACCCGAATTCCTGATTCAATTCCTCAAGGGGCGTGCGATTTTCGTTTAGTTCCTCGTGACCTTGCGACAGGTAGCCGATTTTAACGCGGTTGCCGATTTTGATTTCGCCATCGTCCGATTTGAGTTCGCCGACGATAATTTTTAGCAAAGTCGACTTGCCGACGCCATTGCGCCCGATAAGCCCGACCTTTTCGCCCTTGAAAATCTCCGCGCTGAAATTTTTAATGACGGTTTTAAAATTCACGTCATCGAGAATTAAAACGCGATTAGCTGACTCGGCGGCGTCGTTTAGTTTGATAGCGGCAGTTTCAATCGACGGCGGCTTTTCGAGACGTTGCATACGGTCGAGCAGAGTTTGACGCCCGCGAGCTTGCTTGGCCTTGACGCCCGCCTTATTCCGCCGAACAAATTCCTCAAGCTTAGCGATTTCGATTTGCTGTTTCTCGTAGGCTTTAATCTCCGACTCGCGCCGCTCCCTTTTGAGCTGAACAAATTTTTCGTAGTTGCCCGGATAAAGGGTCGCCTTGCCGTTCTCGATGTCCAAAATTTTCCCAACGCAATTTTGCAGAAAATGCCTGTCGTGCGTGACCGCGATGACCGTCCCGCGATAATTTTTCACGAACTCCTCTAGAAATTCAATCGCGTAAATGTCGAGATGATTAGTCGGCTCGTCCAAAATCAAAATGCGCGGCTCGTTTATCAGAGCTTTTGCCAGAGAAATTTTAGCCGATTCGCCGCCGCTGAAGTTGTTCGGATTTTTTTCGAGTTCCGCCTCAGAAAAGCCCAGTCCAAATAAAATTTTCCGCGCCATGAATTTTTCTGCGCCGTCGACCGTCAACAATTCGTCCAGGAGCGTCGCCGCTGAAAATTTTGGTATCTGCTCGACAAAGCCGACGTCCTCAGCCCTTAGCCCGCTGATTGTCCCCGCGTCGAATGGTTCCGCGCCCGTCATTATTTTTAACAGCGTCGATTTGCCCGCGCCGTTCTTGCCGACTATGCCGACCTTTTCGCCCTCGACGATTTTAAATGTCACGTCGGAGAAAATCAGCCGCTCGCCGTAAAATTTTTTCACGTTCTCAAGTTGAATCATTTGCTCGCCTCTGAATTTTTTTCCCATTCTACGCGAAAAATTTTTCATTGGCAAGTTCGATTCGCGATTGTATAATCGGGGGAAAATTTTAAGGCGGTGAGGATTTTGAAACTTAGCAGAATTATTTTGGCGGTCGTATTGAGTTTGAGTTTGCTGACGGGGACGAGCTTTGCGGCTCCGGCGTGGCAACTCCCTAAGCAAGGGAAAACTTTCAGCGATAACGCCGCCAAACAAGCTTACATCAAAGACTATATGACAAAGTTTTTCAACAAAGAAATTCCGATGACTTTCGAGGTGCCGGACAAGTGGACTTACGAAAAACTTTCATTTAACGGCGTCAAGGTCGAGCGGCTCGCCAATCCTAAGCAAAAAAAATCTGCGCGGGTCGCGTTGCAACTTCATGGCGGCGGCTATGTCGGCAAGTTGAGTAATTGGTATCGCGACTTCGCAATCAAACAGGCGGTCATGGTCGACGCGCGGGAAATTTACATGGTCGACTATCGCGTCGCGCCCAAAAATATTTATCCTGCCGCGCTCGAAGACACTGTCACGGCTTACCGCGAACTTTTGAATCGCGGCATTGATTCCAAAAATATTATCGTCTTTGGTGACTCGGCGGGCGGCAACTTGGCTTTAGCGTTCGCTATTTATCTCAAGGAAAATAATTTGCCGCAACCCGCGGTGTTGATTTTAGTTTCGCCGCGCACAACTTTTGAAAACAATTTGCCGTCGCGAATCGAAAATGCCGACCGCGATTTAATTTTGGGCAAGATGAATAAAAAAATGTACAACG
>CAMZHX010000010.1 GCA_947307055.1 uncultured Selenomonadales bacterium | reverse complement strand
AAATTCCAGAGCCTGTCGAAGAAAAAATTCCCGAACCAATCGTTGAAGAAAAAATTCCAGAACCCGTCGTTGAAAAAATTCCAGAGCCTGTCGAAGAAAAAATTCCCGAACCAATCGTTGAAGAAAAAATCCCTGAACCAGTTGAAGAAAAACTTCCTGAACCCGTCGAAGAAAAAATTCCTGAACTCGTCGAAGAAAAACTTCCCGAACCCGTTGATGAAAAAGTTCCCAAACCGGTCGAAGAAAAAATTCCAGAACCCGTCGTTGAAAAAATTCCAGAGCCTGTCGAAGAAAAAATTCCCGAACCAATCGTTGAAGAAAAAATCCCTGAACCAGTTGAAGAAAAACTTCCTGAACCCATCGAAGAAAAAGTTCCTGAACCCATCGAAGAAAAAGTTCCTGAACCCATCGAAGAAAAAGTTCCTGAACCAGTCGAAGAAAAAGTTCCCGAACCCGTCGAAGAAAAAATTCCCGAACCCGTCGATGAAGAAATTCCCGAACCTGTCGTTGAAGAAAAAGCCGAAACGCTCGATAACATTTTGGATAAGGCTTACGAGGCACGAGCCAACGGGTATATCTGGCAGGCAAGCGCACTTTACAAAAAAGCTCTCGAACGTTATAGTGACGATGATTACGCGCCCTTCGTGGCGATTGATTTGGGTAACCTCTACAAGGAAAACGCGCTCTACTCCAAAGCAATAAAAGTTTACGAGGACGCTTTGAAATTGCCAGCTGTCGAGCGCAACGACGAAACTAAAAGGGAATTCGCTAATAATCTCGAATATCTGCGCGTCGTCCGCGATATACTCTCGAAACATCAAGCCGCGTCGACGCCCTTCGCTAAAATCCCAAAAGAAATTCTGCAGGAGATTGACGCCCAATTCCAAAAGACGCAACTCCGCGCAGTATAAATAAATTTCAATGATAAATTTTTGGAGGTAGCATAATGAAAAAAAGTGCAGAGATATTGGGCTTGCCGATTATCAGCATAACCGAAGGCCGCGAATTGGGCATGAGTAAAACTTTGCTCATAGATGCGCAAAACGGAAAAGTTGCGGCGATAACGATAGAGGATGACGATTGGTATCGCGGCGTTAAGCTCATCCCCTACGAATCGGTTATCGCAATCGGCGAAGATGCCGTGACAATCACCCACAGCGAAAATATTTTGAGCCTAGACGAGGCCGGCGACTATGAAGAAATGCTAACCGAAAATATTCGCGTCATCGGCACAAAGGCAATCACTAAAAGCGGCCGCATTCAAGGCAAAGTCACCGAAGTAATAATCGGCGCGGGCGGCAAAATTGAGGCCTGCGAAATCACCGCGCCCGACGGCTCGATTAACGAAGTGTCCGCTGACCAAATTTCTATATTCGGTAAGCAAGTCACAGTCGTCGACATGGACGAGGAAAAAAAAAATAGCTTTGTGACCGAAGAACCTGCTTTTGAACCAGCATTCGAGCCTGTCAAAGAAGAAATTCAAGAGGAACCGCAGGAAGAAGTTCAAGAAGTTTGGACACCGCCCGTTGAAGAAGTGACGCCCGAACCGATTTACGTCCCCGAAGAAAAATTCGAGACTTCTGAGGAAACTCAAGCGGAACTAGAAGAAGTTATGACTCCCGAACCCGTCGAGGAAATTAACGAGGAACCTTTTACGTCGGCAGTCGAGGAACAACCCGTCATTGAGGAACCGCCCGTTGTCGAGGAGCAACCTGTCATTGAGGAACAACCCGTCATTGAGGAGCAACCCATCATTGAGGAACCGCCCGTTGTCGAGGAGCAACCTGTCATTGAGGAAACGCCCGTCATTGAGGAACAACCTGTAATTGAGGAGCAACCTGTAATTGAGGAGCCGCCCGTAATTGAAGAACAGCCCGTTGTCGCGGAACAACCCGCAGTTGAAGAACAAAAAATCGCGGCAATGACAAGACAAGCGGAAGATTTAAAAGCGGCACTTCAAAAGGCAAAGGCTCAAAAGACGGAATCAGCACCGCAATCTGCTAGGCGGTCGGAAAAGGGCGTAGATGAACGCCGGCGCAGAGTATTGCTCGGCAAGCACGCGACTAAAACAATCACGGCAGATAGCGGCACATTAGTAGTCGAGGCGGGCGCGGAAGTCACGGAAGAAGTCCTTCAACGCGCAAGGCTCTCGAACAAATTTATCGAACTATCGATGAACGTTCAATAAAATTTCTCGCGGCTAAAAAACTCTCGATTAAATGTCGGGAGATTTTTTTTGCCAAAAGCTCGCATATTCTATATAATAAGTAAAACTTTTCGAGGGGGCGCGGCGATGGCAGAAAAGATAAGCTTGAGGAAGCGGAAGAAATTTCAAGCGCGGCAAAAAATTTTACTGGCCGCTGCTCAACAATTTGAAACTCAAGGCTTCGCGAACACGTCAATAGCAGACATTATGCAAGCGGCAAATCTCGGCGTCGGGACTTTCTACAATTATTTCCGCTCAAAGGAAGATGTCTTGCTGACGCTCGCCAAAAATCTGCGCGAGGACATGGAAGAAAAAATTTTACAGGTCGGCGAAGTCAATCAATCGTCGCCGGAACTTTTAAAATTGTGTTGCGTGTGCACTGCCAAGCTAATCGACGAAAACCGATTCATCTTGCCGCTATTCCTCAGCGCAAGTGAACACTCCGATAAGCCCGAACAAATTTCGGAAAGTTTATCGCCGGGCTTTAAGGAATTGTTCGACAAAATAATTTTGCGCGGACAAGAGCGCGGCGAATTTCGCGACGACGTGCCGACAAATATAATTTCGGAAATGATTCACTCGATTTATCAAACGACGGCGTTCAGCAAGTTGGAAATTTCGTTTCAAGAAAATATCCGGCTCAAAGTAAAAATTTTACTCGATGGGATAAAAAAGGGGAAAGGGAGATGGGATAAGGGAAAAGGGCAGGGATAAGATTTTAGACTTTTCCCATTTCCCATTTCCCTAAGGAGGCTTTTTATGATAAGCGTAACGAAGTTGCTATTTGCCGACGATTACTTCGGCGACACTCTGCGCTACACCAAAGACGCACACAAAATGCGTAACGGCGCGGCGGCTGGTATGGGGCCGGTCGTCGTGTGGAATTCTACGCGCACTTGCAATTTGAAATGCCGCCATTGTTATATGGATTCGGATTCGCGCAAGTACAAAGACGAGCTGACTACTGACGAGGCTAAAAAATTTATCAACGACCTTGCCGAATTCAAAGTTCCGGTGCTGTTATTTTCTGGCGGCGAACCGCTGATTCGTCCGGACTTCTTCGAGCTGGCCGCCTACGCCGCTAAAAAAAATGTCCGCCCGACGCTATCGACGAACGGCACTTTGATTACTCGCGAAGTCGCGCAGGAAATTAAAAATATCGGCGTTGGTTACGTTGGCATTTCCCTTGACGGGCTAGAAGATGTCAACGATAAATTTCGTGGGGTGGCGGGTGCATTTAATCTTGCGATGCGCGGGATTGAAAATTGCGTAGCGGTCGGGCAACGCGTCGGACTTCGCTTCACGATTAACCACCACAACTTCACCGAGCTAGATAAAATTTTCGACTTCATAGAGGCCGAAAAAATTAACCGTGTCTGCTTTTATCACCTGGTGTATTCGGGGCGCGGCAGTCAAATGCTCGATGAGGACGTTACGCCCGAAGAGTCGCGGCAGGCTATAGATACAATTATCCGCCGCACCAAAGATTTTGCTAAACGCGGGCTTGCTAAAGAAATTTTGACGGTGGACAATCACTGCGATGGCGTGTATATGTATCTCAAGGCTTTGGCTGAAGGTGACGACGCGACTGCCGCGCAGATTAAAAAATATATCGCTATGAACGGCGGCAATAGGTCTGGAATTGCATTCGGCGAGGTCGACCCGCTCGGCTACGTTCACCCCGACCAGTTCACGCAACACCATACTTTCGGCAACGTCCGCGAAAAAAAATTCGGCGACATCTGGACTGATTTAAGCAATCCGATTCTCGCCGGTCTTAAAAATCGCAAGCCGCTCTTGAAAGGTCGTTGCGCCTGTTGCAAATTCTTGGACAACTGCAATGGCAATTTCCGCACGCGAGCTGAAGCCGTCACAGGCGATTTTTGGGCGTCCGACCCGTCGTGTTATCTCACCGACAAAGAAATTGGACTTGAGGAGGCAAATTATGTTTAAAGTGTTGCTTTGGGATTATCTTGACGTGAGTAATTTGTGGTTTGAACAAGCTGCTGATAAGGACAATATTGAAATCGTCGGCAAGATAACACCTGCCGAGCCCGTACCAAAAATTTTATTAGAGCAGGATAAATGGGATTGGTTGTTGATTTTTGAACAGGGCATGAGAAATTTTTTCGAGACTACCATTGAACTTTTAAATTTGCCGCACGAAAAGATTATTTATGCGTCAGATGTTAACAGCTAGATGCAAAACCCCGAAGCAATTTTCACAATAACGAAGCCGGATAATTATATCAGAGAAAATATTCGTCATTGGTACGATTACCTTAACAACCGCCGTTCTAATTATTTTGTCACGTGTACGCTCGAAGAGCTTTCCTATGTTGCAACTTCAGCCGATAATGCGATTATGCGAAATATGTATATCAAGCGCGTTAATTGGGCTAAGGGCTCTATGAAAATTTTCCATGAGCTGGCGAAGAAATATTACAACGTCGATGACAGCGCGGGATATTTTCTCGACTTGGGCGCGAACATCGGCACGACAAGTATTTATTTTTTGAAGAAATTTACGCCGAATCTAAGAGCACTTGCCTTCGAGTCCGATACAGAAACTTTTAAGCTCTTGCATGTGAATTTAATTCTGAATGATTTAGAAAGTAATATTGACATTGTAAACTGCGGACTCGGCAACAAATTTGACGAAATGACATTGTATAGGCGGCTAGATGATCCTGGCTACAATAGCGTTTTTCAATATCAAGACGATATGATACCTCAAATCATTAAAATTATCCCGCTTGATTCTTACCTTGACGAAAACAAACTAGCCGCGCAAGACATCAGATACATTTGGATTGACACGGAAGGTTTTGAGCCGCAAGTATTGCTCGGTGCGAAAAATTTACTCAAAGAAAATCCTGCGCCGATTTTTGCGGAATGTAACGTGGGAGCTTGGAGAAAATCTGGAGCTTTTGAAGAAATGATAGCATTGCTCGCAAAATATTATTCACATTTTGTCCTTATTGAAAAGGGAAAGCAAATTTTGTATCCGCTCGAAACTTTGCCAACATTAACTCCATCAAATTCGCCATTAGGGAATAGAGGCGACATTTTCCTTATCAAGCGCGGTGCAATCGATTAAAAATTTATACTTGCGACGACGGGCAAACTTTCGACAGTGGGCAATCATTGCATTTGGGATTACGCGCCTTACAAATTTCTCGTCCGTGCCAAATCAGCCAGTGATGAGCCGCTGACCATTTCTCGCACGGAATAATTTTCTGCAAGCCGAGTTCGACCTCAAGGGGCGTCTTGCCTTCGGCAAGTTTCATGCGATTGGCTAGGCGGAAAACATGAGTATCAACGGCAATGGCGGGCGTTTGAAAAGCGACGCTCGTAACGACATTAGCAGTTTTCCTGCCCACGCCAGGCAATTTTATCAGCTCGTCGAAATCGCTAGGAACTTCGCCGCCGTAATTTTCCAGCAAAAGTTTTGAGCTCTCGACGATATGTTTTGCCTTCGAGCGCGATAAGCCGCAAGGTTTGATGATTTCTTCGAGGCGCGGCTGACCGAGTTGCAAAATTTTTTCGGGCGAATTGGCAAGCGGGAATAAAATTTGCGTGACTTGATTGACGCGTTTATCGGTGCACTGCGCAGACAAAATCACCGCGACCAAAAGTTCAAAGACCGAATCAAATTTCAGTTGCGGGACTGCGCCGCGATAAGTCTCCTCCAAAATCCGTAGCTCTTCGAGTTTAATGGCGTCATTCATTTCCATTACCCCCTCCAAATTCCAAATTCCTAATTACCTTTAAGACTTGGTCGGGCGTGACGTTTTGCAAGCAAGCGGGCTTAGGATAGGTCGGACATTGTTCAGCGCGATAAGTGCATGGGCAACAAGGCTCGCGACTCGTGAGGGCGATAGCATTTTTGTTAATGGGGTGCCAGCGGTCGGGGCTCGTGCAGCCGTACATCGTTACCATTTTAATACCAGTCGTGGCGGCAATGTGAGTTGCTCCGGTGTCGACCGTGATAAACAAATCTGCGCGGCGGAAAAGTTCAGCCAAATCGGTAAGCGAAGTTTCGCCACAAAAATTTTCAACGCCGCCGCCAATCTCGGCAATGACTTCGTCGGCGTAATCTCTGTCGTTAGGCGCACCGACTATAAAAAATGCCGCGTCGTAATTTTTCCTGAGCTCGCGGACGACTTCGGCGAAATATTCTTTGCTCCAAGTCTTCAGCGGGAAAGTCCCCTTGACACACAACGCGATTTTAAATTTGGCGGCGGGGAGGCAAGCAAGTAATTTATCGGCGACGGGCGAAATTTTTTTCGGGAAGACAGGCTCGGCGTGACCTTTTATGTTAAAAAATTTGCGGACGATTTCTTGATAAGTTTCGGCCTGCAAAGTCTTGTTGAGGTCGTGCGAAATCTCCACAACGTCGGTATAAAGCAAAGTCACGCGGCTTTTGTTATCGTCGAAAACTTTAGACGGGACGACGCGTCGCGGAATCCTTGCAAAAAAAGTTATCAGCGCGGGACGCAGTTTCCTATCGAACGAAATAGCCAAATCAAATTTCCGCCTCCGAATTTCTTTGACTAGCTCGCGCATTTTCCGGAAAGAATTTTCCTTAGCTTTGTAATCCAAAACAATCACGTCGTCGACGACAGGATTATCAATGACGGCATCTTTGACGACGGGTTTGACGAGCATTGTAATTTTCGTGTCGGGGAAATTTTTCTTGATGAGCGCGAGTGCGGAAGTTGTCAGCACCACGTCGCCCAAATTTACCAGCGCGTTGACCAAAATATTTTTAAACATATCGGATTCCTTTGTGAAAAATTTTTATGCTAGAAATGCGCAACATTCCGGCGCGGCGATAACGTTTAAATTATCGGGCGGTCAATCGCGCTCACTGGGTCAAGCGTCACGCTTGCTCCGTGACGTGAACATTTTCTTTGCCGTAGTAGTAAAGTTTGACATACTTAGCCATTGTATAAAAGTAGTGGAAGCCGGCCAATATGAAACCGATTCGCCCGTCGAGGAAGCCGCCGCGTAAAAAATACATTCGGAAGCTTGCCCAAAACGGGTGCAGAATCATATCCAAAATATTTGCCGACTTGCCTTGCTCGTGAGCCTTTTTGGCGGCAAGCGTCGTGTACATGTTGAGCTTGTTGAAATAGTGATTCCAATCGCGATAGGGATAGTGGACGAGGTAGGCGGACTCGGCGAAATCTTTTTCGGTGCAAGTGTGATGAATTTGCGGGTGGACAAAGCCCGTGACGTAACTGCCCTTCGTCGGGAAAAGTCGCGTGACGTAATCGGGGAACCAGCCGCCATGCTTGAGAGGTTGACCCCAAAAATAACTAAGTCGCGCCGTTCGGTACGCAAAATTTTTGTCGTCGCGGTCGAGGACTTTTTTTATTTCGGCGGAAAGTTCAGGCGTAGCTCGTTCGTCAGCGTCGATGAAAAATACCCAATCGAACTGCGCCTGTTGTATAGCAAAAGTTTGCTGACCGCCCCAATCGCCGTTTAGCCCGTGTTGAATCACCCGCGCTCCCAAATCTTTGGAAATCTGCGCGGTCGCGTCGCTGCTGAAGTCGTCGATAACAACGACTTCGCCCGCAAAATCTTTGACGCTCTTTATGCACGCGCCGATAAATTTTTCCTCGTTCTTCGCCAAAATCAGCACGGATACTTTAGCCATTCCATTCCTCCAAAATAATTATTGAGCGGCAAGGCGATATTCTTTTTTTCGAGCGTGAACAGGCATTAGCCTTGCAAGTTGTTTTTCTGTCAATTCGGGGCAATCTTCGTCGCAAAAAATTTTCTCGTCCGAATCATTTATTGTTGCCAATTCTTTCAAAGCGTCTTCTTTAAACTTTTTTATCTCCGATTCTGTCGGCGGCGAGGGTTCATTTATTATAACTCTAACGACTGACATAAATATTTCACCCTTTCTTTTTTAGTAGCGCGTCGAGCAGAAATTAGTCTTGTAACTTCTTCGCGCTCGGTATAAACCACGAACAAAATATCATTAACGCGACCGATTGTAATATATCGGATTTCTTCTTCGCTGTGTTCCTCGTCAATTTCCTCAAGGCGAAAATTATCCTCAAAAACTTTGGCGGCTTGATTAAAGTCGACACCATGTTTTATTTTGTTCAAGCGATTTTTATTTTCGTCCCACTCTATTAACCTTTGAGAATTTTCCATAGCTTAGCCTCTTATAATCTTTTCGAGCCGCCGCGCAAAATTTGTCGGGGAAAAATCTTCGCCCGCCGCCCGCAAGTTTTTTTCATACGTCGGGAAATTCTTATCGAAGTCGTTAATAAAAGTTTCGAGCACTCGCGAGAGGTCGTCGAGATTGCCGCTCTCGAAAGTCTCGCCGACGCGGTAGAGGTCGAAAACTTCGGGGTTCATGTCGTTACTTGCGACGACGGGTTTGCCGAATCCTATCGCCGTGAAAAGCATACCGCCCCAATGATAAAGATAACGCTTTGCGGAATACGGCATCAACAGCGCGTCGACCTCCAAAATTTTTTGTTGCCACTCCGCGCCGATTAAGCCCTTGTGCAAAAAGCTAAGCCCTTTGACGCCGCGATATTGCGCGATAATTTTTTCAAAGTCCTGCGCGTCCTCCTCGTGCATCGTCGAGCCTTGCACTTGCAATTCAATCTTGCGCGTGTAGTTGCCCTTCAAAAAAACTTCCAACAGCCCGCGCAGATTTTTTTCGCGACGATACTGCCCAAAGAAGCCGACTTTCAAAATTTCGCCCGCCGCAGAAATTCTCGGAATAACTTTCAAATCTCGTGCGGTATAAGTCGGCGGGTAAATCGTGGAGATATTGTCGCGCCGCTCGCCGAAAATGTTATCGGTAAAAGTCAGCACGATCGGTTTAATGTTTTTGTTGCCCGCGAGTTTATCAGCCGCCGCCAAAAATTTCGGAGCTTCCGTCGGGTTAATGCCGTGTAAAATGAAAATCAGCGGCACGGAAATTTTTTTCAAGTCGCTGTGATTGAGAGCCCGCAAATATCTGTAGGTCGAAGTCGGGATAATTAGCGCGTCGAAATTTTTCTGCGCGGCGAAAAGTTGACTGTACCAGCGTTGGCGATTTATTTCGCGCTTAGCCGCCGCAAAAATTTTTTTCAACCCGCGCGAGTTCGTATAAGTCACGGCGTCGCCCCTGAGACGATTGACGGGCGTTTTGTAATCGAATTGGAAGCGGAAATTCTGCGGGACGTAAAATTCGACCTCGTGACCGAGTGCGCGAAATTCCTCAACCAAAATCCTATCGAACTCGACCTCGTGCCCGCCCGGCGTCATTATGTTTTCAAATATCGCAATCCGCATTTCTAAAACCTCGCAAAGTCTCATCAATCGCCGCGTCCAACTCGTCGAGCAAAGCAAATCGCCGACGATACGCCGCCCGCTTATGGCTCGGTATTTCCTCAAAAGTTTTGCGCGTCTCGACAAGCGGCAACTCATAAAATCTTTTGTCGCTAGTTGGAATGCCGCCCGCTTCTTGCCAAAAATCGCTGAACGACGTTTTCAATTTCCTGTCGCGGCGCACGTGATTATTTGCGTAATAGCCCTCGTTCGTGACGGCAAAAATTTTCTCGACGCCTAAACTCCTCGCGATAGCCTGCGCGGCGTACAAAATCAAATTCTTCGTGCGGTAGGCGTGACATTTTTTGGTAATGCGCTTGACGAGTTCTTTAGCGTCGTCGACGTTCGGACCTTGCATCGCGCCTATAAACATTGCCCACTTACCGTCGTGAGTCCGCGCTATCCAAAACAAAATTTGATAAATGGGCGTCTCGTCGGGCAAGTTGAGCATGACCGCCGCTAAACCTTCCTTACGCTGCCCCGACTCCGCGCACATCACCAATCGCATATAGCCTAAAGTTTCGTCGAGCGGCATTCGCCAAAGTTCGATTTTTTTATCGCCGTAAAGTTTCAGCAGAAATTCTTCGTTGAGCCGCGCCGATAAAAATTGCATGTGCTCCTCGATTAGCCGCGCCCGCTCCTCGAACGTCGACCGATAATAAAAAAATGCTCGCGTCGCCTGCTCGTATACAAACGGATAGCCCGCCGCGATTTTTTTCATCAGCTCCGATTGCTCGAAAAATTTTTCAAGGCGGCTCATGCGATGCGGGTGCAAGCAACATCTCGCCACGAAGACTGCAAAGCGATGCGCCTCGCGCGGATTGTTTATGTCGTAAATTTTTTTCCCAAGCTCAATAAAATTACTCATTCCTAATTCCTAATTCCTAATTGTTTTCCGCAGTCTATCACAGGCAATAAATTTTTTCAACAAGCGCGCATAACGCCCGCCTAATTGACTTTAAAGCGGCGGTAGTTTATTATTGCAAATAATTTCACAAATGGGAGGAGCAAGCTTTGAACAACATACCCAAGACCTACGAGCCGCAAAATTTTGAGAAGGAAATTTACGCGGCGTGGGAACGAGATAAAAATTTCCACACAACAGCCGACGCTAAAGGCGCGCCTTACTGCATAGTTATTCCGCCGCCCAACGTCACGGGGCAACTGCATATGGGGCACGCGCTCGATGAAACTTTGCAGGACATTTTGATTCGCTATCACCGCATGAAGGGCGATAACACCTTGTGGATGCCGGGCACCGACCACGCGGGCATTGCTACGCAAGCTAAGGTTGAGGAGAGCCTCCGCGCTGAGGGCACTAATCGCTACGAACTCGGCCGCGAAAAATTTCTGGAGCGCGTCTGGCAGTGGAAAGAAAAATTCGGCAACCGCATTTCCTATCAACTGCGCACGTTGGGAAGTAGTTGCGACTGGGAGCGCGAACGCTTCACTATGGACGCGGGCTGCTCGGCGGCCGTCAGAAAAGTTTTCGTCCAGCTCTACAACGAAGGCTTAATCTATCGCGGGCGGCGAATTACCAACTGGTGTCCGAAGTGTAACACCGCCCTTAGCGATATTGAAGTTGAGCACGAGACCGAGCAAGGGCATTTATGGCATTTGCGTTATCCGTTCAAGGACGGCAGCGGCTACGTTGAAGTCGCGACGACGCGCCCCGAAACTATGTTAGGCGATACGGGCGTTGCCGTTCACCCCGACGACGAACGCTATAAAAATCTTGTCGGCAAAACTTTGATTCTGCCACTGGTCAATCGCGAAATTCCGCTGTTCGCCGATTCCTACGTCGACAAAGATTTCGGCACGGGCGCAGTCAAAGTTACTCCGGCTCACGACCCCAACGATTTTGAAATGGGACTTCGCCACGACTTGGAGCAGGTCAAAGTTATCGAGAATAACGGCACGATGTCTGACGGGCTCGGCAAATATTCTGGGCTCGACCGCTACGAATGCCGCAAAGTTATCGTCGAGGATTTGCAAGCGGGCGGCTACCTCGTCAAGGTCGAGAACTATGAACACGCCGTCGGGCATTGCTCGCGCTGTCATACGACCGTTGAGCCGCTCATCAGCAAGCAATGGTTTGTTAAAATGGAGACGCTCGCCGCGCCTGCGATTGAGGCTGTCAAGTCCGGCGCGTTGAAGTTTGTTCCCGAACGCTTCACGAAAATTTACGTCAACTGGTTGGAAAATATTCGCGACTGGTGCATAAGTCGGCAGCTGTGGTGGGGACATCAAATTCCGGCGTGGTATTGCGACGACTGCGGCGAGATGATTGTTTCGGAGCATGACGTTGACGAGTGCCCGCATTGTCACGGAAAAAATTTGCGCCGTGAGGAAGACGTTTTAGATACGTGGTTTAGTTCAGCGTTGTGGCCGTTCAGCACGCTCGGCTATCCGAATGACACGCCCGAACTTAAAACATTTTACCCAACAAGCGTCCTCGTCACGGGCTACGATATAATTTTCTTCTGGGTCGTGCGCATGGTCATGATGGGCTTGAAATTTCGCGGCGAAGTCCCGTTCCGGCATGTATTTATACATGGTTTGGTTCGCGACGAACAGGGGCGCAAAATGACAAAATCGCTCGGCAACGGCATTGACCCGGTCGAGGTTATTGAGAAATACGGCGCGGACAGTTTGCGCTTTATGTTGGTGACTGGCAACACGCCCGGCAACGACTTGAGGTTTTACTGGTCGAAGGTCGAATCTGCGCGGAATTTCGCGAATAAAATTTTGAATGCGTCAAGATTTTTGCTCATGAACTTGGAGGGCTTCGACAAAAACTTTAAGCCGTCGCCCGATGATTTGGAACTGGCGGACAAATGGATATTGCAACGCTTAAGCATAACGACAGCTGGCGTGACGCGGAATTTGGAACGGTTCGAGCTGGGCGAGGCGGCGCATTTGCTGTACGAGTTCATTTGGTTTAACTTCTGCGATTATTACATTGAGCTGACAAAGGCGCGGCTTTACGGCTCGGACGAACGCGCTAAGGCGACAGCGTTATTCGTGTTGGCGACGGTGCTCGAAATGGCGTTGCGATTGCTGCATCCGTTCATGCCGTTTTTAACAGAAGTCATACGCCAAAAACTTCCCAACGCGCAAGGCTCAATCATGTTAGCGGCGTACCCGACGACCGACGAGCTCAGCGACCTAGCGACGGAAGATGTACAGGAAATCTCGAACGTGATATTCAACGCGGTTAGGACGATACGCAACTTGAAGGCGGAACTCGGAATAGATTCGCGCAAAAAAGCGGCGTTAGTGCTCAAGGTGACGCGCCCCGAATACGCCGAGACATTGCGGACTTACGCGCATTATATAGGGGTGTTGACGTTCGCGGAGCCGATAACATTCGCGGAGGAAAAGCCGCCGCACGCAATGAGCGGAATAGTTGACGGGCTGGAAATATTCTTGCCGCTCGAAGGACTAATCGACACGGAAAAGGAAATCGCCCGTCTAACTAAGGAGCTGGAAAAACTTCGCAAGAGCGCGGCGTCGACGGAAGGTAAACTCGGCAACGAAAGATTTTTGAGCAAAGCACCACCCGAAGTCGTGCAGGCAGAACGCGATAAACTCGTCGCCGCTAAGGAAAAAATTTCGTCGCTCGAACAGAGGATTAAACAACTTGAAAACTTATGACGACGCCTTGAAATATTTGGATTGGCTTTGCGTGTTCGGGATAAAGGAAGGGCTAGAACGAACTAAAGCTTTGACTGCCGCGCTGGGCGAGCCGCAAAATTTTTACAGGACGATTCATGTTGCGGGCACTAATGGCAAAGGTTCAGTCTGCGCGATGCTCGCCGAAATGTTGAAGGCTCAAGGGTTGCGCGTCGGATTGTTTACGTCGCCGCACCTCGAAAGTTATTGCGAGCGAATCAAAATCAATGGGCAAAATATTTCGGAGCGCGACTTTGCCGAAATGATTTTCCGCGTTAAGGCTTGCAATGTCGACGCCACACATTTTGAAGTTCTGACCGCCGCCGCCTTTGAATATTTCAGAGTGCAAGCGGTTGACATTGCGGTTATCGAAGTCGGGTTGGGCGGCACGCTCGATTCAACGAACGTCATCACGCCCGAACTTTGCGTTATTACGAACGTCGCGCTTGACCATGAAAACGTTTTGGGCGACTTGGAAAATATCGCTCGTAATAAGGCGGGCATTATCAAAGAAAATATTCCCGTCGTGACTGGCGCGACCGGCAAGCCGCTTGAGATTATCAAAAAAATTGCCGCTGAAAAAAATTCTCCGCTGTACGAAGTCACGACGCCCGCCGATGTCAAAATCAACCTGCGCGGCGATTTTCAAAAGTTCAATGCGGCAATAGCGATAAAGGCGGCTCAACTTTTGCAGCTCGATGACGCGGCGATTACAAAGGGTTTAGCGCAAGTCGAATGGGCTGGGCGTTTTGAAGTCGTCGAAAATTCTTCGGGCGTCTACGTGATTGACGGTGCGCACAATCCGCACGGAGCTAAGGCGTTGCGCGAGAGCCTCGACAAAAATTTTCCGCACGGCAAAAGAATTTGGGTCTTCGGCGCGCTCAAGGATAAGAACTTCGACGAGATGATTAAAATTTTGTTCCGTGCAGATGATTTTGTAATCGTGACGCCGCCCGAATCTGTTCGCGCCGCCTCGACCGAAATGCTATGTCAGAGCCTGCACGAACATAAAATTCCTTGCGCGGCCGTCGAAGATAATTTTGAGGCAATCGAACGCCTTAAGACTTCGGACGGCGACTTGAAAATAATTGCGGGCTCGCTATACTTAATCGGTAAGATTAGGAGAACAATTACTCAATGAGAAGGGGGCGGGAAATTGGATAGAGTGAGCGTCTTTGTCCGGAGACGCCGAATTAAAAATCTCGAACAGTGGACGCTTTACGCCATTTTGACTGAAGCCTTTTTCCTCGCGCTCTCCGAGACGGTCGCGGCGGCAGCGGTCATGATTGGCGTTATCACGTGGTTTTTGCGCCTGCAAATCGATTCAAAATACAAAATGCGAAGTTTGCCCTTCGATGTGCCCGTCACGATTTTTTTGCTAATCGGCGCAATGAGCGTTCTATTTTCATCGGTGCGCAGTTTCAATCTGATTTACAATTATTGTATGCTGGTCGGTATTTACGGGCTAACTTATCTAATCGTCGGGCAAAGTGTTCGCACAACCGCGCAAGTAAAACTAATCGCGCAAGCCCTCAGCGCGTCGGCAATTTTAGTCGTGCTATGGGGCTTTTTCCAATTCATTTTCGGAATCGACGTGGCCGACATAAAATGGACTGATCCCGACGCCTTCCCCGAATTGAAAAAGCGCATCTTCTCGACGCTAGAAAATCCGAACGTCTTAGCGGGCTACCTCGACATTTTCATTTGCATAGCACTGGGCTTTTTGGCGAAGGTTGAACGCCGCTCGCAAAAAATAGTTTTAATCGCCGCGATAATTTTACTGGTCGCGTGCTTGACGATGACTTATTCGCGCGGCGCGTTCCTGACATTGGCGGCGGTCTTCGTGGTCTACGCTTTGATAAAAGATTGGCGGATTTTGATTTTGTTCGCGCTCGTGACGGGGCTAATTGCCTGCAGCGATTCGGCGTTCGTGAATAGGATTTTATCGGCGTTCACAATGAGCGATTCGTCAGAGGGCGTACGCGTAGGAATTTGGGTCAGCACGAGCGCGATGATTGCCGACCACCCCTTCACGGGCATTGGCTGGGGGGCTTATCAATTCGTCTACCCGCAATATAATTACTACATCGCCGACCCGAATATTATAATTTATCACGCGCACAATATTTATTTGAACGTCGCGGCAGAGATTGGGATTGTAGGTGCGCTGGCGTTTTTCTGGTATTTTTTCGGGACGATGTTTATATCGTTCGGGGTGAGTGAGCACGGTGCGCAAAAATGGTTCAGCGAACGCTTAGACAAAATTTCTTCGTCGAATAGTTTTATGCAGGAACTCGCGACGCTCATAAATGAAACGCTCGCGGAATTTTCTAATAGGGTTGTGAATTTATTCGGCGGGAAGAAAAAGCCGCGTAAATTGAAAAAGCCGCGCAGTTCTGTCGTCCACAACGAGGAATTAAATTTCAGCGAGCATACCCGCAAAAAGTTTACCAAGATAGAGAAAATTCCAGTCGGCGGCGAAGAACTTTCCATAAAGCGCGAGCAGACTGAAACTACGGACGATAAGCCCGCTAAAAAATCTTCGAGCACTTTGGACGAGCTGACTAAAATTGACGACAAAATTTTTCTAGACGGATTCAGATTTGGTATCGGGCTGGCGTTCCTGTCGATGGCTCTCAACGGCTTCACGGACGATTTGCTTTTCAACATACCAAGTTCAATGCTGATGTGGCTACTCGGAGCTTTAAGCGCGGCGATGAAAAGCAATTTGGAATTAGGAATGAGGAATTAGGAATGAAAAAAACGATTTCGCAGGCGACGATTGACCGCTTGCCGCTGTACTTCAGGACGTTGCGATTGGCGGAGGCGGAAGACTTGCCGATAATTTCTTCTGACGAGTTGGGGAGGCGGCTCGACATAACGCCCGAACAAATTCGTAAAGATTTGGCGACGTTCGGGCAATTCGGTAGGAAGGGTATCGGCTACGACGTGCGCGAACTTAAAGAACGAATCGGAAATATTTTGGGTTTGCATAAAAATTGGCGGCTGGCGATAATCGGTGTCGGGCATTTAGGCGGCGCGCTCGCAAATTACGTGAACTTCGCTCCTCTAGGATTTTCAGTCGTCGCTCTGCTCGATATAAACGAAAAAATTATCGGCAACGAAGTCAACGGCATTGAAATTGAAGATTCGCGGCGCATGAATGAAGTTATCGCGGCAAAGGAAGTTGATATAGGAGTAATCACGGTGCCGGCGGTCGAGGCTCAAGGCGTCGCAGATAAATTGATTGCGGCGGGCGTCAAAGGCATATGGAATTTCGCGCCGATAAAACTTTCCGTGCCGCCGAATATCCCGCTTGTCAATGAGGACTTGTCAATCGGGCTGAGCGCGTTAAGCTACCACATGACGCAAGAAGATTAAGGAGAAATGTTTAAATGATGACGGTTTTGATGATTTTGGACGCGATAATTTCAATCGCGCTGATTTTAGTTATCTTGGGGCAAGAAGCGAAGTCGGGCGGCATGGGCGGCATGGATGGCGGCTCGGACACAGTTTTTTCGGGCAAAGCTCGCGGCATGGACGCACTTTTAGCCAGGATAACCGTTATACTCGGAATTTTGTTCGCGATAATTACTTTAATCATCGCTAAACTCTCAATGTAAGGGAGGAAATTATTTTGATTCAAGGTGGACAACCTTTTTTTATGAACGGCGGCGGCTCAAGCGGTGTTTTGTTGATTCACGGCTTCACTGGACTGCCCGCCGAACTTTTTTTGCTCGGACAAGTTCTTAATCAAAAAAATTTTACCGTTTTATGTCCGCGTTTGGCAGGTCACGCGACCGACGAAAATAATTTAATGCGCACAACTCGCGAAGATTGGTTTAATTCTGTTCTCGACGGATTTTTTATTCTGCGCGGCGTTTGCGATGAAATTTTCGTCGTAGGACATTCAATGGGCGGTCTTTTAGCTTTAAAACTTGCCGCCGAACAAAATATTTCTAAAATCGTGACGCTCGCCGCGCCAATTTTCATTGATGACGGCATGGGACTTAAAAATTTGCCGCCGAGAGAATTTTGCGGGAATGCTTGCATAGTTCAGCCGCGTAGAAAATTAAATGACGTGCCGCAAGCCGCTAATGATGTTTATAAAAAAACTCCGCTCGTTAGCGTTCACGAACTCCTTGATTTAATCGCGGACGTGAAAAATATTTTGCCAAACGTTACTACACCAATTCTTATCATGCACGGCGAGGAAGATCATACCGCTCAACCGCGCAGCGCAAGATTTATCATGGATAACATCGGCTCAGAACGAAAATTTATTACGACCGTCGCTAATTCGGGGCATTTGTTGCCACTCGATGAAAATCGCGAGTTCGTTTTCGAGGAAATTTTAAATTTCATAAGGAGCTGATTTTATGGCAAGGAAAGAACGTTTTGCTTTGATAATGGAGGACGGCACAGAGGTTCGCAATATCGACGACCTCAAGGCGCATTTTGATGTTGGCACGGTTGTAAGAGAATTTAAAGACGGGCGATTGCTCACGTGGCTTGAAAATCGCTACTACGACGAAGAAGCCGAAGCGATTAAAAAAATTTTGCCTGGCGATGATTATTTGGCGCAAAAGCTTTGCAAGATTTTCGGTGTGGAGACGCCCGAAGACGTTGCGCGGCGTGCGGAGCGGCTCAATCGCCTCAAGAATTACACGAGCGATAAAAATATTTTGGCGAACGTTGATAAGGTTGCTTTCGACCAAGAGGATTTAGCGGATTTGCTCGACGAAGGCGCGGAAGAAATTTATTTGTGCGCAAATCGTTTCGTGATTCCTCTTCGCATGAAAAATAAAAATTATATTGGTGTCGGCGAGGCGGTCGCGGTTATTCGTAGCAAAGAGCCGGTTGACTTCAATAAACTCAATATCAAATTCAAAAATATTTCCTTCGACGACGATTATAAAAAAATTTTGCCACCGCCACCACCACCGCCGCCTAAAAGTAAGCCCAAAATCAAAAATTCTGATGTAACTATAAAAAATATCGGCGGCAATCGTTTTGAAGCAACCACAACCATTAAAAATATAGCTGGCATTCATGCCCGCCCTGCTAGTATATTTGTACAACGTGCTTCGTCGTTCCGCTCGTCAATTCGGATTAAAGCAAAGGGTAAAATTGTTGACGCGAAAAGTATTCTCATGATCATGAGCATGGGCTTGGTCAAAGGCACCGAAGTTACCATCTGCGCTGACGGTGTGGACGCTCAAGAGGCGGTTAAAACTCTTATAAACCTCATTGATTCAAAATTTGGCGAAGATGATGACTATGGCATTGGGTTTAGTTTATGGCACCGAAATTACAATTATGGCTGACGGTGTGGACTCTTTTGAGGCGGTTAAAACTCTTATAAGCCTCATTGATTCAAAATTTGGCGAAGATTAAGGAGATGATTCAATGGCAGATGAATATTGCTTTGCATGCGGCGAAAAAAATCCAATCGGCTTGCATTTGACGTTCGATTTCGACGGCGAACGCATTTTTACTAAAAAAATCCTGCAAAAAGAGTTTCAAGGCTACGACGGCACCGCTCACGGCGGAATTATTTCCACTTTGCTCGATGAAACTATGTGCAAATTTATTTCCGCAAAATATCACGAAAAAGCCGTTACCGGACGCCTCGAAATTCGCTATAAATACCCTACGCCCGTCGAACAGGAACTTAAAATCACCGCTTGGCAAGAAAATCAGCGGAAAAATATAATTTCTATGCGCTCAACCGTCGAAATTCCGGACGGCACCATAACTGCGGAGGCGACAGCAAAATTTGCAGTCGTTTCACTGTCATGAAGATAAAAAATCTCGTCGGAAAGCTCAGCATCAATCAAAAAGGTTTTGGCTTCGTCGCGCCTGAAGACGGCAGCTCAGATATTTTTATCGCCGCCGAAAATCTGCGCGGAGCTATCAACGGCGACAAAGTTAAAGTCAAAATCACCGACAACTATCGCGGACGGCGCGAAGGCATTATTATCGACATTTTGGAGCGCAATAAGGATATTTTTGTCGGCACGCTTAACAAAGTTGGTCGCAAAATTTTCGTCACACCCGATGATAAACGCATCGACCAAAAAATTATCCTTCCGCACTTCAAAGAGAAATTTCAACCTAAAATAAAAGTCGTCGTCAAAATTATTTCGTGGGAACCCCTGCGCGGCGAAATCGTCGAGATTTTAGGCAAAGAAAATGCTCCAGGCGTCGAAATTCGCGGCATTTTGAGAAGTCACGGTGTCGAAGAAGATTTCCCGTCCGAAGTACAAGCCGAAGCCTCAAAAATCGAACTTCAACCCAATAAAAACGAAATTGCACGCAGAATCGACCGCCGCAATTTAAAAATCGTCACGATTGACGGCGAAGACGCTAAAGACTTAGATGACGGAGTTTACGCCGAAGAACGCGACGGCGAATTTTTTTTGGGCGTGTACATCGCCGACGTCAGCCACTACGTTCGCGAACATACCGCCCTTGACCGCGAGGCTTTCGAGCGCGGCACGAGTATTTATCCCGTAGATCGCGTCGTTCCCATGCTCCCAACCGAACTTTCTAACGGAATTTGCAGTTTGAACGCCGGCGTTGACCGTTTGGCTATGGCTTGCGAAATGAAAATTGATTTTTCGGGGCGCGTCGTCGATTATTCCATTTTCCCGACCGTAATTCACGTTTTTAAGCGGTTGACTTACACTCAAGTTAATAAATTCCTTGACGGCGATAAAATTCTTGCCGATTGCGCCGAAAATCTCAACGCGCTAAAAAAAATTCACGCTTTAAGGAAAAAAATTCGCTCCGAACGCGGCGCGATTGATTTCGACCTGCCGGAAATGAAAATTTTGCTGAATTCGGCCGGAAAACCACTTGAAATTACAAAACGCCTTCAAACCGTCGCCGAATCGATAATCGAAGAATGTATGCTCCTTGCAAACGAAACCGTCGCCGAACACACAATAAAAAATAAAATTCCGAGCCTCTATCGCGTGCACGAATTGCCAAGCCCCGAAAAAGTTTTGACGCTAAATAATTTGCTTGCGCACTTCAATTTGCACATAAATAAGGGCAAAGAGCCGGCAGAATTCCAAAAAATCCTGTCGAAAGTCAAAAATTTGCCCGCCGAACGAGTAATAACGAGCTACACACTGCGCACAATGCAACAAGCGCGCTATTCACCGGAAAATTTAGGGCATTTCGGGCTTGCGGCGAAATTTTATACGCATTTCACGTCGCCAATAAGGCGTTACCCCGATTTAATCGTTCATCGCATGTTAAGGGCGAGTTTCGAGGGAAAAAAATTATCGGAAAAACGTTTGGAAGAGATTTCAAAGCAAAGTTCGGAGCGCGAACGTCGAGCAATAGAAATTGAGCGCGAAACTTTGGATTTGAAGGCGGTTGAGTTCATGCAGCGATTTATCGGGCAGAATTTTGACGGAGTAATAGAATCCGTGACGAATTTTGGGTTTTTTGTGGAGTTGGATAACGGAGTTGACGGTTTAGTTCGAGCTGCGGAGATTGGCGGCGATTATTATGCGTTTGTTGAGCGGGAATTTGCATTGATTGGCACGAGAACGGGCAAAAGTTTCCACATAGGCGACGGAGTGCGCGTAAAACTCACTGCGGCGAATGTCAAACTGCGTCAGCTGACTTTCGAGCTTATCAGCGACGTTGCGAACAGGGATTTGATTGCGAGGGTTTAGAATGGAACTGGCGCGAAAACTTTTGGACGAGGGCAGACCTCGAGAAGCTCTCGAACGCTTGAAAAAACTTTTGGCGACTGCGCAGGACGAATGGCGAATACATGAATTGATTGGCTCGGCGTTCCACGATTTGTGCGACGCGGACGGAATTGCGCAGGCGTCGTTCAGCGCGGCGATGACAGATAAATATTTGCGCAGTCAGCGGGCGCATTTCTCGAACTATTTGTTTGCATTGCACTACCTGCCGCAACTCGACGCGCCAACTTTGATTCACGAGCTAAAAATTTACAATTCGCTTTATCGCGAGCAAATCGAACTTACAAAAACATTACGAATTACGCATTGCGCATTACGCATTGCTTTTCTGTCGCCGAATTTTTGCGATTCGTCGGCGGCGAGATTTTACGAGGCGTTGCTGACCGATTACGACCGCGAAAAATTTTCTGTGACGGCGTGGAGCTTGTCTAGCGAGGAAGATTTATTCACGAAAAAGATTCGGAGCAACGTCGACGGCTATTTTGATATTGCGGAGATGAGTTTCGAGGAGGCGGCGATTAAAATTCGCGACGCGGGCACGGATATTTTGATTGACTTGGGCGGGCATACCGAAGGCGGCGCGACGTTGCAAATTTTATCTTACAGACCTGCGCGGGTTCAAATGACAGGCATTGGCTATTTTGACTCGACGGGCGCAAATTTTATAGATTATTTTATCGGCGACGAATTTTTGACGGCTCACGACGAAATTTTCACCGAAAAAATTTTGCGGCTCGAAAATGCCTTTGCCTTCCGCCCGAATGAAAAAATGGTACAAGGGAAAAGGGAAAAGGGAAATGGGAAAAGTTTTCCTTTTACTTTTGGTTCTTTGAATAACTTCATGAAGCTCAGCGACGACTATTTATCAGCGGTAAAAGAGATTTTAGACGTTTTCGACGCAAAAATCATTTTCCGAGACACGACGCCGCTAAAAAGTCGGCAAGTTGCGTTGATTGAGCGTTTAAATTCATTTGGGATAAAAAATTTTGACGTTAGGCGCGGTTCAGATGATTTTTTTACGGATTACAGCGAAATTGATTTGATTTTGGACGCCTTCCCGTATCCGGGCGGCATGATGACGGCTCTGGCGTTGTATATGGGCGTGCCGGTTCTAAGTTTGTGCGGAAATTTGCCACATACGCGGACGGGAGCAGATATTTTGAGGATTTCGGGCGTCGAAGAGCTGATTGTAACGAATTTGGACGCTTACATCAAAAAAGCCGTCGACTTGGCGAGCAATCGGGCAAAATTGGCGGCGTTGACAGGAAAAATTTCTATTGATAAACTTACCGACACGAAAAGTTTTGTCGACGATTTTTACAGCAGATTGGAGGCGATTTGAATGGCAACCGAGATTCTTAACGAGCGTTTGCTCTATCCGTCTTATGAAATCATTGGAGGCGAAAAATTTATATCACCTGCGGCAAGTCTTACCCATAGCAACATTATCGGGCGTTTGTATCTTTTCATTGGAAATCATTTAATGGCGAATAAAAGCGGTTACGTTTATCCAGACGATGTTGACGTTCACTTTTCTGACGGCAGTATTTATAAACCTGATTTGTTTGTCGTCTTGAAGTCGAACGAAAAAATTCTCGCCGGACAAAAAAATATTTTCGGCGCGCCCGATATGGTCGTTGAAGTCTTGTCCCATTCCACGCGCAAAAAAGATTTGACCGTAAAAAAAGACACATACGAGGCGCAGGGCGTCAAAGAGTATTGGATTATCGACCCGCGAGCCAAAAGCGTTACAGTTTATCTTCTGCGCGACGGCAAATATTTTCTCGACGAGGTTTACACTTTGTTGGACGAAGACGATTTAAAATTACTTGACGAAGACGAAAAGGCTACGGTCAAGTATAAGGTGCCCGTTTCGATTTTGGAGGGGCTGGAGATTCCGATTGAATTTGTTTTTAGTTGGGGATATTGAAATGAAAAATGATTTTGAGCGGCGCGGGCTATTAAAGTTCGTGCCGCCTAATTTTTTGCCGGTGAAAGTCCTTTTGATTGAAGGCGCAGGCTATTTATCGGGCTTGCGCGAACTTTTACCTGCCGCGCAGATTGCATTTATGACGGAAGAAGCATCACCCGAAGTAAAAAAGCTCTGCGACGAGTTCAGAGCGGATTTGATAGACGAATTGCCGAGCGCGGAGAAAATTTTTGAGTTAATCGTAGCAAAAGACGTTCTGACTTTTGGAAAAAACTTTTACGCGACGTTATTGACGATGAAACGGCTTTTGAAAGATTCTGGAGCATTGTTGACGCAATTTTATAACGTGCGGTTCGTGAAAGTGTTGGAAAATTTGCGGCGCGGGAGATTTTTGAACAATGAGCGGCGATTTTGGGCAAAAGCGGACGTTGTGAAGCTTTTGGACGACGCAACTTATAAAGAAATTCACTTTCTGCCCGCCAATAATGAAAAAGTTTCTGCAACGACTTGGGAAGATTTTGGATTTGAAAACTTTAGCGACGACTTGACGACAAAAATTTGGTTTGTGAAGGCTTGCAAGTGTACTGCGGAAGTCGCCGCGCTCAAAGAACTTTTTACGCCCGAAGTCCGCGCAGAATTATCAAGAATTTTGCACAGAATTGAATACGGCATCGACGTTGAAGAAAATTTCGGGCGATTGATAGATTTACGAGAGCGCGAGGAAATTTTCGACGAATACTTGAGCGACTTTATAAATCAAGTGGTGATTCACGAGGCGGCGCAGGATTTTATTCGAAGGCGATTGATGATATAATTGGCAAAAATTTTTAGGGGTGTCAGATGAATCGCAGGAACTTTATCAGGAATTTTCTAATCGGCGGCGCGGGTTTGACATTGGCGTCGGGCGGAGGAATTTTTTATTACATAAACCGTCCGGAGTTTGGCAGATTGCCGACGGGTTCGCGACTCGAAAAAATTTTGTCCTCGCCGCACTACTTCAAAGACCATTTCGAGTGCTTGACGCCCGTCAAAGTCATGAGCGACAATGTTAAGGAGAAAGAAAATCGAATCGTGGCGACGTGGAAATTTTTATTCGGCGACAAGACCGGACTTGTACCGCCAACTCCAATCCCGACCGTCAAAACAAATTTGAACGCGCTCGGCGATGATGATTGCGCAATTTGGCTGGGGCATTCGACGATTTATTTGCAACTCGCCGGACGGAAAATTTTACTCGACCCAGTCTTCTCGCCGTACGCCTCGCCGATTTTCTTCGTCAATCGCGCTTTCGACGGCACCAACATTTATTCCGCTGACGATTTCCCAACGCTCGACATTTTGGCGATAACTCACGACCATTGGGACCACCTCGACTACCCGACGATTAGCGCGCTCAAGCCCAAAATTAAAACTGTCCTATGTCCTTTGGGAGTGGGCGAATATTTTGAGCAATGGGGCTTCGACGCCGATAAAATCATTGAGGACGATTGGGACGCGGAGATTGACTTTGGGCGGGGTTTGACGGCGCATATTTTGCCGAGCCAACATTTTTCCGGTCGCATGTTAACGCAAAATCCTACCGAGTGGTGCGCCTTTGCATTCGTGACGCCTGCGCGGAAAATTTTTTGTTCGGGCGACGGCGGCTACTCAAATCACTTCAAGGACATTGGTAAAAAATTCGGCGGCTTCGATTTGGCATTCATGGAGAACGGGCAATATAATTTGGCGTGGCACGCAATCCACCTTTTGCCCGACGAGACCGCGCAGGCTTCGGAAGACATTCGCGCTAAAAAAGTTGTGCCGATTCATTCCGGGAAGTTTGCCCTTGCGCGACACCTCTGGAACGAGCCGTATAAAGATTTGCTCGCCAACAGCGCGGACAAAAATTACAAGTTGTTGACGCCGCGAATCGGTGAGCTTATAACATTTGGCAACGAACAAAATTTTTCTCATTGGTTTGAGCCTTAAATTTCTGCCATTGACACTCGCGCGGAAAGATTATAAACTTTTAAAAAAGGAGTGATTGTCATGAACGATTTTCAAAAATTTATCCAAATCGGCGACGACCGCCTAAACGCCGAAGAAATTACAAGCTACGGCATTGCCGTCGATGAGGACGATGACCGCTATCTTTACATCAATACCAAAACCGACGACGATTTTTGGCAGTATTACGAGGACGACGTTGACTTTGACCTTGAGGATAAGCTCGACGAATTGGACAAAATGTTTCTGCTTAGGTAGCTCTGACACGTTGACTTTAAGGCGCGCTAAGTATACAATATCTTTGAAAAATTTTTGGGAGGTTATCAAATGTCCGTTATCGACGAAATGCTTCAGACAAATGAAAAGTTTTGCGCGAATCTGCCCGAAGAGTACAAAGCCTACGAGCACGAAGATCATCACGATAGCAAGTTGCCTAAAAAGCATTTGGCAATCGTCACCTGCATGGATACGCGCCTTGTCAATTTCCTTGAGCCGTGCCTCGGAATCAAACGCGGCGACGCTAAAATCATTAAGACGGTCGGCAACTGCTTGAACGGCGTTTTTGATACGACGGTTCGCAGCTTGCTTGTTTGCATTTACGAACTCGGCGTGCAGGAAGTCGCGATTATCGGTCATCATGAATGCGGCATGGCTAAGACAACGTCCAAGAGCTTGACGACTGGCATGTTGGAACGCGGCATTTCGCCCGACGCAATTAAAATGGTCGAGAAAGAATTGATTGAGTGGACTGACAGTTTCCAACGCCCCGAAGAAAACGTCATGAAGGTCGTTAAGGAGCTTCGCGCAAATCCGCTTATCCCCAAAGACGTTAAAGTTCACGGGCTGATGTTCCACCCCAGAAGCGGCAAACTCGAATTGCTCGACAAAGAAGATTAACCACAGGAAAATAAATTTTATGGCGTCGTTCAATATGGGCGGCGTTTTTTCGTTGCAAAAAAATAATTTTCTGATAAAATGTTTGGCAAGAATAATCGGAGGTAATAAAGGAATTTAATTCAGGGAGGAATAAAAAATGTCCATGGTGATAAGAAGTAACTTAGACGCCCTGCGAACTTATAATTTGATGAATTCAAATCACTCGCAGTTGGAAAAAAGTTTGACGAACGTCGCGACGGGCATGAAAATCAATAGCGCGCAAGATAATTCTTCCGCCTACGCCATTTCGGAAAAAATGCGCGTGAGAATTCGTGCGCTCGACCAAGCCTACAGCAACACCCAGAACGCCTCAAGCATGATTAAAACCGCTGAAGGTGCCGCAAATAATATTCTCGAACTCGTCAAGACGCTAAAAACAAAGGCTATCGATTCCGCCAACGACTCGAACACCGACGAAGACCGCCGCATCATGCAAAAGGAATTCAATCAGCTAATCGAACAAATTGACGACGAAGTTCACATCACTTTTAACGGTATGCGCCTTATCGACAACTCCAGAAACAACGCAATGGAGATTCCGTACGCCGTCTTTAAAAATTATAATCTTGTCGAAAATATAAATTCGCGTGAAACTACCTTCTCGCAACTTACAAATCGTTTGGGAGAAAGTCTCGGTATTAAAGACGGTGATACAATTCATTGGTCTATTGTCGACGACGACGGCTCTCGTCACGGTGAACTTAAAGGGAGTAACACATTTTTTGATTTGCACAGAGCATTAAATACAGAACAAATGTATGCTTTTATCTCTTTTATTGGATCGAATTTAGGATCCTATATTGATAAATTTGGTAAGTCTTATGACGATGACGGAATTCTCAATCTCAGAGTGTATGATTATATGTTGATGGCTGGACTTACTTTGAACGTTACTGACAGTCAAGGCAACGTCAATAATTTCGCAAATGCCAATCTCAATGCCTTCACTGAAGTTGTCGGAATGGAAACTACAAAGGGCGACAGGGCGTTATCTTTTCAAGTCGGCGCGGAGACAAACTTTGCAACGAAATTCGCTATGGGCGACCTTCGGGCGAGCACGGTCGGTTTAAAGCATTATTTCAACGGCAACTACCTAAGCATTTCCACAAAGGAAGACGCTAACTTAGCTATTGATGTTTTGGACAGAATTGTTACCAAAGTCCTAAATCAGCAGACTTCGATTGGCGCATTTCTCGCCCGCCTCGAACATACCGCCTCGAACTTAACGACAATGGTGACGAACGACCAAGCCTCCGAGTCGGCGATTCGCGATGCCGATATGGCTAAGGAAATGACCAACTACATGAAAAATAATTTGCCGGTTCAATCTTCGCAGGCAATGCTCGCGCAAGCTAATCAAGAACCTCTGGACGTTATGGCTTTGCTCAACAACGAAACGGCAGCTTAAGAAAAATTTTTTAGGCGTCGTCGGCAATTTTTTTGATAAACTCAAGTCGCGGCGACCCGCTTTAAAAACGGGAGAACAATTAGGTCGCGTATTCTGTTTGATTACTTTTTAAAAGTAACCTGCGATTTTTTTTTAGGGAAGTTGTGCTTTGAATATCTTTTTACTTTTAGCAATCGCGCTGTTGATAATCATCGTGCTATTGCGATTCAAAATCCCAATCGGCGTATGCATGTTGGCGAGCGGAATTTTTATTTGGCTGATGAGGTCGGCAAGCCCGATTTCATTGTTGCAAGCGTTTTACGAAACATTCACATTGTCGCGCACTTACGATATAATTTTCGCGCTGTACTTCGTGATGTGTTTGGAAATAGAGTTGCGCTTGAGCGGCGCATTAACCGATATGGTAAAATCATTGCGGCGAACTTTTTCTGACGTGAAAATTTTGTTGGCGGCAATGCCGGCGTTCTTAGGATTATTGCCGAGCGTGGGCGGAGCGAGATTTTCCGCGCCGATTGTCGAGGAGCTCAGCGAAAAAATAAACCTCACGCCCGAACATAAAGCCGCGATAAATTTTTGGTTCCGGCACCTGTTCGAGTTCTCAAGCCCGATAATACCTGGAATGATAATGGCGTGCTCAATCGCGGGCGTGACATTCGGCGAATTCATAAGCCATTTATGTTGGGTGACGGTGTTGGCAATCGCGGTCGGCTGGCTGATTTTGATTCGCCCGATAAAAGTTCCGCACGAAGTCAAAATTTCGGAGACGGCCGCGGAGATTCGTCACGAGCGCAACGGGCTATTACTTGCGCTGTTACCGGTCGCGGCGGTGTTTATGGTCGTAGTTTTCTTCAAGCTCAACGCGTCAATAGCAACGGGCGCAGTTGTCGTGGCGTGGGTTTTCGTACTGGCGGCGGTCGGTCGAAAGGTCGGTGTCGGGAAAATTTTCTTAGGCGCGTTCGATTGGAAAATGTCGCTGAACATCTGTTGCATACTGTACTTTATACAAGTCTTGAGCGTGACGGAAGTTTTAGGAGAAATCGTCGCGGCGTTCCAAGCGTCGCCGTTGCCGGTGCCCGTGATAATCGCTTGCGTGTCGCTGATAATCGGGATATTGACGGGCATGAGTCAAGGGCACGTCGCGATAGTTATGCCGATAGTGGCGGCGATGGGCACTGGCGATTTAAATTTAGCGGGCGTGGCGATGGCGTTCGGAGTAGCGGGGCAAATGTTGACGCCAACTCATGTTTGCTTAATCGTGACGGTCGATTACTTCAAAGCCGACTTGCTCAAAACTCTGCAACCGATTTTGCTGGGAGAAATTTTATTGCTGACAATTTTTAGCGTTTATACTTATATAACGTGGTGATGAAATGGCTGACAGAAAATTTTACGGCGCGGCACAGGAAGTTCGCGTCAAACTAAATGACTTGATACTTGCTGGCAAAGAGCCACTCGAAATCGTTTTGGAGCTGGCAAAATTGCTCGGCGAAATTTCCGGCGAAGATTCTTACTATCAAACGACCCGCGAACAAATTTTAGCGACGTATGGGCTGGTGTTCAAAGACAAATTTATTTTGGAGGACGAACTCGCCGAAGTCAGAGCGCGATTGGAAAAAATTTCGGCGGCGTATGAAAATCCCGACTTCACGGAGGAAGAGCATATCAGAATCGGCTACGCGCTCGAAGCTCACAAAAAAGAAATTGCTAGGCTCGAATGTTTGAAAAATGATTGAAGACGTTATAACTATTATGTGGCGCGATTGGATAGTTTTGCGGCGGCGGCTGAAAAAATTTATCCTGTCGCGCCTCGTGACGCCCGTTTTGTATCTGGTCGCGTTTGGTTGGGGCTTAGGCAAAAATATCAACCTGGCGTCGGGTAGCTATCTCGATTTCCTCGTGCCAGGCATTATCGCGCTTAACACAATGAACGTCAGCTACATGAGCATTACGACCGTCCACGCCGAGCGCGTTTATCACAAGAGCCTTGAGGAATATTTGAGCGCGCCTATTGAGCCGGCGGCGTATGTCATCGGGAAAATTTTATCGGCGGTCGTGAGGGCGTTAATTTCGACGGCGTTAATTTTGGGCGTCGCAATGATTTTTGGCGCGAGCTTGAAATTTTTCGCAAGCCCCGCAAATTTTTTATGCGTCGTCGTGCTGAACTCGATAATTTTCGCGAGCGTATGTTTCTGCGCGGCGTTGAAAGTCCAAACTTATGAAGAACTCGCGCAAGTCAACACGTATCTTTTAATGCCGATGAGTTTTTTATGCGGAACGTTTTTCAGCACAGCGGAATTACCGCCGGTCGTCCGATTCGTGATAGAATTTTTGCCGCTGACTCATACGAGCCAACTTTTGCGCGACGGATTCAATTTGCCGTCGATTTTAATTTTGGCGGGCTACGCGATTTGCTTATTGTGGCTCGCTACGAAAATGTTCAAGCGGTTATCAATTTAATTTAATGCGTGGCGACAGTCTTAACGGTGCCGAGCTTTTGAATGTCGGAATCTTTTCTGTCGCCGTGAATTGTAATCTTCGATAAAGCCTCTTCGAGTTCGGCGAGTTCTTTTGCGCTAAGTTCAACTTCAGCCGCGCCGAAATTTTCTTTAAGCCGTTCGTCGCGACGCATACCAGGTATCGGGACGACGAAATCATTTTTGCACATCATCCACGCTAACGAAATCTGCGCGGGCGTGGTATTTTTATTTGCGGCGAACTTTTTAATCAGGTCGAGCAAACTCTGATTGGCTTCCATATTTTTTGGGTCAAAGCGCGTGATAACTCTGCGCAAGTCGTCGCCCTCGAACTTGCTTTGACTGGAATATTTTCCGCTCAAAAAGCCGCCCGCCATAGGCGAATACGCTACGAAGCCAATATTTAATTCTTTGCACAGCGGCAGGACTTCCGCTTCAACTTTGCGCTCCATGATTGAATATTCGCTTTGAATAGCGGTTAGCGGCGTGACAGAATGAGCGCGTTTAATTTGTTCGGGCGTCGCCTCAGAAACGCCCCACGCTAAAATTTTCCCTTCCTTAATGAGTTCGCCCATCCACTCAGCGACCTCTGCCACGTCGCGATTCGGCGGCACGCGATGTTCATAATACAAATCGATATAATCTGTCTGCAATCGCTTTAAAGAATTCTCGACGGCATTACGGAGACCGCGCCGCGAAGTTTTACCTTCCGGAATCTCTTGACCGGGCAAAAAGACTTCGGGCATAAATTTTGTCGCGAGAATAATTTTGTCGCGAATGGGCTTGAGAGCTTTGCCGACCAGAATTTCATTTTCGTAAGCCGCATAAACTTCCGCCGTATCAAAAAATGTGCAGCCGTAATCCTCGTAGGCCGAACGCATCAGCCGAATCGATTCACTTTCGGGCGGGCAAGCTCCGTAGCCGTGACTGAATCCCATGCAACCCATACCAATCGCCGAGACCGTTAAGCCTCTCAACTTCCGAGTTTTCATATTAACACCTCCGCGCAGATTATAACAACTTTGAGCCGCTCGAAGTCAACCGTTGGAAAAATTTTTGTTCGCGTGATATAATCTGAAAAAAATAAGCTAGGCGATGCGATGAAACACAATCAATCGAAACTCTGCACGACGCAGATAGAAAATTTTTCGGTCAAGGTCGGCGAGCTGATAATTTTCGAGGACGTGAACTTTACGGTTCATTGCGGCGAGCTGACTGCTCTAATTGGTCCGAATGGCGCGGGCAAGTCGACGCTGCTAAAATCGATTCTCGGCGAAGTCAAACATTCGGGCAAGCTGAATTACTTCGACGCAAAGGGCGAACATCTCCGGCCGGTTATAGGCTACGTCCCGCAAACTTTGAAATTCGACGCGACCAGCCCGACGACCGTTTTGGATTTATTCATGGCGTGTTTGACGTGGCGACCGGTTTGGCTTTGCAGTTCCAAATTCATTCGCGAGCGCGTGATAAAAAATCTTCGGCGCGTCAAAGTAGAATACCTAATCGACAGGAGATTGGGCGCGTTATCGGGCGGCGAATTGCAACGGGTTTTGTTAGCGTTGGCACTCGACCCGCTCCCAGACCTGCTACTTTTGGACGAACCAATCAGCGGCGTCGACAAAATCGGCATGAGAATTTTTTACGAACTGGTCGCCGAACTCAAAGCCGCAGAGGATATGGCAATTCTCCTAATCTCGCACGATTTGGAAATGGTTGAGCGATTCGCCGACAAAGTCATTCTGCTCAACAAAAAAGTTTTGAAAATCGGCGCGGCGCAAGAAGTCTTCCAATCGGACGAAATGCGCGAAGTCTTCACAAAAAAATAATCCCCGCAGAACTTCTCCGCGAGGATTTTTTTATGTCACTTGTTGGGCGCGACGCCGTTGACCGAGCCGCGAGCAATTTCAATCTCGACGTTGTCCGCGATTTTCAATCTGACAATGTCATCGCTAAGACTTACAATCGTGCCGTAAATGCCGCCGATTGTTATGACGCGGCTCCCGACCTTCAAACTGCTGAGCATTGTTTCGCGCTCCTTTTGAGCTTTCTTTTGTGGGCGATACAACAGAAAGTAGAAAATCAAAAGCATTATGATTATCGGCATGAAGTTCGCTAGGGTCGCCGCCATTTCATTTTCCATCTAAAAATTTGCCTCCTTCGTAGTCGGTGAAAAATTTCTCTCTGAACTCGCTAAATTTATCAGATAAGATTGCCTCGCGCATGTTCGCCATAAATCTTTGCAAGTAGCGCAGATTGTGAAGCGCGAGCAGTCGCAAGCCGAAAATTTCATCTGCGCGGATAAGATGACGGATATAAGCGCGGGTGAATTTATTTCTGCAGGCGTAGCAATCGCAATGGGCTTCGAGCGGTGAAAAATCTTCGGTGAACTCGGCATTTTTCATGACGAGCCGACCACGTGGCGAAGTTTGCGGCGAAACCATTGCCATACCATTTCGAGCGACGCGCGTCGGGAAAACGCAATCGAACATATCGACGCCGCGAAGGACGCCCTCAATCAAATGGTCGGGCGTGCCCACTCCCATTAAGTATCGCGCTTTACTTTCGGGCAAATGTTTTGTCGAAATCGCCAGCATTTTGTACATAAGCTCGCGGGGTTCGCCGACACTAAGTCCGCCAATCGCGCAGCCAGCAAAATCCATCGCGCCTATAACTTTTGAACTTTCCTCGCGCAAATCTTCGTACATGCCGCCCTGCACAATTCCGAAAATCCCTTGCTTAGGATTAGTCGCCGCCGCCAAACTTCTTTCCGCCCAACGATGCGTACGTTCTGTCGAGGCCTTAGCGTAATCGTAATCGGCGGGATATGGAATGCACTCGTCGAACGCCATAGCGATATCGGAACCGAGCGCGGCTTGCGTCTCAATCGAGATTTCGGGCGAAAGAAATTTTTCCGAGCCGTCAATGTGCGAGCGGAAATTTACGCCGTCCTCAGTTATCTTGCGCAGTTCGCCCAAACTGAACACTTGAAAGCCGCCGCTATCAGTCAAAATGCCATGCGTCCAATTCATAAATCGATGAAGCCCGCCCGCCTTCCTGACGAGTTCGGCTCCAGGTCGCAGGAATAAATGATAGGTGTTGGCTAAGATGACGCCCGCGCCTAAATTTTGTACTTCGTGCGGCGAAAGCGTTTTGACCGTCGCTTGAGTCCCGACCGGCATAAATAATGGCGTTAAAAAACTTCCGTGCGGCGTATGCAATATGCCTGCGCGCGCTCCCGTTGCCGCGTCTTTATGGATAAGTTCAAAAGTTACTGCCGACATTAAGTCTGCTCCTCATTTTTTCAAAGCATCCCGCCTTAAATTTCAGTCCGTTATAGTTGTTAGGTGGTTAGGTGGTTAGTTCTATTAACCTATCCACCTATTAACCTAGTAATGAACATCGCGTCGCCGAAGGAAAAGAATCGGTAACGCTCCCTGACTGCCTCGCGATAGGCTTGCAGGATAAAATCTCGACCGGCGAACGCGCTGACTAACATTAGTAGCGTCGACTTAGGCAGGTGGAAATTTGTAATCAACGCGTCGACGATTTTAAATTTGTAGCCCGGATAGATGAAAATTTTCGTCGAACTGCTCCCGACTGCTACGGAATTTTCATCGAGGGCGGCCGCCTCCAAAGTTCTGATTGAAGTCGTGCCGACCGCGATAACTCGACCGCCGCGCAATTTCGTATCGTGAATCAAATCGGCGGTCGCTTGCGGTATCGAAAAAAATTCTTCGTGCATGTTGTGTTGCTCAATGTTTTCGACTTGCACGGGACGAAAAGTTCCCAGTCCGACATGCAAAGTCACAAAGCCTAAGTTGACGCCGAAATTTTTAAGCTCTGCCATTTGCTCCGTCGTGAAGTGAAGTCCTGCAGTCGGAGCGGCGGCCGAACCTCGTTCGCGATTGTAAACCGTTTGATAGCGTTCGGCGTCGGTGAGTTTCTCGTGAATGTAGGGTGGCAAAGGAGTTTCGCCGAGCCTGTCCAAAATTTCCTCGAATATCCCGTTGAATTTAAATTTCACGACGCGCCCGCCAAAATCGGTGCGCCCGATAACCTCGCAACTCAATTCACTGCCGAAAGAAATTTCTGCGCCTTCCGCGATTTTCCTGCCGGGCTTAGCTAAAGTTTCCCAAGTCGTAGCGTCGAGCCGCCGGAGCAAAAAAATTTCGACGCGTGCTCCGGTAGATTTGCGCCCGATTAGTCGCGCCGGTATAACTCTTGTGTCATTGAAAATGAGCGTATCGCCCGCCGTTAAAAATTTTTGCAAATCGTAAAAGTGTTCGTGACAGATTGTCCGCCGCGCAGGGTCTAGCACCATCAGCCTTGAAAAATTTCGCGGCTCAAGTGGTCTTTGCGCGATGAGTTCTTCGGGCAATTCGTAATCAAATTCGCTTAGAAGCATTCTTCCTCCCCAAATATTTTATCTCCAGCTGCTCAAGTCTGCCGTCCATGCGCAGTTCCGCCAGTACAAAATTCACATAGTTTAAAAATTCCTGGTCGCCCTTCTGCAAGAGAATGCCGCAAGAATGGCGCGTGCCCTCGAAAGGTTTATCGACGAGCGGCGCGGCTAATCTCGGTTCGCGCTTACACCAGCTGACCGCTTCGACCGTCTCTGTTATCATGATGTCGGCTTTACCGTCAGCGATTTGAATCGGAATGTCGGCGTTGTCCTCGTGGACGATAAGTTTTGCGTTCGGCAGATTGGCGCGAGCAAATTTTTCATTCGTGCCGCCGGGGTTAATCATTATGCGAACGTCGGAGCGGTTGAGGTCGGCGACGCTTTTAAATTTTTTGGCGTCGGACTTGCGACAGAGAATCGTTTTGCCGAAAAGCCCTTCGCCATAAGCATCGCTCATCGCCATAGACTTTGCCCGCGCAAAATTTCTGGAGATTCCGCAAAGTGCAATGTCGAATTTCCCTGCCTGCATATCAGCGGCGAGCGTCGGCCAAGTCGTCGGCACATATTCAATCGTGACGCCGAGCGAGTCAGCAATAATTTTAGAAAGTTCCGCGTCAATGCCTTCGTATTCGCCGGTCGCGGGGTTCAAGTATGACATCGGAATATAATCGCCGGTCGTGCCGATTCGGATTGTGCCGCGAGCCGCAATGTCTTCCAAATGCCCCGCCTCAACCTTTGCGAACGTCACGAGCAAAATTACGGCGACAATCATAATGCAAAATTTTTTCATGTCAGCCACTCCTTAATAAAGTCTTTTAAGGTTACTTTTAAAAAGTAACCAAACAGCGGACGCGCCCAACGTTGCGACAATTCGGACGTTATTGCCGCGTTTGAACATTTTAGTAAAGCCTTTTAAGTTTGGAATCGTGGTAGTAGTGCTCCAAAATTTTTTTATAAGACCAGCCGTCGAGCGCGTAAGACCTTGCGCCCTTTTGGCTCATGCCGACGCCGTGCCCGCTCCCGTAGCCCGTGAAAATTACTTCGTTGTCGACAATCTTCATATCAAAAAGCGTACTGGGCAAAGAAAATTTTCTACGCAATTCGGTGCCTTCGAGTTTCAAAGTTTTTTTGGTGCCGACAATCTGCGCGAAGTTCACACGCCCCGAAGAAGTTCTATCGTTCGCGCTCTTGCCAATTCGCAAGTCGCTAAGCTTAATTTCCTTGAGCGTGCCGAAATTGTCACCGAATCGCGACGAAAAATCTTTCACGCTGACTTTGACAGTCCACGGCTCGACCTGCTTAAAAACTTCCTTGACCGCCACGAGATACGGCATAGCCCGTCCCCAAACGTCGCTGACATTTTCAGTCATGCCGCCCGAATCGGCGTGAAAACTCGTCTCGATGAGTTTATCTTTGTAAGTCAGAATTTCGCCGCGCGTTTCCTCAACCGCCTTGTCAGTCGACTCGAAAATTTTAGCTCCGGCATAAACTTGGCAATGAGTTTTATCGCACAAGTCGAAGCCTTCCTTTTTATGTTTTTCGCGATTTTTAAGGGCGAATGACCGAGCCGCTACCGCTTGAGCCTTCAGAGCCTCCAATGGGTATGACGGCGACATTTCATCTGGCAACACTCCGCGCAAATATTCTTCTATTGGCACGAGATTTATCACGACGAATTTTTTATTGACCTTGTTAAGTCGCACGCCGCCGAAATATTCTTTTTCGCCAATCGTCGAGCGCAAATCTTTTATCGAAATTTTTTCGGGGCGAATCTCTACGGCATCGGTTTTGATTTCCTTTGCTTTGACGGTGAATTTTTTATCGGCGGGGAATTTCTTGAGCGTTTTTTTCGACGCCGCGTCAATCATAATGCACGGCGCGGAAACTTGCAAGGAAATTTCTTCGACCTCGCTTAAAAGTCCGATTCGCAATTCGGGCGACCAACCTGCCGCCTCCGCCCGTCCCATTATCAAAAAGATTATCAGCACTAAAATTTTTTTCATGTCAACCACCATTCTTTGGCGCGAAAATTCTGCAACGAATAACTTCATAGCCCTCGACGCGCTCGCTCTCGTAAATCACGCGGAAATTTTTATCGCGGCTCAACTCGCCGTAAAGATGATAATCTTTGCTATTGGTGATTATGTGCGTGAAATTGTAGCGGGCGAAAAAGTCCGCGTAATAAATTTTGCCGGTTCTGAAGTCGAGGTATTCCTCCAAAATATTTTTCTCCTGCCCGTTGTTAGCTGGAATGAAAACTTCCGAGCGCGAATCAATATAATATTTAATGCCGAAGTTGCCCGCAAGCCCGCCGTAACCTTGATTGACATACAGCGAAATATTTTCGGGGCGTTCGCTCTTGATTAAAAATTTCATCGCGGCGGCATAAGGCCCGTCGACTTCTTTTTTGTTGGTGTCGAGCGTCGTGTAAAAAATCCCGCCGAGTATCACAGCAATCAGGAACATCGACAAATTTTTTTTCAGAAGTATTTTCGGGTGAATAACTCTGCCGTCGACTTTGGCAATCAGCAAGTTATACGCTAGGAATAAAAGCTCGCTGACGAATAAAATTTTCATCGGCAAAACGAGTTTCAAGAAACCGTACTTAAAAATTTCCGCGATGAAAAATACGATGATTGCCAGGAGCAGGAAAAATGTTAAAGTCATGATGCCGCGATTTTGATATTGAGCGTCGCGCTTGCCGAAAATTTTATCAAAGCTGAAATCTTTCCAGACGTAAGCCAGCGGGAATGTCGCTAGGAAAAAGAATAGTAACATATTCCGCCCGTGCATTACCGCCATGAACATTAGCCCGCCGCTCAAAAAAATATATCGCCATGGGGTTTTGAACTTCGTCAGCGAAAAAATCATCAGTGCCGCGCTGAAGTAAAATATTTTCCCGCGCAGGTCGTGCGCCGTCGGCGTCATCATCTCGACTACGCCCTTGTTAATTAAGTCTATGCCGTAGGAGTGGAAAACGTAAGTCATTGCGCCGAGCCCGTAAGGATTTATCAGCCCAAATAAAAATGTCGCCGCCAGAGCCGCTAGCAAAAATTTTATGTGGCGAACATCTTTCACGAAGAAAAACGGCAAGCTTATCACGAACAGCATTACCCACATCGCCGCATGAAAATTTATTAGTAACGTCGACAAAATCGGCAATGGCAATAGGAATTTGAAATCCTTCGTGCGCGTGAATTTCTCCAGGAAAAATACTTCGCATAAAAGAAGCGTCATCGAAATGATATGTGGGCGCGGGACTATCGCCGGCAAAACGACTAAGCCAACTAAGAAGCTCAACACCAACGACAAAGATTTATTCTCGCCGCTCACGAATAAACACAGCCGCCAATATATCACAACTAAAATTATTCCAACAATGCAATCAGCCCAGCGCAACCCGTCTACGCCCCCGAATTTATACGCCTCCCAAAAAAAAATTCCGCTAAGCCATTGTTGCGCGACAAGCTGTAAATTTTCGTGAATCGTGAACGGGTCGATATAGGGAATGCCGTTTTCCTCAATGTAGCGTCCCAAGTTCATGACAAAATACGTGTCGGCCTTCTCAACTATTTTGAACGACATAGTAAAAAACACGACGCAAACCGATAGAAAGGCAATGCTTAATGCGTAATGCGTAATGCGCAATGAAAAGATTTTATTTAGTAGTTTTGTATTCATGGTACGTTTTCTCCGCATTGATGTTCCAAACGTCAGCCTTTGGGAACTTGCCGACAATCGCATCGACAGCCGCAATCGCCGTCAACATGCTGTGATCCATATTGTTATAACGGTGCTGACCATTGCGCCCGATGCAGTAGAGATTTTGAATTTCATCGAGCGCGCCGCGCAGTTCGGAAATATTTTCGTAGGTGTCAAAGTAAGCGGGGTAAGCCTTTGGGACTTTTATTTGAGTGCCTGCGCGGACGTCCGCCTTGTCGATAATCCCAATCGAGGCGAGCTCCTGAGCCGCGAAATTTATAAAGGCGTCCTTATCCATTTGCCAAAGTTCGTCGCCCTCGTCGCAAAAATATTCCAGTCCGAGCCAAACAGTATTTTGCGGGTCGGCAACCATGTACGGCGACCAGTTATTGAAAATCTGCAGGCGACCGAGTTTAACCGACGGCTCCTGAATGTAAATCCAGCAATCTGGAACAATGTCGCCAAGTGTTTTGATTTTGGTTAGGTTTTTGAGCAGGAGCTTATCGACGAGTAGCCCGACCGTTATGAAGTCGCGATAGGGCAGGCCGCGAGCAATTTGGAGCTGTCTAAGGTTCAAGCCGTCGTCGAGAGCCTCAGCGAGTTCGGCAAGCGGCATACTCGACAAAAAATAATTGGCGGGAAAAGTCAAAAGTCCAGCGGCCGTCTCGACCTTGACAGATTTAATTTGGTTTTTGTCGACGTGAAAATTTTTGACGTTGGAACCGAGCAAGACTTCACCGCCGAGCTTTTTAATCTCCGCCGCGAATTTCTCCCAGAGTTGACCGGGTCCGAACTTCGGGTAGTAAAATCTTTCAATCAGCGAAGTTTCGCCCGCGCCGCTCTTCGAGCCGAAAGTTTTCTTTACGAAGTCTAGCAGAGTTTTGCCGAGCGATAAACCTTTGATACGTTGACTGCCCCAATCCGCGCCGATTTGTTGAGGCGTCCTGCCCCAAACTTTTGTAGTATAATCGCGGAAAAAAGTTTCGTAGAGCTTTTGCCCGAAGCGGTTAATCATGAAGTCTTCAAGGGTATTTTCCTCGCGCTGACTGAATTTAGTTTTGAGGAAGCTCAAGCCAATAGAAAACATTTCGCCGAGTCCGAGATTTTTAATCGTGTCGAGATTGAGCGCGACGGGGTACGAGAAAAATTTGCGCCGATAAAAAATCCTCGATACGCGATTGCGATTCAAAAAAACTTCGTCGACTTCTTCGGGATTCGCGCCGCCCTCGACTAAAACCGATTCGCGATTCAAAATTTTATCGTCGAGCGCGGGAGCACCTTGCGCGGGCAGAAGACTTTGCCACAACGAAACAATTTCCTCATTCTTGCTGAAAAATCTGTGACCGCCAATGTCCATGCGATTGCCATTGAAATTCATCGTGCGCGATATGCCGCCGACAAAATTTTCCTTCTCAAGGACAATCGGCCTAATGTCGGTATTTTTCAGCAGGTAATAGGCGGCCGTCAAACCTGCAGGCCCCGCGCCGATTATGATTGCGTTTTTCTTATGCAAGGGACGCCTCCTTAGCTGGCAGGTGAATCAAAATATTTTGCTCGCCGAGTTGCGCGACGCCAAATAAAATCTTGTCGCCCGCATGACAACCAAAATTTTTAGTCGGCTCGTTGAGAAGTTCGCCCGTCAAAATATTTTCATCGACCGATAAGCAACGCACCCATAAAAGTTCGGGTTTATCGTCCGCGCTGAAAAAGTAGACGACAACATCATCAGGGTAATGCGGGTGGCGGAAAGCGTCGAGATTTTTAATAAGGCGAGTTTGTTCCTTAGCGGCGTCGGAAATTTTATCGCTAATCATCTGGACGCGGTCGCGGAAGGCTACGGAATATTCCGCCGTCAAAATTTTCAACTCAACGTCGTCGACCTCAGCCCGCTTGAGCTTGACAGATTTTTTATAACTCGCCGGGAAAATTTTCAATCGCCCGCCTAAAGTCTTCGCGCCCGCCATAATCTCAAAAATAAAAGTCTCGCCGTCAATGTAGGCATAAGTCAGGAACCCGTCGAGATTTTCATCGGGCGGATTGTCGAACACGTCGCGCAGATTTATTTTCTTGACCAGCCGCGCAGATGTCAGCAGGCAAATTTGCTTGTACATGTCGCGGAAAAATATTTCTTCAACTTTCAAAGCATGTCATCTCCTTCGGAAGGATTTTACCACAATTCGCGATTGCTTGTTGAAAAAATTTTTCGCGTCTGATAAACTGCGCCTATAATCGGCGAACGGTATCAAAACAAGGAGTGAAAAAAATTTTGTTTACGCACATAACCCAGTCCCCATACGGGACGGTAAAATTGGCGGCGAAAGTTGCTCAGCGAGTGCGCGAGGGCACGGTAATATGTTTGGAAGGCGGCTTGGGCGCGGGCAAAACTCTTTTTGTACAGAGCATGGCGCGAACTTTGGGAGTTCAAGGAGAAGTCACGAGCCCGACGTTTAATCTTATGAGTGTTTACGAGGGTTTTTGTCCGATTGTCCATTTCGATTTATATCGGCTGCGCAATGAGGACGAGTTGGAGGAGATTGGCTTTTACGAGTACACGGACTTTCCGGAAGGGATTGTATTTATCGAGTGGGCGGAGAAATTCCCGGAGGCTTTGCCGGAAAATTACGTCGTGATAAAAATCGAGCGGATAAAGGATTCGCGGAACATGCGCCGGATTACATTTGATTGCGTGGGCGACGAGCACGAAGATTTTATCAAAGAACTTGAAGACTTTGTTACTAAGGATGAATAAACTTGCGGATATTGGGAATAGAGACTGCGACGCGGGCGGCAAGTGTCGCGGTAATTTTTAACGGGAAAATTTTGGCGGAAAGTCTGCGCGAATCGCCGCAAAGTTTTTCAGAAACGTTAATGCCGCAAGTCGAGGAAGTTATAAAAATTTCGGGCGCGTTTGAAAATTTGGACGCGGTCGCGGTAAGCATAGGGCCTGGTTCGTTTACGGGCTTACGAATCGGCTTGGCGACGGCGAAAGCTCTGGCTTATGCTTGGGGGATAAAAATAATCGGCGTGCCGACCTTGCAAGCCCTCGCTTATAACTTCCCGTCGGCGAAAGTTTTGCCAATGATAGACGCGCAAAAAAATCGTGCGTATTGTCAGCTGTTCGAAAAAAATTTGCCGCTGTCAAAATTGGAAGTCAAACCGGTCGATGAGGCGATTTTAGAGGCGGGTCGACTTGACGGCGAAATTTTTTTATGTGGCGATGTCCTGCACAAAATTAAAATCGCGTTGCCGCCGAATGTCAAAATTGCTCCGCCGAATTTGAGAATGCCGCGAGCGTCAAGCGTCGCAATCTGCGCGGAAGATTTAGGCAGGGTCGATAACGTGATGAACTTGGAGCCGCTATACATTCGCCGAGCGGAGGCGGAAGAGTTATGGGAAAAAAGGCACGGCTTATCGTCAGGAAGTTGACGACCGATGACGCGGAAGTTGCCTCCGATTTGGATTTGAAATGTTTCGGCGAGTTTGATGCTTGCAGTAGCAAATATTTTTTCAATGTGGCGCAGTCGAGTAATTGGGAATGTTTGGTTGCCGAGCATGACGGGAAAGTCATTGCCTGCGCGATAGCCGAGATTGATAACGACACGGCCGAGATTGGAAGCTTAGCTGTTGACCCAGACTACAGGCGGCAAGGCGTTGCGACTATTCTTCTGACAAAGTTGTTGAGAGCTATCGTGAGGCGCGGCGCAAATTTTGTCGTCTTGGAAGTCAGACTGAGTAACACGGCGGCGATTGAACTTTATAAAAATTTTGGCTTTCAGATTGTCGAGCGCGAAGAAGATTATTATTGGGACGAGGACGCTTGGATTATGGCGCGGGAGTTTTCATGATTAAATTCAGAAGAATGACAAAGGATGACGCGGACGCAGTCGCCGACCTCGAATTGAAATGTTTCGCGATGCCTTGGAGCCGCGCAGATTTTTTCCGCGAAGTCAAAAACGAATTGGCCGAATATGTGGTCGGCGTGCTCGATAAAAAAATCGTGGCGTATGCGGGGGCGTGGGTCTCGTTCGACCAAGCGGAAGTAATGCATGTGGCAGTTACTCCAGAACTTCGCGGGCAAGGCGTCGGGACGATTTTATTCGGCGAGCTGATTAAGGCAGTCAAGGAGCGCGGCGCGAAGTCGATAACATTGGAAGTCAGACCGAGCAACACAGCGGCTATTAAACTTTATGAGAACTTCGGCTTGCGGAGCGTCGGACGCCGGAAGAATTATTACCGCGACAACGACGAGGACGCCTTGATTATGTGGAATACGAAACTTTAGGGAGAAGGGAGATGGGAAAAGGGAGAAGGGTAGGAATAAGGTTTTAGACTTTTCCCATTTCCCATTTCCCTTTTCCCTTAGTAAATTTCTATGCAGTTGAAAGGGACGCTGATGCTATTAGGCGCGGCGTTTTTTTGGGGAACGACATTTGTCGCGCAGTTGGAAGGCATGGACGGGCTCGGTCCCTTCTCCTACGCGGCACCAAGATATTTGACGGGCTTTTTATCGCTACTAATAGTTTTGTTTTACACGCGGCGAAGTCGAGCTAGGGAGCGGCAACAAAAAAATTATCAGCGCGGCTTTGCAATCGGATTGATAATCGGCGTGGTGTTATTCGTCGCGAGTTCCATGCAACAAATCGCCCTGCAATTTTCGACGGCGGGCAAAGCGGCTTTTATAACGTGCCTTTACATAGTGTTCGTACCGCTCGGCGCGAAGTTCTTAGGCAAAATCATTCGGCGGGAAAATTGGTTAGGCGCGGGGCTCGCGATAGTCGGCTTGTATTTGTTGGCAATCGGCGAGGGCTTTTCAATCCAACTCGGCGACGCGATACTTTTTGTCAGCGCATTTATCTGGACGTTGCAAATTTTATTGGTTGACCGATTCGCCAGCAAAGTCGACCTAATCGAGATGTCAACCGCGCAGGTTTTTATCGTAATGGTTTTGAGTTTCGCGGCAATGTTCGCGCTAGAAACTCCGAGCTTGTCGGCAATGTTTAATGCATGGTTCGCGATACTTTATGGCGGCGTCATGAGCGCGGGCGTAGCATTCACCCTGCAACTTTACGGGCAACGATATGCAGACCCCTCAACCGCCGCAATAATTATGAGTTTCGAGGCAATCTTCGGAGCATTAGCGGGTTGGCTCTTTCTCAATGAAGTTATGAGCTCGCGGGAAATTTTCGGTTGCGTGCTGATGTTGTTAGGAATGCTCGCTACTCAATGGACGCTGATAAAAAGCAATGCGTAATTCGTAATGCGTAATGCGTAATGAAACGCTGTTTGGTTACTTTTTAAAAGTAACTGAAGGAAATTAAAACTGCGCGTCGAAATTTGCTAGAAATATTTTTGAAAGGAAAGAAAGTTATGGGGGCTAATGATGCGGCAATCCAGGAGGCGTTGAATAAACTTCGCCTGAACAGAGATAAACAAAAGGCGGCTGACAACGCGGCGATTAAAAAAGCCCTTGTCACGATAAAAGTTTTCGGCGTGGGCGGCGGCGGCAATAGCGTCTTGAAACGAATTGCCGAGAGCGATTTTTTGGAAATTGATTTGGTCGCGGTCAATACCGATTCGCACGTGCTGGGCCTTTCCAATTTAGGTACAATCCGCGCAGTGCAAATAGGCGAGTCGGTGACGAAAGGGCGCGGCACTGGCGGAAGGGTTGAACTCGGCGAACTTGCCGCGAAAAATGATTCCGAACGCCTCAAGGAAATGATGCTCGGCGCAGATATGATTTTCATAACAGCTGGCATGGGCGGCGGAACTGGTACCGGCGCGGCTCCTGTTGTTGCTAGGCTCGCTAAGGAATTGGGCATGTTGACTGTTGGTGTCGTGACTTTGCCTTTTACTTTTGAGGGCAGACGCAAACAACGTATCGCTAATGAAGGCATCGTCCGTATGCAATCGTACATGGACGCGCTGATTACCGTTAAAAATGATAACCTAATGAAGCTCCCCGAAAATAAAGATTTAAATATAGTCACTGCTTTTAACGCGGCGGATTCGGTTTTGCGGCAGGCTATTCGATGCGTTGCCGAATTGATTTTGACGACCGGAGTTATCAACGTAGACTTTGCCGACATGACTACGATTTTCCGCCAGAGCGAATCGAGCGATGCATTGCTAGGAATTGGGCGCAGTAATATCAGCGCGGTTAAAGCTGTGCAAGAGGCGATTCAAAGTCCGCTGATTGACAAGTCGTTAAAGGGCGCGCGCGGAATTATTCTGAACATTACCGGCGATGAGACTTTGCCGATACACGACGTGAACGCCGCCGCCAGTTACATTTTCGACCAGACCGAAGACGACGTTAATATTATTCTCGGCACGGTCATTGATAAGAGCATGAACGGCACGATTCAAGCGACGATTATCGCGACGGATTTTGTTGACAGCCTCGCGCTAAAGTCCCCGACGATTGAAGTCCCGAAATCAAGCGTCACGGTCTCCAAAGGTTTTACGCTCGACCCGCCCAAGTCGCCTGAGCCGCCGCCCGAAAATAAATTCCAACTGCCGCAATTTATCTTCCGTCCGAGGGATAACAAATGACGGACAGCTTTAATCGGTTGAAACTTCTAATCGGCGAAGAAAATTTCACAAAGCTAAGCGGGGCAACGGTCGCAGTATTCGGAGTGGGCGGGGTCGGCTCGTTTACCGTAGAGGCCTTAGCGCGGTCGGGCATTGGTCATTTGATTTTGATTGACAAGGACAACATCGACGAAACGAATATCAACAGGCAGATTCACGCGCTTAACTCGACGGTCGGCAGGTCTAAGGTCGAAGTCATGCGCGAACGTGTCCTCGATATAAATCCTTCCGCGCAGGTCGATGCGATTCAGAAATTTTTATTGCCCGCCGAACCCGTTGAGGATTTTTTTATTTGCGATTATGATTACGTTGTCGACGCGATTGACAATATCACCGCGAAAATTTTTTTGGTCGAGGAGTGCACAAGGCGCGAAGTAAAAATTATTTCGAGCATGGGCGCGGGCAATAAGCTTGACCCAACGCGATTCAAAGTGGCGGATATTTTTCAGACAGCAGTCGACCCTGTAGCGAAAATTTTGCGCAAGAAGCTCAAGGAGCGCGGGATTAAAAATCTCAAGGTCGTTTACTCCGATGAAATGCCGCGCCCCGTTCAAAATTTTATTGGCAGTGCGGCTTTTGTTCCGAGTGTTGCAGGTTTGATTATCGCGGGCGAAGTCGTTAAAGATTTAATAGGGAAAAGGGAGATGGGAGAAGGGAGAAGTAGGGAGAAGTATGGAGAAAACTTTTCCCTTTCAAACTCGCTTTTCCCATTTCCCTTACCCCTTTTCCCTTAGTAAGGAGTGATTCTTTTGCTTGATATAAAAAATCTACACGTCAAAGCCGGCGACAAAGAAATTTTGCGCGGAGTAAATTTGCGCGTCGGCACCGGCGAAGTTCACGTAATTTTAGGCGCGAACGGCTCCGGCAAGTCAACGCTTATGAATGTTATCTTAGGCCACCCCAAATACGAAATCACGAGCGGCGAAATCTACTTCGAGGGCGAAAACTTATCCGCGCTGAAAACTTTCGAGCGAGCACGGCGCGGGATTTTTTTATCGTTCCAAAACCCAGAGGAAATCCCCGGCATCACTGTAGAAAATATGCTCCGCACCGCTAAGCAATCCGTAACCGGCGCGAAAATTAAAATTCTCCAATTCCGCAAAGACTTGCGCGCTATCATGAACGATTTGCAAATCAATCCCGAATACGCTAGCCGATATATGAACGTCGGGTTCAGCGGCGGCGAAAAAAAACGCAACGAGATTCTTCAACTGCTCGTCCTCAATCCTAAACTCGCGCTCCTCGACGAAACCGATAGCGGTCTTGACGTTGACGCCGTAGAAATCGTTTCAAAAGGCGTCGCCAAATTCCATAACGAAAATAATTCCTGCATTATCATCACTCACAACGCGCAAATTTTAAAGCACTTGCCGGTTAATCGCGCTCATATCTTTTTGAACGGGCAAATCGTCAAGAGTGGCGGCGCGGAACTCGTCAGCGAAGTTTCCGAGCACGGCTACGCGCCTTTTGAAAGCAATTAGGAATGAGGAATTAAAAATGAAAATTTCAGCAGAGGCACTTGACAGAGCGCGGCAAGTTAAGCTAATAATATTCGACGTGGACGGCGTGCTAACCGACGGCAGATTGCAAATCGGCGAGCACGGCGAAATTTTCAAATCGTTTCACAGCCGCGACGGTTTTGGCATAACCCTTGCGCAATCGTGCGGAATCAAAACCGCGATAATTACGGGCAGGACTTCGGGCATAACGAGCCATCGCGCCGCCGAGTTGAAAATAAATTTCGTCCTGCAAGGGCAGATGAATAAGCGCGACGCTTATAAGAAAATCAAGGCGCACTTTAACTTGACGGACGAGCAAATTTGTTACATTGCTGATGATGTGATTGATTTGCCGGTCTTTGTGCAAGTCGGCTTCAGAGCGGCAGTTGCAGACGCTTCGCCCGAAGTCGTTGAGCAGGCGCATTACGTCTCGAATAATTTCGGCGGTCGCGGAGCTGCTCGTGAGATTATCGAATTTATTTTGAAGGCGCAAGGATTTTGGCAGGAGATTATCGAACGCTACACTACGCCCGAACTCGATGACAAATCAAAATCACTTAACCAATAACGGAGGTTTTGCCATGATTAAAATTTCCAATTTACGTAAAATCAGTGGGGGGGGGGCTAACACGTCTTGAAGCTGATATAGATTTTATCGGCATGGAGTCACCTTACAAGGAGAAAACGTTGTACTTTGAAATTGCCGATGAAAATGCCGACATGCTCGCTGATGATTCTTATGACGCTTTCGTTCTCGTGCCGTTGTTTGTGGCGATGTACCATAAGCAGGACTTGCACATTTGCGGTAATATTTCTAGGAAACTCTACCAAAATATCAAGTGGTATATTCCGCGAATTTTTTGCGATTTCTCGAAAGCCCTTACGCTCATTAATCTTACCGTCGACGGTTTTACTTCGACAAAACCCAAGGGCACTTTGACAGGCGCGAGTCTTTCTTGCGGTGTAGATTCATTTTCAACAATTTACGATCACTTCATAAGGGAAGATGATCCCAATTATCGAATCAATGCGTTATTTCATTTCAATCACGAAATGCGCACACATAAGAAAATCTTAGACAATCAAGACTTTTTCGATAAATCATTCGAAGGGAATCGACTTGCTGCTGACAGCATGAATTTGCCTATGTATTCATTGGAAACAAATCTATATGCCTTCAACACAAAAATGAAGGATCTACGAGGCAAATATTTTTCCATTGCGCATCTTTCATTATCATCTTGTGTTTTGAGTTTGAGCAATGCAATTTGTCGCTACTACATGCCCGCTACTTTTGATTATCAACAGGCAAAAGTATTTAACAAATTTGCGCACAAGGATATTGCGGAATTTTCGGAATCATATCTTATTCCTCTGATTCAAACGGAGAATTTGGAGCTTATCCCCGATGGTTGTCAATATCGTCGCACGGATAAAGTTAAGAATATTGTCAACTGGGAAATTAGTCAAAAATACTTACATCCTTGCAATACATATACTTCCAATGGTTTGAATTGCAGTGTTTGTCCTAAGTGTCTGCGAACCTTGTTGCCCTTGGAGATTCTTGGTAAGCTGGATAATTTCTCCGGGGTCTTCGATATTGAAAAATATAAAACGATTTCTGACAAATACAAACTTCGTTGCCTGAAAAATTACGGCAAAGAGCCTTTTGAGACGGAGAGCGTGGACTTTGCCAAAGAAAACAATTTCCCGATGCCGGCATTGAATAAACCTGCCACTGCGGTCAAGAAAAAGCCTGTCGCGGTCGTTAAGAAAAAATAGAATCTCGGTTGCAATAATAATTCTGATAACCTTAATCAGTGAGGGATTTACCTTGATAGAAATTTCAAATTTACGTAAGCGCACTTCGGGAGACGTGACGCGCCTTGAGGCCGATATAAAATTTCTCGATATGACATCGCCTTACAAGGAGAAAACGCTTTACTTCGAGCTTGATAAAAAATATGGGCACCTGTTCGCCGATGATAGCTATGACGCTTTTGTTTTAGTGCCGCTTTGGTTGGCGATGCTCCACAAGCAAGACTTGCACATTTGCGGGAACGTCTCCAAAAAGCTTTATCAAAATATCAAGTGGTACGTTCCAAAAATTTTGTGCGACTTTTATAATGCGTTGTCGCCGGTCAAGTTCATTGTCGACGGTTTCACCGAGCCGCCTAAAAAGCGCGGCAAAATCGTAGCGACGGGGATTTCTTGTGGCGTCGACTCGCTCGCGACCATTCACGACCACTTTATTAACGAGACCGACCAAGATTATAAAATCAATGCGCTATTCTATTTCAACTGCGCGGCAAATGGCGACTTCGACGACCCGAAATGGCAAGGACTTATTTTGAAGCGTGCAGAGTTCTGCAAGCTCGCCGCAAAAGATTTGGGCTTGCCGTGCTATTTTTTAAATACAAATCTGCACGCCTTCAGGAAGGCTAAGGACTGGACGAAATTTCTTTACCTGGCGATTTATTCTTGCGTTTTAAGTGTGAGCCGCGCCGTTTCAAGGTACTACGTTCCGAACGCGCTAAACTATGAGCAGATAAAAAAATTTTCGCGGCGCGATGATATGTCGGCTTTTTGCGATTTGTATTTGGTTCCGCTGATTCAGAACGAGCGCACCGAGTTGATTATTGACGGCGGGCAATATCGGCGCGTCGACAAGGTTAAAAATATCGCCGACTGGAGCATTGCGCAAAAATATCTCAACGTCTGCAACAACTACAGCGAAGACGCTTCAAATTGCGGACTTTGCGATAAATGCTTGATGACAATGTTTCCTTTGGAGGTAATGGGTAAGCTCGACGCCTTCGCCAAAGTTTTCGACCTAGCAAAGTATCGCGAAGTGGCGGAAGATTATAAAGCGCATTGCGTCGCGAAAAATGGTAGAAGAGTTTTCGCTACAGAGAATTTTGAATTCGCTAAGGAAAATAATTTCCCTATGCCGTGACGGAGGATTTATCGTGATAGAAATTTCCAATTTGCGCAAATATCATTCGGGTGGGAAGAGGGCGCGTCTCGAAGTCGATATAAAATTCACCGATATAAACGTCGCCGCCCCCGCCGAGACTATGTGGTTTGAAATTGACGCGAATTACGACCGCCTTTTAGTCAATGATACTTTCGACCCGTTCTTACTCGTCCCGCTATATTTGGCGATGACTTACAAAACCGACTTTAGGATTTGCGGCAACGTTTCAAAGCGGCTCTATAAAAATTTGATATGGTATGGGCAAAAAATTCTCTGCGACTTCTTGCCTAAACTCTCGCCGGTCAAGATTATAGTTGACGGTTTCGCGCCCACTCAAGCGCAAGGGATTTTAATCGGCACGGGCATTTCCTGTGGTGTCGATTCCCTTTCCACACTTTACGACCGATTCATTAACGAGACCGACCCCGATTACAAAATTAACGCGATGTTCTTTTTTAACTGCGGCTCGAATGGCAAAGTCGAAGATTCCATAACGCAATACATTGCTCAAAGTCGCGTCGAAAGAGGGATTGCGCTTGCTGGGGAATTGGGCTTGCCGCTTTGCCCGATTGATACCAATTTCCAAGAATTTTTCCTCGCAGAACACGGCGACACCCCGCTTTTTTTAGCGCATTATTCATGTGTGTTGGCTATGCAAAACGCAATCCGCCGATATTATATCGGGAGTGCTTGCAATTACAAAGGCATGAAAAATAGCGGCACCAAATATAAACTCTTCGACCTTGCGGAGTTTTGCGAGCCGTACTTTGTACCGTTGATAGGAACCGAGCGCACCGAGTTAATTATTGACGGTTGCCAATATCGCCGCGTCGACAAAATTAAAAATCTTGCTGATTGGCATATCGCGCAAAAATATTTGAACGTCTGCCGAGTTCACTTCGTGGGCAGCAATTCTACAGGGAATTGTAGTTTTTGTGATAAGTGTTTGCGGACTTTGTTGGCACTGGAGATTTTAGGCAAGCTGGAAAATTTTTCACAAGTCTTCGACCTCAAGACTTACAATGAAAAATCTTTTGAGTATAAAGCCAAAGTCGTCGCGAACGCCGATAATTATGTTTTTTACAACGAACTTTTCGAGCTGGCACAGGAATATAATTACCCTATGCCGAAACGTCATGATTGCTACATTCTCGACAAGAACGTCGCAATTCTCTTAGGCGAATAAAATTTTTGGAGGACAAAATGCTATACAAAACGCTGATGTTGATGAGCAGATTGATACGGCTCCTGCCCTACGACGTACTTTTATTTTTGGGGCGGGTGTTCGGGAATTTATATTACTTGCTCGTCAAAAAGCAGCGGGAACGAGCAGTCGCACAAATGATGCCTGCGCTAAAAATTTCGGAGGCTCAAGCGCGAAAACTCGTTCGGGCGTCGTTCGTGAACTTGGCGCGCAATATGCTCGACATACTCTATATGCCCAACCTCAACGAAAAAAATTTGTCGGAGTACATGGAGATAGAAAATTTGGAGAGAATGCGCACGGCGTTATTAGGCGGACAAGGCGTGGTAGTTTTAACGGGGCATGTAGGAACATGGGAGTGGTTGAGCGCGGCATTTTCTCTTAACGGAATGCCGGTCACCGCGATAGCCAAATTGCAACCAAATGCCGAATACTCGCGAGCTTTGGACGATTTGCGGGCGACGATTCATGTAGAAATTTTCAATCGCGGCACAAACGAATTGCGAGCAGCAGGACGCGCCCTCAAGGAAGGAAAAATTTTGGGCTTCCTCGCCGACCAAGACGCAGGGCCCGGCGGAGCGTTCATAGAATTTTTAGGCAAGACCGCTTCGACGCCACTAGGCCCCGCCGTTTTCGCAAGGCGATTCAATGCGCCGGTTTTGCCCGCATTCATACTTCGCAAGGAAAATGGGCGGCACGTCGTTAAAATAGGGGAAATTATGCGCTTCGAGGACACCGGCGACACCGACGCAGACCTCTTGCGCTTTACGGAGAAAATGACTAAAATTTTGGAAAAAGTTATTCGCGAGAATCCGACGCAATGGCTTTGGTTTCAAAAGCGATGGAATACGCCGCCCGAAATGCAAAAGACTAATAAGCATCATACGGTTAAGGTTCGCAGAAAGTCTAAAGAGGAGCAATCATGAGCACACGAGGAAAAATTTTAATGGCGACGGTGATAATTTTCGTTGTGTGCGTCGTGGTGTGGGCAATCAGAACGACACCTTCCGCGCCGCCGCCGATTGAAAAAGTCGACCCGCCAAAGCTTATGGAGTACGAAGGAAATACAATCGTCGAGGAAAAAGACGGGCTAGTAATTTGGGAGCTGACCTGCTCGAAAATGAGAATCGACAGTATAACGCAAATTTTCGAGATGGACGACGTAGTTTGGAAATTTCATCAGCGCGACGACGATAAGGAAAAAGTTTGGGAGCTCAAAGCTAAGAAGGGCACCTACTACCAGATTGAAAAATTTATTCATGCCGAAGGCGAAGTCAGCGTCACCAATACCGACGAAGACGAACTTTTATGCGACCACTTGGAATGGCGTATCGAACAGGAAACTTTGACCGCGAGCGATAATATCAAAGTGACTGCCCATGACGGCGCGAAACTTTTGAGCGATAAGCTTGATTGGATAGTCGCAGAAAATAAAATCATCGCGACCGGTAATGTTAAAATTTCCAAAGACGATATGCGCGCTTTCGGCGATATGGCTTATGCCGACAACGACTTTAAACATTTCGGGCTTATGGGCAACGCTAAAGTCCTAAAGGGCGTCAAAGATGAACAGTGAGGTTTTATCATGAAGAAAAAAATTTTAGCGGCGTTGGCGGCGACAATGCTTGTTAGTTCTATAGCAATAGCGGCTCCGCAAAATGATGAGCCGTCCGAAGTTAATGCCGACGCTATTGAGTACGACATGAATAGCGGGATTGTCACGGCGGAAGGCAACGTCCTATTGAAGCACGGCGCGACTAAGGCGACCGGACTTCACGCGCTGTTCAACGTCAACACTAAGGAAGCGCGGCTTTTGGGCAATGTAATCGTCGTGCGCGAGGATATGCGCATAACTTGCAACGCTTTGGCTAGCAACGGGCAAGGACATATGATGGCGGACGGCAACGTCATAGCCACGCAAAATCTTGCGCCCAACGAAAAATATCCCGAAGGCGACACGCGCACTTTCACAAGCGAGCACATTGACTATTACCCCGACGACAGAAAACATTTCGTGATACCGACGGGCGGATTGGCCGAAAGTCGCGTTGAAGGAACATTCACCGCCGACAAAATGGAAGGTTGGATTGACGACGAACTTTATATCGGGCGGGGCAATGCGCACCTCGTGAGTCCTGCGCGGAATATGGAGGCGGGCGGCGATAATGTCGACTATAACGGCAAGGATGCCGGTAAAGCCGTTTTGAGCGGCAACGCGTGGGCGATTCAAGATAACAATACGATTCGCGGCAATCGCTTGACGGTTTACCTTGCTGACGACGGCAACTTGAAAGCCGCGCCGAAATTTGAAATGCCGCCTATGCCGACGACCGATAAAGAACCTTCCGCGCAGGCCGAACCAGATAAAAAATCTTCCGATGAGACAGTTGTAATTGACCCTGAAGAATCTAAAGCCGAGTAAAAAAATTTCCCTGTCGAAATTGCGATAGGGGATTTTTTTTGCTATCATGTAGAAAACTATTCAGAGGCGACAAAGTATGAATCTTGAAGCGAAGGATTTAGTTAAATCTTTCAAGAAGCGCACAGTAGTAAATAAAGTTTCGCTCAAGGTAGAGACGGGCGAAGTTGTCGGGTTATTGGGACCGAACGGCGCGGGCAAAACGACTTCCTTTTATATGATGGTCGGGCTTGAACGACCGGATTCGGGCGAAGTGTTTATCTCCGACGTAAATATTTCCAAATTGCCAATGTATCGCCGCGCCGAGTTGGGGATAAGTTACCTAACCCAAGAGGCGTCGATTTTCCGCAAGCTGACGGTCGAGGAAAATATAATGGCGATACTTGAAACGCTCAATTTGGATAAGCAAGCGCGGCGAAAACGTCTGAATGAACTTTTGCGGGAATTCAGCATTCGTCACGTAGAGAAGCGCAAGGGCACAGAACTTTCAGGCGGCGAGCGGCGACGAGTAGAAATTGCGCGATGCCTTGCACTTGAGCCGAAATTTATTTTGTTGGACGAACCATTTGCGGGCGTCGACCCGTTAGCGGTTGCCGACATTCAGGAAATTATAAAATATCTCAAGAAACGCGGCATGGGAATTCTAATCACCGACCACAATGTCCGCGAAACTCTGCACATTGTCGACCGCGCCTATATTCTCAACGAGGGGAAAATTTTACTTGAGGGCAACGCGGAAGAGATTGCTAACAGCGACATTGCTAAGAAATTTTATCTCGGCAGCAATTTTACTTTGTAAGGGAAAAGGGAGATGGGAGAAGGGAAAAGGGGAGGATAAGAAAAAGACTTTTCCCATTTCCCTTTTCCCATTTCCCTTTTCCCATTCCCCTTAAACGGAGGTCATTTGATGCGCGTTAGGATACTTGACAGATATATTTTTCAAGAAGTCATATTCGCGTTTCTGTTCGCGATATGCGCCTTCACGGCGGTTTTCATAGGTTCGGGCACGCTGTTTAAAATCGCGCGCTACATCACCGATTACGGCGCAAGCCTTACGTCCGTCGTGAAAATTTTCGTCTACGGCTTGCCCGCAATAATCATGTGGACTTTCCCAATGTCAATGCTACTAGCGACGCTTTTGACATTCGGGCGGCTATCGAGTTCGAGCGAAATTACCGCTATGAAATCTTGCGGGATAAGTTTCAGCCGAATTGCCGCGCCCGCCATTATTTTGGGAATGATAGTCACAATAACCGCGATTCTTTTTAATGAACACGTCGTGCCGTGGGCGAATACCGCTTATAACAACGTCGTCTACTACGAGATTCAAGGCAATACCGAGCTGAAGTCGCAAGACCACATTATCGTTAAGGAATTCGCCGGCGAGCGCATGGAGCGATTGATTTACGCTCGCGAGTACAAGGCGCAGGAAGAAATTTTAGAGGGCGTGACTATGCAAGTGCTCAACGAAGACGGCAAAGTTACGCACGTCGAAAACGCTTCTTATGCCGAGTGGCGCGACGCTAAATGGATTATGCATGACGGCATGATTTATGACTTGTCGGACGACCAAAGAACGCATACGATGAAATTCGACCAACAAATTTTACCGGTCAACGCCAGCCCACGCCAAATCGTTCGCGAGCAGAAAAAGCCCGAAGAATTGACAATGAGCGAACTCAAAGCGCAAATCGCAATCATGAAGTCGCAATACGTCAACACGAACAAATTAGAGACCGAACTTTATCAGCGCGTGACGGTGCCAATGGCGAGTTTAATTTTCGCACTAATCGGGGTGCCGTTGGGACTTCAGCCGACAAGAACGCCGTCATCAGTCGGATTCGCGCTTAGCGTCGTGATAATCTTTCTGTACTACGCGATAATGACTTTGGCGAATGCAATCGGGCGTTCTGGAGCAATCGCGCCAATGTACGCCGTCTGGATACCGAACATAATCGGATTGCTTTCGGGCTTCGTGTTAATTTATCGGGCGTCGAAGTGATTTTAGGTGGATAGGTTGTTAGGTGGTTAGGTTGTTAGCTAATTACTATCCACCTATCCACCTGCCCACCTAATAACCTTCATCGGGGGCGAGCTTATGAAAAAATTTTTAGCTGATTTGGATAGGGAGCGCGTCGAAAATCTTTACAAGTTTGAAACTCAAGCCCGCGCAGATGGATTCAAATTGATAGCGGGCGTGGACGAAGCGGGGCGCGGTTCGCTAGTCGGAGCGGTTATGGTCGCGGCGGTTATTCTGCCCGAAAATTTATACCTTGAACGCCTCGACGATTCTAAAAAACTTTCCGCCAAAATCCGCGAAGACCTCTACGACAAAATCACTTCAGCCGCGATAAGTTGGAATGTCGTAAGCGTCGAGATTGATGAAATTGACACGCTGAACATTTACCAAGCGACGCTCGCGGGAATGAAACGCGCCGTCGAAGGTTTAGACGTTCAGCCCGATTTCGTCCTTACCGACGCTATGAAAGTCGACTTCGGCGAAATTAAATCGCGCTCGATTGTTCACGGCGACGCCCTAAGTGCTTCGATTGCTGCCGCGTCGATTATCGCCAAAGTTACTCGCGACCGTCTCGCCGACCAATGGGCTTTGACTTATCCCGGCTACGGCTTTGAACACAATCGCGGCTACGGCACTAAAGAACATATCGCCGCTATCGAAAAGCTCGGCGGCAGTCCGATTCACAGGAAATCTTTTAATCCCGTCAAAAGTCTATTAAACACTGGAGGAAAAATTTAAATGAGCAGTCTTGAAGTTGGTATCGTCGGTTTGCCAAATGTCGGCAAGTCGACGCTTTTTAATGCGATAACCAAAGCCGGCGCGGAGGCGGCAAATTATCCTTTCTGCACGATTGAACCGAATGTCGGAGTAGTTGCCGTGCCCGACCCGCGCCTTGACGTTCTGACGAAACTTTACAGCTCTAAGAAAACAACCCCCGCGAGCGTCCGATTTGTCGACATTGCGGGATTGGTCAAGGGCGCGTCGAAGGGCGAGGGGCTCGGCAATAAATTTCTCGAACACATTCGCCAAGTCGATGCGATTGCTCACGTCGTGCGCTGCTTCGAGGATGAAAATATTACTCACGTCGCCGATACGATTGACCCACTCCGCGATATTGATACGATTCAAACCGAACTTTGCCTTGCTGATTTGGACATTGTAGAAAAGCGGCTCGCTAAAGTCGCCAAGCTTTTGAAATCTGGGAGCAAAGAGGCTAAGTTTGAAGCTGAAATTTTGGAGCGCGTCAAAGATTCTCTGGACAATGCAAAACCTGCGCGGAGTTTGAATCTCAATGACGATGAACTTTACGCGATTCGCGACGCAAATCTTTTGACGCTCAAGCCAACGCTGTACATTGCGAACGTCGCGGAAGAGGAATTGACTAAAGAAAATGCCCACGTCAAAAAAGTTCGGGAGCTCGCCGCGACGGAGGGTGCTCAAGTAGTCGTCATCTGCGCGAAGGTTGAATCGGAAATTGCAGAGCTAGACGCCGACGAGGCTAAAGAATTTTTGATTGACTTGGGCTTAAACAGTTCGGGGTTGGATAGATTGATTCACGCGGCGTTTGACTTGCTGGGCTTGATGACGTTCTTGACGGCGGGTCCTGACGAGTGCCGCGCCTGGACGATTAAAAAAGGTACGGTGGCAGTCAAGGCGGCGGGCAAAATTCACAGCGACATTGAACGCGGTTTTATTCGCGCCGAGATTGTCAACTACGATGATTTGATTCGGCTCGGCTCAATCAATGCCGCCCGCGATAAGGGACTTGTCCGCCTTGAGGGCAAAGATTATGTCATGCAGGACGGCGACGTTACCTATTTCCGCTTCAACGTCTAACTTAAGTAAAAATTATCTCCCTCTTGTCAATAGCCAAATAACCTGTCCAAAAAGCCGCGCCAGCCTCGCGACACAGAACCCATTCTCTCGCCACTCAACAAACTTTTGACGAGTTCTTGAACACAACGCGCCGCAGATGATTTCGGGTTGCCAATTATAAACGGTTCCTGCTTATGCACCGCCTCCGAAACGGCTTTATCCTCGTAAATGTAACCAAGGCACTCAACCTCCACGCCTAAAAATTTTTTCGTGGTCTGGTTGATTTTTTCTGTTACGTCGTCGCAATCTTCCTCCTCGCGGACGCGATTAACGACTAACTTAATATTGCGCCGCTCGGTGTAAGTCGTGTAAGCTTTTATGACGGCGTAGGCATCGGCAAGGGCGGTAGGTTCGGGCGTCGTCACGAGCAAAACTTCTTCCGCCGCCAAAATAAATTCAATGACATTGCGATTAAGTCCCGCGCCCGTATCAATTATTATGACATTCGCCAAATCGGAGCAACGACCCAGTTTTTTATGCAACTTCCTTTGCTCGGCGCGATTTAAATTCAACGTCGCTTCAATCGCCGCCACGCCCGAAATATATTTCACGCCCCCGACGCCCGCTTCCACAACGTCCTCAAGTTCCACGTCGTCATTCAAAAGGTCAATCAAACTTCGATTAGTCACGGAGCCCATTAAAAGATTCACATTGGCCATGCCAATATCGGCGTCAATCAGCAAGACTTTTTGTCCGGCCGATTGCAAACCGATTGCGAGGTTGACGGCCAGCGAAGTTTTTCCCGTACCGCCCTTGCCGCTCGTTATCGCTATGACACGTGTATTTTCCGCGACATCGAAATAAAGTTCTCCTATCTCTCGCGCCAACGCATCCTCTTGGGCGCGCTCTTCAACCAAATTTCTCAGCCTTGATGCTTGGTCAGACATTTTTCCTACCTCTTAATTACTCTCCTCGACCTTTTCGAGCAGAAGATTGCTAAGCACTTCCGAACTTGCGCGTTCAATGTCATCCGGGACGCTCTGACCGGTCGTTATGTATGACAGCGAATATCTGTTATCGTTCAGCAGGTTGACAATCATACCCAAGCTGCCGGTCTCGTCGATTTTAGTGAAAATAATTCTGTCGGGATTGACTTGCGAAAATTTATTCATAATCTGCTTAGCGTCGGTGTATTTCGTGGTCGCGCTTATGACTAAGTGCTTTTCGATTCTGGGATTGACGCGCAAAAATTCTTCGAGCTCGCGCATTTGATATTCGTTATGCTGACTGCGTCCGGCGGTGTCGATTAGGATAAGTTCTTTATTGCGGTGGCGTTCGATAGCGGCGGAGAGTTCGGGCGGATTGTAAACTATTTCGAGCGGCAACTCCAAAATGTCGGAATAAGTTTTGAGCTGTTCGACGGCGGAAATTCTGTAGGTGTCGGCGGTTATCAGTGCGACGTCGGCTCTTTGCTCCAAAACGAATTTGGCAGCGATTTTGGCAAGCGTCGTAGTTTTGCCAACACCGGTCGTGCCGAGCAGAGCGACTATCCTGACGCCGTGCCGATTGAGTTTAACGCCGTCGGAAAATCTGACGTGCTCGCTTAGGTAATTGTTGAGCGTAGTTTTAGCGGCGGGCGTATGCATTTCAACGAGCGTATCGCCTGGATTTGCCTGCGCGGCCATTTCCTTTAAAATATCCTCGTCGACCTCTTGACGCTTTAAAGCCTCGTGGAGTGACACGCCATTTTGTTTTGATTCGCGACCCAAAACCTCTGCGAGCAATGCTTTCATTTGCGCGATTTCTTCTTCGAGCCGCTTAATTTTTTCATCGCTCTGACTTGACGGTTGCGCCTGCGCGATTGCGGCTTGTTGAGCTTGTGCGGCTTGTTGAAGTCGAATTTGTTCGGCGGCCTGCGCTTGTGCTTGAGCGATTGCGGCCTGTTGCATCATCTGCATTTGATTGAATTGCGCCATAATCATTGCTTGTGTCTGCGCGATTTGTTCTTGCGTGAACGTTGCGGTTTGCTGTTGAGGTTTGACTGCGGGCTTAGGTTTTTCAACGGGCTTAGGTTTAACTTCGGGCGCAGATTTTTTTGCGGGTGGCGCTTTGACTTCTGGCTTAGTTTTTTCTACGAGCGGAGGTTTGACTTCGGGCTTAGATTCTTCTACGAGCGGAGGCTTGACTTCAGGCTTAGGTTCTTCTACGTGCGGGGCTTTGACTTCGGGCTTAGGTTCTTCTACGTGCTGGGCTTCGACTTCAGGCTTAGGTTCTTCTACGTGCGGGGCTTCGACTTCAGGCTTAGATTCTTCGACGGGTGGGACTTCAACTTCTGGCTTAATTTCTTCTCCGAGCGTGTCTTCAAAAGTTTTAGGTAATTCGGCTAATTTTTTTTGCTCTGAAACTTTTTCTGCGAGTTCTTCGAGTTGCATTGAGCGCGGGCTTTCTTCCTTAGGCTCGGCAGAAAGATTTTCGATAGCTTGTTCAGCTCCGGCGACGCCTTCGGCAGTTCCGTCAGTCTTGTAGCGATTCAAAACGGTCGGGTGTTTAAGGCGCGTCGGCTCTGATTTTTTGGGCAGGGAATTTTCTTCGACCGCCGCAGTTATCTCGACGACTTCGCGACTGCCGATTCCCAAAATCCCGCCTTCCTTATATTTTTTGCTGTGCAATATGACGGCCTCTTCGCCGAGTTCGGCTTTCATTGCGGCCATTGCGTCTTTCATATTGCCGGCTTTAAAAACTTTTATCTGCAAACAAAATCACCGCCAATTTCTAATTTTATCTCGCTGAATTATATCAGAAAAAATTTTCCGCCGTCAACTTGACGGTTTTTTTTATGGGGTTTACACTCAAAAAAATTTGGGAGAAGGATAAAAAATGTTATCTACGAAATATTTGAGAAAAGTACTTTTGCCTGAAGACTTGAGTAGCGAAAATATTTTTCATGCTCTGCAGAATACCCAAAAATTTTTCAAAATGATTCGCGAAAATACCGGAATAAATTTAAGCAACATTATTCAAGCAAATAATTTTAGCGGAATGGTGTCCAATGTTTTCACAAAAAAATTAAGTGAGCTCAGTGTTTATCGCAATAATTCTGAAAGAGCTTATCCTGACCTCATACATGAAACCAAATCAATAGGGCTTGAAGTTAAGGCTACAAAAAAGCCCTTCAAAGGCGGAGAAGGACATAACGGACACAGCGGCTGGCATATTGTCATTTGTTACCAAATATTTGAAAATGGCGACATAGAATTTATTCAAGTCGAAATCGCCAATTTGTCAGGTTACGAATGTACAAATTCGGATTGGAAATATTTGGGTAGTCAAAGAAATGACAACAATTCACAGCGCACAGAAACCTACATTACAAACAATATCGGCACTGCAAAATTGCGCGACGGCACAGTATATCTAAATTTTGACAAGATTAAAATAACGCCTCAGCTGAAACGAAATCGCGAGAAACTTTCTTCCTTTTTGCCAATACCGAATTATTCGCCTTTTGCGTAAAGAAATTGGGGTAAAGAGCAGCTAATTTCGGAACAGCACTTTGGCTCATTTCATAAAACACCTTATCTCTTTCAAGACCAATGCATTCATAACCGAAATGAATTGCGGCGGCAAGTGTAGAACCTCCTCCGCTGAATGGATCTAAGATAATTCCTTTTCCAGTCGGAAGAGAGGCATAAACTATTTTCCTCATAAAACTTTGCGGCTTTAAATTCGGATGCGGAGAAATTTCTCGTTCAATCTGCGGAGTTTTACTGCTTTGAATTAAATCACAAAATGGTGAATCTTTATCTTCGCGACGAAGTGCGCCCGCATTCCAACGGCGCAAATTTTCGGCAACAGTTTTTTCGGATAGTGGTTTTCTATAAAGTCCCCAAGGTTCCCACATTCCTTTTGGGATAACTGATATTTCGGAAAATTCGATTTCTGCACCCTTAGGGCGGTCGCCGCCGCGCAGAGTTGAAATCGTTCTTATTATTTCGCCTCTCCGTTCAAATCCAGCATTTCTCATTGCTAAACTTAATATATCAGAAAGTAAAGGCGTTGAAGCTATGAAAACATGTCCGCCTGGCACAATTACACGCAGAGCCAATGTCGCCCACTTTGAAAAAAAGTCATAAACGTTTTTTCGTTCTTTCGGGTCATCGTTTATAACTGAGAATCGCGGCAGAGCTTTCCTTTTATGTCCGTCGAAAGCCGGAGGGATTCTCCATATTCCACCTTTGCCTGCTCGTTGCTTTTCAATCTCTTTATCTGTATACTCTTTGACACCATAAGGCGGGTCGGTGACAATGGCAGTTATGCTATTTTCTGGTTGCTCTGCCATCCAAGAAAAACAATCGGCATTGATTAAATTATATGCTATCATTCTTAATCTCCTCGTTAGGATTTATATGAACAGTAAAATGCTATCATTAAGGTAGTGATACGTCAACACTTTAGTTATATTTAAGGAGGAAAGATTTTGTTTATCGCGGACAAATACGACGTGATAGTAATAGGCGCGGGGCACGCCGGAATTGAGGCGGCTTTAGCTTCTGCGCGGCTTGGTTGCAAAACTTTGCTGACGACTTTATCATTGGAGAACTTAGCGATGATGCCTTGCAACCCGTCGATAGGCGGCCCTGCTAAAGGGCATTTAGTGCGGGAGATTGACGCGCTGGGCGGGCAAATGGGAATCGCGGCCGACCAAACTTGCATTCAATTTCGCACGCTCAATACTGGCAAAGGTTTCGCGGTTCAAGCGTTGCGTGCTCAAGCTGATAAGAAAATTTATCAAGCCGTCATGAAAAATTTTTGCGAAAACGTCGACGGGCTAGACCTCAAGCAGTTGCTGATTGAAAATATTTTGGTCGAGAGGAATAAAATTATTGGCGTCGAGGCGGAGACCGGTGAAACTTTTCTGGCAAGCGCGGTGATTTTGGCGAGCGGAACTTACCTAAGTGGGCGAATCATTATCGGCGAAAGTATTTTCGACGGCGGCCCCAATGGTCAACGCGCCGCGCTCAAACTTTCCGACGCGCTGAAAAATTTGGGCGTCGAGCTGATGAGATTCAAGACGGGCACGCCTGCGCGGGTCGACGCGAGAACTTTGGACTTCGACAAAATGGAAATTCAGCGCGGCGACGAGCCCCCGCAAAATTTTTCGTTCATGACAAAGACGCCCGTCAAAAATCTCGTCAACTGCTACCTGACTTACACCAACGAGCGCACGCACGAAATCTTGAGGAAAAATCTTCACCGCGCACCTATGGCAAACGGAATCATTGAGGGAATTGGCCCGCGCTATTGTCCGTCGATTGAGTCGAAAATTATCCGCTTCCCCGACAAAGAACGCCATCAACTTTTCCTTGAGCCGGAAGGTTTGAACACGCAAGAATATTACGTGCAAGGTATGTCTACTTCAATGCCAATGGACGTTCAAATTGAGTTTCTGCACACGATACCCGGACTTGAACGCGCCAAAATTATGCGGGCGGGCTACGCGATTGAATACGATTGCATTGACCCTTTGCAACTCAAGCCGACGTTAGAATTCAAAACGATAGCGGGATTTTTTTCGGCGGGACAATCGAACGGCACAAGCGGTTACGAGGAGGCGGCCGCTCAAGGTTTAATCGCGGGGATAAACGCGGCGGCTTTCGTGAAAAATTTCGAGCCGCTGATTTTGAAACGCTCGGAAAGTTATATTGGCGTGTTGATTGATGACCTCGTCACGAAGGGCACCAACGAACCATATCGCATGATGACTTCCCGCGCCGAATACAGATTGCTTTTGCGGCAGGATAATGCTGACTTGCGCTTGACGCCGCACGCTATCAAAATCGGATTAGCTTCGCCCGAACGTCAGAAAATTTTCGAGACGAAACGCGCAGAAATTTTATCGGCGACGCAACGCCTCAACGAAATCAAGTTGACGCCGAGCAACGAAATCAATCAGAAACTTGCAAGCTTAGACATCGGCGAAGTTCATAACGCTATGCCGCTCGCCGAACTTTTGCGCCGCCCGAATGTCACGTATGAAAAATTGCGCACGGCTTTTGACTTGCCTAAAATTTCTGCACAGGCCGCCGCGCAAGTCGAAATTTCCATTTTCTACGAGGGCTACATCAAAAAGCAATCTGAACTCGCCGAGAAACTTGACCGCCTCGAAAATAAAATCATTCCCGCCAACGTCGACTACAACGCCCTAAAAAATTTGCGCGTCGAGGCTCGCGAAAAATTATCGGCGATTCGTCCGCGCTCAATCGGGCAAGCGTCGAGGATTTCTGGCGTGTCTCCGGCTGATATTTCCGTTCTGTTAGTTTGGCTTGAAAGTCTTCCTAAGTTAAGCTAAAATATTCGCGGAGATGATAAAAATGTTTCGGGGCGCATTGGCAGAATTCGGACTCGACACCGCGCAGATTGACCTTTGCGAAAAATTTTATCGGCTGGTCGTCGAACAAAATCGCGTAATGAATTTGACCGCGATAACCGAGCCGCAAGAATTCGCAATCAAACACATAATCGATTCGTTGAGCGCGTGGGACGACAAAATTTTACAAGGCGTCGAGACACTAGCCGACATCGGGACGGGCGCAGGATTCCCCGCAATCCCGCTGAAAATTTTCCGACCGCATTTGAAACTTTGCCTGATTGATTCGCTGGCAAAACGCACGGAATTTTTAAAAAGAGTTGTCGCGGCGTTGGAACTCGACGGCGTAGAAATATTTCACGGGCGCGCAGAGGAACTAGCAAGGCAAAAAAATTTCCGCGAACAGTTCGACGTTGTGACTTCGCGAGCCGTAGCGCGTCTGAACATTTTGGCGGAATATTGCTTGCCATTCGTGAAGGTCGGCGGGAAATTCATCGCGCTCAAAGGTAAAAATTTCCGCGAAGAACTCGACGAGGCACGAGCCGCAATCAAAATTCTAGGCGGCGGAGAAATTTTGATTCGGGAAGTGAAATTGCCCGCGCTTGACGATTCGCGAGCCGTAATCTACATCGATAAAAAATTCCCGACGCTCGAAAAATATCCGCGTCGCGAAAGTCTGATTAGGAAAGTATCATTGGGGGTAGGTTGACGTGAGAAAAAAATTTATAGCGGGCGCGGCGATTCTTGCGTTGCTGATGAATTCGCCGCAAGTCAGCGCGGAAGATGAAATCGTTATATTCGGCGGCGAGTTCGAGGACGAGGCAGCTAAACCCGCGCCCAAAGTCGAAGAACCTAAGCCGCTCGAACCTAAAGAAATCGAACCACCCGCGCAGGTTGTGCCACAAGAAGTTGAACCGCCAATTCAGATTGAGCCAAAGGAAATTGAACCACCTATTCAAGTTGAGCCAAAGGAAATTAAACCGCCCGTTCAAGTTGAGCCAAAGGAAATCGAATCGCCCGTTCAAGTTGAGCCACAAGAAATTGAACCACCAGTTCAAATCGAGCCACAAGAAGTCGAACCACCCGTTCAAGTCGAGCCAAAGGAAATCGAATCGCCCGTTCAAGTTGAGCCAAAGGAAATCGAACCGCCCGTTCAAGTTGAGCCAAAGGAAATCGAATCGCCCGTTCAAGTTGAACCACAAGAAATTGAACCGCCCGTTCAAGTTGAGCCGCTGGAAGTTAAGCAACCCTTCGAGCCGCCGACCGAAATTTCAAATGAATGGCAAGAGCGCGTCGAAGAACCTGCACCGACGCCCGCGCCAAGATATTCGACGCCGCAACAAAATTTGAAGACGTTAAGCCCGCGCTTTATAAAATTGGCGGTCGATGACATGTACACTTACTACTTGGATAAAAGTTCGGTCGAGTGGAAAAGGTTGCCCTATTCGTCAAGCGAGTATATGGCGGACGTGTGGGTTCGCATGATTGAGCGCGAACCTAAAACGCTTGATGATGATATGGCGGCATATGGCGCGGACAACTTCAGGGCGCAAATTGCTTTAGCTCGCGAGCAGGGCTATCAATATCCGCCCGAAGATATAAAAGTTTTGCGTCAACAAAATTACGTTTTGGAGCATTACTATTTGCGACCCAAGACAAAGCAAATACAATTTCTGTGCGAGCTGGAAGTTTTCGGGCGTCCGCAGAATACGATTAACGAACGCGCTTACGATTATCAGAATTGGGAAAGCTTAGTGCCCGGCAGCGTCGAGGCCACAATTTACGACGCGACGATTAAAATTATCGGCAAGTCGAAGGCGAGCGAGCGCGGGCATATGACTTTTATTGATATGCTTGATGAGTATGCAAGAATTGCTTTAAATTGATGGGGTGTGAAGTTTGGAAACAGGACTAATCCCGCCTGCGCTGATAATCATATTGGCGGCGGTGAGCGGCTATTTCTCGCTAATCGAAACGGCGTTAATAGAATGTCATCGCGGGCGGCTGGAAAAATTATCTGAGGACGGCGATAAAAATGCGGCGGCAGTTCTAAAAATCATAGAATCGCCCGCATCACTTAGCGTCGCGCAAATCGGAATAACATTCACGGGAATATTGGCGGGCTTCTGCGCAATCCTAACTTGCCCGACAATCGCCGAACTAATAAATTCGTCGCTACTTCCGGCGGCAGTACTCGCGCTGGTCGTCACGACTTTTATATTTTTGTTGTTCGGAGAATTTTTGCCAAAGCAAATCGCCAAGCACAATCCCGAAAATTTATTGCTGAACAATCACAAATTATTTCGGGTGATAGTCGCGATAATGAATCCGTTTGTGCTGATGTTGTCGACAATTGCGGGCGGCATAGGATTTATTTTCGGCATGAACTCTTCGCAAAATGACGCCGTCACCGAAGACGAGGTTAAAGACCTAATCGAGCAGGGCACCGAAGACGGCACGATTGAGAAATCTGAACAGGAAATGGTCGGCAGGATTTTCGACGTGGGCGACGAAACCGCCTATTCCCTTATGACGCCGCGAGTTAAACTCATTTGGCTTGATTTGGCTGACGACTTGGAGAAAAATTTGGAAATCGTTCAGGACAGTCCTTATACAATTTTCCCGGTCGGCTACGGCAGCTTAGACGATTGTCGCGGGTTGATTTATGCCAAAGATTTACTCGACGCCGTGCTCAAAAATGGTCGCGAGATAAATTTGGAAAGTCTGATAAAAAAGCCCAGCTACGTCCCGCGAACTATGGAGGCGTTCCGAATTGTTGAGAAGTTCCGCGCAGGGCAGATTACTGAAGCTATGGTCAATGACGAATACGGCGGCGTTATCGGTTTCATTACCCTCGATGACATTTTGGGCGAAATCGTTGACATCACCGACGACGACGAACAGCAATTCAAACGCAATAAGGACAACTCGTGGACGGTCGACGGGCTTTGCGACATTGACGAGTTCAAAGAGCGTTTCGACATTGAGACTTTGCCCGACGAAGAGCACGACCATTTTCAAACTATGGGCGGTTTCTTGACGGCGTGCTTCGGCTACATTCCCAAAGTCGGCGAGGTTTACGAGTGGAACGGCTTCCGCTTCAAGGTCAAGGAAATGGACGGCGTGCGCATTGGGAAAATTTTAATCCGGAAGTTGTGAATTTTTATCGGTCGCTACGGCGGCCTTTTTTATTGCGCCGACCGGACAAATTGAAATTATGTTCTCCCAATCCTCCGCGCAGGTCTCATCAAAAAAAATTCGACCGCGCTTGTAAGTCACGCCGCCGAATTCCGACTCGCTCACGCAAGCCAAACATCTCACACAAATTTTTTCATCGTAAAGAATCATGCCAAGCCGTCACCAATTCCCGCGCCGCAAGCTTCGGATTATCCGCGCCCGCTACCGCCGATACTACAAAAAATCCTCCAACCTTCGTCGCGGCAAGGGCAGGAATGTCTTTCAACTTCACGCCGCCGCCAACTACAATCGGACGCGCACTGACTTTGACAAGCTCGGCAATCTCAGCGAAGCTCAAAGTTTTTTCAGCATCAGTTTTAGTCGACGTGGCGTGTAAAGCTCCGACGCCAAAATAATCAATCTGCGACACATCTGCGGCGGTGATAATCTCTTCGGTGTTCGCGCTCAAGCCGATAATCGAATCCGCGCCCAAAAATTTCCTGCAGACCTCGACCGGAATATCGCTTTGCCCGACGTGCACGCCGTCAACTTTTATCCCGAACTCCCGCGCCGCTAAGACTACGTCAAGCCTATCGTCGACCAACAACGCAACCGAATCACTTTTGCCCAGTTCGCGAATTACCGCCGCTGACTTTTCCAACGTAGAAATCATTTCCCGCGCAGTCGCGACTTTCGAGCGAATTTGCACGCAAGTAAAGCCTTCACTGACCGCCGCCCTTACGACCTCTTCAACAGGCCGCGTGCAATTTTCCTGCCCGATAACCAAATAAGCTGAAATGTCTAATCTATCGCGAATGCTCATTTCCTGCCCCCGATGCGTCCCAATGTCGCCCGTATTCTATCTTCGACCGAAGCCGGCTTTTGTTCTGCGGGTTGCGGCTTTTCCTCCAACGCCTCGTTTAGCCGGTCGATTTTCCCTTCCATCATGTTCGACACGCCCGGTCTTATGTCCGCCTTCAAGACGACTTCTGTGCGAATGCCCTTCTCCGCCAATACGAATGTCGCACGCTTGACGACTTCCATAACTTTATCCCAGTCGCCTTCAATCTCCGTGAACATTGAGTAAGTTTTATTGGGCAAGCCCGATTCGCGAATAACTTTCACGACCTCGGCAACGTGTTTGCTAAGCTCTTCGCCCACGCCCACCGGCGCAATCGATAACGCTATCAACGTGTTCATTCCAACCACTCCTTTTGTAACGAGTATATTAAAATGCTGTTTGTAAGTCAATGCACGAGTTACTATTGTAATCCTACAGGTTGAAAATAAAAATTTTCAATGATATAATATCCAAAAAGCATTGAGACGATTGCATTTGATAGGAAAATTAGATATAAAATTTTATAAGGGTGTTACAACTGATATTGCAAATGATAAGAGCATTCTTGCATGTGCGATTGAAATTTAAAATTCTAGCGACATAACATGAGGAGTGAAAATTTTGTATGAGTTGACGGTTCGGTCGGCATTTGAGGCGGCGCATTTCATTGATGGTTACGACGGCAAATGTTCGCGACTGCACGGGCATAATTGGATAATTGAAGCGGTTGTGCGCGGCGAGGCGTTGGACAATCTTGGAATGCTGATTGACTTTAAAATTATCAAAGCGGAGTTGAACAAAATTCTTGACGAGTTCGACCACCGCTTTTTGAACGAATTGGGAAATTTTTCGGCGGAAAATCCTACGGCGGAAAATCTTGCGCGGCAAGTTTTCCAAAAGCTTGCGGTGTCGGAAATTTTCAGCGGCTCGACGAAGCTTTACGCGGTGAAAGTTTTCGAGAGTCCAAATTCCTGTGTGACGTATTATGAGTAGCGCGAACGTCATAGAAATTTTTTCGTCGGTGCAGGGCGAGGGGAAATATTTAGGTTACCGACAAATTTTCGTACGGCTTGCCGATTGCAATTTGAACTGCGCCTACTGTGACACGAATTTTGTCCGCGCAGATTTTTGTAAGGTCGAAACTTCGGCGGGTTCAATGACTTTCCGCGAAATAAAAAATCCCCTCGACGCCGCGCAAGTCGCGGAGATTATAAAAATTTTTGCTAGCGAAGTCTCGACGCAAGCTGTGAGTTTTACTGGCGGCGAGCCGCTTTTGAATTGGGAATTTATTGGCGACGTTGCGAGCGCGATAAATGACACGAAAATTTTTTTAGAGACCAACGGCACACTTTGCAACGAGTTTAAAAAAATTTCGGAAGCGGTCGACATCGTGAGCATGGATATAAAATTGCCGAGCGTCGTCGGGAAAAATCTTTTCGAGTTGCACAGAAAATTTTTACTAGCCGCGCAGGGAAAAGATTTATATGTTAAAATCGTGGTGACAGGCAAGACAACTTCGGAAGAATTTTCAACGGCAATCAATTTGCTTGCGAGCGTCAACGAGGAAATTCCTTTAATCCTGCAACCTGTGACGCCCGTCAGGAAAATCAGCGCGACTTCAGCAGAGGAAATTTTATCGCTCCAAGCCGCCGCGCTCCGGAAATTAAAAAATGTCCGAGTGATACCTCAGACGCATAAATTTATCGACGTACCCTAGGGGATTTTTTTATGAGGAAACATTTTTTCAGCGCGAAGAACATTGACGATTACAGGAAAATTTACCGCGACCTTGCAGCGAAGGGAAAATTACCCGGTGAGACTCAAGAAGATTTTGACCAAAGATTTTTTTTGGAGCACATAAAAACTTTGTTCAATTTGCCGCAAAAAGTTTTGGATTCAAGGATTTTCGGCGAGACTGGCATTGAGGGTTTGCGACTAGATTTTAATTTCGGTTTGCGACTTGACGTGCCCGAAGGAAATTTCCGCGTGGTAATTGGCGACGCTGACACCGGAGAAAAATTTTTCGACAAATACATTTCGGGCGGCAGGTTGCTTTCGGTCGAGCAGTATTTTATTCGCTGGCATGTTGAAGTTTATCGCGACGACAAAAAAGTTTTCAGTCACACGCTGAACTTGAAAGGGCAAAAAGTTTCGCTTGCTTTCAGACAGAGTGCTATGGGCGATTTGATTGCGCTGTTGCCTTTTGCAAAAGAATTCCAAAAGCGGCACGGTTGCGAGCTGTCGATTTGTCTGCCCGATTACATTTGTGAGTTCGCTGCGCATCTTTATCCCGAAATTCCTCAAACTGACGAAATAAATTTCAAGACCTATGCGACCTACTATCCTTTAATGGTTGTGGCTAATTGTCTAACCGTGCCGGTTGATGTTCGCAATTTACCTTTGGAGCGCGCGGGCGGTGCGATTTTAGGTTTAGAGACTCTGCCGGTCAAACCAACTTTTAAACCGACCGAGCCGCCTGTCACGAGCAATCCTTACGTTTGCATAGGCGTGCAAGCTTCTGCGACCAGAAAAAGTTGGCTTTATCCTGGCGGCTGGGATATTGTTGTCGACTATTTGAAAAGTTTAGGCTATCGTGTCTTTTGCATTGATAAAAATGCCGTGGAGACTTCGGACTCAATGACTGTTTGCAAGCCCGATAATGCCGAAGATTTTACCGGTGACTTCTCAATCATGGAGCGGGCGAACATGCTTTATCACGCGGAATTTTTTATTGGCTTGTCGAGCGGCTTAGCTTGGATTGCAAACGCGGTGAATTGTCCGGTCGTTATGATTTGTGGGTTCTCTCAAAGTTGGTTCGAGTTTTACACGCCGTATCGCGTCGCCAATCGGCTTGTCTGCAATGGTTGCTTTAATGATATTCGCGTTAGCTTTATCGGAAAAAAATTTTGTCCATATCATGGCGGCACAGCTCGCGAGTTGGAGTGCCAGAAGAAAATTTATCCCGCGCAGGTTATTGACGCTATTAATCGTTTGATTGTCGACAAAAATTTGACGCCGCCCGTTATGAGGGGTTGACATGAGGAAGTTATATTTTTGTGCGCGAGATATTCGCGATTATCTGCGCGGCGTGATGAATACGCGAGACTTGGACAAGACGCCCGACTTTAAACCGAACTTCCCGGCTTTGACTGACGCGCCCGCTATCCAGAATTTTCTATTCGACGTGATGAAAATTTACGAACAGCGCGAAGTTGGTTGCGACGCTCCGATTGTTGGCGAGACGGGTATTGACGGCTTGCGACTTGATTTTAATTTTGGCTTGCGGCTCGATGTGCCCGAAGGAAATTTTCATGTCACGATTGGCGACGATTGCGGGCAATTTTTTTTCGACAGGGATATTTCCGCCGTCCGATTGATTTCGGTCGAGAAATATTTTATCCGTTGGAAAGTTCAAGTCAGCCGCGATGATAAAAAAATTTTTGAGCACACGTTGAATCTTGACGGGCAGAAAGTTCTTTTGAACTTCGATAGGCGTTGCGGACTCGGCGATACCTTAGCCTTCTTGCCGTCGGTCGGTGAGTTCAAGCGGAAATTTAATTGCGCGGTCTCGATTGTCCTGCCCGAATACCTGCGCGAGTTCGCCGCGAATATTTATCCCGAAATCCCTCAAGCCGAAATGACTTTTGACAGCTACGCGACCTACTTTTATAAAATGTACGGCGGCGACTTTCCATTTTGCACGGTCGATTTCAGAAACGAATCTTTAGCGCGAATGGCAAATCATATCGTCGGGCTTGATGCTTTGCCCGCTAAGCCGAATTTCAAACCGACTGCCGCGCCCGTCACGAGTGCGCCTTATGTCTGCATAGGAATTCAATCCACTACGCCGCGCAAAGGTTGGCTCTACCCGAACGGCTGGAAAATTATCGTCGACTATCTGAAAAGCTTGGGCTATCGGGTCTTCTGCATTGACAAAGAAAAATTTCAGCGCGAAGGCACTTACACTGTAGCAACGCCCGATAACGCCGAAGATTTTACCGGCGACTTTTCAATCATGGAGCGCGCCAATATGCTTTACTACGCCGAATTTTTTATCGGGTTGTCGAGTGGCTTAGCTTGGCTTGCAAATTTGATGAATTGTCCGGTCGTGATGATTGCCGGCTTTACTCACGATTGGCACGAGTTTTACACGCCGTATCGCGTAGCTAATCGGATTGTTTGTAACGGCTGTTTCAATGATGTTCACGTCAATTTTATGTATGACACTTGCCCACGTCACAAGGGCACGGCTCGCGAGTTGGAATGCCAAAAGAAAATTTATCCCGCGCAGGTTATCGACGCCATTAACCGTTTGATTATCAACGAGAACTTAACGCCGCCGATTATTTCCTCAGAATTGTCAGGGCGTCGCCGATAAGTCGTTCGCGACCGTCGCTGGGACTGTTTATCAAGCTCCCCTTGAAAAATAGTTCGGTCGAGCCGCCACCGTCCAAATTTATCGCTTGAACCGCGCCGAAATTATTTCTTAGAATTTGCGCCCACTCCGTCAAAGTGCAACCTTTGCTGTGAGCTTGCCGACCGTCGACCACCGCGAAAATATAATCGCCGTATTCGGTTATGCCGACTGCAGAGCGCGGAGCCCGTCCGTTTTTTATATCTGCGGGGAATTGCTCAGCCTCAGCCGTCACGTAAATTTCGCCATTCTTAACCAAAGTCGGTCCTGCGCTCAAAATATGAATCGCCTCGTTAAAATCCGCGCCGTGCTCGACGTTTATATAATCCTCCTCGAAGTTCATAAGGTCGCCATCGTAAACGCTCTTGAAAATTTCGGCGGCGGTACCGTGCGCGCTGACAACGTAGCCGTCGGGCGGAATGGTGTTACTGCCCTTGCCCCACAAAATGTTTTCGACGGTGCCATTGCGGACAATCAGTTCGACGCCCGAATTATTTGTGCCGGTCGTCGCGCCATTCCAAGCGTTGTAGACAATGACATTATCTTTACCGCGCTCGCAGTTGACGCCGCCGATTACGACTTCATTGCCATTGAATTGCAAAACGCCGCGATAAAGTTGCCGCCCGAAAATCGTTGAGCCGTCCGCGTTGATTCCAATAGCCGAGCGGACAAAGTATGTCGTGCTCACCGTGACCCCGTCAATTTTGGTGTTGCCGTAGATGACGCCGCTTTTGTCGAAATAACTTGCGTTAATCGTGGCGATAGCGTCTGGAGCATTCATTTGCGAGACGGTTGCGCGACCTGGAATTTGTCCGCGAGCTATGACCGGTTGCAATTTATATTTCTCGTGGTCGGCGATTATCGCGAAGGCCATGACGCCATCTTGATGATAAACTAAAAATTCTAAGCCCTCGACCTCTTCGACGGGCGGCAATTCTTCGGCGGGCTTAGGAGGTTCCTCGCCCTCCTCGTACGTCGGCAAGTCGTGATAGGACGGGTCGAGCGTCGGAATTTTTTCTTCGGGCTGTGGATTTTCTTTAGTCGGCTCGTTGAAGGGTTCGTCGACTATTTCTGTTTCCGTTGGGATTTCTTCTGCAAAGGCGAAGTTCGGCATTATAAAAAATATTCCCGCCGTCAATAGCGCGGCGATTTTCTTTATCATAAAAATTTACTCCTTTAAAATTATTGCGGGTGGAGGGCAAAAGGTTATGGCTAAGAAGAAAGTTAAATATGTCTGTCAAGAATGCGGCGCGGAGTCGGTTAAGTGGCTCGGCAAATGTCCGACTTGTGGAAATTGGAATACGTTTGTAGAGGAAGAAATTCCTACCGAGATTAAAAGTCCTCACGCTTTGACGACTGCTTTCGAGACGCCGCGCCGGATTGCTGAAGTCGATATGGAAGAGCTGCCGCGCTTCATGACGGGTTCGGGCGAATTGGATAGGGTATTAGGCGGCGGCTTGATTCCAGGTTCGATAATTCTAATTGCGGGCGATCCTGGCGTCGGCAAGTCGAGTTTAACTTTGGCAGTCTGTGCTAACGTGGCGCGGAGTGGCAAAAGGGTTTTATACGTGACGGGCGAAGAAAGTTCGCGGCAAATAAGAATGCGCGCTGAACGTCTGAACGCCTTAGCTGATGAACTTTTCATCTGCGCGGAGAATAATTTTGAGCGGATAAGTCACCACGTCGAGAAAGTGAAGCCGGAACTTTTGATAGTCGATTCGATTCAGACAATTTACAAATCGGACATCGAGAGTGCGCCGGGTAGTGTCTCGCAAGTTCGGGAATGTTCAGCGGGATTGATGAGGCTGTCGAAAAGTTCGGGCGTCACGACATTTATAATCGGGCACGTGACGAAAGACGGGAGTTTAGCGGGGCCGCGAGTGCTTGAACATATCGTCGACACGGTTTTATTTTTCGAGGGCGAACGCAATGCCGACTTCCGAGTATTGCGGGCGATAAAAAATCGGTTCGGTGCGACGAGCGAAATTGGTTTGTTTGAAATGCGCGACACGGGCTTGGCAGATGTACCCGACGCGTCAAAATTATTTTTGCCCGAACGAGCCGATGATATAGGTAGCGTCATCGTCCCGACGGTCGAGGGGACGCGCCCGCTACTTGTCGAGGTGCAAGCTCTCGTTGCGCCGACGCCCTTTATGCCGCCGCGCAGAACTTCCGATTCGGTCGACGTGAAACGGATTCAACTTTTGCTAGCGGTTTTGGAAAAGCGATTGCATTTGAGCATAGGGGCTTGTGACGTTTACGTCAAGACGGCGGGCGGGATAAAAATCGACGAACCTGCGACCGATTTGCCGATTGCGATTGCTTTGGCGTCGAGTTTCGCTAATAGAAAACTTTTGCCGCAAAGCGTAATCTTTGGCGAGGTCGGTTTGAGCGGCGAGGTCAGAGCAGTCAGTAAAGCTCGTCAGCGCGTCGACGAATCAATCCGCATGGGCTTTACTAATATTGTTCTGCCTAAAAAAAATTTTGCTGAAGTTTCAAAGCTGAGCGCAGCGACGAAGGCAAATTTTTTCCCCGTCGAAAATCTTCGCGACACCCTGAAACTTTCAATGCCCCGCGACTAGGGAAATGGGGTAAGGGAAATGGGAAAAGCAAGTTTGAAAGGGAAAAGTATTTTTCCCCCTTTTCCCATCTCCCTTTTCCCTTGTCCCTAAATTGACATTCTGCTAAAATATTTGCGAGGAGGTTTTAGCATGGGATTTTTTGACAGATTGAAAGCGGGCTTGACTAAGACTCGCGAAAAATTTATTGACAAGATTGACGAACTTCTTCACGGCTCGACGAAGATTGACGACGAACTTTTAGACGAGCTGGAGGAAACTTTGATAACTTCGGATGTCGGAATGGCGACGACCGAGAAATTGATTGCCGGACTTCGTAAGGGCGTGCGCAAGGCTGAAATAAATTCGCCCGCCGATGTCAAAAATTTTCTATCGAATCAGATTCGCGAGATACTCACGGGCGAGGAAGGCACTTCCGATTACGTGGAGCCACCGCGAGTGATTTTGATGATAGGCGTCAACGGCGCGGGCAAAACTACGACGATTGGCAAGCTCGGCGCGTACTACAAGGCGCAAGGTAAAAAAGTTATGATGGCGGCGGCTGATACCTTCCGTGCGGGCGCGATTGACCAGTTGGAGATTTGGGCCCAAAGAACCGGCGCGGCATTCGTCAAACACTCCGAAGGCTCTAACCCGTCAAGCGTCGCGCTCGATGCCGCAAGGAGTGCCGTCGCGCAGAAAATGGACGTGCTCCTTGTCGATACCGCCGGCCGCCTCCAAAATAAATTCAACCTTATGGAGGAGCTCAAGAAAATAAATCGGATACTCGGCAAAGGGATTCCGGGCGCACCGCACGAAGTTTTATTAGTGCTCGACGCCACGACCGGTCAAAATGCTCTGCGGCAAGCCGAATTGTTTTCGCAGACGGCGGGCATAACAGGCATTGTGCTGACGAAACTCGACGGCACGGCTAAGGGCGGAATGATTATCGGGATAAAGGAGCAGTTAAATATTCCGGTCAAATGGGTTGGAGTCGGCGAGCGGCTCGACGATTTGCGCCCGTTCAATGCTAAAGAATTTGCCGACGCTTTGTTCAATTCGTAATTCGTAATTAAAAAGCCATTCTTATCATTACGCATTACGCACTACGCATTACGCATTATCAAAAGCTGTGGGTGTAGCCGACGGAAAATCCCAACGTGTTATAACCCGGATTATGTTTGCGGAGACCGTTTGAAAAATGACTAATCGAGTAGCCGACGCTAAAAGAATCGGTGTCGCGAAATTGCCAAGTCAAGCGCGGTCCCAATCGCCATAAAAATCCGTAAGCGCGACCGTCATAAGGATGAGCCTTGTTGTAAAGCATGAAACTGCCAGTGAAATCCGCGCCGGCATGAAATTTGCCCGAAACTTTTTTATCGTAACGCAACATGAACGCCGCCCCCAACCCGACGCCTTGACTGTCATGATGGACGCCGCCATCTTTGCGCGGATTGGTGTAGCCTAAAGCTCGCGTGAACGTCAGTCCGCGCCAGTAACTTATAACGCCATTATCGGTGACCTTCTCGAAATAATGAACGTTGTAATTATCGACGTTGCGTTGACTGAACGCGCTGCCGTCAAGGTACTCAAATTGAATCTCGTTGGCGTTCTCGAAATTTTCTTCGGCACTCGCGACATTCATTGACATAAACAGAATCGCAACCACTGATAAAAATTTTTTCATAAGTCGCTGCCCCCTAGAAATTTTTCCACAGTTTATCACAACGAAATTTAAAAGCAATTAGGAATGAGGATTGATAATTTGAAAATATTATTAACGAATGACGACGGGATAAAAGGCGCGGGGCTTTGGTCTTTAGTCGACGCTTTGAAGTCTCGCGGTCACGAGGCGACAATCGCCGCGCCACTCAATCAGCAAAGCGGTATGGCTCACGCGCTAACCTTCATGCGCGAGGTTGAGTACAAACGCTTTGACAATCCCGACTGCGAGGCCTGGACTTTCGACGGCACGCCAACTGATTGCGTGAAAATTTATCTGGAGGGCATGAGCGATAAAAATTTCGACGCGGTGATTTCCGGGATAAATGACGGCGCGAACCTCGCGACTGATGTTCTCTACTCCGGGACGGTCGGTGCGGCTCTCGAAGGTTTCCTGCATGAAATTCCGTCGCTGGCAGTCTCTCGCGATAAAAATTCGGTGATTCCCTTCGACGCGGCGGCAAGCGCAACCGTTGACTACTTAGAAAAAATTTTGAGCATCAAGCACGAGCCTTTACTGCACAACCTCAATTTTCCTAAAAAATTCCGCGCAGATAAGGTCGAATTTATGAGCACGCGACTTGGTCAGCGCGATTATATTAACGCCTTCGCGAGCCGCACTGATGACGAGGGCCGCGCCTATTTCCGTATCGGCGGGACGATTCGCGACATTGATTCGAGCGAGGGCACCGACATTTACGCGACAAATTTGGGCTTTGTCTCGGTGACGCCGCTAAATTTCGACACAGCCAATTATGATGAGCTTGTTGAGCTTCGCAAAGTTTTTAGGGGTTAGGTATGGACGATTATACTTGGAGGCGGCGACTTGCCGAAAGACGCAGGCGTCGTGAGCGCGAAAGATTATTTGCATTGGGGATTCTCTTGCTGATATTCGGCGGGATATTTTTCTATTTCGCGATTTACACCAAAACGCCCGAATACGCTATGCGCGAAATGGTTACGGCGTACAAGGCGGGCGATGCAAATACCTTCCGCCGCCACGTCGATTTGAATTCCGTAACGCTTGCAGCTTACGACGACTTGACGAGCGACCTTTTCAAATACGATACGCAACTGACTGACCGCGAACGAAGTCTCTTTGAAAATTTTTACGTGCTGATTCGGCGGCAAATGTGTAATGGCGCAGTCAAAGTTATCAACACCTACCTTGACACCGGCGAATGGATTTTGCCTGGCGGAATTTTAAAGGGGCGGCAGCTCGGCATTGACTACGACATTTTGCTTGACCGCAGTTTGATTCGTCACACGTCATTTATCGACCTTGAAGCCGTCGAGATTCAGGACGAGGAAGCGACCGCAACTTTTAATATCGTCGAAGATTATTCGCAAGTGCCCTACACCCTAAAAGTCACGCTGAAAGATTTGGCTAACGACAGCATTAACATTGGCGGCAAGGACTTCGAGATTTTCGGGCGCACGATAAAATTTCCTGGCTTGAGTTTCAATTTCGGCGGGAGCGATTGGAAAATTGTCAGCGTCGATAATTATCGCGGCTACCTCGACGCCGTCTCGCCGATTTTGCGACAGAATTTGGCGCAGTACATTGACAACACAGCCGAAATCGTTTACAGATATAACCGAACCTTCGAGGCGGAACAGGACGTATTTATAACTTTGCAGCGGTCGCCCTACGGAATCATGACGACAAATCAGCGCGTCGAGGTCTCGAACTACATCACGAATACGATAATTCCGTCGCTAGAGGAGCGGCAAGCGGAACTAGACCAAGTACCGGTACCGCAGGGCGCGCAATTTTTAGCGAGCCTCCGGCAAGAATCGACGCGCATAACAATTTTGGCGTGGCAATCGTACATCAAAGGGATAACGGAGAACAGCGCGGCGGATTTGGATACGGCAGCGAGCTTGCACAAACAGGAACTCGTATTCGACCAGCGCATAGAAGAAATAGTTCACAACTCGGCGGTTGCACGGAACTTGCCGGAGTTGCCATAAGTGTTCTTGCTTCAGTTATTTTACAAAGGAGTTTTATGTATGAAAAAATTTTTAGCAGTGATGATGTTCGCGCTGATGATAGCGACGACGGCGCGAGCAGCGGAATTTGAAATGGTCGAGTACTCCGCGCAGGTCAAGTTGCAATGGCTATCGGCGGCGGGCATTCCGGAGGCGCAAAAATTTTTAAAGCTCATTAACCGCCCGGTCTTTTTCACGAAAGATAATCTCGGCGACTTCGAGCGGATTGAGTTGACGAACAGCCTTTATCAGGAGTTGAATTACGCCGCCGCGATTGAATACGTTCGCCAGAAAAATTACAACAACGTTTTCGATTTGGCGTGCAGTTTGTCGCCGCGAGCCATGATTTTAGGCGACGAGGGGCGGAGCGTTGTTGTCGGCGAATTGCAGACGGTTTGTCTTATCGGCGACTGGTGCCTTGAGGAATTCGGCAGCAAGAAGGCAATTGAAAATGTTGAGTACAAATCTTTTTGGCTCCAAGACAAGCAGGGCATGATGGAAAGCGCGAAGAATTTCAAGGGCGCAGTTTGCATTATCGAGCAGGGCGTTTCGATTTACCTGACTAAAGATGTCCTCGCGCAAGCGGTTGAAAATATTCGCGACGTCCTCAAGAAACACGGCGGTTGCTTGATAACGTCCGACTTCACGCAGAAAAAATATTTCATGGACGTTGCCTCTGCTCTCTACGGTCAAGACCAAGCCCCGACGATTTACGCCGAGACCAAAGCCATGTACGAAAAAGTTTTCGAGGATAAGATTTCCGACGATTACCTACAAGACGAGAAAGAGGCTATGGAATTTTTGAAGACGCATGGACTTGTTGCCGAAAAAGTTCCGCTCTTCTCGACAACGCCCAAACTTTTTATCAGCTCGAAACTCACGCCCGAACAGCTTCGGAAGGTCAACGAGGTAGCCGCGAAAAATTATCTCTGGGTCATAACCGCGCTTTAAAAGCAATTCGTAATGCCTAATGCGTAATGATAAGAATGGTTTTTTAATTGCGCATTACGAATTACGAATTACGAATTGAAAAAAATCCCCGACGCATTGTCGAGGATTTTTTTAGTTCGCTATTAACTTCCGGTCGCCTCTTCTCCAAAGGCAAAGTAGTATCCGACTTTAAAACATTCCTTCAGAAAGATTCTGCCGGCCTCGTCCGTCAAGTCTGCTACTGCGTCTTTCGCTTTGGTTGAGTTGAAAAATTTTCCTTCACGCAGACAAAATTTTTGATGAGTGGACGTTGCATTTTGCGGAGAAAATTTCTGACTTATCGGGAAAATATTTTGCTCCCAGACTTTCGCGGCATCAGAGTTTTCTTTGATTTTGATTGAGTACTTGTCAAGGAAATACGGCGCGTCATTGTAAAAGCCAATGAACACATAGTTTTGATCTGACGGCACACGCGCAGGATCAGCGGGCGAAAGTTCGTCGCCTTGAGCCAAACGCGCTTTTATTTTTTGCTCGAAAAGTTTGGCGTCTTGCCAATCGCTTTTGAGCATTGATTTTTTTTCCGGCTGAGTATTCCTGGAGATTTTCTTATCGGGCTTTAATTGCGGCAAGTCGTAAGCCTGCGCCACGCTACCCAACAGCAGAAAAGTCATAAGCAACAATGCCGAAAATTTTTTGAGCATCTGCCTCACTCCATTTTAATGAACTCCCGCTCAAATTCGTTTTCAAATTCGTTTTGCAGAAGTTCTTGCGCGCTGTTTTCGTTTTTTTTTGGCGGCATGACACTGACGAGTAGTTCCGGATTTTCAAAGCGATTGCCTAAAACAGTCATCTTCAAATCCTGCACATCGTAGAGAGCCTGTCGCATTCCGCTGCCGTAGTTGACCACAAAGCACCCGTCGTGAAAATTTATTACACCCATTCTTCCGTTCTCTAGTGAAATAATATCGTCCTCGTAAATTTCTTTGCCTGTGGTGTCTAAAAGACCTGTGAACTGCCCGATTGTTTTCGAGTCCACGCGATAGCCCTCGTAGCCGTTCTCGTAAACGAAAATGTGCGCTTGCGGACCGGGATCGCCGTAAGTCCCGCGCTTAAGATAGAAACCGTAGATCCAAACGCTCTTCATCTCGCCGCTGAATATTTGAAAAGTTTTTAAGCCGCGATATTTGATTTCACGTTCTGCCATGAAAGGACACCTCCGACTTTAATCACAAATCAAAATTTCAATGCCCGCAATTATAACACCGAAAAAAATTTTTGCCATAGTTTTTTATGCCCCAAAAAAATTTTTGTCATAACTCTTCATGCCCCAAAAACTTTTTTGTCATAGTTCTCATGCCCCAAAAAGTTTCTTCGCGCGTTATCTTGTTTACGCTGCTTAGCGGGTTCAGCGAAATCAAAAATGTTTTCAATCTCCTCTTCTTAACCAACCTCCTCTTATGTATGTGAAAAATTTTCCTAAAGTTTACTTTGCAATTCTACATTATATGAAGAAATCCTGCAAGCCCTTCCGGAAGAAAAATTTTTTTAATCTTCTGATAAAAATTCTTGCAGGGTTAAATTTTTGACGTCTTCTAAAATTTTGGATTTAATGGGGTTCATGCTGATTAAAATTTTCTCGCAATCGTCAGGCAAGGTGCGCAAAGGTCTTGTGATTCGGCGGACGGTAACTGATTTATCGGGCGGCAGGACTTGGATAAAAATTTTTTTGTCTTCGTGAGTCGCCACGAAATTTATATCCATCTTGCCAAATCTGCCGGTACTGACTGAAAAGCCGCGCCGCAAAAGTTCATTGCAAACGGCGTTCTCCATGAAAATTTTCTCATCAACTTGTGCAAGTCCAGAGAGTAGCCCATTATCGGCGCAATAAAATTTTGATCCGCCCTGTAAAAAATTCTCGTTCTTTATGTCGAAGCGCGGAATTTTTTTGAACAGCCCAAAGTCCGTCAAGATGCTAGGAAATTTATCCGCCCTGTAAAAAGTGTACTCGCCTAGACTTTTTAAGAAATTGCCAATACTGACGGAGTTGCCGACGTTGCGTGCCAAAAATTTCGTCACCGTCCGGAATAAGCCGACATCTCGCACGGAATTTTTTTCGACAATGTCAAAGAGAATCTCGTAAGCCAGCCCGCGTAAAATATTTTTATCGGCGTCGAGGGTCGTGGGCATCGCTCCGAAGTGCAAGTAATTCTCCAACGTCGCCGCCTCTGAAATTTTTTTGTATTCGGCAAAGCTCAACGGATACATCTTCAACACGTCGCAATTATCGGGCAGAAGCTCTGAAATTTTTTCGGCAAGTGAATAGCTTGAACCCGTCACGTAAATTTCCGCCGGCGCACCCACGAATAATGCGTTAATTGCCTTCTCCCACTCGTCGACGCGGTCTATCTCGTCAATCAGCAAATAAAATTTCTCAAGCTCGGCGGTCTTCGCGTCAACAAATTCGTAAAGCTGTTGGAAAGTTTTCAGCTGCGGATTCTCTTCGCAGTCAATGAAAATTACTTCCTCGCCCTCCAAAGTCGCCGCGAAATTTTTTAGCAACGTCGACTTGCCCACGCCGCGCAAGCCCGAAATTACTTTGACCGAAAAATTTCCCTTCAGCTCCGAAAGTTTATCTGAATAAAAATTTTGCTCCATGAAACTCACCACACAAAAATTTTTTCAGATTGTACAACAGGATCGCGCATTTATCAAGTGGCGTATTGACAAGGCGCGTCATAAGTGTAAAATGTTCCTGCAGAATTTTTTGAATTGATATTAAAAGGGTTTTGAAAATTTGCGGCGAAGATTTTTAGCCAAAAGCACTCATAACAGGAGGTCAGCTCATGATTAAGCTAACGAAGTTCAATTCGGACTCGAAGAAGGAAGGCGAGTTTATCCTCAACGCCGAGTTGATTCAGACAATCGAGACCACGCCCGATACCGTTATTACTCTGGTCAACGAAAAAAAATTTATCGTCGAAGAAGCAGCAGATGAAGTCGTGCGCCGCGTAATGAAATATCGCCGCGCCTTGAAACAGCTCTAAGCTTGGAGGGTAAAAATTATGCCTGATGAAGAAAAAAGTTTGGAAGGTGACGTTGCGGCGGCAGCTCCGGCGGTTCCCCCTGCGAAGTCTAAGAACAAGACAATTATAATGGTCGTCGCGCTCGTGATAGTAGGTTTGGCATTGGCGGCGGGAATTTCTCTTTTCGTCGTGACAAAAATGATGGGCGATATACCCGGCGGCGCGAGTGATGAAGATGGCGTCGGGCAACGCTATCACGATCCAGGAGTTTTCGTCAAGCTCGGCGACGCTAAAGAAGGCGTCCTCGTCAACGTCGGCGGTCCGCGTAGCGGTAAATTCCTCAAAGCAAGTATCATTATCGAATTCAATCCGGGTAAAAAAGCCGTCATAAACGAAGATACTAACACCCTTTACCCCGACGCCGAAATTAAAGTTAATGACGTTGCTACGCAATTTTTGCGCGGCACTTCCCTCGAAGACTTCGACGCCGATAAGCAGGAAGAATTCAAAAAACAACTCAAAGACGCGTTGAATATGGCTTTGGGCAACGGCTCCGTTTACGACGTTTATATTACAAGTTTCCTCTTGCAGTAAGGGGGAATTAACTTGGCTGTTGATGTACTTACTCAAGAACAGATTGACGCGCTACTTAATGCCGCTAACGAAGATTCCGGCTCGCTGGAAGAACTCAAGCAGGAAGAGAATAAAAAGAAAATTAAGGTCTACGATTTCCGTCGCCCCGATAAATTTTCTAAAGACCAAATCCGCACGCTTTATATGCTCCACGAAAGTTTTGCGCGACTTCTGAATACTTATATGAGTTCGCACCTTCGGACGCTCGTAAATGTCGATGTGGCTTCGGTCGAGCAGCTCACCTATCAAGAGTTCGTCCAATCGATTGCAAATCCCAGCGTCATAACAATTCTAGGCGTCCCGCCGCTCAAGGGCAATATCATTTTCGAGATAAGCTCCGAGATTGCCTTTGCGTATATCGACCGCGTTTTTGGCGGCGACGGCAATACCTCAATGAAAGTTCGCGTCCTGACCGAAATCGAAGATGCTGTTATGCGCCGTTTCGTCGATAACGCTATGGAACGCTTTAAAGAATCTTGGTCGAACGTTACCGAAATGAATCCCGTTTTGGAGGCGACCGAATCTAATCCGCAATTTACGCAAATCGTCCCGCCTAATGATATGGTCGTTATCGTCACCCTTCATACCAAACTTGGCGAGGTCGAAGGCTTTATGAATATTTGTATTCCCTACCTCGTGCTTGAACCGATTATGTCGAAGTTGACAACGACTTTCTGGGTGGCGGCGTCGGTCGCTAAAGACGATGACAGCGCACATACAGAAATTATCCGCAAAAAACTTAATCGGACTAAAGTTCCGTTCGTCGTCGAGGTCGGGCGCGTGCAAATCACTATTCGCGAATTCCTGACGTTGGGGTTCGGCGACGTGCTCCAACTCAATACCAAAGTTAAAGAAGATTTCCCCTGCATGGTGGGTACCAATCCGAAATTCTATTGCCGCCCCGGTACCTTCGGAAAAAAATTGGCGGTGCAAATAACGCAGGTCGTGCAAAAAGGAGAGGATGCGACTGATGGCGATGATGAGTGATTTATCACAAGCAGAAATTGACGCTTTACTGTCGGGAGCCGGCGGCGGCGATTCAAATGACGATACATCTTCGGGCGGCGGCGCGCCTCCCAATATGCCCGATACCGATGACCTTTTGACGCCTATAGAGAAAGACGCGCTCGGCGAAATCGGAAATATTTCAATGGGCAGCGCGGCGACAACTTTATCAACTTTGCTCGGTCATAAGGTTTCTATCACGACGCCAAATGTAACCGTAGCCCCGATGAATATCATTCAGCAACATTACCCGTTGCCTTATCTGGTCGTCGAAGTCGCTTACACAATCGGCATTGACGGCAATAACGTTTTCGCGATTCAAGCAACCGACGCCGCAGTTATCGCCGATTTGATGATGGGCGGCGACGGTACTAATCCCGAACAACAACTGACTGAACTCCATATGAGCGCGGTCGGCGAGGCTATGAATCAAATGATGGGCGCGGTCGCGACTAGCCTGTCATCAATGTTCAAAAAGAAAATTGACATATCGCCGCCCAAAGTTAATCTGGTCGACTTCGGCACGGAAGAAATTGTCACCGACATGGCGAAGAGTACCGAACCGGTCGTCCGCGTAGCATTCCGTATGGAAGTCGACGGGCTAATCGATAGCGAAATTATGCAAATGCTGACGGTTAACGTAGCAAAGGAAATGGTCGAGGCACTCATGAACGACGAGCCAGAAGAGGCTCCTCCGCCCCCACCTAAAGCCGCGCCAGCACCACAAAAAACGGCTCCACCCCCGCCGCCAAAACAAGCTCCACCACCACAACAAAATTATCCGCCGCCAGGTTACGGCTATGGAGGCTCGTCAATGCAACCAAACGTAGTAACAAATATGCCGGTGTCGCCCGCGCAATTCATGCCGCTTTCAATGGAACCCGTACAGGTCAACGAGAGCAATATAAATTTGATATTGGACGTGCCGTTACAAGTGACGGTCGAACTCGGCAGGACGAAGAAAACTATCAAAGAAATTCTCGACTTGGCGACAGGTTCAATCGTCGAGCTTGATAAATTGGCGGGTGAGCCCGTCGAAATTCAAATCAACGGACATTATCTGGCAAAGGGCGAAGTCGTCGTTATCGATGAAAATTTCGGCGTGAGGATAACTGAAATCGCCTCGCCCGCCGAACGTGCCGCACATTTGGCATAAAAGCAATTAGGAGTTAGGAAAGCGAAAATTTTATGCAAGTAAGAAAGTAAGATTCAAGTCTTGCCGATTGCCAAAATATCGGTTATAATAACCGGCAAAAAATAAGCAGTGTTACGATTGAAATTAAATTTTAAAACTTTATAACGGGAGAGATGGATTATGGCAGTACGAGTTTTGGTCGTCGACGACGCGGCTTTCATGAGAATGATGGTCAAGGATATTCTTTCCAAAAATGGTTACGAAGTCGTCGGCGAGGCCGAAAACGGAATGAAGGCGGTTGAAAAATTCAATGAACTGCGCCCCGATTTGGTAACAATGGATATCACAATGCCCGAAATGGACGGCATTTCCGCAGTCAAGGCAATCAGAAAAATCGACCCGAAAGCCAAAATCGTCATGTGCAGTGCAATGGGACAACAGGCAATGGTCATAGAAGCAATCCAAGCGGGCGCGCGCGATTTCATCGTCAAGCCCTTCCAAGCAGATCGCGTCCTCGAAGCGGTTCGTAAAGCCGTCGGCTAATGTCTGACAAATTTAAATTATATATCCCGATTGCGTTCGTGCTTATCATTTTAATTTATTGCGGCTCTGTTGCGGAGGCTGCCGGAGGTTACTTGGAGGGCTACGAAGAGCCTAACCCTCAACCTACCGGCGTTTCGTGGTGGTCGACGCTTGCTTATCTTTTAAGTCTATTCGCCGTCTTTGCCGTCGTGCTGGTTATGGCTTATTTCGCCGCAAGGTTTATTGGCGGGCGATTTAATGCGGCGCGCATGTCGGCAAGCGGCGGCAGAATTCTGGAAAATTTACCACTGGGACCTAATCGCTCTGTCTGCACAGTTGAAATGGCCGGCAGAGTATTTTTGTTAGGCGTGACAGAGCACAACATAAATCTTTTGGGCGAGATAACTGACAAAGATTTAATCGAGCACCTGCACGCGCAATCGATGAATCAAGGCGATATGTTTTCGCAAGAGTTCGGCACCTTGTCGGGCTTAGTGAAAAAAATTCCTTTGTTTAATAAAAAATAACGGCGCGGCGACCCGCTTTAAAAGAGGTAACAAAAATTGATAAGATTTTTTCTAATCTGCGCGGTCGGCGTGCTTTTGACGAATTGCGCCGAAGCAGCTCCGATTATCCCAAGCGTGAACGTCGAAGTAGGCACGGCGGAAAATCCAGAACAAGTCTCCGCGACTTTGCAAGTCATCGCCGTCTTGACACTCGCGACAATCGCGCCGGCAATTTTGATGATGACGACTTCCTTTGTGCGAATCGTCGTTATAATCGGGTTCCTAAGAAATGCGCTAGCCA
>CAMZHX010000009.1 GCA_947307055.1 uncultured Selenomonadales bacterium | reverse complement strand
TAGACCAAGCAACGAATGCCGCGTTGCCGTGTTCGCCGAGGACGTAGCCGTTAATATTTTTCGGGTCGACTTCGTATTTGTTAGCGAGAATGCGGCGGAAACGATAAGTTTCGAGCATGGTGCCGGTGCCCATAATCAAATTGGTCGGATAGCCGATTTCCTCAGCAATTTTGGTGACAACGTAAGTTGCAACGTCAAGCGGGTTGGTGATGAGGATAATGACGGCCTCTTTAGTATGTTCAGCGATTGCGCGGAAGACCGAGTTCATGATTTTGGCGTTGGTGCCGGCCAGTTTCAAACGGTCAGGGGTTTCGCCCGGACGAATCGACGGACCCGCGCAGATGATAACGATATTAGCACCTTTGCAGACGCTGTAATCGCTGGTCGCGCGGAATTTGATATTAGTGCTGTAAACGCAAGCGGTTGCGTGGCTGGAGTCGGTTGCCTCGCCCCAAGCTTTGTCCTGGTTGAGGTCGATTAAGCAAATTTCAGATGCAAGTTGGAAATCGGCGAGTTTGTTGACGACTGCCGAGCCGACGTTAGAAGTTCCGACGACAACAATTTTCCTGCGGTTACCCATTTGACATTCCTCCCTTTGATAGAAAAAAACGTTCGCGGAGCATTTCGCTCTGTTTACATGAAAGTTTACAACTTTTGCCGCCCGCCGTCAAGAACTGCAAGAAAAATTCTGAAAACTAAATTGACATTATTAAAAAACGTGTTAGTATAAACGTAGGATATTGAGCATGATAAATTCTGGGAAAGGGAAATGGGAAAAGGGAAATGGGAAAAGTCTTATCCCTACTTCTCCCTTCTCCCATCTCCCTTACCCCTTAAAAAAGGAGAGTTATAAAATATGACAACGCTTTTGGAGAAAACGAGGAAAATTAACAAGCTGCTCCAGCGTTCCGAAAATGTGGAGTACAACGGAGTTGCAAAGGTCTTGAGCAACGTTTTGGACGCAAGCATCTACATCGCCAACATGACCGGCGACATTCACGGCTACGCGCTCACAATCGAGGACGACAACTCGGAGGCTAATGAAGTCCTTCGTAGCGGCAAATTCCCTGAACCTTACGTCAAGTGGCTCAATCGCATCGACGACACGCAGGCTAACCCGAAAAATTACGTCTCGCCAGTCAGCGGCAAACATTTTACGATTGTCCCGATTTACGGCGTGGGTCGCAGAATCGGCACGTTGATTATCGCTCGCATGGAAGAAAATTTCACTGACGACGATTTACTTTTGGCCGAATACGCCGCGACGGTCGTTGGCATGGAAATGCTTCGCGACCACACCGAAAAGATTGAGCTTGAGGCGCGCAAAAAAGCTACGGTTCAAATTGCTCTAGCGACGTTGAGCTACTCGGAGGCTGAAGCGGCGATAAATATTTTGGGCGAACTCAAAGGCAATGAGGGTCTGCTCGTCGCCTCGAAGATTGCCGACCGCGTCGGGATTACTCGTTCTGTCATCGTCAACGCCCTGCGCAAATTTGAATCCGCCGGCGTCATCGAATCCAAATCGCTCGGCATGAAGGGCACCTACATCAAAATTAAAAACGAATACCTTATGGACGAGGTCAAAAAGCTTCACCACTAAGGAACAACGCGCAATGAAAAAAGCCGCTCTCAAATTGTTGGGAGCGGTTAAATTTTTTATGTCGAGAAATTATTTGCCTTTTATGTCGGAGGCGCAATGCGGGCACTTGGTCGCGTCATCTGCAACTACTTCGCGGCAATACGGGCACTTGCGCGGGTCGGGCGCAGGCGGCGGCGGTGCCGGCATAAATCGATTCACTTGTTTGATTAAGATAAAAATTGCGACGGCTACGATGAGGAAATCGAGACAGACGTTGAGAAACGCGCCGTAAGCAATTATCGGAGCCCCTGCCTCTTTAGCCGCAGCAAAGGATTCGTAATCGACGCCCGATAAATTTATGTAAAAATTGGAAAAGTCCACTTTACCGAGCAAAAGTCCGAGCGGTGGCATAATAATATCCGAGGTGAAAGAGGAAACAATTTTACCAAAGGCTCCACCTATGATTACGCCGACGGCGAGATCTAAAACGTTACCCCGGAGGGCGAATTTCTTGAATTCTTCTAACAAGACTAACCACTCCTTTATTGACAAAAATTTATCCTCTCTGATAAAATGCGTTTGGATTAACAAATTCACACGTTCTCAGAAAGGAGCATTACGCATGAATGATAACAAAAACAACTCGGATTGTCAAACGGTTCCACTGTTCGCTGTATACGTCATCTGGTGCAGAGAAACCAACATGCATTACGTAGGCGTAACGAGCCGCAAAGTTGAAAAGCGCATTCGAGAACACAATCGCGACAAAAGACAATTTCTTCAAAAAGAAATTCAGCGTATCGGCTGGGAGGGCAACTGGGATTGGTGGACTGTAGAAGAGCATATCTCGTCTGACCAAATTAGCGAGCGCGAGCAATACTGGGTCAACTTTTTCGACTGCGTACACCCCAAAGGCTACAACCAAACATGTGGTGGAATCAGTAACTTTACCGTGTCCGAGATAACTCGCGAAAAACAACGTCAACGCGCATTGGAAAGAGACCTGAGCGGCGAAAACAACCCACATTTCGGGAAGAAGCACAGCGAAGAAGCATTAGCCAAAATGCGTGGCAAGAAGCGCGACGAGAAAGCAAGAGCTAACATAAGCAAAGCTCGCAAGGGCAAGCCCAGCCCGCGTAAAGGCAAAAAGCACACAGAGGAAGCCAAAGAAAAAAATCGACAAGCACATCTTGGCAAAACCCCTTGGAACAAAGGCTTGAAATGTCCGCCACACACAGCTGAACACAAAGCTAAAATTTCCGCCGCCGTTAGTGGCGAAAAAAATCCAAATTACGGTAAGCCTAGCCCGTGTAAAGGAATCCCGCGCTCGGAAGAAACGAAGCGGAAAATTGGCAAAGGCAACTGCGGCAAGCACCGCACGGAGGAACAGAAAGCCGTTCTGCGCGAGAAAGCTCTCGCAAGATGGGCGGCGAAAAGAGCCGCTAAAGCCGCTGAAGAAGCCGCGAAAAATTCTCCTACTTAACGCTGTAATACTTCAAAAGAGCCTGCGTTCCAAGATTTCCGTTGCCTGATTCTTCGAGCTTGCGGACTTCGTGGAGAACCATTGCCAAAATCGGGAGCGACGCGCCATAGGCCGTAGCCGTTTCCGTGCCTATACTTAAATCCTTCCCGAAATGTTTCAGCATAAATCCGGGATTGAAATCGCCGTCAAGACCTCTGCGCGCTACGCCCGACATCTGAAAACTACCCGCCGCGCCCGACGCTATCGCCGAATAAACTTTTTCAACGTCAAGCCCCGAAGCCTTCGCGTATGCAAAAGCCTCGCAGACACCCGCCAAAGTTCCGGCAATCGCGATTTGGTTGCAAGCCTTAGTTTTCTGACCTGCGCCCGCTGAGCCCTCGTAGACAATATTTTTCCCCATAGCCGCGAAGACCGGCTGCAATGCGTTAAAGTCTTCCTCCGCGCCGCCGACTAAAATTGTCAGCGACGCATTTTTTGCGCCCACATCGCCGCCAGTAACAGGCGCATCGACCGCATGAAGATTTTTAGCTTGAGCCGCCACAAAAATTTTCTCGGCAAGAATCGGCGATGAAGTCGTCATGTCAACCAGATAAGCTCCAGCCTGCGCGGATTCGATTATCCCGCCCGCGCCTAAATAAATTTCCTCAACGTCCTTCGGATAGCCGACGATTGTTATCACGACATCTTGACCTGAAGCGCATTCGCCGACAGTCGCGCACCATTTCGCGCCGCGCTCAATCAAAGCTTGCGCCTTCGACTTCGTGCGGTTGTAAACGCTAAGCTCAAAGCCCGCGTCCATTAAATGACCCGCCATCGCCGCGCCCATTATGCCAGTACCAATGAAACCAATCTTTTGCATTTTTGAATCACCTTCTTTCACGCCGCGAAGTATATCACCTATTTTTCAGTTTTTCAATATGCGGCTAATGAATTATTGACAGGAAATGATTCAACTTGTAAAATTGGCGGAAGAACGGAGGCGGTTGACTTTATGAAATATAAACGTGTAATTCTGAAGTTGAGCGGCGAAGCTCTTGCCGGAGAAAAAAAATTCGGCATACAGCCGCCGGTGGTCGAAAGTATAGCCCAACAAATTAAAAAAGTTCACGAGGCGGGCTTGGAAGTCGCAATCGTAGTGGGCGGCGGAAATCTCTGGCGGGGCTTAGCCGGAGCCGCTAAGGGTATGGACAGAACTTCGGCCGATTATATGGGAATGCTCGCGACGATTATGAACGCGCTCGCCCTGCAAGATGCCCTTGAGCAGTTAAAAGTTTTTACCCGCGTGCAGACCGCCATTGAAATGCGCGAAGTCGCCGAACCTTACATAAGACGCCGCGCAGTTCGTCACCTTGAAAAGGGACGCGTCGTAATTTTCGGCGGCGGCACAGGTAATCCCTATTTCTCAACCGATACGACGGCGGCACTTCGAGCAGCGGAGATTGAAGCCGACGTAATCTTGATGGCTAAGAAGGGCACCGACGGCGTTTACGACAGCGACCCGAATCGTTTCCCCGACGCTAAAAAATTCGACAACATAAGTTATATTGATATTTTGAATCTCGGCTTGCACGTCATGGACTCGACTGCAACTAGCCTTTGCATGGATAATCATATCCCGCTTGTCGTCTTCAATATCGACGACCACGAAAATATTTATCGCGTCGCCATTGGCGAAAATATCGGCACGACAGTTAACTAAGGAGGAATTTTTCTAATGACTAAAGACGTTATAAAATCGGCCGAAGATAGGCTCGGAAAAACCCTCGACGGCTTGAAAAAAGATTACGGCACACTCCGCGCAGGACGCGCCGCCCCCAGTCTCCTCGATAAAGTTCTTGTGGATTATTACGGCGTGGCGACTCCTGTCAATCAAATCGCTAACGTCACAATCCCTGAACCGCGCATGATTATGATTAAGCCTTACGACCGGAACTCGCTTAAGGACATCGAACGCGCCATTCAAAAATCCGACTTAGGTTTGACGCCCAATAACGACGGCACGACAATTCGCTTGCAAATTCCCCAGCCTACTCAAGAACGCCGCAAGGAACTTGTCAAAGTGGTCAGCAAGAAGGCCGAAGAGGCTAAGGTTGCAATGCGCAATATTCGCCGCGACGCGAACGAGACGATTAAAAAACTCGAAAAGGGCAAGGAGATTACTGAAGACGACCGTAAGGACGCGCAGGAAGAAATGCAAAAGCTCCTCGACAAATATATTAAGCTCGTCGACGGCGCGAAGGCTACCAAAGAAAAAGAAGTCATGGAAGTTTGAAAAGCAATTAGGAATGCGCAATGCGTAATGCGTAATGAAAAGAAGGTTTTGTTAATTACGCATTACGAATTACGAATTACGCATTGAGGTAAATTATGTGGGAAAGCGACGGCGGCTTGCTTGCGCGAGTCGATAAAAATAAACTGCCGCGACATGTGGCAATCATAATGGACGGCAACGGACGTTGGGCAAATTGTCGCGGACTTTTGCGGAGCGCGGGGCATACCGCCGGCGTCAAGACCCTCAAAAAAATTCTAAAGACGGCAGTCAATCTCAAGCTCGAAGCATTGACTGTCTACGCCTTTTCAACCGAAAATTGGAAACGACCTCCAGGCGAGGTTGATTTTTTAATGCACTTATTCTCGGACTATCTTGAGCGCGAAAAACTCGAAATGCATGAGAACAACGTCCGCATAAAATTTTTGGGACGCACGGAAGATTTTTCGCCGGCATTGCAAAAATTGATGCGCGATTCCGTCGAGCTGATGAAAAATAATACGGGCGTTAAATTCAACGTCGCGGCTGATTACGGCGGACAAGATGAAATTATCCGCGCCGTGCAGAAATTAGCCCGTCGAGTTCAAAGCGGCTCCCTTTTGCCCGAAGATATTTCCGAACAACTTTTTGAGGCGGAGCTTGATACCTTTGGTCAACCGCCGGTCGATTTGATGATTAGGACGAGCGGCGAATTGCGCGTCAGCAATTTTTTGTTATGGCAGGCCGCCTACGCCGAATTTTGGTTCACCGACACGCCTTGGCCGGAATTCACGCCCGAAGAATTTATCGACGCGCTAATCGATTTCGGCAAAAGAACGCGGCGTTTCGGCGCAGTTAACAATAAATAAAATAAGTGGGGATGTGACAGCTTGGCTTTAAGAATTATTACGGGGATTATAGGAATTGCAATCGCGGCGTTCGTGATTCATTACGGCGGCGCACCTTTCGCGGGTTTCGCGATATTTTTATCCCTTTTGGCTTGGCATGAATATTCCAGCGCGTTCAGGCGGGCGGGGATTATTACGACTTACATTTTCGGCGCGCTGACTTTGTTTTTGATTTTATGTTGTGCGTGGTTGGGCAATGCCGAAGAACTTTTAGCGGTCTTGACCTTGAGCATGATGGCGATTTTTTTACTGACGGTAATTTTGCGCGGGAGCACGCGTCCTAGTGATGCTTGTGTCTCAGTGGCGGGGATAATGTACATTGGGTTGCCGTTCGCGCATTTAATTTTCCTGCGCTTCCTGACTGACGAGCCGCAACCTGGCGAAGCCGTCACGACCGTTCAAGAAATCGCGACGAATAATTCGACTTTACTCGACAAATTTAATTTGGGAGGATTGGCGGAGTATTTGCCGTCGCTTGATTTGAATTTGAATTTGGCTTTGAATGTGAATGTCGACGCGGGTTGTGCGCTCGTATGGGTTTTATTCGCGTGCACTTGGGCGAGCGATACTTTTGCTTATTTTGTCGGCTCGGCGATTGGTTCACACAAGCTCGCCTCCTCGATAAGTCCTGGCAAAACTGTTGAAGGTTTTCTCGGCTCGATTGTCGGCACGATTTTAACTGCGGTTGTCGTCGGCACGATTATTTTCGGCTTGCCGCTGATAAAAATGGCGGTCGCGGGATTTGTCTTGGCATTAGCGGCGACTTTGGGCGATTTGGTCGAGTCGGTGCTGAAAAGATTCGCCGGAGTAAAAGATTCTGGCTTTTTCCTACCTGGTCACGGCGGCGCGCTCGACAGATTCGACAGCCTGCTTTACACTGCGCCGACTTTTTATTACTTTGTGATTTTGTCTGGCATAGCTTAGGGCGGGTGAGCGATTTTGATTTTGACGATAGCGGCGGCAGTATTCGTCTTTGGGCTTTTGGTATTGGTTCACGAGTTCGGACATTTCATCACGGCCAAGATGACGGGAATGCGCGTCGACGAATTTGCGATTGGCTTTGGTCCGAAGATTATCAGCAAGAAACGCGGCGAAACGATTTATTCTTTGCGAGCGATTCCGCTGGGCGGCTTCAACGACATTGCGGGCATGGACCCCGATAACAATCCGGCGGGCGAGCGCGGTTTTTGTGCCAAGCCGGTTATCTCCAGAATGATTGTCATTTTGGCGGGCGCGGGTATGAATTTCCTTTTGCCGATTGTGTTATTTTTTGTGATTTACGCGACGTTTGGAATGGCGCAACCTGCGACCGAACCGATTATCGGCGACGTGATAGAAGGTATGTCGGCTGAGAAGGCGGGCATTAAGGGCGGCGACGAAATTTTGAGCGTTGACGGGCAAGAGGTCGCGACGTGGAAGGATTTTACTGACAAGCTTAGGACGGTCGAGGCGGGGCAAGATGTTCTGATAAAATACAGGCGCGGCGACGAAATTAGCGAAGTCACTTTGTCGCCGACCTACAACGAGCAGGAACAGCGCATTTTGATAGGCGTTCACAGTTCGATTGTCTACGAGGAAAAGACGTTGCCAGAATCGTTTGGGCTTGCGATTGAGCACACGAAAGAAATTACGGTCATGATGCTTGATTCAATCGCGATGCTATTCCGCGAGCCCGAACAAACAGAAAATCTTGCGGGGCCAATCGGAATCGTGCAAATGTCGGGGCAAGTCGCCGAACGCGGTTTTATTCCGCTCTTGAACTTCGCCGCGCTCCTGTCAATCAATCTCGGCATAATAAATTTATTGCCGGTACCGGTGCTTGACGGCGGGCATTTTGTAAATTTATTTATCGAGGCGGTGAGGGGCAAACCGCTCGGCTCGAAGGCGGTTGCTTACACTCAACGCATAGGCATTGCGCTTTTACTGATGCTGATGCTTTTTGCAACGAAAAATGACCTTGTGCGCGTTTTTATGAAGTGAGGCGGGTTTATGCGCAAAATTTTTACGATTGGCTTTACGAAAATGACAGCGGAGGAATTTTTTACCTGTCTTGAACGAAATCACGTCAAAAAAGTTGTCGACGTCCGCCTTTTTAACAGGTCGCAACTGCTCGGCTTCAGCAAATATCCCGACATCGAATATTTTTTGCGTAAAATATCTAATATCGATTATATTCACGACCTGCAATTTGCGCCGTCGGAAATGGTTTTGGACAGTTACAAGAAGAAATATATTGATTGGCAGGGTTACGAGGAGGCTTTTGCCGCGCAGATGAATGTTCACGACATTGACGAATACATTTTGAAAAATTATGCGGGCGAGGAAGATTATTGTTTACTTTGCACGGAAGTTTCGCCGGAAAATTGTCATCGTCGGCTTGTCGCGGAAAAAATTCGAGAAGTACTCGGCGACGTTGAAATTATTCACTTGTGAGGGCGAAATGTTCATAAAAAATTTGGTTATCCTTGCCAAGAGCGCGAAATTTAATAATTTTTGCGTAGCGGGCGTTGATTTTGACAGTGGGGAATGGATTCGCCCCATTTCCGAAAATCCGGAACTTGAAGACGCGGTGCCGCTTGACGACTTGAAATATCCCGACGGTGCGCCGATTGAGTTTTTAGACGTTGTAGAAATAAAATTTTCCGACCGAGCGGCGAAAAATCCGATTCAGCCGGAGAATTTTTTTTATAACTCGAAGTATTTTTGGCAAAAGGTTGGGAAAGTTACTTTGCGAGACGTTATAGATAGTCGTGGCTTTGATTTGCGCGATAAAATTTTTTATAACAATGAGCGTTCCATTCTCGGTACTGACGTTATAAAATTCGATGAGCGCGAATCACTTTTGCTACTTCCCGTAGAGAATTTATTTATTTCCGTCGAGGAGAGCGACCACAAGAAATTTTTTGCCGATTTTGACTATCAAGGACGAAAATTTACCCGATTTAGCGTCGGAGACATAGAAATCAGGAAAAAGTTCGCCGATAATGACGCGGGGAAATATTTTTTAAAGGAAAATGCGTCTGTTGTCTTCAGTTTGACTAATCCTTACAAAAAAAATGCCGAATGTTATAAAATGTTGGCGCAAATTTTTTAGCAATTCCCAGCGTAAACGAAATTTAAATGCCTTTTAGCGACTTCTACTAATTCATAAATTTTTTTAATTGGCGTCGGTGCGATGTCGGTTATTTTGTATCTTGGAAAAAATCGGCTGATATGGAGCGGAATATTTTCCGAAATTTGCGCTATCCAAGCCGCTTCTTTATTCATTTCTTCTGCGGAATCGTTCATTGTCGGCACAATTAAACTTGTAATTTCGACGTGACAACTTTGCGCGGATATTTCTATTGTTTTTCTGACCGTTTCAAAATCGCCGCCCAGTTTATTATAAATTTCTTGACTAAAACCTTTTAAATCGATATTCATAGCGTCAATTAGTGGCAAAATTTTACTCAATGCGCCTGAACTAACCGTCCCATTTGTCACTAAAACGGATTTTAAATTCATTTTATGCAGAATTTCTGACGTATCGCGAATAAATTCGTAACTAATAAACGGCTCGTTATAAGTAAATGCGACGCCGATATTTTTTTGCGGAATCAATTCTTTTGCGAGCGCGGCGAGTTGTTCCGGCGTAATTTTTCGCGTCGGAAAGCTCGAATCGGCCATTGAAATTTCGTGATTTTGACAGAAAGGGCAATTTAAATTGCAACCGTAACTCCCGACAGATAAAATTCGACTGCCCGGAAAAAATCTGTACAACGGCTTTTTTTCAATCGGGTCAAGCGCAATAGACGTTATTTCGCCGTAATTTAACGCCGTAATTTTTTCGCCGTCATTAAATCTTGCGCGACATTTCCCGATTTCTCCGACCGATAAGCGGCAATGATGCGGACATATTTCGCAAATTTTACTCTCCATAATTCATTCTCCCAAAAAATTTACGGAATAATTTTCACGACTGCAACCACAACATTTGATATTTTTCCATTTGTCCGAGCGCGTATTTCATCACAGACAGCGCGATTTCCGGATTTTTTATCAAAATTTCTGTCATCGCGGCTTGAGAAATCAATAAAAGTTCCGCTTGCTCCGTCAAAACTTCTGCGGATAATGTTAATCGCCGTTTTTCGAGGAAATTTGTTGGATTTACGAACGAATTTTTCTTGATTATGTCAATGGGATTGTACCAGCCGTCGCCCGAATCCGCATTTCTTGCCAATTTCCCGCTCACGACAAATATAAATTTCTCGTTCAAAAGCTCGCCGGAAAGCCTATCGCCCTCAAAATACGTCACAATTTCGGCTTTATTCGCAAATAAATCAATACTTCCACCGAAACGCCCCTGCAATATCGGCAACTGCGATAAAAAGTCCCGAATTTTTATATTTTCCTGCTCCGGAACGCCTTTTTCCGTCTTTAATTGCATTTCGACACGATTCATCAGCCGTTCTTTGAAATCGCCGTATTTCGCATTCCATTCAACTAATATTTGCTGCAAAATCAGCTTGTAAATCTTTAAAAGGTTCTCGATTCCGTACGGCATGAAACTTTTTTCGTTATAAAGAAAGCTCAACGATAAATTTCGCTCTGAATAGCGGAAATATACGCCAAGTTTCATACCTTGCGCGTCCCATGAATTGCGATAAATCAATTTTTCGCGCTTTTCGCAAGTTGTTTCGACGTAATTTAGCTCATCCGATTTAAATTCTTTGAAACTTAAGAAGTGATTAAATAATTTTTGACGATTTACCGGCAAATTTTCTAAATCCGACCAATCAAAACTGCTGTACGGCTGGGAAATGACTAATTGCCGAAATTGCTTGCGGATAATCTGCTCAATCGTCGAATTTTTATCCTCAATAACGCGAACCGGAATTAAATTCAACGAAAAATCTTTGCCCGACGATAAAATTTGGCAAAAAAGACAGTCGCTCTGATTGTTCACCAACTGCAACATAAAACCCCATGCACTTTGCAAAATCGCAGTCAACATCATGCGATTCGATTGCGCACGAAAACGCAAATCAGAAAGAATATCGGCGGAAATGCTCGCGTGATAGGATTTTTGACGATAATTGCCCAAAAAATTTTTCTCATAAGGCAATTTCACGACTGGCGGAGGATTAACGAGAATTTTAGACCAATAATCGCGGATTTCATCTCGATTTTTAGCCGGCAAATCAATTTCCGAGCTTTCTTGATTAAAATCGTAGTCAAAGCCAAAAATCTCGCTGAAAAATTTGTCAGCATTAAAATATTCGGAAATAAGTTGGGAAAAAGTAATTAAAATCGCACATTCCGTATTGCTCGTCTTGAAAACGGCAAATCTAATCAGCGAATCGCTACGAATATCGCAGTCACGGCGCATATCCGCTTCCAAAATATTCCGGAACGTATCATTCAAAAAATCCTCGTCAACGTTCATTAAATTGCGAAAAACTATCTCAAGTTTAAAAGAAACGTCCGGTTTAATGACTTTTACGACGCGGGAACCCAGATTACAGAAATTCGCACGGAGATTTTTATTTTCTCGAATAAAATTCCTGGCAAGAGTGTTAAATTTAATCGGATTGACCGCAATATTGATTTTGTAGAGATTTTGAACAAAAAAATGGGGCGATACAAAGTTTTTAGCAAAAAATTTCTTCTCATTGGGCGTTAAATCGAGAACATCTTCCAATTTGTTGGGACTATAGCTGAGGCTACTGAAAGTTTGCCTGCCGTAAATGTTTTCAAGAATATTTTTTTCATCGGCAGAAAGTTGAGCGGAAAAATCCATACGGGAACCTCCTTTTAGCAAAATTTCGTATAAAGTTTAACCGAGTAATTAAATTTGGTCAAGAAAAAAATCTCCCAGAATCCCTGAGAGATTTAAAATTTATTTTCTCTTCGAGCGGTAGAAAAACCAAATTACTAAAACCCAAATCGGCATGACGATAACTGCAAGCCGCATTTCCTCCATCATTGCCATAATTATTAAAATGCTTGCCAAAAATACCAGGCATAAATAATTCGTGAACGGATAAAATAGCGATTTAAATTTCGGGATAATGCCCGCCGCCTTGCAATGCTCGCGGAATTTTAAGTGCGTCAGGACGATTAGCCCCCAACTTATGACGATTGCGCCCGTCACGATTGACATCATGTACATAAAAGCTTCGTCGGGCAAAATGTAATTCAGAATCGCCGCCAAAAGCGTTATCCCCGACGAAATTAAAATGCCATTGACCGGAACGCCGCGCTGTGAAAGTTTCTCGAAAATTTTCGGTGCGTTATTGCTTTTCGCTAAGCCGTAAAGCATTCGCGAATTGGAATAAATCGCCGAGTTGTAAACGCTAACCGCCGCCGTCAACACCACAAAATTTAAAATGTTCGCGGCATAAGTAAAGCCCGCATTGCTGAAAATCTGCACAAAAGGACTTGCGTCTTTGCCGACCTCGTTCCAAGGCCAAAGCGTCATCAAAACAATCATCGTGCCAACGTAGAAAATCAAAATGCGGTAGATAACTTGATTGATAGCGCGGGGAATTGTCTTTTCGGGATTTTCAGCCTCGCCCGCCGTGATTCCGATTAACTCAATGCCGCCGAAACTAAAAAGCACCGGAGCCATCGACATAATCATTCCCTCAATGCCATTAGGGAAAAAGCCGCCGTGGTCCCACAAATAAGAAAAATTTTCGGGGAAAGGGTCGGGGTCGGTGAAAATGTAGTACGAGCCAAGCAAAATCATTCCGATAATCGCTGTGATTTTAATTCCCGCCATCCAAAATTCAATCTCGCCATACGCTCTGACGGTCACGAGGTTAATCGCGGTGATAACAATCAGGCAAACGAGCACGCCAACCCATTTGGGCAGGTCGGGGAACCAGTAGGCAAGATAAATCGAGACGGCACTAAGCTCCGCCATGCTCACGAGGATATAGAGGAACCAATAATTCCAGCCCGCGAGGAAACCTGGAAATTCGCCCCAATATTTAGCGGCGTAGTGGCTGAAAGAACCGCTGACCGGCTCTTCGACCGACATTTCACCGAGCATACGCACTATAAAAAAAATGATAATCCCGCCGATGAGATAACTCAGCGAGACGGCAGGTCCTGCCATAGAAATAGTCGCGGTCGAGCCGTAAAATAAACCTGTGCCGACCGCCGTTCCCAAAGCAATCATCTGCAAATGACGATTTTTGAGCCCGCGTTGCATTTTGTTTTCAGACATGATTGTCACCGTAATTTCATTGAATTAAAATGTCCTTGAACATTGATAAAATTTCTTGTCCGTAGTAGCGACCGGGAACAGCCCAGCGACCGTTCAAATCCTGCCAAGTGCCGAGCGTCCTTGAGCCGTAAGCCTGCCGAACGATGCTGTAACGCGGGTCGACAACAGGCAAAGTTGGGCGTCGGGTCGAGGAATAAGCTAATAAGTGCTGAATATGAGCGCGGACTCCAAGTTGAGGCGTCGCGAAAAATTCGCCTTTGACGCCGCCGCCGGTCGTGCCGAGTCCGCAATAATTATTTTGTTCGGGGATAACGTCGCCGCCATAACGGAAAAAGCCGGTCTCCTTGAGGGCTTGAGCAAACGCAACGTCGGGGCGAATGCCTTCGCGCTTGCCCTCCTCGTAATAGTAGGCGACAATTTCTTCCGCCGAAACTTTCAAATTCGGGTGGGGATTATTGCGCAGGAGATATTTGACGCATTGTTGTTGAGTGGCCATTGGCGTGCCGATAATCGAGGTGTCAGCGGTCGAAAGTGTTGTTGGGACGGAAAAATTTTGTTGTCTGTCGAAGGCGTCGAAAATTTCTTCGTCGTCAGCGGGTTTGAACTTGCTCATAGTTTCGGAAACTCGTTCGCGCAAAGTCGGGAGCGATTTTTTTTCAATAGATTTAGTTTCGAGCTTCGGGTCGTGAATTCTTGCGTCGACGGTCGCAGGAAGATAGAATGTAAACGCGCCGAGCATCGCGGCGGCAACGAGTCTCCTTAAGTTAATGAATTTCATATAATCACCTCATAGTACAGATTTTTTTCAGGAATTGTATAGCCGTTGCGAAGTATACACCAAAAGGAAATTTGTTGCAAGTTATAAAAATCATTATATAGCATTTTGTGTTTGGCTATGGTAAAATGCCTGCGTTGTAAATTCAAATTTGGGAGGAATCATGACTAAGATAAAATTCTGCGGGCTTAAGACGCTCGACGACATTTCTTTTGCTAACGAACTTTTTCCGGAATACGTCGGTTTTGTCTTCGCGCCCAAAAGCAAACGTTACGTCGCGCCCGCGCAGGCCGCTAAACTCCGCGCCGCGTTGTCGAAAAAAATTTTGGCGGTCGGCGTCTTCGTCAACGAAAATATTTCAACCGTCGCCGAGCTCCTCAACGCCGGAATCATCGACGCGGCACAACTTCACGGCGACGAGGACGACAACTATATTCAAACTCTGCGAGAACTCACAAGCAAGCCGCTGATTAAAGCATTTCGCATTAACAATTTCATTACGCATTACGCATTGCGCATTCCTAATTGCTTTATCTTGATTGACGCGGGCGCGGGTGACGGCAAAACTTTCGATTGGAACCTTGCAAAGAATTTGCGTCAGGAATATTTTTTGGCGGGTGGACTCACTCCCGAAAATGTCGGCGACGCAATCAAAATTTTAAATCCGTTCGCGGTCGACGTTTCAAGCGGCATCGAGACCGACGGCAAAAAAGATTTTAGTAAGATGTTAGCCTTTGCTAAGGCTGTAAGGGAGAATTTTTTATGAATCAAAAGGGACGCTTCGGCATTTACGGCGGGCAGTATATCCCCGAAACTTTAATGAACGCGATAATCGAATTGGAGGAGGCCTACAATCGCTTCAAGGACGACGAAAATTTTCGACGCGAACTCGACGACCTTTTTAAAAATTACGCGGGGCGTCCGTCTATGGTCTACTTTGCTAGGAAAATGACTGACGACCTCGGCGGCGCGAAAATTTATCTCAAGCGCGAAGATTTAAATCATACCGGCTCGCACAAAATAAATAACGTGCTCGGTCAAGCGTTGCTGGCTAAGAAAATGGGCAAGACGCGCCTTATTGCCGAGACCGGAGCCGGTCAACATGGCGTCGCGACTGCTACTGCCGCCGCGCTTTTGGGCATGGAATGCGTCATTTTCATGGGCGAGGAAGATACAATCCGCCAAGCTCTCAACGTCTACCGCATGAAACTTTTGGGCGCGCAAGTCATCGCCGTCAAGAGCGGCACCGGCACCCTTAAAGACGCCGTGTCCGAAACTTTCCGCGAGTGGACTAACAGAATCGCCGACACTCATTATTGTTTGGGCTCGGTTATGGGGCCGCACCCCTTCCCGACTATCGTCCGCGATTTTCAAGCCGTCATATCAAAAGAGATTAAGTCGCAAATCCTTGAGCGCGAAGGCAAATTGCCCGACATCGTGATTGCCTGTTGCGGCGGCGGCTCAAACTCTATCGGCACGTTTTACAATTTCATTGACGATAAAAGCGTCCGATTGATTGGTTGCGAGGCGGCAGGTCGTGGCGTCGACACCTTCGAGACCGCCGCGACGATTGCTACTGGTCGAGTCGGAATTTTTCACGGCATGAAGTCCTATTTTTGTCAAGACGCTTACGGGCAAATTGCTACGGTCTATTCGATTTCGGCGGGGCTGGATTATCCCGGCATAGGCCCCGAACACGCTTGGCTCCACGACATCGGGCGCGCCGAATATGTTCCCGTCACCGACGAAGAGGCAGTAAACGCCTTTGAATATCTTTCGCGCACCGAAGGCATTATTCCCGCAATCGAATCAGCGCACGCAGTCGCGCACGTTCTGAAAATTGCGCCCGATATGCCTAAGGATAAAATTATCGTCATAACCCTTTCCGGTCGCGGCGATAAAGATTGCGCGTCCGTCGCTCGTTATCGCGGTGAAGTTATTTGACAAAAGGCTGAGTCTGTGATAAATTTTGAGCGTTTGAAAGCAAACATCGTAACGAGTACTGAAGTTCGAGCACAATTATCACCGAAAACGAAAATCCCCGCACGGAATGCGACACTGTACGGGGATTTCGTTTGCCATAACCGGTTGATGAATCCGGTTAGAGGGCTGTCAATTAGATTCGGCTGCTACTTACGAGCTTTTAAGAACTACTCATAATAGATTTTCAAGTCAAAATCGAACGCAAAAATTCTACCGTGCCGTCAATAACTCCGTCCGATTGCGAGCCTTCAATAAAATTCAAAAGTTCATCGGTGAGCGCGTTGATCGTCGAGAAATAATCTGCTTCTTGCGCGATTGAATCAATTTTCCGCTCCAACTGCTCGCCGGTCAAGCCGATTGCAAATTTCCCCTCGTCGAAGGCGCGACAATAATTCACCAAGCAATTATAGTGAATGTTGTAGCGATTTTCGTAGAGCAGGTGAACGAGATATTTGCAAAGCCCCGCTTGCAACGGCGTGAACGTGTCGAAATTTAAATTTGTTCGCTGCTCGACCTCGTTAAGATTATAAGACGACCAATTTTTCAGCGCGTCGGCATTTCGGAAATTTGTTTCGTGTTCAAGCTCGCTAATCGCCCGAATTGAAATTGTACGCATAACCTCGACATACGGCAAGTTGAAATAACTTTTTGTCGCCTCGTCGCAAAAAGCGCGCTCGGAGCCTGTCAAGTCACCACACGGATTGTATTCCTTATGACGCAAATTTTTTACCGCCTCATGCATTTAAATCACTCCTTCGTTTCGTAAATCTCGTTCAAAAGTTTTTCCTGTTTATCCTTGCTGGCCTGCGCGAATGAACGACTTGCAAAAATATTCGGGGCGGCCGCGCCAATCGCTATCGCCAAAATTATCAACAGCGCGTCGACGCCCGATTGAATTGCTGATAAAAGTTCTTCCAAAGATATGCGGCGAATATTTATCACGGCAAATAAAAATCTGTAAATCAAAACGCCCGGCACGAGCGGGATAACCGCCGGCACGACTAAGACTAGCGACGGAGTGTGTAGCCAATGAACCGCCCGCATCGCGACCAAACTTACGAGCGTTGCGCCCGCCAAAGTTCCGACTGGCGAACTCAAGCCCAACCCGAATATGAAAAAATTCCTCGTGCAAACACAAATTGCGCCGCCCGCCGCCGCCGCAAATAATAATCGCGGTGGCAGGTTGAAGAAAATTGCAAAGCTCGCCGCGCCGATTGCCGCCGCTATCATGAATAAGCCGTAATCGCTTTCGGGGAGCATGTGCAAATTTGTAAACGAGTCGAAGTCCGCCATACCTATTGCAAAGACCAGCCCGAATGTCATCGCGCCGATTATCATTCCCGTATGCAAAAACCTAGCCGCGCCGCTGATTAGATACGTATTGAGCATGTCGCTAAGTCCGTTAATAATCGGGACGCCGGGCACTAGGAATAGCGAGGCAGCTATGAGCGGGTGCCAAGGGGTAGTTGTGGGCAAAAGGTGCGTGAAGTAAGCGCAAATCGTCGCCGAAAACGCCGCGAAAGTCATCGAGACGTAGGGATTGATTCCGAATCGCTCGGCGCATTGCATTTGAATAATTTTGCCGATAATCGCGCTGATTGCCGTATAAATCGCGGCGTTGAAGTCGCAGCCGAACAAAGTACAAAATGCGCCGCAACCCATGCCCGCTGATAAAACCGTCAGCCAATGCGGGTAACGCGGACGATTAGCGACGGCATCAAGTTCGCCTTTGAATTCGTCTAGGGTGTAGTGGTCGCGCAAAGCTCGCCAAGTCAGCCGGCTCACCGCAGAAATTATTTTCATATTGACAGCGTGCTTAACACATTTTCTAAACGACGTGTGCGAGTGGTGCTCGTCGCTGATGTTAAGAAGTAACGTGGTATATGCTACGTGTAAGTGAAATTTTTCGGCGGAAATGCCTGTATAAGCCGCAACCCTCTTCATATCGCGGACAATCTGCGAAGTATCCGCGCCATTCTCCATCAATAATTGACCTACAGTCAAGATAAGCTCCGCCTTTTGCCCTATTTCGGCGAAGGCTTCGCGCAAAAGTTCGCGTTGCTCCTCGTAGTAAGTTTTAAAATCTTCTTGCATAAAAAATCCTCCCCCGCGCCGATTATAGCATACAAGGGAGGATTTTTGATTGCCTTTGAAAATTTTTATTCGGATTGTTGCGCCGTCGCTTTGGCGAAAAGTTCTTCAAGCGGCATGTCGACGCCGAGCACTTCTTTAATTCTAATCGCTGTTGCCAAATTAAGTTTCCGAGCACCGCGTAATTTTGCCGAAATAAGTCCTTTTGATACACCAAGCATTTTTCCCAAGCCGACCCAAGTAATTTGCCGTTCTTCAAGTTCAGCTTCCAAAACGGGATAGACAATATTCTTCTTATGCGATTTTGATAAATTCATTCTCGTTTCAGGAGTAGGTATATATCCCTTTCTCGCTACGACGGCTTTGGCGATTGCTTCGGAGCTTAGTTTACGTCCCTTGCTTTTAGCTCCGATTTTTGCACGTGTCTCAGGACTACAAGCATGTCCCTTTCGTTTCTCCGACATTTTTTCACGAGCCTCTACTGTGTGATGATAACCTGCACCGTTGGCACCGCCGTCCTTGAGATTGTATCCGTTCGGGTATTTGCAGTTAAGTGCGGCAATCCAAAATTTCTCACGCTTGTTGAGCTGTTCACGGGTTTCGCACTCCTCAATTACTTCGACGATAAAATTTTCGAGTCCATACTTTTGAAGTGCACGGTCAATATACGAATTATCTTTTTTACCTTTGTAACAATGTTGAGTAATCCGCTTTTTAAGCGAACGTTTTGTTTGCCCAACGTAAATCATCCAATTAAGTTTGCACGTGATTTTGTAAATGACACCGTAAATCATAATATCTCCGCCTTTCGTTGACAGCGCGGCGTAAGCGGGTTATAATGCAAATGGAATAGCTCTGCCGTGCTGTTGATTGTTTAGCAACTTGATTCTAGCACAGACAGAGCTTTTCCGTCAACAAAGGCAAAATAAAAATCGCCCTCCGAACTGAACTCGGAAGGCGGTTTTTTCGTTGGTTATAAAGTTTTAATCAATAGAGACCGCTGGGCTTTTCGTCGAGACTTATGAAGATATTTTTCTTTTGAGTATACGCGTTCATTATCAGCTTGTGAGTTTCGCGACCGATGCCCGATTTCTTATAGCCGCCGAAAGGAGCCCCCGCCGGTAACAAATTGTAGCAATTAACCCAAACACGTCCGCTTTCAATGGCGCGGGAAACTCTCAAAGCCCGATTAATATCTTGAGTCCATACCGCGCCGCCCAAACCGTATTCGCTATCGTTTGCCATTTTTATAACTTCGTCTTCGTCATGGAACTTGATGACGACTGCGACGGGGCCGAAAATTTCTTCACATGCGACACGCATTTTATTATTGACATCGGCAATTAGCGTGGGCTGCATGAACGCGCCTTTCTCGCCGCCCTCGACGACTGCACGCTTGCCGCCCGTGATGACTTGTGCGCCTTCGGCCTTGCCAATCTCTACGTAGTTCAAAATTTTTTCGAGCTGGCGATTATCAATCTGACTGCCCATTTGCGTATCGGGCTCCCACGGCAAACCGACTTTGACGCTCTCGAACTTCGCCTTAAGCGCGGCAAGGAATTTATCGTAAATGGTATCCTGGACGAAAATTCTGGAGCCGGCGCAGCAGACTTGGCCTTGATTGAAAAGAATACCCATGCATGCGCCGTCAATCGCCTTGTCGAAGTTGCAATCGTCGAAGTAAATGTTAGCGGACTTGCCGCCGAGTTCGAGGGTTGCGGGGATAAGTTTTTTAGCGGCCGCATCAGCCACGCTGTAGCCGACTTCGGTTGAGCCGGTGAACGCAAGCTTGCTAATGTCGGGGTGGTCGAGGAGATATTGACCGGTCTTGCCGCCGCTGCCCGTGACGATGTTTAGGACGCCGGGCGGCAATTCTTTTTCGATAAGCTTCATAAGTTCGAGGACGCTTAGGGAAGTCGTGCTGGACGGCTTGAAAACAATACAATCGCCTGCGCCGAGAGCTGGAGCCAATTTCCACGCCGCCATAAGGTACGGGAAATTCCAAGGGACGATTTGCCCGACAACGCCAATCGGCTCGTTGAGAATCAAGCTCATGGAATTTTCATCGATGACCATTGCGGAACCCTCTTCGGAGCGAATGACGCCCGCGAAGTAGCGGAAGTGGTCGGAGCCCATAGGAATATCAATGTTCATAGTTTCGCGAATAGGCTTGCCGTTGTCGAGGGTCTCAATCATTGCGAGGTGTTCTTTGTTCGCGTCGATGATGTCAGCGATTTTGAGGAGAATGGTTGCGCGTTCGGCGACTGAAGTTTTCTTCCAAGCAGGGAACGCTTTCCACGCGGCCTTAACGGCGTCGTCAACGTCCTGCTTGCTACCAGCAGCAACTTTGCACATGAACTCGCCATTAGCGGGGTTGTAAACGTCGAAAGTTTTGCCGCCTTCAGCGTCGCGCCACTGCCCGCCGATGTAGAGCTGATAGTTGTCCTGCCAAATTTTTTTCGGAACAGATGCCATAAAAATTTCCCTCCCAAAAATAATTTGTATTATTATAACGCATTGAAGTTATATCCTGTCAAGAAAAATTTTAATCGGCGCGTTTAAAGAATTACCCGACGCTCATATAGAATTTTAGAAAATTTTTATTGTCATCGTCTATAACCTATATCAAGTTGTGTGATAAACGCTCTTTTTGAAATGTGAAAAATTCCACTTGAGTTATACTTAGCAGTGCCAGAATATGGCTCGCCCGGTATCGGGGGCTAAAAGAATCCGATACAGCGACCGACAGCGGCTTAGATAAAAAAACTGTGTCGGGGTTGAAACACCAAAGAAATTTCTGCAATAGGAGAAATTATCATGAAAGAACAATTACTTACGTGGGCAAAGGCCGGCGACGGTGCTTGCATGTACCGCCTTTCCAAAATCTATCAGGCTGAAGGAGATGATAAAAATTACGTCGAGTGGCTGAAAAAATCCGCCGAAGCAAAAACTTTCGACGCCATGAAAGAATTCGCCGAGCACCTCCGCAAATACGGCGACTACGAAAAAGCCCTCGCGATTTACAAAAATTTGGCGGAAACTTTCTATGACGAAGAGGCTATGGAATGCGCCGTCGACATGTGCACGCAAGGTCAAGGCGTCGCCAAAAACGATAAGGACACACTCAATTTTATTCTCAAACTTATCAACAGTCGCTATAACGAAATTTATCAAATCAATCGCGGCAATATCTTCGCTCGTATGTGGGAACTTCAGACGCGTCGCCATGACGAGCTGACTTGGGAAACTGTGCAGGCCATTGAGCGTCGCAGAATTGCCGCCCGTATCCGCAAACTTTTAGCACAAACCGGAGAGGAGTAAAAATCATGAACGAGGAAAAATTGATTCAAGAGGCTCAACAAGGCAACGTCGCCGCTATGATGGAGCTGGCTAAATACTACGCTGAAAAATCCAGCGGCAGCGACGATGAAGTCGGCGATGTTATGTCGATTGAAGACTTTAATAAAATGATGGCAGGTATGGACGGCAACGACGACGACGAAAAAGATAAAGCCCTTGCCTATAAATATTATCGCATGGCGGCCGAAGCCGGTAACGCAAGAGCTATGGCTGAAGTCGGGCACAGGCTTTATGACGGAATCGGCGTTGAGAAAAATGTTGAAGAGTCGGACGTATGGTATAAGCGCGCGGCGGAGGCTGGCGACCCGGCCGCAATGCGCGTTGTAGCTTTCCGATCAGATGACGACGCCGAAAAATTTAAATACTTCAAACTGTCCGCCGAATTGCTCAAACCTAGCTTGAATAAAACCGACTCGATTAAGCAAACCGCTATCAACTACGCTACCGGCAAGGGCACTGATAAAAATGTCGCCAAAGCTGAAGAATGGCTCGCTAAACTCGACGAACACGACGCCAGCTCGACAAGGGCGCAGATAAGCAATCTTACCGGCGAGACCTTTTGGCTCGAAAAAGCCGCTGAAACTTCGGTCGACGCAATGATTCAAATGGCTGAAAGATTCGTCCTCAAAGACGATTTCGCAACAGCCCTGACCTGGTACAAAAAGGCGGCGGCTAACGGTTCGACCGACGCAATGTCCATTATCGGCGACATTTTCTATATCGGCGAAAACGGCGTCGACCAAAGCTACGAGACCGCTTTTGAGTGGTATAACCGCGCCGCCCGACGCAATCACAACATGGCTAAGATTAAAGCAACGCTCATGATATATCGCGGGCGCGGCGTTAAACAAGACTTGCAACGCGCTTTTAGAAACTTCGATAAACTTTCTTGGACGCGTGAAAAATTTTTCGGCGTGTTAAGATTTAATAGCGTCGCCCGCTACTACGCCGCTAAAATGGTCGAGAATGGCGAAGGCTGCGATAAAAATCCCGTCGAGGCCGTTGAACGCTACAAAGTCGCCGGCGGAATCGAAAGAATTAGAAATAACGAGTCGGCGCGCAGAATTCCTAAAGCTATCTACAAAGTCGCGGACGCCTACTTTTTCGGCGAGGGCGTCAAGCAAAATTTCGCTAAGGCTCTGACATTCTACGAGAAGACTTTCACCGACGGAGACGGCAGGACGCCTTACCACCTTGAGGCCGCTAAAAAAGTTATGTGGATGTACGAATTGGGCGAGGGTATTCCGCAAAGTCCCGATAAGGCCGAAGAGTGGCGCAAAAAATTTCAGGAGGATTGATTGATATGACAATATCTGAAGATAGCAAAAATAAGACCGCTGAACTCGAAGACGACCTCGCGCTGATTCAACTCGGCGAATATTATCGCGACGGCAAGCAAGGTTTCAAGCAAGACGGAGCGACTGCCTTGCAATATTTCCTCAAAGCCGCCGATAAAAATCCGGCGAAAAGTTTTGAAATTATCGCCGAAATGTATCGCAAGGGCAAAGCCGTTAAAGCTGACGGGGCTAAGGCAATCGAGTATTATGAGAAGCTCGACGCTTTGGACGATAAGCAAGCCGCTTTGAACATAGCTGAAATTTACGCGGAAGGTTGCGGCAAGCTCAAAGGTAATGGCTATAAGGCAATCGAGATTTACGACGAGATTATCCAGCGCGGGCGGTATTGGGCTAAAGTTAGTCGCGACTTCGGGATGAAGGGTCCCCAACTCGAAAATTATAAACGTGCTCTGCGTTCTGCCGCCGAAATTTATCTTGAAGGGAAAAGCGGCGTCCGACCCGACGGAAACCTTGCGATTGAATATCTGTCCGAGCTCGCTGAAAATGATGATATGGACGCTTTCAGACAAATCGCTGAAATTTATCTTGAGGGCAAAGCCGGCATCGCTCCCGACGGTCACGCCGCCATTAAATTTTTTAACAAGATAATTCAGCGCGGCGATTATGATGAGATTTATCCCACCCCGAATTCCGCCATGCAAGCTATCGCCGAAATTTTCCGCGACGGTAAGGGCGGCGTCGAGCCTAACGGCTATATCGCAATCGACTACCTTGAGCGCATTGCGCAAGATGACCACGAGGAAGCTTTAGGCGACGAAAAAAATCATATTTGGAAAGAGATTGCCGAAATTTATCGCGACGGCAAAGGCGGCGTCACTCAAGACGGAGCTAAAGCCGTTGAATATTTCAGCAAGATTATCGAAGATGATGATTCTGATTCCGATGATGATGAATTCGATTTCAGCGGGAAAAGAAACGCGCTTTACGAATTGGGGCAGATTTACGAACATGGTTGCGGCGAAATTGGCATCGATATTGATAAGGCAATCGAATTTTATCGGAAGGCCAACGCTAACGATAAACATTTTCGCGCCAAAATGAGACTAAAAGTTTTGACCGGCGAATCTATCGACTAAACCCAAAATAAAATTTCGGCTGACCCATACCAAATTTATGCGGTCGGCTTTTTTCGTTGTAGAAATTTTTTAGATTTCCTTTATAATAGTCATTGTTTAAAGATATTTTATGGAGGCTAGCTAACAGTTAAGATAAAGTTATAAAAAGTTATAAAACACTGTTGATTTTTTGAAAGTGTGACGAAAATGCTAAAGTCGTTTAAGGTTATGTTGGTGCCGAACAATCGTCAGCGGACGCGATTATTTCAATTCGCGGGGGCGGCTCGCTTCGCTTACAACTGGGCACTGCGCAAGGAAATTGACGCCTACGAAGCTGGCGAAAAATTTATCAGCAACTTTGACTTGCGCAAGGAATTCACCGTGCTTAGGAATTCCGCCGAATATGAGTGGCTCCGAACAATTTCAAACAACGTGACCAAGCAAGCGATAAAAGATTGCGTCGACGCTTACCAAAAATTTTTCAAGCACCAAAGTAGGCGACCGAGATTCAAGAGTAAACGGCGCGGCGACTTCAGCTTTTATCAAGACACGGACAAAATCCGAATTACGGCAACGCACGTCAAACTTGAGGCAGTCGCAACGAGTAAAAAGCGCAACAAGCAACAGTTGAATTGGTTCAGGTTAGCCGAAGTCGGGCGGATTCCTTTGGGCGTGAAGTACAAAGAGCCGCGAATTACTTTTGACGGACTGAACTGGTGGTTAAGCGTAGCGGTTGAATTCGCTGACTCGAAGCCCTCTGAAAATTGCGGCGATAGTATTGGCATTGACTTGGGAATTAAAACTTTGGCGACGTGTTCGGACGGCACTATTTATCCGAACATTAACCGGACTGCTAAAGTTCGCAGACTTAAGAAAAAACAGCGTAGGTTGCAACGCTCTATCTCGCGAAAGTACGAGATGAATAAATCGAAAGGAGAGAGTTACTCGAAAACGCGCAACATTATAAAGAGCGAGAAAAAACTTTTACGGATTCATCACCGATTGGCTAATATTCGGCAGAATTATCGGCACCAAATCACGAGCTTTATTATCGGACGAAAACCAAATCCGATAGTGCTTGAAGATTTGAACGTACAAGGCATGATGTCGAATCGGCATTTAGCAAAGGCAGTGCAGGAACAAGGATTTTACGAATTTCGGCGGCAAATTGAGTATAAGGCGGCGTGGGCAGGCTTACGCGTCGTCATTGCCGATAGGTTTTATCCAAGTTCAAAGACCTGTATTGCTTGCGGACACGTGAAGAAAAATTTGCGTCTGTCAGAAAGAATTTATCACTGCGAGAACTGCGGGAACGTGATTGACCGCGACTTACAGGCGGCGATAAATCTTAAACGATACGCGAGCTGATTGGTTGAAAAATCTACCCGTTCGTTAGCGGGGAATTCAAGCCTGTGGAGCGTCGTACCAAACGTGAGTAGCTAAGGCAAAAGCGGGCGCGTCGAAGCAGGAATGAAACTTAAGAGTTTTTATAACTTTTTATAAGTTTTCAGTAACGGATTGCGTATCATGACTGAAAAAAATTTTATCAACAACGCCGAAGAAATTATCCCGCCGGTCAACGATTCAAAGTACAAAAGGATTCTCGTAATAGGCGATGTTCATGCCGCCTACGATAAGTTAACGACGCTATGGGAAAAAATTTCTGTGGATGATAATGACCTCGTCCTGTTTCATGGCGATTATCTTTATGGCAAAAGCGATGAAAATATCAAGACGTTGCGCTGGCTAATCGAGCACAAGAGGCAACAGAATATAATTTTTCTGCGCGGCAACGTCGACGAAACCTATCTGAAATGCCTTTTCGACGAGAATGGGAAATTTATCGGCAGAACTAATACCAGAGTTATTATGGGCATAAGGAATGCCGCTGTCAAGGAGCCAAATTTCCCGAACGAAGTTTTTGATTTCCTTAACGGCTTGCCGCTGAATCACTCCATGACGATTGGCGGGAAAAAATATTTATTCTGTCACGCCGGAATAAATGTCAACGCGCCGCTCGAAGCTCAATCCAAAAGGTATCTGCTCAATCACCCCAATCTCAAAAGTTTTTACAGAGATTATCGGGGCAAAGCCGTTATCGTCGTCGGACATAAGAAGCCGGAAATAATCGCCGAAAAAGTTCCGCAGCTATTCACCGGCGAAAGTCTCGACCTCACAAGACCGATAAAAGTTCCCCACAGGAATATTTTGATGTTGGACACGCACGCGAAAGAAGGTGGCTGCCTTAGTTGTGTCGACATTTTGAGCGGGCAGTTTTGGCAGGCCGGCGGCGACGTTAACAGCAAAATCGACAGCATAATTTTTGTATGTTCTGGGAATGCTTGCCGCTCGCCGATGGCTAAATACATCATGCGCCACTTGACTGGCAATAAAATTCTAATCGATTCGGCGGGCTGCAAAACTAGCGGCGGTCGCTCTATGAGCGGCAGAGCTTGTGGGGTTTTGGCTGCAAATAAAATTCCCTTCGGCAATCACATTTCAAAGCCCTTCACGCCTCAAGAGTATGCTAAATTTAAATGCGTCGTGGCTCTCGATAACGATATGTTGCAAATGGCAAAAAAAATTTCGGGCGGCGACCCCGATAATAAAATTCGCCTGCTCAAAGATGATAACGGAAATGAAATTAACGTCGACGACCCGTTGCACGCCGCTAATTCGAAAAGGGCATATCCCGCAACCTATAATCAAATTTTTATAGGTTGTTCGGCCCTTTTAAAGGAAATTAACGCGACGGGTTAATAACCAAATAAATTAGCGGCTCGCGTCATATTTTTACGAATTTCGACGCCGAATGGGCAACGAGTTTCACAGACGCCACATTTTATGCACTCCGAAGCATGATGAGGCAATAATTTATAATGTTCGCGAACGGTTTCAGGGATTTTGCTTTGGGACTCCGCCAAGTGCAAAAATTTCGTGACGTATGCAATGTCGATATGTTTGACGCAGGGCGCACAGTGACTGCAGTAGACGCAATGCCCTTTCCAACTGATTTTTGGGAAACTCGCGAAGGTCAGCGCGTAATCTTTTTCCTCTGCAGTGGCGTTTTCGTAAGCGACGGCTTGATTGAGTTGTTCGACGGAATGTGCGCCCGCTAAAACTACCGCGACACCCGGACGACTAAGCGCGTAATGAATGCATTGATTTGGCGTCAGAGCGACTCCGGCGGGCGAAAGTTCCGCGTTGAGTAAATCGCCGCCACCGAAACATTTCATAACAGTAATTCCAACACCTAGCCTTTGACAAGTTTCATAAAGTGTTTTTCGGTCGGAATCCATATTAGTTAGATGTGATTCATAATTTTTTTCGTTCCAAAGTTGTTCAACGTCTTCGGAGGCGGGAAGTAAATCGTAGCAGGGATTGACGCTGAACATTAAAACTTCAATCGCGCCACTTTCGACGGCTTTAAGCGCGACTTGCGGATTGTGGCTACTCAACCCGACGTGACGAATAATTTTTTTAGCTTTGAGTTCGCGAACGTAATCTAGAATGCCGCCCGAAACGATATTTTCCCAATCGTCGAGCGCGTCGCAATAATGAATTGTGCCGACATCGATATAATTTGTCTGCAAAAGCTCCAAAGATTCCTCGAAACCGGCTTTAACTTCGGGAAGTTTGCGCGTGCGCTTATATTGTCCGTTCTGCCACACGGAACAAATATGCGACTGCGCGATAAATTTTTCTCGGCGACCGCGCAGAGCCTCGCCAACGGCCTTTCTGACGGCGGGATTTGAAGTGTAGAGGTCGAAATAATTTATTCCGGCAATTTCGGCGGCGTCGAACAATTTTTTAGTCATTTTGCAATTTTCTTCGGCGAAACCTTCGCAACCCATGCCGATTTCGCTGACTTTCAAGCCGGTTTTGCCCAAATCGCGATAAATCATAGCTTTCACTCTCCTTTTAGCAAAAAGTTAGACGGGAAATAAAATTTTCCTGCCTGCAGTTATCTCCAAGAATTCAAGAATTTTTTTATCATTCAGGAAGGATTTAACCCATAAATCTGCAAAATTTTCATCAATCGGGACGCGAATAATAATATCATTGAAAATTTCTATGACATCGCGGCAAAAATCGGATATTCCCTCTTGAATTTCGTTGAAGTCAATTTGTTCGGGTGGATTTAAAATCATCTCAAATAAAAGCTGATATTCGGCATTATCTGCGAAGAATTTACGTATTTTTTCAGCAGAATTATCATTTTGGTTGATATGATAGCCTATAAAGGCTTTTTTTATGTCAATCGCGGCAATTTTATCGGATTCTTGTTTAGGAGTGATTTTTAAAATTTTCGTCACGAACTCATAAATATTTTGCAAAAATGGGTTTGATTTCGGAAATAAAATTTGTTTTACATGGTCGAATTGCGTTTTTTTAATCAACCAAAGAATAAAAGACATAGTCGGGACGCCGTAGAGCCAGTAACCTAAGTCGCGGAAATTTTTTAAAATAATTCGCCCATTATCTTCGTGCAAAGCAAACGGCGCATGAAATTTTTTCGCCAAAACAATTCCGAGCATAATTCCTGCGTAAAGCGACATTTTATAATCGAGATTTTCTAGCAAATTTCTTCCGAAAGGTACTTGAGAAAAAAGATTTATCGCGCTCATGACGTGATATGCTCCGAAATTTCTTTCGCTGGAAAGCTGAATATCGCGCATTTCATCATCGCCTATATGCAATAATTTCCCAATGGCATTTAATTTTTGTTCGGCAAGATGATTCCAAATTTCTGCCGTATCTTTACGCATATTTGTTTCACACGAAAGCAAAAGTTTTTCGTAACCTTCGATACCGCATTTTTTTAGCAAACTTTTCAAGTCGGAGCTTTGTAAATAAGTGTCAAAAATAATCCAAACTTTTTTCCCGCGCCTCAAAGCCTCTTTGTACCAATTTACGACTTCTTCTCGCGGTAAAGCCAATTTTAATTCCGTCGAAAGTTCCAAGTCGCGAATTTCTTTGCAAGTTTCCTCGTCAAAGTCAGTCAACTCGGCAAAAATTTTATAAATATCGTCGAGATTAACTTCCGAATTCTTTTTTTGTCGGGCAAATTCTTCGGCTTTAACGCGGAAATATGGGAAATCAAAACTTTTTCCTAGTAAATCCTCGACTTTCAAGCGAATAATTTCGTTCACATGATAAGTTTTGGCGACATAACGCATTAAAAGCGTATCGAACACGTCAAAAGAAATAATTTCCGCCGTATCCAACATAAATTCGCAAACATCGCCGTCACTGCGATTATAATATTGCCAAAGATTTTTACTGCCGAAATTAACCGTATAAGTCTCTTTATTCGGCTCAAATTCGTAATAAATCATATTTTCGGTGCGCGCCGATAACAAAATTGCTCGTTCAAAAGCGTGAGCAATAGTACCGTCATTTTGTCCTTGTTCGGGCGGGAAATCTTCAAAAGTCCAATTCACCGCAAAAATTTTTTTAAGAGCTTGAGTTCTCGCCCAAAACATCGTACCCGCAGGAAAATCAAAATAATCTGTTTTGCTCGGAAGAATATTTGTTCGCTCCAAAAGTTTTTGCCCGACTTTGTAATTGGAAAGCCAAGTAAATGAGGAATAATTAACATTTCTTGCGGGGCGCGGATAAATTACTCCGACGGCATTATCTTCGGCAAAAGCTTTAAAAATTTTCCTGATTCGTTTCGGATTGCCAAGCAAGGCTGAAAAAAGATATTTCCGCCAATTTCTTTGGTCATTACCCGTATAAAGCGATTTTTTAGAGTGAATATGCAAAATAAAATCGTATTCGGGCAAAATATCTCCGAAACCCGCTAAAAATGGCGCGACATCTCGCCCGCGATTGGGTACGACGCGCACAAAAATATTTTCGGCATTAGGAATTTTTTCAAAATCAGCATGAACTTTTTCGGCGGCCGACTTATCAACAATGGAAATCAACGCGTCAAATTTGTAAGGCATGTTCTTGCAATACGAAATAATTTCATTCAGCAAATCCAAATAAAAAATGTGCACTTGAATCGCAATTCTGCCCGGTTGCTCAAAAAGTTCGCCCTCAAAATTATTTTCCTCCTGAATCAACGGTCGCGACATATAACCGCTACTCATTCGCCAAATCTTGTAGCCGCGAGTATCTTTGAAAAACGGCGCAAATTGCGTATAAAACTTGTCCTTGAGCGCGCCTTTCCTATCCTCGTCAAGCGGTATCGCCTTATAAAAAAAACGCGCCGCAGTAAGTGCCTTTTCCTTGTTGTCGAAGTGCAACCATTGCTTGAAGTCGCGGAGCGGCTCAGTCAACTTCCACGATTTGGAATTCAAAATCGAATCGTTAAGTTGCGTAAGCTTTTGCACTTCCATACGAAGATTTTCATTTTGCTCCCGCAACTCCGCTACCGATAAATTCCCAGAAGATTTTTTCAACGTCTGCGCCAAGATAGCCCGATAATTTTCCTCCACCTCGCCGAAAATCTCAAAAGTCACGTGCCCCGATATATTTTTAACGCGGAAAATAATTTGCGGGTCAAGCGTCCAAAATCTGTGGAAATCGCTGACAATCTCCCCGGCATTGCTGAAAAAATCCTCGCAAAGTTCGCCGTTAGTCAAAGCTCGGTTCACCTTGACCGAAATAAAATTTTTGTCGGGGTCGAATCGCAAATAATTTATCGGGCGAGCCGCGTCAATCTCAAATCGCCCATAAAAAGTTCTCGTCGGGTCGACGCTGATAATTTTTTCCGCCACAGAACGAAAGCCTTCCTTATCGCCGATAAAAAATTCGGCGTGGAGCATGTCAAGTTTTTGCGTCAAGTTGAACACGTCGTAAGTGCCGCCGTCTTTGAGAAAACTTTTTTCGTCGTAGTCGTAAAGCTTTTTAATCTGCGCGGCGGCATTCGGAACGCTCAACAAATTTTTCAAAAGCTCCAAACCTGCAATTTGAAACGCCGCTATTCCCCTTGCCAAAAATATTTCCGCCAATGCAAACCGACGATTTATTTGCCCGTTGATTAAAAATTTCCGCGCCTCCGGAAAAACTTCTAATAAAAATTTGTCGTCCTCGAAATTGTCAGCGAATTCTCGCGCTATGAAATAAAATTCTAAATCCGCCCTAACTAATTTATCGTAAGAGGTCGCCGAAGTATTTTCCTGCCGTGCCCGCCGTAAGCGAAATTTCGTCAGCCGCTCCTGCATTATGAAAATATCCGCGTGAAAACATAGCCGAATCCACATCAAATAATCTGGCAGTTGCCAAAAGCCATGCAGGTCGAGCAACCGATATTTTTCATAAGCCTCGCGCCGAACCATCGCCGAAGGATGGCAAAGACAATTCGCGTTGTAGAAAAAATAATTCAGCCACTCGGCTCGCGAACGATTCGCCTTGTCAAAAACATTCTTGTAAGCGTCGCCCGTCTCAAGCTCGCAAACGTTGCCGCGCTCGTCGATAAACTCAACCAACGTAAAACACGCCGCGTAATTCTCATTGGCGTCGAGAAAGGCAACCTGCTTTTCGAGCTTGTCGAGTGCCCACAAATCGTCCGAGTGATGAACCGCAATATACTTCCCACGCGCAAAATTTACCGCGTCGCGAATCGCCAAGACAGGGCCGCGATTTTCCGTGTACAAAAAAGTTTTTATGCGCGGGTCGTCGAATCGCTTTATAATCTCGCGGCTGTCGTCCTTCGAGCCGTCATCAATAATCAAAAGTTCAAAGTCAGCAAAACTCTGATTGAGCGCGCTCTCAATCGCCGCCGCTACGTACACGCCATGATTGTAGCTCGTCAAAATCACGCTGACCTTAGGAATTTTTTTAGCCTCCGCCATTTCGTCCCTCCTAACTTTGTTTGCCAGATTATATCACGAACGGAAAATTTTTGTTATAATCGTTGCGGTGATTGATATGAAAAAAATCTTGATAGCAATGTTGGTAGCGGTCGCGGCGGTTTTAAATCCGGCGCAAGTTTTAGCGGCAGATGCTTGGGCAATCGCGGCGGAAGCTTTAGGAGTTTTGGCAGCGTATCAGTCGACGCTCCGAGAAATCCTCGCGCTCGGCAACAACGTCAATGCGCAAATGGAAGTTCGCAGGCAGGACATCGAGCAAAACGGCACCGACAAAAATAAGCGCGACGTTGAACTTGTTGATTCGATTATGGCGCGGCTCGTCAACAAGGGGCAATATGAATTGCGCGTGAATTCTCTGCCGTTCGTCTGGCACGTCAACGACAGCGAAAAATTTAACGCCGCTTGCTACCCCATGAATTATATCAGCGTCAATCGCGGATTAGTTCGCGGGCTCAATCTCGATGAAAATCAAATTGCCGCCGTCCTCGCTCACGAGATGACGCACGGGCTAGAACAACATTCCGCCAAAAGTTACGCCCAAGCCGTCGCGCAACAACTCGGCGCAATGCTCATCGGCGCGAACATCGACCACAACAGCCGCAATACAAATATTGACTGGGGAAGATTCTCCGCAATGGTCGACTATTCAATCGCGAAAAATATCAACGTGCCTGTCGAGTACGCGGCCGACGAGGGCGGCTTTTACATCATGACGAGCGCGGGCTTTAATCCTGGTGGCGGCGCGGCCGCTATGAATCGGCTCGGCTACTACGTGCGCTACGAGACGCAGGACGTTATGGAATTCAGCCCAAGCGACGTTTCGAGCGATGAAACTATGAGCGACCACCCCGATACTGATAGGCGCGAGGCTAAAATGTTGGAGTTGATGACGGCTTACGGCGGCGAACACGTCACGGTTGAAAAGGACAATCGCGCTTATAAAGTTTTCGTCGACGGCACCGAAATTTTCTACTCGATAAACACCGGCTCCGACCATAACAATGCCGCCGAAAATGCATATTATTTTGCGGGCGGACTGGTCAAAGCTTTTCACGACTTCGACACGGTTGACGCTTGGAACTTCCGACAGGGCGCGGGCAATCAGATTGACTTCTTGACGGACGAACTTGCTTATCGTGAACTGCGCGAACTTTCGAGCCTATACAATCTCGGCGAAAAAATTCGCTCTGCTGTCACGACCGCTTATCAGAACGAGACGGCCGCAACTCGTAAAAAAATTCGCGACGCCGATATAGCTCGCGCAAAAGTTTGGGCTAAGGTAAAAGCAAATGCCGACGCCGCTAATAAAAAGGCGGCAGAGCGTTTGAGAATCAACGCCGATATTTATAACGACTACGGGCAAGGCGAACTTGCGCTGAAGGAAATTGCGCGGGCACTCAACGCTAAAAATCAAGACGACATCGCGGAATGTTTAGCGATACGCGGTCGGGCAAAAGCGATTGTCGGCGATTACGACGGCGCACTTGTCGACGTTAACGAGGCAGTCGAGCGCGACCCCAAAAATTTGTATAACTTTTTGAATCGGGCGGACGTGCGGCATATGCGCGGGGAATTGGAACTTGCTTTTGAGGACATCAACCACGCCTTGACGATTGACGAAAAAAATCCTGTCGCGTACAGGTTGCAAGGCGACATTTTCGACGAGCAGGGCAAGACTGCAGAGGCGGAAATTAGTTATCGCAAGTGTTACGAGTTCTCGAAGAAAAATCCCGATATTATTCCGCTGACATACCTTGAGAAGATTGACCCGACCGCCGCCGGAAAAATTCATAAGGCTAAAGAAAAGACTAAGGAGAAAGAATATCTTTAGCATTAATGTCTTGCTTGCCGCAAAATGACAAATATGTTAAAATTGCACGGTGATTGACATGATGACGATTTATAAAATCACGAACACGTTTATGATGAGATAAAAACTCCCCTCTTAAAGGGGTAAATTTTTAAGGAGAGAAAATTTTATGGTCATTATAATGAATCCGGAGGCAACTTCAAGGAATATTGAAGAGGTTATCAAGGCAATAAAAAGTGTCGGGCTTGACGCAAAGATTATGGAGGGCGCACAACAAAAAATCGTCGGCGTCATCGGCGATAAAACTAAATTGGCGTCTGTGGCGATTGATGCATTGCCGGGAGTAGAGAGTAGCGTCGCCATTTCAAAGAGTTACAAGCTGGCGAGCCGCGAATTTCATCCGCAACCGAGTATCATTGACGTAAGCGGCGTAGCAATCGGCGGCACGGAACCTGTCATAATGGCGGGGCCTTGCGCGGTCGAGAATCGCGAGCAACTTTTGAAAGCGGCTAAAATCGTAAAAGAGGGCGGCGCACAATTTCTGCGCGGCGGAGCGTTCAAGCCGCGAACTTCGCCCTATTCTTTCCAAGGGTTAGAGGTCGAAGGGCTGAAATATCTTGCGGAAGCGCGAGAAGTCACAGGATTAAAAATCGTCACAGAAGTCACGACGGTAGAAGGCATCGCGCCCGTCGCCGAGTATGCTGACATGTTGCAAATCGGCGCGAGGAATATGCAAAATTTCGGACTGCTTAAAGAGGTCGGCAAATGCAAACGCCCCGTCCTTTTAAAGCGCGGACTTGCAGCGACAATCGACGAGTGGCTGAACGCCGCCGAATACATTATGAATGCCGGCAATCCCGATGTGGTTTTATGCGAGCGCGGAATCCGAACTTACGAGACTTACACGCGCAATACTTTGGACTTGTCAGCAGTGGCGGCAGTTAAACATCTTTCGCACTTGCCGATAATCGTCGACCCAAGTCACGGCACAGGCAAATGGCGTATGGTTAAGCCAATGGCATTGGCGGCGATAGCGGCGGGCGCGGACGGCTTGATGATGGAAATGCATCCGAATCCGGCGCGAGCACTTTCCGACGGTCCGCAGTCGCTCACGCCCGAACATTATCGCGCCGTCATGAACGGCATAAAAAAATTGTCAACTTTCTTGCGCGAAGAAAATTTAATCGCCCTCGACGACTGAAAGGCAGTTAGGATTTTATTTAATCATTATGCCAGCTCCTTTAACAATGTCCGACAGCCGCGATAAATTTCCGCGTAGGCCTTATCGTAGTCGCCGGTAATATACGGGTCGTCGACGACAATTTCATTTCCGTTATCATCTTTGAGCAGGCGAATTTTATTATCGGGGTCGCCGCCCGAAATTTTTTTTGCCCGCGCCAAAATCTCGCTGTCCAATGCGATAACTCTTTTGTAGTTTTTATACTCGCGCTCGGTGAAAGGCTTTGAAACGTGAAAGCTGAATCTAATCCCGTTCTTATCCAAAACCTCGCCGGCCTCGTAGCTCATATAGCCGCTGTCGGCATCGTAACCCGCCGAATCGATTAGAATTTTATTGCCGGTCAAGTGGCGCATGATGTATTTAGCCATCGGCGAACGGCAAGTATTGCCCGCGCAGACAAAAATTATTTCGCCTTGCCTATCCTCTCCGCTCTGCCAATATTGTCCGGTCAAAATGTCGACCGCCGAAAGTCTCCCGCCTGTGATGAATGCGCCGGTATCGACCATTAAAATATTTCTGCCGGGAATTTTAATCGGGCGGGGATTAGTGCTGTCGAGGTCGAAGAAAAGTTTAATCGGCGAGTGCCCGCTGATTATAATGTCTTTGCCGTCGTAGTTATCAAAAAATTCCTCGCGGCTCCACAACAAAAATTTTTCTTCCTGCTTATTGAGTGACTTTTGAGGGTCAACTCCCGCATGACAGAAAAAATAATTCCGCCCGTCGATTTTGATTGAGTAACTGAGCGGCAAATTGTCGGCGAAGTCTAACACCTCGTCGACGGCAGAAGCGTTATTTGCTTTCATCTCGCGCAGTGCCAAGACCGTTGCCTTGCCGCCATTGAATAGCCAAGTTATTCTCTCGTCGCCGCTATGTTCTTTGCGCATGGCGTTTAGCATCATCTGTTCGTGATTGCCGCGCAGGAAAATAAAATTGCTCTTCTTCGACTGTTCGATAACCCATGTCAAAACTTTTGCGATACCCTCGCCGCGGTCGACGTAATCACCAACGAAGATGATTAAATCCTGGTCTGTGATTGAAAGTTTTTTCCAAAGCGACTTCAACGCTTGAAATTTCCCGTGCACATCGCCTATTACGAGAATTCTTTTGTACTTTGAATCGTTGATGGGCGGGATAATTTCTTCGGCGTCGTTGATAAAAAATTTCTCGTTCATGTTCAAACCTCCGTAAAAAAATTGCCGAGTCGTTAAAAGTTCCTCGACAAATTATATCATAAAGGTTAAAATTTTTCGTACAAATTTATCCGCGATTGCTCCAATATTCAGCTTCTTTCTCGCAGAAATCCAAGCAAAGTTTCATCGCGTCAAGGTCGCCTTCAAACGCCCGCTTATATATACTGAAAAATGTCAGGCGCAGGGAGTTCAAAATATCATCGTCAGTAGGCGTGTTGCCCTCGAAAGGTTTGCCTTCCTTTTCGGCGATTTTCTTTCTCCAGTAGGTTGCCTGCGCCGCGTAATCTTCTTGCAAATTATTGACTGGAGCCGGCGCATTTCTATCAGCGGCTCGCAACCACATAGCTTCGGCAATCAGCGGATTTTCCTGCACGTCAGATAAATTATCGGAAGCTCGCGGGTCTAAGAATTTTTCTGCCGCCTCGAAGAATTTCTTTGCCGTCGCTAAATTTTCCGACGTGTTATCTTTAATACTAAGATATTCGCCGATATCGACCAGAGTATTTATATTTTCCTCATCGAGATTGCCGTTGTTGTAAAAAACTTCGCCGAGATAAGTCAAAATTTTCATGACGTTTTCTTTGTCGTCTTCTATGGTTATTTCGTTGCCGTTATTCAGAGTAATGTAAGCTTTAAATTTTTCGTTTGCCATAATTATTCAACCTCCAAAATCATTTCTAACTCCTAATTGCCTTTCGGTCGGCCCTGGGAGTGCCCGTAGACACTCCCCACCGCCCCGCTTTGGGGATTTTCTAGATATGTCCCCGTTGCCGCAAGATTATTAAAACCTTGCCCATTACTCAAAACGTTTGAATTCACGTCATCTTTCTCTATAAGCACCACCTCTTTACAGCGCAATAATAGCAAAATTTCAGTCCGATGAGCAATTAGAATTCTTATTTCTTGGGAAACTTGATAAGGGTAAGAAACTTGATAAGGGTAATTGACGCGGAACGGTTTTTGCTGTATACTTACAAAGCTATTTATTATTTGAGTTTTGGAGGATAATTTATATGAATCAATTCCTGTAGCGTGGAATAATTCTACATCAACACCGGTTATCGCTCAAGATTTTTCGGGCGACGCTTATCAATTTGCTCTTTGAGAACTTTATAGGAGGATAATTATGGCTGACAACAAGCTTTTCTATTCCAAAACGTTTATTAAGAATTTGTTGATAGTTAGGGCACTGCTGAAAACTGATTACGAAGCTCCGAAGACCTCGCAACAAATTTTGCATGAAGTGGAAGGTAATTTTAAAAAATTTTTCCCTGATGAAAAATTCGCCGAAAAAACCGCGACCATAAGTCGTCACGTCCGCGATATGAATCAAAGCGGCCTTTTCTCGATAAAGGTTCACCCTGATAACAAACGTGGCTACTTCAACGCAAGACAAATTCTGACGACTGCAGAGGCAAGCGTCATGGGCGCGGCGATTTACCAAACTGCAAGCTTGACCGTCGACGAGAAGAAAGATTTCTTCGACAAGATAAAACTCGCAACTGATACCGACGGCGGCTCGATTATCTACAGCTTTGAGCAACAAATTAAATCCGAAGAAAAATTGCATAGGAAAATTTTTCAAGCAAGCCTGCCTAAAATCAAAACGATTTGTAAAGCCATAGTTGAGAGTAAAAAGCTAACTTTTTACCTGCGGCAAGACAGCCTAAGCAAGGAAGGTAGGCAAGTCACCGCGTCGCCGTATTTCGTCGTCGTGAAAGATAACGAATTATATTTGGCGGCAAAGGTCGACGACTCGCCGAAGCTGACTGATTTTAAACTAGCGTTGATGTCGAGATTGGAAATTTGCAAAGATGAATTCCGAGCGGATAGAAATTTTTCGCTAAACCGACATCTCAGCGAAACTTGCAAGGACGAGCCGAAGGTTGAGTTAAAAATTTCATTCCCCGAAAGTTTCATTGAAAAAGTTATTGAGCAATTCGAGTTGAATCGAATTAGGACATTCGCGCCGGTTAGGAAATTTTCCGACGGCGAATGGCAATTTCACGCAACAATTTTTGTCAGTGAGAACGACGTACTTTATCAATGGCTCCGTCAAAATTGCAACAAAGTTAACGTCCACTCACCGATTAGCGTTCAAAAAAGTTTGAAAGCACAACTTCAAAAGGCGTTATCAATCCTCTAAGACAAGTTCAAAATCAAATTTTCCCCCGATTGTCGGGGGTTTTTTTTGTAGAAAATTCATTTATCTTTTTACGAAAATCAAAATTCAAATATGACATTGGTCATATCGAAAAACTTTTTATTTTTAGGAGTTCTGATAGCCGATTGCGCGGAGTTTTTTAATCGCGGCGGGCAAGTACTCCATAACGTCGGAAGCGGTTAAACCTTCTGCCTTTTCAAGCGCGGCGAAGTTCCCCGCCATACCTTGCAACCAAACGCCCGTCAACGGAGCAAAGGGCGTTTGCTTCATGAGACCGGCAATCGCGCCCGCTAAAACGTCGCCGCAACCGCCCGATGCCATTGCGCTATTTCCGAGCGGCGAGATAAAAATTTCTCCGTTCGGGTAGCCGATAACAGTTGCCTCGCACTTCGCCACGATGATTGCTCTGAATTCCTGCGCGGCGCGTCTGACTTCGGGAATTAGCGCGGGACGAAGTTTTTCAATCGGGATATTCAACAGCGCGGACAACTCTCCCAAATGCGGCGTCAAAATCGGAATTTGTTTGCAAGCTTTGAGCTCTTCTGCGTTGCCGTTGAAAGGGTAAATCGCGTCGGCGTCGAGTATCAAAGGCTTGTCGACCTCCGCGACAATTTTTTTGACAAGTACTTGAGTTTCGCGCTCGCGCCCAAGTCCGCAACCCATTAAAATTGCGTCAGACTTCTCCGCTAAGTCAAAAATTTTTTCTGCCGCCTTATCGCCGCCGATTATTCCCTGCTTAATCTCGTCGAGCGGCGCGGTTATGACTTCGGTCAGTTTGACTTCGTAAATCGGATTGAGACTTTCGGGCGTCGCGAGCGTCACCAGTCCCGCGCCGACTTTCATAGCACTCATAGCCGCTAAACTCGCCGCACCCGTCATGCCCTTCGACCCTGCCACGATTAAAATTTTCCCGCACGTCCCTTTATGCGAATCTTTCGGGCGAGCCGGTAAGAATGTCAGCGCAAGTTCATCGTCGACCAAAGTTTGATGAATTTCATCGTTGAGCAGCTCAGACGGAATCCCGATGTTGTCGACCAAAAGTTTCCCGACGTAAGACGCGCCAGGACAAATGTAATGGCCAATCTTCGGCAAACCTAAAGCAACTGTGCAATCAGCTTGCAAAGCCGCTTCGCCGACCGCGCCGCTATCAGCCTCGACGCCCGACGGAATATCAATCGCGACGGTGATTTTTTTCGCGGCATTGACAAGGCGAATCAAGCGGAGCGCGCCCGGTCGAATTTGCCCGCTAAAACCCGTACCTAAAATCCCGTCGACGACCGCATCAGAAAATCTCAACGTGACTTGCAAACGCTCCCAAGCTCTGTCGCTGTCGAGCTGTTGGAGTTCGACGCCCATGCCGCGCAGAATTCTCATCTGGACGTTGAGCGAATTTGTCCTGTGGTCTTTATCGCCGAGCAAAAAAATTTTCACGCGAGCCCCCGCGTTTGAAAGGTATCGCGCCGCAACCAGAGCATCGCCGCCATTATTGCCGCTACCCGCCAATATGCAAATGCTTTTCTTGCCGACGCCGCCCAAAATATTTTTCATTGCCTCGAAGACGCGATGTCCCGCGCTCTCCATCAGCGACAACTCCGGCAAGCCGTATTCCTCGACCGCGCTCTTGTCTATATCGTGCATTTGTTTCGCCAATGCCACTTTCATACAACAAATCCTCCCAAAAAAATTTCCTGCATTATAACAAAACGCCGCGACTTTGACAAAAAAATTTGCCCTCCGAGTCGGAAGGCATTTTTTCAAATTGTCGGGATAGTCAGCGTGAAGGTCGTACCCTCGCCAAGTTTGCTTTTGACGCTAATTTTTATGTCGTGGTGATCGGCAATCCACTTCGCGACCGATAAGCCCAAGCCAACAGAATTTTCCTTATCATTGACTTTGGTTCGCGCCTTGTCGCTTCGATAGAATATGTCGAAAATTTTTTCGCTCTCCTCTTTTGAAATGCCAATGCCCTTGTCGATGAATTTCAAAATCGCAACGTCGCCCGAAGTTGTCAGCTCAATCTTGACCGAGCCATTTGAATAGCGCAACGCATTATCGAGGAATGCCGCGAACATTTTCTTTAGAAATTCTCCGTCCGCTAAAATTTTACACGGCGAGAACTTTGAAATTTTTATGCGCGGCGAGCGATAATCTTCGACGAATTTTTTCAGCAGGTCGTCCAAATCGACGGGAACTTTTATAAGCGATTGAGTTCCTTGATCCGCACGAGCTAGGAATAATAAACTTTCAACGAGGCTTTGCATATTCTGCGCGGATTTTTTTATCGACATGACGGCCTCTTTAAAAAGTTCTGGGTCGGTCGCGCCGTAACTCTCTAGCAAATCCACGTAGCCGCGAATTATCGTTAGTGGCGTCCTGAGTTCGTGCGACACGTCATTTACGAGGCGTTGTTGTCGGAGAAAATTTTCCGACGCCGCGTCAATCTCTAATTGCATAACCGACGCCTCTTGTCGTGTAAATGTACTTCTCGCCGAAGCGGTCATCAATCTTTGAGCGCAAATAGCTGATGTAAACGTCAACGACATTCGTATCGCCGATGAAGTCATAGCCCCAAACTTGTTGTAAAATTTGGTCGCGACTCAAGACGTTGCGCTTATTCTCGACGAGATATTTTAACAGCGCGTACTCCTTATGCGTCAACTCGACGGGCTCGCCTTTGACCGTGACTTCGTAGCGTTCGGGGTAGAGAATCATATTTTTGACGACGTAACGAGTTTCCTCCGACGCGCGAATTTTTTCGTTATGGCGGCGAATGGTTCCGCGAATTCTGGCTAAAAGTTCTTCGGTCGCGAAAGGTTTAGTCATGTAATCGTTCGCGCCCAAGTCCAAACCTTCGACTTTGTCTGGGATTTCGTCGCGAGCCGTTAACATGATTATTGGAACGTCGCTGACTTCGCGGACGCGCTTACAAATTTCCATGCCGTCCATTTCGGGAAGCATCACGTCGAGCAAAACCAAATCGTATTTTTCTTGAAGAATTCTTTCAAAGGCGCGGCGACCGTTCATTTCGGTAGCGGTCTTGAAGCCTTCGCGCTCAAGTGTTAATTGCAGAAGTCGCGAAATCGGCCGCTCATCTTCCACGATAAAAATTTTTTCTCCCATTACCAAACCCTCCTAAACATTACCGAAGCTGTAACGTCTTTATCATTATCGCCGACTTGAAATTCAGCTTCGCCGCCGACGAACCAGCCGCGAGCAAATTCACTTTCGCCGCGCAACGAGCAAAGGAAATGTGTTTTATCGCGCTCGTAACGGATTCTGTAGCTGTTGGAGCCGTCGCCCTCGTAGCTGATTTTCAAATCGGGGTCGGCACCCGTGAACCCGCGCTTAACTCCGAATCGCATACCAAACATTCCAGTCCGATAATATCTCTTCAAATCAACGCCGACCTGCGCGGCAAAATATGTATTGCTGCCCGCCTCGACGTGTTGATTATAAATGCCCGCGCCGCGCTCGTTGTAGCCATTCTGCTTGAGGTACGACGCTTGGAAATTTACGAACGGGCAGACATGCCAAATTTTTTTCGGCTGAAGGTCGTATTTATACTCACCGCCGACTTCGACAATGTGACTTTTATAATTAGCGGCAGTCGCGAGCCCTAACGATGAAATCCCCCTGTGTAGAGAATTCCGAAGTTGTCCGCCGTTTATGTAGAAATAAACATCGCTCTGCTTGTTGTGATAGCCCGCATAAAGTCCAAGCCGCGTATCGTAAACGGTTGCCCGCGAAGACTTTGCGCCATAACCTATCGTCCCGTAAGTCACGAAAAGCCCAGCGCGAAATTTTTTCCCGAATGGTCTATCGTAGCCGCCGACGATAACGCTGCCATGATAATCCGTGCCGCCGTTCAAGCTCCCCCAATTTTTCATGTAGTTTATCCAGAAATTATTTTCCTGGCGCGACGGCTTTTTGACTTTGACTTTAACTTTCATTTCGGGCGAATCGCTATCGCCGTCAGCAAACGCCATAGGCTTAACGTTCACGTCAATAAAATCGGGCGCGAAGAAATCAGGCGCAAGAACTTTCGCGACGCGTCCGGAAATCATTTTGTCAACGGCGGCATTTTGTTGCGCGACGCTCATGATCCGCGCAGAATCATTCGCGCCGATTTGATTCAAAGCTCGCCTAGCTTCAGGCTCGCCCAAGTTGTAAAGCTCGCGCATTTCTTCTCGCCGATCGCCTTCAAGGTTGTTGAACATATTATTCATAGCGTCGAAGCTGTTAGGCTCCCTTGAAGGTTTGCTTTCCGAAGCTTCGATTTGTTGAGTGGTGACGAGCAATTTGTTATCGACAATTTTGCCGGTCGCGCCGAGCATCGCCGAAATCGGGACGGGATTGCCTTCGGGATTTTTAATGTTGCCGGTGATTGATTTTGCGACAAGGACAGTAGCCGTTTCGTTAGGCAGAAGTGAATCGGTCGTGACGATCGAGCCTTCGATATTGGCGTTGCCGTTCACGATAATTGAACCGGCCTCGCCGCCCGAAACTTTTTGTAAAATGCCGTCGGAAATCAAATCGCCATTGATAATCAAATTGGTATTGGGCGAACCTGCCGCAATCGTTCCGTGATTTATAAACTTGCCGGCGGTCGAGTCGCTAAAGCCTTCCGCGATTTGCCCTTGACCATTGACTGTGAACGTGCCGCCGTAAAGTTTCGCGCCGCTCATAACGTCGACGCTGACAACATCAGCCGTGCCCGAAAAATTTAGCGTGCCATTGTTGACGTGCATTTTCATATTGTCCGCGCCAGAAATTTTCCCGCCATACTTCAAGCTCGTATTGAAATTTAAATCCGTGACGAGGTCGGGAATATAAGTTGACGCGCTGAAAGTTTGCCCGTTGTATTGAATGTTAATCGCTTCGCCGTCCGTGAAATGTTTCCACTCCGAGACAATATCGCCGCTGATTTCCGCGCCGCGATTGATATTGATATTTTTAACAAAAGCCGTGTTGCCGATGTAGATTGCGCGAGAACCCGAAATTTTCCCGGACAAATTGAAATTACTAACGAGCGCGCCATTCAATTCGTCCGCCGCGTAATTAAAGTCTCCGTCCGCCATTTCGATTGGAAGATTGCTTACAGAGATGACATTTCCTTCGGTGTCGACGTTGCGCAAGTAACGGATATAGGAGCCGCGATATTCCCCGACGCCTAAAGAGTTCGAGCCAAAATTGAATTCGATAGCATTGCCGGTCGTCGCGATTTTCCCTGCAACGTCGAGATTATGGTCGCGCCCGTAAGAAACTAGAACCCCTTTGCCGAGCGATTGAACAGTCTTGCCGGTAGGAATTGAAATGCGATTGCCGACGCCCTCGACCGTAACCCCAGACGAACTTGAATTTATATCACTCTGCGCGGCGAAGTTTTCATTCTCTATAGTTTGTGAAGCGTCGCTTTGAATTTCCTCTTCGATATTTTCTTCGAGATCGGCAGATGCGCTGTCCGATTCTTCGGAGTCGTTATCGTCGAACGCCTCCATGACATTAGCGGGTTCTTCTTCGGCGGCTTGACAAGTTGTGACGTTGACGCCCAAGAAAATTACAACAGCGATAAGGCATTGCCGCGAGTCGAAATATTTTTTAGTAATCATCTCCATTGAAAATTTCTCCCTGTTAAATTCTTTGTGACTTTAGCCGGAAAATATTTTACTAAGCTTAGCACAAACGCGAGCAAAAAAAAAGCGGCAAGCCCTTTTAAATTTATCTGACGATTGATTTTTAATTCAATTTTAATTGTTGGCTCGCTCTCAAAGTTTCGCGCGAAGTTGTCCGCAAGCCGCATTGACATCTGCGCCCATTTCCTTGCGAACGGTCGCGCCAATCCCGTGCGAGTTCAGAAAGTGGAAAAATTTTTTAACGGCGGCATTAGTCGGCGGACTGAAAGTTCTTTCGACGACCGGATTAAACGGAATCAAATTGACATTAGCGAGTTGCCCGCCCAAAATTTTCGCGAGTTGTCGGGCGTGTTCTTCGGTATCGTTGATGCCGCCGAGCAAAATATATTCGTAGGTGACGCGCCGCCCCGTAACTTGTGCGTAGTCGTCGCCCGCCGCGAGTAAACTTTTCAGACCAAAGGCGGAATTTATCGGCATGAGCGCGGAACGCAATTTATCATCGGGCGCGTGCAAAGAAATCGACAGCGTGACCGGAATTTTCTCGTCGCGCAATTTTTTTATCGCAGGGACAACTCCGCAAGTCGAAATGGTAATTTTCCTGTAGCTCATGTCCAAACAATAATCCTCGTGCAAAAGGCGGAGCATTTTAATCAACGCGTCGTAATTCATAAGCGGTTCGCCCGTGCCCATGATGACTACGCTGTCGAGCTTGCGACCTTGTGCGCGTAAAAATTCCTCTGCAAAAAAAATTTCGCCGAGCATCTCCGCCGCCGTCAAATTTCTCTCCAAACCCTTGAGGGTCGACGCGCAAAATTTGCAACCCATTTGACAACCAACTTGGCTGGAAATGCAAACGCTATTTCCGTAGTCGTGCTTCATCAAAACAATTTCGACCGCCGCGCCGTCACTCAAGCTCAATAAAAATTTTTTCGTCAAGCCGTCGCGCGAATCCAATCTTTTCAAAACGTCAGCGATTTTAATTTCGTAGCGCGTCGAGAATTCCGCCCGCAAATTTTTAGGCAAGTCGTTCATGTCATCGAAATTTTTCACGCCGCGTTTGTAAATGTGCGCGGCAATTTGTTTTGCTCTGAACTTCGGCAACGGCGCGAACTCCTCTTCCAATTCCGCAAGCGTCAAGCCAAATAAATTTTTCTTAGACATTTCATCACCTCAAACAAATTTTAAATTCCGGCCGCGAATTTTGCAATTAAATCTTGTACGTGATACAATCTTGCAAAATGTTTTGGAGGGTGCGCAATGATTAAAATAATTTTCTCGGACATGGACGGGACGCTCCTGACGAGTGAAAATAAATTGCCCGAAGGTTTCGATGAGATGATTGCCGAACTCAAAAGCCGTAACGTAATTTTCGCACCGGCTAGCGGTCGCCAATACGCCTCGTTGCTCAAGTCGTTCAAAAAGTATCGCGACGAATTTTTATTTGTGGCGGAGGGCGGGACGCTCGTAATGTATCGCGGCGAGGAAGTTTTCAGCCACACTATGGAAGTCGAGACCGTCAAAAAAGTTTTGGCGGCGGCGTCGACATTTAAAGATATTATGTGCGTGTGGTGCGGCAAAAAAGATTCGTATATCCTACGCGACTTCGACAAGCCCAGATACACCGACGACATGGATAAATATTACACACACAGAATTATTGTCGACAGTTGGGACGAGGTCACCGACACGCCGATTAAAATCGCGCTCTATGACCCGACAGGCAACGCCGGCAAAAATATTTACGACAAGCTCGCGGCGTTTTACGATTCGTTGCAAGTCGTGCAGACAATCGATTGGTGGGTTGATGTCTCGTCGCCCGGCGCGAATAAGGGCGAGGCCGTCGAACACGTTCAGCAAGCTTTGAACATTTTGCCCGAAGAGTGCGCGGCGTTCGGCGATTACATGAACGATTGCGAAATGCTTCAAGCGGTCGGCTACGGCTTTGCTATGGCGAATGCTCATCCCGATTTGAAAAAGTTCGCGAAGTTCGAGACGTTGAGTTGCGACCAAAGCGGCGTACTTGTCGGGATTCGCAAACTTATGAATGACGGCTTGATTTAAAATAAAATTATCGGAGGTTATGGAATGGTAACAGCAGTATTCCCTGCCGCCGGCGCAAGCAAACGCATGGGCGATTTCTGCGGCATAAATAAAAATTTGTTGGAGCTTCATGGCGTGCCGATTTTGATTCGGAGCTTGAGGACATTTTCCAAAGTCGAGCGCGTGAACTTTTTAATCGTAGTAGTCGGAGCGCACGAGGTTGAGACGGTCACAAAACTTCTGAACGCGACCGAAAATTTAAAACCTTGGGTCGTAACGGTCGGCGGCAGTGAACGCCAATATTCAATCGCGAACGGCTTAAAACTTTTGCCCGACGAAACGGAAATAGTTTTAGTGCACGACGCAGCAAGACCGCTCGTGAGCGTGCGGACAATTAACGACGTAATCGACGCAGCAGAAAAATTCGGCGGAGCGATAGCGGCTGTTCCCGAAAAAAATACAATCAAAGTCATAGACGAGGAAGGCTTTGTACGGTACACGCCGCCGCGCGCGCAACTCGTCAACGTGCAGACGCCGCAAGGCTTCAGACGCGAAATTTTGTTGAAGGCTTACGAGCGCGCCGCCGAAGAAGAATTTTTAGGCACGGACGATTCAAGCTTAGTCGAGCAGCTCGCGCAGAAAATAAAAGTCGTGGCGGGCGGCTACGAAAATTTGAAAATCACGACGCCCGAAGATATACACGTCGCGGAAACTTTTTTGCAAAGGAATGGGGAAAGATGATTCGATTTGGTATCGGCTACGACGTTCACAAACTCGTAGAGGGCAGGAAATTAATTTTGGGCGGCGTCGAGATTCCGCATAAGTTAGGACTTGAGGCGCACTCGGACGGCGACGTTTTGATTCACGCGATAATTGATGCGATATTGGGCGCGGCGACTCTTGGCGACATCGGACAACATTTCCCTAGTACGCCCGAATACAAAGACATTTCCAGCGTCGAACTTCTCAAAAGAATTCTCGTCCTCGTCAAGGCGAAGGGCTATTCAATCGGCAACGTTGATTCAATCGTCGTGGCGCAAAAGCCGAAGCTCGCGCCGTACATTTTGCAAATGCGCGAACGTTTAGCGGAGGTCATGCAAGTCGACGTTGACGCGGTGAGCGTGAAGGCTAAGACGGAGGAAGGGCTAGGCTTCACGGGCACGGAGCAGGGAATTGCGGCGTATGCCGTTGCGGGAATAATGCGTAATGCGTAATACGCAATGCGTAATGAATAGGGGAGCTATTGATGAATTTTTTTTCGCGCATTCAAAAAGATATACGCGTCATCTTTGAGCGCGACCCTGCGGCAAAAAGCGTTTTGGAAGTTGTCCTTTGTTATTCGGGGCTCCACGCGATTTGGCTACATAGAATTTCGCATTTCCTCTTCAAGCGCGGTTGGATAGTATCTGCGCGGCTAATCTCGAACTTTTGCCGATTCTTAACGGGGATTGAGATTCACCCTGGCGCGACGATTGGCGACGGGCTTTTCATAGATCACGGCACAGGAATTGTAATCGGCGAGACGGCGGAACTCGGTAAAAACGTGACGCTTTATCAGGGCGTGACTTTGGGCGGCACCGGCAAGGAAAAGGGTAAACGTCACCCGACGATTGGAAATAATGTTGTAGTGGCGACGGGCGCGAAAGTTCTAGGCTCGTTCAAAGTCGGCGACCATGCTAAAATCGGCGCGGGCTCGGTCGTCCTTAAGGAAGTTCCGCCGCACGCGACTGTTGTCGGCATACCAGGGCGCGTGGTCGTCCTGCACGGCACCAGAGTCCATAACGAGGAGGAATACCGCGAAGCTTTATCAGAATTGTGCAGGGCTCGCGGCTACGACATAAATAATCCCCACGTCCGCTCCGAACTTTTGGAAGAAATCGACGTTGATTTGAATCATGACATTTTGCCCGACCCCGAACGCGAAATGATTGAGGTTGCGCTCCGACAAATTCAGCGGCTCGAACAGCGCGTCAGAGATTTGGAAAGGGAACTCGCCGCCGCCCGCGCTGAAATTTCTTCCGAGGCAATGCGTACCTCTTCCCTTGAAGTCGCTTTGACCGATAATAATAAAGTCAACCTGAAAAAGTCATAAAAAATCCCCGACACGCAATCGGGGATAATTTTTTTACAGATAACTGATAGGGTTGACGCGGTTGCCGTTGACGTGAACTTCGTAATGGACGTGAGGCCCCGTGCTGAAACCGGTACTTCCCATGTAGGCGATGAGTTGCCCGCGCTTGACGTGTTGACCTGCGCTGACGACGACTTGCGAGGCGTGCCCGTAGCGCGTCATTAAACCGTTGCCGTGATTTATATCGACCATGTTGCCGTAGCCGCCCGAATTCCAACCGGCATATTCGACGACGCCATCAGCAGTCGCGACAATCGGCGTGCCCATATCGTTAGCAATGTCAATGCCGGGGTGAAAATCTGTTCCACCCCAACGCAAGCCGTAAGGCGAGGTGACAACGCCCGTAGTCGGCCAAATCGACGGGATATGAGAATCAGCCGCGCCGCTGCCGCCGACAAGACTTGGGTCGAATGGGAAAGAGCCTGGCGCAGGTATGGAACCGGCAGAAGGGATAATCGGCAAGCCGTTTGAGAAATCGAATTGCATAGAATTACCTGGAGACGAATAGCTATCAAAGTTCGGGGAGTAGCCGCTCGCGACGGCCGCACCTGCTGCCATTTGCTCGCGTTTATGTTTGAGCTCGGTTTGGAAGTCGTTGAGACTTTCCTTGCGCGTGCTGACTTTAGCTTCCAACATGTCCAGAGCTTCGGAGACTTGCGCAATGTCCAGCTCCTCGACGGGGCCGCCTTGCCCGTTGTGATTCTTATTCTTAGCCGCGTCGATTATCGCTTTGATTTTGTTAGCTTTTTCATTGGTCGGAGCTTCTGCAGGCGGCTGACCTTCGGCGGGTTGTTCGGGCGGCTTATCCTCTTTGGGAGGATTTAGTCCCGCTTGGATTCTCAATTCCTGTTCTTGTTGCGCGAGGTTCTGAATTGTCTCGCTAAGAGTCGCGGCCTTTTTCGAGAGCGTCAAGAGTTGTTCCTGACGGAGTTCGGCGGCCTGTTCGACTTCTTGAATTGTCGAGGCGTCGCGTTGCATTCTCATTGCGCTGTAAAATGAAAATGCGCCCGTGCCGACGAGTAAAATTGCGGCGACTATGACTGACGCCACGCCGAATCTAAATAAGCCCGACTTAAGCCGGATTGTTCTTTCCTTATCGCCGCCCGTTATGCTGATTATATAGAATTCGACTTTTTCCGGCGGCTTTTTCAATTCTTTATCTTCCAAAGTCATTCCTCCTGTTAAGGGAAAAGGGAGATGGGAAAGGGGAAAAGTTTTTTCATTCCTAATTTTTAATTACTCATTGCCTTTCTAAGCGTTTGTTCCTCTTCGCGAGTGAGCTTGTATTTATCGGAGACGCGGCCGTCCTCAATGGGCTTGGCATAAGCGCGCTCGGCCTCCTGCCCGCATATCAACGAAAAAACTACGCCGTTATTATTTCTGTCGAGCAGGGCGACGCAATAACTTAGCCCCTGTCCGGTTTTCTCGAAGGCGTCGAAGTGCACGACCGCTACGCGAGCAATCGAACTTTGCACCAGCTCTTCCAGATTTGAAATCCTGCCGTAAAGTTTTTTATGTTCTTCGGCGACGGTGTTAACGGTGTTCGTGTGAGATGCGAGCATTTGTTCTATACTGTCGCCTTCGGAATTGGCCATCATTTTTTTGTAACGCTTCTTTACGGTCGACAGCTCCGAATACAAATTTGCTATCAAGCCGAGCATTATTAAAATTATCGCGACTAACGCGAATGAAATTAAAAAATCTGTAGTGAACGCGGCACTCAAGCCACCCATATTTAAACCTCCCGATTATTTCTTGTATCTTTTGGCGAGCCGGCGAATTTTTCCAAAGCGATATATCAGGGCGTCTCGACCTATGGAAAATTTTTCAGCCAGCTCGTTTAGCGTGCACGAAGGATTTTCCAAACGCATTTCCATAGCCGCTCGGATTTTTTTAGTGACGCGAGTTTTCCTGGCGAGCAAAAGTTTTATATCAGCAATTTGACGTTGCGCGGCGTCGATTGAACGAGTTAGCGCGGCAGTCTCAAGGTTGACAATGCAGCTGACTTGCTTGCGAACTTCCTTGACATTGCGAGCAATCTCGAAACGCTCGACGGCATTATTTGCGCCGACCATGCCTAAGAAATCGCAAATGGAATCGGCCTCGCGAATCCACACGACGAAAAATTTTCTCCGCTGATAAAGCCCGCAACGAAATTCCAACTTCTCAAGCAACGTATGTATAAAAGTTGTAGTCGCCTCGTTTCTTGAGGAAATGTTTAAAAAGTATTGACCTTCGGGGCGATTGACAGTACCGGTCGCGAGGAATGCTCCGCGCAGGTATGCAACTTTGTATCGCGTCCGCTTGAGGAAGTCGGGCGAATCGACTTCGGCTAGGAAAGTTTTTAGCGCGTCGGTCAAAAAAATTCTCACGACGTAGGATAAATCTTTGCGTAGCTTTTTCATGCGGACGGCGGCGACTTCGGGCTTGATGGTCGGGAAAAATTTTTTAGCGAGTATTATAACTTTGCGGGCGGTCGCGGCATTAGTGCTGGCAAATTCGATGCGCCCGTCGATTTTTTTTGTCCCGACGGTCAGGAGCGCGAGCAATTCAGCGCGAAGACATTCCGCGTCGTCGTCGAAAACCCTAGCCAATTCGTTTTTAACATCTTGTGCATATGACGCCATAATCTTAATCCCTAATCCCTAAGTTATAAACAATTTTCATGACGGCCGCGCAAAGTTTATCGGGGTCGTGCCGCCCAATTTCGGTCGCGCTCATCAAGTCGGCTTTGATAAGCCCCATACCTAGTGCGTTAATCTTATCCTCGTCAATCTCTACGGGCGTCGCCTTCGTGCCCTTCCACATTTCTTCCGGAATCGGCGTCGAGTTGACAAGCACATAATCAATCGCGCCGTGCCCCGTGTGGTCGAGAATCGCCTTTGCATGTTGCGCCGCCGTATATCTATCGGTCTCGCCGGGTTGCGTCAAGACGTTGCAAATATAAATCTTAATCGCTTTGGAATTTTTCAGAGCGCGGGCGACGCCTTCGACCAAAAGATTTGGCATAATGCTCGTGTACAAACTGCCCGGCCCTAAAATTATCGCGTCGGCTGATTCAATCGCCTCAAGCGCGGCGGGGACTGCCGGAACTTTTTTAGGGAAGAGTTGGACGCGCCGAATTTTTTTATGAGCCTCCGGTATTTGTGATTCACCCTCTACGACCGTGCCGTCAGTCATAACCGCATCAAGCCGGACATGTTCTTTGCTAGCGGGAATGACGCGCCCTTTGACCGCCAAAACTTTCGACGACTCTTTTAATGCGGTCTCCATGTCGCCGGTAACTTCGTTCATTGCCGCGATAAATAAATTCCCGAAACTATGACCGGCAAGCGCAGTATCGCCCTCGAAACGATATTGGAAAAGTTTTTCCATAAGCGGTTCAGTATCGGCGAGCGCGACTAGACAATTTCGCAAATCACCAGGAGGAATTATTCCCAACTCCGTGCGCAACCTTCCGGAAGAGCCGCCGTCATCAGCGACAGTCACGACCGCAGAGACATTACTTGTCGCAGATTTTATTCCGCGCAATAAAACGCTCAGCCCGTGCCCGCCGCCGATTACCGTAATGGCGGGGCCGCGTCCGAGTTTACGCTCCTGATAAATCATGTCGATGAGGCTTTCCGAGCGGTCGGGGATAAGCACAGCGATTATCGAGCGGATTATTGAGCGCGTCGAATACAGCATGAGACACGCGCCGATTACTACTATGAAAAAGCCGATAACCGTCGTGACCATGTAATTGTAACTGCCGACCATGCGCCAGACAAGCTTGAAAATTTCTTCTTCGGCACGGCCTAAGTATTCGTAGTTGACGGCTAAAGCCCCGCCGAAACTGAACATCAGCACGCCGATTGCAAACAATAACAACCAGCGTTTCATCTTCATGCCGGGGTAAAGCCATTTCAAAAGATGAATCATTTTTCTAAACTTCCCAGACGTCGTTTTTCATAAGGTCGCGATGCTCCAAATTGACGGCATAACCTTTCTTTGCAAGCGAATCGTAAATGTGCTTGGCGATAAAAACGCTCCTATGCATTCCGCCCGTACAGCCGACCGCGATAACAAGTTGACTTTTGCCCTCGCGCACGTACTGCGGCACAAGAAAATCTATGAACGAATCGAGCCGCTTAAGATATTCCTGCGTGATAGGTTTTTCCTCGATATAGGCGGCGACTTCGGGGACGCTACCGCTTTTGTGCCTAAGCTCCGGAATGTAAAACGGATTGGGCAAAAATCGCACGTCAAGCACCATGTCGGCATCAAGCGGCATACCAAACTTAAAGCCGAACGATAAAACCGCTATGTTCATAATGTCGCCGTCGGTGTCGCCGAAAAGCAAATGTATTTTCTCGCGCAATTCGGCTCTAGACAAATTCGACGTGTCAATAATATAAGTTGCCTTAGCTCGGACGCTCTCAAGGCGTTTGCGCTCTTTAAAGACGCCGTCGGAAATTCTTGTGGAGGGTGCCATAGGGTGACGGCGGCGCGTCTCTTTGTAGCGGCGGATAATCACGTCGTCGCTAGCGTCCATGAAAAGCATTTCGTAATCCTTATTTTCTTTGTCCATGTCGTCGAGCACGTGGACTAGGTCATCAAAAAATTCTCGACTGCGCGTGTCGACCACGAAGACCATTTTTTTAAATTGGCTGTTAGCGTGCGTGCAGAGCTCGACAAACTTTGGAATGAAGACGGGCGGCAAGTTATCGACGCAAAAATAGCCTAAGTCTTCGAGGTAGCGGCAAGCCTGACTTTTACCGGAGCCGCTCATGCCCGTCACGATTATTATCCGCGATTTGTCAGCGAATTCTTTTTTATCTTCCATAGAAAAACTCCTTAAGGGAGAAGGGAGAAGGGAGAAGGGAAAAGTAGGGATAAGGTTTTAGACTTTTCCCATTTCCCTTTCTCCATTTCCCTTTCCCCATTTCCCTTTCCCCTTACAAAACATAATCGTAAACCGCTTTGGCAAAGCCGTCGTTCTCGCAAGTGTCAGTAATGCGCGGGCAAGCGGCCTTGACAACCTCAACGGCATTGCCCATAGCGACCCCGCAACCTACAGAAGTTATCATCTGCAAATCATTATCCGAATCGCCGATTGCTAAAATTTCTTCGTTAGCAATGCCGTACTTGTCCGCAAGAATTTTAATCGCGCTCGCCTTCGAGACGCCCAGCGACATAAATTCACAAAAGCGCGGAGCCGAACGAGTTATCTCAAGTTGTCCGCCGAAATTTTTTCTGACAGCGGCTAATTTCTCGTCAGTCTCTTCGGCAGTGGCGGAGACGCTCAAAAGTTTTGGAACGTCTTTTAATATTCCGCGCAGACCTTCCCAACCGACTTCGGTCGCCGTGACGTTTAGCATCGTCTCGTAAAATTTTGCACCGTCGCCGCGTTCGGGCACGTAGAGAACATCGCCGCTATAACTTTGCAAATACCAACCGCGCTCCTCGAAAAAATTTATCAGCGCGAGAACTTTTGCCTCGTCCATGTACTGCGCGTGAATCAATTCGCCCGACGACGATTTTATAACTGCGCCGTTGTAGGAGATTATCGGGACGGGCACGCCGAGTTGAGCCGCGACCGGTAATGCCGCACTATGCATTCTGCCCGTCGCGATTACCACTTTGACGCCCGCCGCTATCATTTTGTGCACCGCTTCGATATTTTTCGCCGAAACTTTTTTGCCCGGCATTAAAAGCGTCCCGTCAATGTCGGTCACGAACAATTTTATCATCAATCGCACTTCCTCTTTGCTATGAAATTACGCGCCGATTATATCAGACATTGCCGCAAAAAAAAATGCCGCAAGGCGCGGCGTGAAAAATTTTTTATCACTTGCAGATAGAATCAATCCAATCGAAAAGTTCATTTAAATCGTAGTCGCCGCCATGCCCTTGACCCCACGGGCTGAAAAAATCGACGGTCGCGCCGTTATTCTGGAGTTTCAGCGCGAGGATAGCCGGAATTGCCAGCGAAGTATCTCTATCGGCCGCGCCGTGACGTATCCTGAAAAATTCTGCGGTCGTGACATTTTCGCGCCCGATAAAGTTCATCGGGTTCAGCATATGAATAATTTCCGACGCGGCAAGGTTATCATTAAAAAGCGTCGCGGAAAAATGTTTAGGGTTATTCCTGAAGTCGCCGAACTCGTCATTTTCGGCCGAACTCAAGTCGAGCTTATCGAAGGCGGGCGCGGCTTTCATTCTCGTTACGGCGGCTGGATATTTTTTCAAATCGACATCGACGACGCGACCATTTTTAATCGTGAGCCACTCGACGCCGCGCAGATTTTTTCCGCTATCGATAGCCTTCTGCGCGGACTCGATATATTTGCCTTTGATGAAATTTTTAAAGGAGCCGTCGCCGTTCTTATCGAGCGACAAAATATTTCCGTGTTCGTCGCGCAAGTTGAGTCTGTTGAGATAATCTGGGAAGGCGTCGCGCAAAATTTTTGAAACGCGAATTTCTTCGGGCGTCATCTCGAAAGATTTTTTAACGGACACGGGATTATTAGCGGCTTCGGAATTGGTCGGCGGCGCGAGTTGCCACATAGCAGGAAAATATTTCGTCTCGCCGTAGAAAATCCATTCGTAAGCCATGTCGGCGTGGTCGAGATTAGTTATCGGGCAGTAGACGCTTGAGGCAAAAATATCATCGCGCTCATTAGCCGCGCCGAGTTGTTCGAGATACGGCATATATTCGGGAGCATTGCCCGTTGCGCCGAGCAAAGCTGATAATGCGCCGCCCGCCGAAGTCCCGTTAGAAATAATTTTATCGGTGTTGCCGGCGGGTAGTCTGTCGCGATTGTGGCGAATCCAACGGACTGCGGCTTTGTAGTCGACAATCAGCGCGGGAGCTTTGCCGACGTGAACGCCATTCATAGTGGTAGTGCGCCCGCGAATCGCAGGACTTATCACGACGAGCCCGCGACTCAACGCGACCAACGAGGCATTAGCTCCGCCAGTCATTTTGTCATTCTCGACGGGCTCAAGAATTTTTCCGGGCATGTAGCCGCCGACGCCGTTAGGCAAAAAAATTGGCGCGGTCTTTGCGGCGTAGCCGTTAATCACTCCTCCGTGCAGATATTCGGACGGAATGTAGATGCTCAATTTTTGAATCTCGCTTGCCGGTTCAGTGACGTACGGAATATTTTCGTAAGCGATAAAATCAATCGTGCGCCCGTTGTAAGTCAGAGTTTTCTCGACGCCGCGACTTGGATTGAATAGCAAATCGTCAGCCGCCGCGCTCGCTACACTCGACAGGCTCAACATAAAAATCATAGCCGCTAAAAAGTTTTTCATAGCCATCCCTCCTCAAGAGATTTTATCACGCGGCGGAAAATTTTCCATATGCGGCGGGAACTTTTTGTGATAGAATTCGTTCGGGAGTTGGTTTGATGAAAAATCTAATTATTATCGGCGTCGGAGGATTTGCTCGCGAAGTTTATTGGCACGCGCAAAAATCTATCGGCTACGGCGTCGACTGGCAGATAAAAGGTTTCCTCGACGGCGACATTAAACTTGCGGCGGAGGATTATGAACTTTTGCCCGCCAAAGTTTTGGGTGACGTTACTAGCTACGAAATTTGCGCGGACGATGTTTTTACTTGCGCGGTCGGGACGCCTCGTGCTCGCAAAGTTCTTGTCGAAAAAATTTTAGCTCGCGGCGCGGAGTTTATAAATCTCGTCAGCAATCTCGCCTACGTTATGCCGACGGTCAAACTCGGTCGCGGTGTGATTATCGCTCCCTACGTCAACATTGGCGACCGCGCAGAGCTTGGAGATTTTGTCGCGGTCAATGACATTGTGATTATCGGGCACGACGCGCAAATCGGGAAATTTAGTTGCGTGATGCCTCATGCGAACATTGCGGGCAAATCTAAAATCGGCGCGGAAGTTTTCATCGGCAGCGGCGCGATTATCCTGCCTAAAGCTAAGGTCGGGGACGGCGCGACGGTCGGAGCTGGCTCGGTCGTCCTCAAAAAAGTTCGGGCGGGCGCAAAAGTTTTCGGCAATCCGGCAATCGAGATTTAGGAGGGGAATTTTTATGACGGCTGAAGAATTTATCAAAAGACTTGTCGAGCTAATGGACACGGACGCGGAAATAAATTTGGCGACGCGCCTCGCTGACGTGGAGGATTGGGACTCGCTAAGCATGGTATCATTTTTTTCATTCTGCAACACAACATCAAATCGGAAGGTCGCGCCCGAAGAAATTAAATCCGCGCAGACCGTCGAAGATTTATTCAAGCTCGCTGGGGGTGAGGCGTCATGATAAATGCTATTTTGCTCGACGCCAAAGACAACGTCGCGACTTGCACGGCGGCGGCTAAGGCGGGCGATAAAATTAAAATTCTTGGCGGCGACGAAATTTTTTGCGTCGAAGATATTCCGATTTGGCATAAGGTCGCGCTCAAAGAAATTTGCAAGGGCGATAAAATTTTCAAGTACGGCGAGATTATCGGCGAGGCGTCAAGCGACATTGCTAAGGGCGGCTGGGTTTCGCACGAAAATATTTTCAGCGTGCCAAGAGATTATACAAGTGAGATGATTTAAATGAACTTTTTAGGATATAAGAGAGCCGACGGCCGCGCAGGGATTCGGAATCACGTTTTGATTTTGCCGACGTGCGCTTGCGGGAGCGAAACTGCCAGAATCGTCGCTAGTCAAATTCGCGGCGCGGTCAATATAATTTTCAACACGGGCTGTTCCGACGTGCAAGCCAATACCGATATGTCGCAGAAAATTTTGACGGGCTTCGCGTGCAATCCGAATGTTTATGGCGTGGTGATAATCGGGCTGGGTTGCGAGACCGTCCCGCATAACAAATTGCGCGACAAAATTAAATCGATGACGAGCAAGCCGGTCGTATCGTTTGGGATTCAGGAGGAAGGCGGCACGCTCAAGACGATTGAAAAGGCAGTCAGAGCGGCTCGCGACTTGGCGGCGGAGGCTGGTCTCCAACAGAAAGAACTTTGCGACATCTCGGAACTTTTGTTGGGGATTGAGTGCGGCGGCTCGGACGCGACAAGCGGTATAGCATCAAATCCTGCGGTCGGCGAACTCAGCGACAAATTGATTGACTTGGGCGCGTCGACTTTGATGAGCGAATCGATTGAGTGGATTGGCGGCGAACACGTTTTAGCCAGGCGCGCAACTACTCCCGAACTCCATAACCAAATCATAAAAATCTGCGCGGACTATGAAAAGCATTTGCTAGCGGCAGGTCAAGATTGCCGAGCAGGTCAGCCGACGCCGGGCAATAAATTCGGTGGGCTCTCGACGATTGATGAAAAAAGTTTGGGCTGTATTCGCAAAGGCGGCACGCGTCCGATTGTCGAAGTTTTGAAGCAAGCGGAACGTCCGACTAAGCGCGGGGCAATCGTCATGGACACGGCGGGCTATGACATTTCGTCGGTAACGTCGATGGTTGCGGCGGGTTGCAATGCGATAATTTTCACGACGGGGCGCGGCACTCCGACCGGTAACGCGATTGTTCCCGTGCTCAAAGTCACTGCCAACGCGCAAACTTATTCGTGGATGGCGGATAATATCGACGTGGACTTGAGCGGGATAATTGCGGGCGATTTGACGATTGGCGGCGCGGGCGATTTGCTTTTGAAAAAAATTCATGACGTTTGCAACGGGCGGCTCACGAAGGCGGAAGCTTACGGCTTTTCGGATATCGCGGTCGACCACGTTTGCAGATTTGTTTGATAAGGGAAAAGGGAAAAGGGAAATGGGAAAAGGGGAATAGGAAATGGGAAAAGTCTTATCTCTACTTTTCCCTTCTCCCATCTCCCTTTTCCCTTAAGGAGGCTTTCTATGAGCGTGACTTTTGATTTCAGAGGGAAAAATTTTGTAGTAGTAGGCGCGTCGTCCGGGATTGGCAAGCAGACTGCCTTTGAACTATCGCACAGCGGCGCAAATATTTTAGCAATCGGGCGAAACTTGGAGCGGCTCGACGCTTTAAAAAGGAGTTCGCCGGTCAACTTGGTGAAGCACCCGCCGCGAATTTTTACGGAGCAACTCGACGTGCTCACGGCGCGAGCGGAAGATTGGTCAGCGGTCTTAGAGAATTTCACGAGCACAGTTGGCAGAATTAACGGTGCAGTTTACACGGCGGGCATATGGGGATTAACGCCGCTGAATTCCTTCGACGAGACGCTTGCGCATAAAATTTTCGACACGAGCTTTTGGGGCGCGGTAAACTTTTTGCAAACGGCGACGCGTAAAAAATTTTCGGACGGCGGCGCGTCATTTGTGCTGATGAGTTCGGTGGCGGGCGAGTTCGCAGGCAAAAGTCTATTCGCGTACTCGGCGGCGAAGGCGGCAGTTCAAGCGGCGGTCAAGTCGTTTGCCAAAGAAATTATCCGCAACAAGCACAGGATAAATTCGGTCGCTCCCGCGCTGGTCAAAACCGAAATGACGCAAAATGAATTGTACACGGCGGCGGTCGGCGACAAAGTCATTTCCAATCAGCTACTCGGCGCGGGCACGGTTGAAGACGTTGCGGGCGTGATTTTATTCTTGTTGAGCGAGCGCGCCGCCTGGATTACCGGACAAAATTTCTTCGTCGACGGCGGCTATATCGTCGGCTCCTACACATAAAAAATTAGCGCGACCTCCGAAAAGGCAACGCGCTTTTTTATTTCAATTCAGTTAGGAACTCCTCGAAGGGCAAGCCCCAATTCCACGGCAAATTTAATTTTTCGGCGTGCGCAATGCACTTTGCAACGAAATCAGCGGCTTTAGTCGTCGCGTCGATTAAATTTTCGCCGTTTAGCCAAGACGCCGCCGCCACTGCAAAAAATACGTCGCCGGTGCCCGACCTGTCGCCGCCTAATCGCCGCGAAGTCACAAAACTAATCTCGCCGCGGTCGAAAATGAAATTGGCAATGTTGGAGCCGTCATCGAGGTCGAGGGTCACGCCGGTTATCACGACGCGCCCGCCGCGAGTTTTCGCCGCAATATTCGCCGCCATCGTCGCAAGTTCCGAATCAGAAATTTTTTCGCGATAGGGCACGCATAAAAGTTCGCAAGCCTCAGTTAGATTGGGCGTGACGAGGTCGGCGAATTCCAACAGCTCGCGCATACGTCGGCACATTTCCCGCGTGTACGACTTATAAATTTTGCCGTGGTCGCCCATGACGGGGTCGATAATCACGACGGCAGGGAAATTTTTAATGACGTGGCGGACAATTTCAATCTGCGCGGCTGAACCTAAAAATCCTGTGGCGATTGCGTCGAACGTCAGATTATTTTTCTGCCAGCTGTCGGTGTAAATTTCCATGCGGTCGGTGAAGTCGTCCATAAAATAATTTTGAAAGCCCGTGTGCACACTCAATAACGCGGTCGGCAACGGGCAGACTTGAATTTTCAGCGCGGAAATTATCGGCAGCTCGACCGTCACCGAACATCGCCCAAAGCCTGTCACGTCGTTAATCAGTGCGAGTCGTTTTTGTCTAAGCATGTCTATCAACCAGAATTTTTTTCGCGATGTCCTCGAACTCGCCGCGCCCATAATTTACGAACGGCACAATCGAAATGCCGCCGCGAGCTTTGAAAAGCCCTTCGACCTCCAAATAGCGCGGCTCCAAAAGTTTAATCAAGTCGTCGGCAATCGTGTTAATAACGTCCTCGTGAAAGGTGCCGTGATTGCGAAAGCTCGTCAGGTAAAGCTTTAGGCTTTTGCTCTCGACGAGTTTTTTATCGGGGACGTAGCGAATTTTAATCGTGGCGTAATCGGGCTGATGAGTTATCGGGCAAAGGCAAGTAAATTCTTCGCTGGTGAGCGTCACGAAATAATTTCGGCCGCTATTGCGGTTTTCAATCGCCTCTAAAAATTCGGGCGCGTAGTCGTATTTGTAATCAGTGATTTTCCCAAGACTTTTAAGTTCCATAAAGTTACCTCACAATCCGAGATTCGGTACTGCGTTGAGCGTCGAATCAGCGAAAGTTTTTTGATAGTAGCCGCGACAGGCAATCATAGCGGCGTTATCGGTGCAGAGAATTTTAGACGGGTAGAAGAATTCGAGCCCGCGACGTTGGCAAGCCGTCCGCAAAGTTTTCTCCAGAGAAGAATTCGCCGCGACGCCGCCCGCCAAAACTATTTTGTTGAGCTTGAACTCTTGAGCCGCCGCCAAAGTTTTTTCCGCCAAAGTGTCGACGACCGTCCTTTGAAAGCTCGCCGCCACGTCAGCAGGATTTATTGAATCGCCTTTCATCTGCGCGGTGTTCAAAAAATTTAGGACGGCCGACTTGAGCCCGCTAAAGCTGAAGTCATAGCCGGTAACTTTTGGGTGCGGAAAAGTTATTGCGTTCGGGTCGCCGAGCTTAGCGAGCTTATCAATTTCGGGGCCGCCAGGATACGGCAAGCCCATGACCCGCGCGATTTTGTCGAAGGCCTCGCCCGCCGCGTCGTCGCGACTTTGCCCTAAAAGTTCAAACTCATTGTAGCCCGTCATTTTTATCAACGCGGTATGTCCGCCCGAAACGACTAGAGATAAGAAAGGCGGTTCAAGTTGCGGTGCGCTCAAGAAGTTCGCGAAGATATGACCTTCCAAATGATTGACGGCGATTAGCGGGATTTTCAGCGCGTACGCTAACGACTTCGCCGCCGATAATCCGACTAGCAACGCGCCCGCTAAGCCCGGTCCGAACGTCACCGCGATTTGATTTATTTGGCGCAGTTCGACGCCCGCCTTGCTGATTGCCTCGTCGATTACCGGCATTATGTTGACGATATGTTTTCGCGACGCGATTTCAGGCACGACCCCGCCAAATTTCTGATGCAACGGAATTTGCGTCGAGATGACATTTGACAGAAGCTCGCGACCGCCGCAAAGCACTGCCGCCGCCGTCTCGTCGCAACTCGTTTCAATGCCCAGCGTTAAAATTTTATCCATGAGCAAACCTCGCAATGCAAAAATTTATCGGGACGCCCGCCGCGCTGAATTTATTCTCGTACTCGGTGCGAATGTTATTGGGCGGCTCGTTGGCGTGCAAATCGTTGGTCACGTTGCGAACCTCAAGCCCTGCTAAAGCGAATTGCTCCAGCGAAAAATCGAACAGCCCGCGATTGTCCGTCTTGAAATAAATTTCGCCGTCGGGCTTTAGAATCTTCCTGTACATTTCCAAAAAGCGGACGTGAGTTAGCCGGCGTTTAGCGTGACGCTTTTTAGGCCACGGGTCGCAAAAATTTATGTAGAGCCTGTCGACTTCGTGTTCGCTGAAAAGTTCCGAAATATTATTTATGTCGAAGACTATTAAGCGGACGTTCGACAGATTTTTTTCGCGAACTTTACGCGCCGCCGATAATACGCAAGTTTTCTCGACCTCTAGCCCGATATAATTTATTTGCGGATTGCGTTCGGCTATCTGCGTTATGAAATCGCCCATGCCCGTGCCGAGTTCGACGTGTGGGGAAGGGAAAAGGGAAATGGGAAATGGGAGAAGAGATTTGTCGGTTATTACGAAGTCTTCAAACTGCTTTAGTTTTTCGTCTGTATGAGGCTTTTTCCTCAAACGCAAAATTTTTTCCTCCTTTTTAAGGCACTAGAAAATAGTAATTACTTAAACTCCACGAACTCATTTATATTCGCGCCGCCCTTCGTCATAGGTTCGACGAAACTGCGCCAGACATTTAAAATTATGACGCGGGGATTTTCTTTGTCGTCGAGAGCCGTAGCTAGCGCGTGTGCAAAATCTTCTTGAGTCGAGACAGCCTCCGCCTTTATCCCGAAACTTTGCGCGTAGGCAACGTAATCCATTTGATAATCCAGCTCGCAAGCAATGTAGCGTTCCTTGTAGAAAACTTTTTGCAGCTGGCGAATCATGCCGAGACTTGTATTGTTGACAATCAGCGAAATTATCGGCAAATTGAGTCGGGCAATCGTGTAAAATTCATTGCCGGTCATTTTTATGCCGCCGTCGCCGCTGACACTTATCACGCGCCGATTTTTACCGTAGGCGAGTTGAGCACCCATAGCCGCCGGAAGTCCGAATCCCATTGTACCCAGTCCGCCCGAAGTCAGCCAAGTGCGCGGCTCCTCAACCTGCAAATGTAATGCCGCCCACATTTGATGTTGTCCGACGTCGGTCGCGTAGGCAAAATTTTTACCGGCAGTTTTCTTTGCAATCTGATTCATTGCCCAAGGAACTGTCAAGCGATTGACTTGATAGTCGTAGTCGTATTCCTCTTGCCAACTCTCGATTTGCCGCCACCACTCCGCGCGATTTTTATTGGCCTCGTGTCGCATCAAAAGTTTCAAGATAACTTGCATGTTGCCCGCAAGCCCTAAACTGCCCTCGATATTTTTATCAATCTCGGCGGGGTCAATGTCGATGTGGATAAATTTTTTCGCGCGCGTGTACTTGCTGATATTACCTGTTTGCCTGTCGCCGAATCGACTGCCGACCGCGATAACTAAATCAGCCGCCGCGATTGCGTGATTAGCCGCCTTCTTACCGTGCATACCTGCGAAGCCCAAATTTTGCGGGTGACTGCGCGGCACAGCTCCGATTCCCATTAGCGTATTGACAACCGGCAAATTGAATTTCTCAATGAACGCGATGATTTCTTTGGACGCGCCCGCCGAAATTGCTCCGCCGCCCACAATGACTGCGGGACGTTCAGCTTTGGCGATTTCTTCAGCCGCCTCCGCCGCGCAGATGATAAAATCGGCGTCGGGTTGAGCCGGAACTTTTTCTTTGACTTCCTGCGGGCGATAATCCACCTCCGCGAAAAATAAATCTCGTGGCACGTCGACCAGTACCGGACCGCGCCGCCCGCTCATAGCGATTTCAAAGGCCTGGCGTATCGTCGGGACTAAAAGCCGCGCCTCTTTGACTTTGAAATTATGTTTGGTGACCGGCATTGTTATATCCAAAATGTCGGTCTCTTGGAAGGCGTCGCGTCCTAAAAGTGCCGTGTCGACTTGCCCCGTTATCGCGACAAGCGGAATTGAATCCATAAACGCCGTCGCTATTCCCGTAACTAAATTCGTCGCGCCCGGCCCAGATGTCGCCATGCATACGCCAACTTTGCCAGTCGCTCGCGCGTAGCCGTCCGCCGCATGTGCCGCATTTTGTTCGTGCGTCACCAAAATTTGTCGTATGTCCTTTTCGTCAACAAGTGCGTCGTAGAGCGGCAAAATCATTCCGCCCGGATAGCCGAAAATTATATCGACCTCGCGCTCGCGCAAGCACTCGACGATTGCCTTTGCGCCCGTCATTATCATAAAATCACCTCGTAAACTTTTCCGTTGCCGAAATTTTATCACAGAAATTTTCGTCGCGCAAAAAATTTTAGCGGGCTTTTCGTTGACACCGCGAAGGCAGAATTATAGAATTACATGCGGCGAGGTGATTTTTTTATGAAAGTCGGAATAGATATCGGCTCCACGACGATTAAGCTTGTCGTCATGGACGAGGAACGGCTTGTATTTAAAAATTATGCGCGGCACTTCTCGGAAATTGGTTCTGCGCTTGCGAATTCTTTAACGTCGCTGAAAAATATCATTGGCGAGAAAACTTTTAAGATAGCGTTAGCTGGTTCGGCGGGCATGGGTATTGCTAAAAAAATTTCGTTGCCCTTTGTGCAGGAAGTCATTGCCTGTCAGACGGCGGTTGAAAAATTTATTCCGCAGACTGATACTGTTGTTGAGCTGGGCGGCGAGGACGCAAAAATTATTTATCTGGGCAACGCGCCTGAAGTCCGCATGAATGGCGTTTGCGCGGGCGGCACGGGCTCATTTATCGACCACATGGCGAGCTTACTCTCGACCGACGCGCTCGGCTTGAATGCTCTGGCGGAGAAGGGCAAGCAAATTTACACGATTGCTTCACGCTGCGGAGTTTTCGCCAAAACCGATATTCAAGCCCTCATGAACGACGGCGCGAAAAAAGCTGACATTGCACTTTCGATTTTCCAAGCGGTCGTCAATCAGACAATCGGGAATCTTGCTCAAGGGCGTCCGATTGCTGGCAACGTCGCATTTCTGGGCGGACCGCTACATTTCCTGCCCGAACTCAAAAAAAGATTCGTCGAGACGCTCGGACTTTCAAAAGATGAAGTCGTCGATACGCCCGACGGTAATTTTTTTGTAGCGACGGGCGCGGCTCTCAGCGACGAAGCTAAAGAAATTTCGGTTGCGACGCTCGAAAAATCAATCAAGAAGTCCGAAGAAGCTGCCAAATCCGAAACGCGCAAGGCAGATTTTATTTTGTTCAGAGACGCGGCGGATTATGACGCCTTCAAAGCTCGTCACGACAAAGCCAAAGTTAAGCGCGGCGACTTGAGTACTTATCGCGGGAAAATTTTCGTCGGCATTGACGCTGGCTCGACCACTACCAAAATTTGCGCTATCGACACTGATAAACAAATTCTTTATACAAATTACGGCTCGAACGAAGGCGCGCCGCTCAAAATCGTCGTCGAACAGATTCGCGACCTATACAAAAAAATTCCTTCGACCGCGCAGATTGCCGGAGTATTCACGACGGGTTACGGCGAAGCGATTGTCAAAGCGGCTCTTCACGCGGACGGCTCCGAAGTCGAAACTTTTGCACACTTGACCGCCGCGCAGGAATTTTGTCCGGAAGTTTCGTTCGTGTTGGACATCGGCGGGCAGGATATGAAATGCTTTTTCGTCAAGGACGGCACGATTGGCAATATCACGCTAAACGAGGCTTGTAGCGCGGGTTGCGGCTCGTTTATCCAGAATTTCGCGCAGGGTCTCAACATGACAGTTGGCGACTTCGCCGGAAAGGCTTTGACTTCGGAGGCTCCGGTTGATTTGGGCACGCGCTGTACCGTTTTCATGAATTCCAAAGTCAAGCAGGCGCAAAAGGAAGGCGCGACCGTCAACGACATTTCGGCGGGCATTGCGCTATCCGTTATCAAGAACGCGCTGTTTAAAGTCATGCAACTAAAGAACGTCGAGGATTTGGGCAAAAATATCGTCGTGCAGGGCGGCACTTTTTATAACGACGCTGTCTTGCGCTCGATTGAAGAAATTTTGCATAAGAACGTTATCCGCCCCGACATTGCCGGACTTATGGGAGCATACGGAGCGGCGATATTGGCAATGCGTAATGCGCAATGCCTAATGCGTAATGAATCTTTGTTGTTGTCGCCGGAACAGTTGGAAAATTTTACGGTCGTCACGAAGTCATATCGTTGCGGGCGTTGCGGAAATAATTGCCTCATCACCATGCAGAAATTCCCTGACGGCGGCAAATATTTCACGGGCAATCGTTGCGAACGCGGAAAAGCAATGCGTAATGCGCAATGCCTAATGCGTAATGAAATGCCAAACGCCTACGCCTACAAATATCAGCGGCTCTTTGATTATAAATCGTTGGAAAATGCGCCGCGCGGTTCAATCGGCATTCCGCGCACGCTCAACATTTACGAAGATTATCCATTTTGGCACACATTCTTTACCGAGTTAGGTTATCGCGTCGAACTTTCTGCAAAATCTTCCGCGCAGATTTTTTACAAGGGCATTTCGACCATTCCGAGCGATTCGCTTTGTTATCCTGCCAAACTCGCGCACGGTCACATTATGGATTTGGTCGAGCGCGGCTTGACGAAAATTTTTTACCCTTGCGAGCCGTATAACTTCGACACGCGCTCCGACAATTTTTATAACTGCCCGATTGTCGCGAGCTACCCCGAAAACATTCGCAATAATATGGACATTCTCAAGGAGCGCGGCATTAAATTTATTCAACCGTTCCTGCCCGTCCACGACTTGAAAAAGCTTAAAAAACGTCTCGCTGAAGAATTTTCGTCTGAAGGTATCGCGTCGAAAGAAATTTCTGTTGCCGTCGATAAGGCCGCCGCTGAAATGGAAAATTATCGTCGCGACATCAAAAATTTTGGCGATGAACTTTTGCAACGCCTCAAAGATACTGGCGAACATGCAATTTTGCTAGTCGGTCGCCCATATCACGTCGACCCCGAAATAAATCACGGCATCGACGCTATGATTCAATCCTATGGCTTGCCGATTCTCTCCGAAGATTGCGTTTATCATACCGAAGTTGACGCGCCGAAAATTTCCGTCGTGAATCAGTGGAGTTATCATGCCAGACTTTATCACGCCGCGCAATTCGCCGCGCAAAATCCTAACGTCACGCTGATTCAGTTGAGCTCGTTTGGTTGCGGCCTCGACGCCTTGACGATTGAGCAGGTCAAAGAAATTCTTGAGGCGCACGGGAAAATTTACACGATGATTAAGCTCGACGAGGTCTCAAATTTGGGCGCGGCTCGAATCAGATTGCGTTCACTGCTCGCCGCCCTCAAAAGGAAATCGCCCGTCGCCTACTCGCCGAAAAAATTTCCAGAACGTCCGCACTTTACGCCCGATTGCAAGGCAAAACATACAATCCTTGCGCCGCAAATGTCGCCGATTCATTTTGAACTGGTTAAAGTTGTCCTGCAGAAATACGGCTACAAAATTTTGATTCCCGAACTCCCGAACAAGGCCGCGATTGATTTGGGCTTGCGCTACGTAAATAACGAGATGTGTTATCCGGCGATTTTAGTCGCGGGGCAGATGATTGCGGCGTTGAAGTCGGGCGCGTGCGACCCTGATAACACGTCGATAATTTTATTTCAGACTTGCGGCGGGTGCCGAGCTACGAATTATATCAGCGTTATGCGACGCGCTTTGAAATTTGCGGGCTTTGGTCAAGTGCCGGTCTTCGCCTGCTACGGTCTGCCCGATGAGACTGACGCCTTTGAACTCAGCCGCGATTGCCTAATCGACGCGATTAAAGCTTCGGTTTATGGCGATTTACTCCAGAACGTCACTAATAGAATGCGCCCGTATGAATTGCAACGCGGCGAAACTGATAAACTTTTCGCGCAGTGGATGACGCTTGCCAAAGCCGACCTCGTGAGCGGAAATTATTTGACTTATCGGCGAAACGTCAAGGAGATTGTCCGCCAATTCGATGCCATACCCATTAAAGACGTTGCAAAGCCTAAAGTCGGCATTGTCGGCGAAATTTTGGTTAAATATCACCCTGTCGCGAATAATCACTTAGAGCGCGTGCTTGCTGACGAAGGCGCGGAAGTAATTATGCCGTCGTTCGTCGATTTTTTCCTTTACTGCGCTTATGACGCGATAGCTAAGCATGAACTTTTAGGCGGCTCGCAAAAAGATAGGATTTTCGCCGAGCTGTTCATTAAGTTTATAGAATTTTTCCGCCGCCCGATGAAAAATGCCCTTAAAGATTCCGCTCACTTCAGAGCACCGCACGATATTAAAACAACGGCGCGGCTTGCAAGTCGCATTTTGAGCAACGGGAATTTAAATGGCGAAGGCTGGCTCATTTGCGGCGAAATGGTCGAGCTGATTGAAAACGGCGTTAAAAATATTGTCGGTCTGTCACCATTTGCCTGCCTGCCCAATCACATAATTTTAAAAGGAACTCTCCACGCTTTGCGCGAGAATTACGAAAATGTTAATGTCGTAGCGGTTGACTGTGACGCGGGGTCGAGCGAAGTTAATCAGCTCAACAGAATTAAGTTGATGATGACCGTTGCGAAGAAAATTCTGGCTAAGAAAAAATTAAGCCATTAAAATTATATCTAAATAGAATTTTAATTTTGTCCCTAAAAAATGCCCTCAAAACCACTTTTAAACGCTCAAAGTTACTTTTAAAAAGTAACCAAACAGTTTTTAGCACTCAAAACGCTCAAATCTCGTTTCATGGGCGTTTTTTTGTTATAATGAGCAAAAATTTCTTTCGGAGGGCTTAAAATGAACATCGTAATCGCTATCGACAGCCTAAAAGGCTCTTTAACCTCTCTTGAGGCCGGTCAAGCCGCTAAATTCGGCATTTCGACCGCCTCGAACGCTAATATTTCCGTTTTTCCGCTCGCTGACGGCGGCGAAGGCACTTGCAACGCTATAATCAACGGTCTCGGCGGCGTTTTCAAGTCCGTTGAGGTCTCTGACCCGCTCGGCAATAAAATTTTTGCCCAATTCGGCGAAGTTCCTTCCAAAAAATTAGCCGTAATCGAAATGGCAAACGCTTCCGGGCTTCCACTCGTGCCAGAATCACTTCGCAACCCACTTAACACCACTACTTACGGCGTCGGCGAACTGATTTTGCACGCTATCAACGACGGTTGCCGCGATTTTATCATTGGAATCGGCGGAAGTGCGACTAATGATTGCGGATTGGGCATGTTGACCGCGCTCGGTTATAAATTTATCGGCGCAAACGGCATTTTCGGACGCGATTTGGAAAATATTTCCGCTATCGATGATTCAAACGTCAATCCGGAACTTAAAAATTGCAAATTTCGTATCGCTTGCGACGTTACAAACCCTTTGACCGGCGAAAATGGTTGTTCAGCCGTCTACGGTCCGCAAAAAGGCGCAACCCCTGAAATTGTCGCTAAAATGGACGGCTGGATTAAAAATTTCGGCGAACTTAGCGCAAATTTCCTAAATCTCGATAAAAAATCTGCTCCTGGCGACGGCGCGGCGGGCGGTTTGGGCTTTGCATTCAGAAATTATCTGCGCGGCGAACTTTTGCCAGGCGTCGACATCGTTTTAGACGCTCTCGACATTAAAAACGCCCTCAAAACCGCCGATATTTTAATCACGGGCGAAGGCAGGCTGGATTTTCAAACCGCGCAGGGGAAAGCTCCTTCGGGCGTGGCGAAATTGGCAAAAAAAATCAATCCGAACATTATAACTGTCGGATTGGGCGGAAGTGTCGCGGATATTTCTGACGACGCCGGAATTGACGCTGCTTTTTGTATTTTGCGCTCGCCTATGACGCTTGCCGACGCTATGAACAAAAAAATTGCCGAAAAAAATATTTCAGAGACCGCCGCGCAGATTATTAAGCTCGTTGAAAAAATTTCTTGCGCTAAAGTTCAATCTAAGTGATATAATGTGTAAAAATTTAAGGAGAGTGATTAAAATGGCGTTTACATGGCACGTCCCGACGAAAGTTTTATTCGGCGCGGGCAAACTTGGCGAGCTTCATAATGAAAAACCGTTCGGCAAAAAGGCTTTAATCGTCATTTCCAACGGAAAATCGACCAAAACTAATGGAAGTCTCGACAAATTGCTTGATGAACTCAAAATTTGGAGCGTCGACTCGGTAATTTACAACAAAATCGGCGCGAATCCGACTGAACCGGCTACGCAAGAGGGCGTTGACTTCGGACGCGCTAATAATTGCGATTTCGTGATTGGATTGGGTGGCGGAAGCGTTCTTGACGCGGCAAAAGCGATTGCAAGCGTGATTCCGCAGAAAAATGGTCGCGTTTGGGATTTTATTTTATTTGGAACGGGCGGAAAAAAGCCTTTGACGGAAAAAGCGTTGCCCTATATCGCGATAACGACCAGCGCGGGCACCGGTTCCGAAGTTGACGCGGGCGCAGTCATCACAAATCTTGAAACTAACGAGAAAACCGCATTTTTCGGCAGTTATCCCGACCTCGCGATTATCGACCCGATTTATATGCTAACCGTTCCTAAACATTTCACGGCTTATCAAGGCTTCGACGCCTTTTTCCACAACGCGGAGGGCTATATTTCCAATGCGTGTAGCGAAATGTCCGCGATGATTGAGCTGAATGCGATTGAAAAGCTCGCGAAATACCTTCCGATAGCCGTAAACGACGGAAAAAACCTTGAGGCGCGTACGCAAGTCGCATTTGCGAACACTTTGGGCGGATTTTCAATGGACGTATGCGTTTGCACCGCTGAACATTCGCTTGAACACGCTTTGAGCGCGTATCACCCCGAATTACCGCACGGCGCAGGCTTGATTATGATTTCGGTAGCATATTTTTCGCATTTCGTGGAAAAACACGCTTGCGACGAAAAATTTATAGCTATGGCGCGTGCAATGGGCAAAAATGCGACTAAGGCGGAAGATTTTATCGACGCATTGAAGGAAATGCAAGCGGCTTGCGGCGTGGACGGCTTAAAAATGAGCGATTACGGCATAAAGCCCGAAGAATTCCCTAAAATGGTTCAAAATACTCGCGACGCAATGGGATTTTTGCTCCAATTCGACCCGATTGCGCTAAGCGATGACGATATGCTGAATATTTACCAAAAATCTTATCGCTGACCTTGAAAAATTTTTTCTAGCTGATATAATGGCGTCGAGAATATAGAAAATAAATGCCCATTGTTCTCACAAACGCAATCAAAATCCCCCAAGACGGTCTAGGCAACCTCTTGGGGGATTGCGTCAAGATTCAACGCGAGTTTTTAGCTCAGTCATTGCTCTTGAACAGATGTTTGAGCCAATCATAGACGAATTTTGATGCGACGTTAGCTGCGATGATTATTAGGAAGTCCGAAATGCCCACTGTTCTCACCTCCTTTCAAACTAAAGTAAGACAGGAGCCGAGCAACGGCACATTTATTATAAAGCAAGCCCGAAAATTAATCAAAAGGCTTGCTAAAATTTTTTTCTGGCTAAAATCGTTGTCAAGACTTGTAATAAAAAATTTTTCGTGATATTATCTGAGCGAAGAAGGATAATTCTGGTTTGATCGAGGACTCAAGTATGTCTAACCTACATAAATTATAGGGAACCTGAATTGATTTCGGAAGATGGAGAATTATTCGTAGAAATAAGTAACAGAGACCGATCTTAAGGAACCCACCTGCGAGTAAGCAGGTTTAGACATTCAGAGGAGACGACATTTTGGAACCCTTTTCCGAAGGAGAGATTGCTGATTATAAATCGGCAGTCTCTTCTTGCATTTGCGGGCGAAAATCTATAAAATCAGCGCGAGGTGATGAAAATGGCAGTGAAAATCGGAAGAAATGCGGCACCGGCGTCACCATTTGAACTTTTGCGCGGCGTAGGCGAACATCCACTAGATAGAGAGCTGACTTTTGAGGCAGAATTACTCGAACAGCAGCAAGAAGGCATACCGCACGAAGAAATGGAAGCGATGCTGAAAAAAATCGACGAGCAAGCGGCGCGATTGACGAAAACGCCGACTTACGACGAGTTGAAGGCATATCGGACGCTGATAAAGGATTTTATCGGCGCGGCAGTGAGCAATATGTATGAAGTGCACACGTCAGCGGGCTGGGACAGAATGGGAAGGCAAAGAGCGTACACGACGGTTAGGAAAATCGACTTAAAGCTTGAGGAAATGGCGGAAAAAATAAGATTGGGGCAATCGGCGCAACTAGATGTGGTCGCGTCGCACGATGCGATACGCGGAATGCTCGTCGATTTATTTATGTAATGTTTTCATACTTTCTTTTGCTGCGCCCAAAAGAAAGTATGCAAAGAAAAGGGCGTTCCGGCAAAGAAACATCCATGTTTCTGTTGCCGGCGGCCGTCGTCCGTGACGGCCGGGTTGTCGCTAAATTTTAGGTAAATTATATGAGAAATTATAAGTTGAGTTGGGAAAATTTAATTGGGAACGCTGAAACGGCAAATTATTTGCGTAAAACGATTTCAGGCGATAAATTTCCGCACGCGGTGATATTTTCGGGCGAAGAAGGCATTGGAAAACGATTTGCGGCAGAAATTTGCGCGGCGGCATTGCTTTGCGAAAATAATAATGGCGAACCATGCGGCATTTGCGAGAGTTGCAGATTGATTTTGGCGCGAAGTCACCCCGATTTTTATATTTTAGAGCCGGAAGACAATAAAAAGGCAAATCCGAGTATAAAAATTGGTCAGATTCGCGAAATGCAATCCGAAGCGGCATTACGCCCGATAAATTCTGCGCGGCGAGTGATAATAATCGACGGCGCGGAGCTTATGAACAATGCGGCGGCGAATTGCCTGCTGAAAACAATCGAGGAGCCGCCGAGCCAAACAATTTTCATATTATTGACAGCGAATCGGTCAAATTTGCTGATGACAATCCGTTCGCGGTGCATGACTGTAAATTTTGAAAGGATTTCGGCAGAAAAAATACGCGACTTTTTAATTATGCGAGGCGTCGAGGGTTCGGAGGCGGAAAATTTATCGATAGTAGCGGACGGGAGCATAGGGCGGGCGTTGAAGTTAAAAGAATCTGGCGGCGCACAACTTCGCGAGCGTGCTTTGGAGATTTTGGAGAAAATGACGCGCAAAGACCTTTCTAGCGAGGAAATATTTAAATTCGGAGCGGAAATTGCGGACTTATCGCGAGAAAATTTAGCGGACTTCATAAATTATGTACAAAAAATCTTGCGGGACGTATACTTTATGGGATTTATGGAGTTGCGCAATCCGGACATAGCGGCGCGGTTAAAAAATATAAAAATAGCGGAGCGGAAATTAAATTTGATGATAGAAACGGGCGCGGAGTTCAATAAACGCATAAAATCTAACGCAAATTTGCGATTATTGGCGGAAGCGTATTTATTTCAATTAAAAAAGATATTAGGAGCGTAAAAAATGCAAATATTAGGAGTAAGAATAAAAAAAGCGGGCAGAATATTATATTTCGAGCCGAATGAAGAAGAAATTTCAAAGGGCGACGCGGTAATTGTGGAAACGTCGCGAGGTTTGGAGTTCGGCAGGGTAGTAGTTGGGGCGCGAGAGCTTTTAGCGGAAGAAAATATCGAATCAGAACCGGGCGTGCCGCTGAAAAAAGTTTACAGGAAGGCGACGCCGGAAGATTTTGAGATGTTGGAACGAAATCGCGAGGACGAAAAGATTGCGTTCGACATATGCCTGAAAAAAATCGCGGAACACGGCTTGCCGATGAAACTAATCAACGTTGAGTACACATTTGACGTGAACAAGATAATATTTTTCTTCACGGCGGACGGGCGCGTTGATTTTAGGGAATTGGTCAGAGATTTGGCAGCGATTTTTAGGACGCGCATTGAACTTCGACAAGTTGGAGTCCGCGACGAGGCAAAATTATTGGGCGGCATGGGCGGATGTGGTCGACCGCTATGTTGCGCGACGTTTTTGGGCGAATTTATCCCCGTGTCAATCAGAATGGCGAAAGACCAAAACTTATCGCTGAATCCGACGAAAATTTCGGGCGTATGCGGGCGATTGATGTGCTGTTTGAAGTACGAAAACGATTTGTACTGCGAAAATTGCCCAAAACAAACGATAATATTCAAACCGCGCGTAGGAAGTCGAGTTGTCGTGGCAGAGGGCGAGGGAAAAGTCGTTGCGGTGAGTTTTTCGCGGCGAAATGCAACAATTTTGCTTGATACGAGCAAAACGGTCGTGGCAGGTTGGGAAGATATATTGCCGGTGAACGCGGAGGACTTTGAAACGCTAGAAGAGCTGCCGAAAGTCGAAGATGAGCCGCCGGAAGTTGAAAAACCAAAGCCGATAGAAGAGCCAAAGCCCGAAAAGCCTTACAGACACGAGCGGCCGCGCAGAGTTGACGCATTTAATCGGCGATACAGCCGCAATGAGAAATTTGAGCCGGAAAATCGCCCCGAACGCCAGCCGAAACCGCGCGGAGATAAAAATCGTCGACAAAACAGGCGAGATTACAGAAAATGAAAAATTTAGGCACGGGCGAACGAATAGATGACTTAATGCGGTCTGGGCGCGTGATTATCCAGAGTGAGCAGGAATTTTGTTTTTCAATGGACTCGGTTTTAATAGCGCACTTCCCGAAATACAAAAAAAATGCCCGCGTCATAGATTTAGGGACGGGCACGGGCGTAATTCCACTGTTAATTGCCGATGAAGTCAAAGAAATTTGCGCGGTCGAACTGAATTCGCGAGCGGCGGGACTTGCGCGGCGAAATGTCGAGTTGAACGGCTTAACGGAGAAAATTTCAGTAGTGGAAGGCGATTATCGCAAGCACCGTGAGCTTTTCAAGGCGGAAAGTTTCGATTTAGCGATAGCGAATCCGCCGTACACGCCGCTAAGAAATGGCGAGGCAAATAAAATTTCGGGGATAGCGCGGGCACGACACGAATTCACAGCGACGCTTGAAGATGTGGTAACGGCGGCGCGATATGTTTTAAAATTTCACGGAGCGTTTTGCATGATTCATTTAGCGTCGCGACTTTGCGAGATAGTCGACGCGCTTAAACGTCATCAAATGGAAATGAAACGCTTGCGAATGATTCAGCCCAAAATCGGGTGCGATGCAAATTTGATAATGTTGGAAGCAATAGTCGGAGCCAACGCGGGCAATCTGAAAATTATGCCGCCGCTGATTGTTCACAACGACGACGGCTCCTACACCAATGAAATTTATAAAATCTACAACGGGTAAAGAAAAGCGACCCACTTTAGATAAGTGAGCCGCCTTGAATAAGGGAAAAGGGAAATGGGAAATGGGAAAAGTTTTCCATTGCGCATTACGCATTACGCATTACGAATTGCTTTTCCACTGTCCGGAGCTGTGGTCGGCTTTATATCTGCTGCCGTCGCTGAATCTGTATTCGACATCAGCAGTGCCTTGAATCTCAAGTGACGAGCCGTCAGTTAGTTCTAGTTTCGCGCCACCGCCGTTGACTGTCGTCGAGGCAACTTGCTCAAGGCTTATCGTCGTCAAGTCGATAACGTCGCCAGCTTTCGCGCCTTGAATAATATCGTTGCCGTTCGCCATGCCGAAGAAGAAGACGTTATGCCCGTTGCCGCCAATCAACGTATCGTTATTTGCGCCGAAGCCGCCCCAGATACTATTCTGACCTTCGCCGCCGTAAATAATGTTATCCAAATCGTTGCCGACCAGCGTGCTATTGCCGTTAGCCGTCCGAGCGTCAAGGTATTTAATTTCGCCGAGATAGTAGACGCCGTGTTGACCTGTGACGCGGTCGTCAAGCCAAACTTGCGCATCTCCTAAGCCTGCGCCAACACTCATTGTCGCGTTATTGCTGTCGGCTACGTAGCAATTCGCCACGTTGTCGAAGTTCGCGTTCACGTCGACTTTTGCAATCAGGTTGTTTATCTTGAAGTCCTTGCCCTTCGCGTCAACTAACGTCAGGTAATCACTGTCGCTGTTATTGATTTGCATTACGACGTTATCACCGCGCAGGTAAACATTCGTGACAGCATTTGCCGCCGTTATGTTGATTATGTCGGAGTTATCGTTTGCCGAAGTCGCGAAATTGAAATTCGTAATGGTATCGCGCCCGTCGCCCGCCAAGTAGTAGAACATTGTCGAGCCGTTTTTATCCTCTGACGTGTTGCCGCTCATTAAATCACGACCGGCATTCGACCAAATACTAGTATTGCCCGTGCCCGCTATTAAAGTATTTTTCGCGCCGGCCTTACCGATAAGTGACGAATCACCAGAACCCGCCGCGACTTTGTTAATGTTGTAGAACTGCGCGGCGGTACCGTCTAAACTACCCATGCCGCTGTTCAAATTGACTTCGACTGCGCCAGAGTATTCGCTGAAGTTTAAGCCGCTACCCTTCTTGTTGCCGTAGAAAATATTTGCGTCGCTGTCGTCGCCAATGCCTATGTCCTTATCTTCCTGCGCGACGGCCGCGTTGTATGTCGCTTTGCCGTCGGTGAGTTTAATTTCGTAAGGCGCGGCGGTTATGTCGTCGCTGTAAGTGATTAAATCTTCTGCAGGTTCCAAGCCCTCGAAAGTTATTTGAGCTTTGCCCGAACGCATTACGAGCCCTTCGTCGCCGAAAGTGAAATCAAGCGCGCTGAGGTCGCTGACTAGGATAGCGTCGCCGGTATCGTAGCCGTCATTGAAGTTGTGGACGGTGTTTTTGCTCTTCGCGGCAAGGACTATGGTTGCGCCCGCGTCGTTCAAGCTGGAGTCGGTGATATAAATTTGATTTTCGCCCGCGCCGGCGTTAATGTAGTCGCCGCCGCCCGCAAGAATTGTATCGTTGCCGCCGCCGCTTATCAAAGTTGAGCCGCCGCTCTTTTGGGTGTCGGAAGAATTTTCAGCGTAATTGCCCTTCAAAATCAAATCGTCAGCTGAAGTGCTCGCGTTGAGGACGCCGCCCGCTTTATGCGTGAAACCTACGCGTTGAGTGTCGCCCGAATAGTCGACAAGGTTAGCGAACGTCCCGCCGACCGCGCTGGCATTCGGGTCGAAGACGACGACCGCATCGCCCAAAGTCATTACGCCATTGCCGAACTTAATTTCATTGCTCTTTATCGCGTTGCCCAAATCTTTGTATTCAAACGTCCGAATCTTGGCGTTGTTATCGTTGTCGTAATTTTGGAGCGTGACTTTGCCGGAAGTCGGGACAATGGTCGTGTCGCCATTCTTCTTGACATCTACGGTACTACTTGCGCCGTTGCGATTGACTATCGTATCGGAGCCCGCGCCGGCTTTGATTGAAACTTTCGCGTATGGGCTGTCGTTGACTGCCACGTCGCCGCCGTCGCCCAATTCGATATTCTTCTTGCCTCGCGAAGTCGGAGTAATATAAGCCGCGTTCCTGCCCTCGTCGTTGAACTTGACATTTTGGTCGCCGCCCAAAAGCGTTACTCGTTTGCTGTATTGGCTGTTGCTGAAGTCCGCCGTTTGAGTGCCGGTACCATTTGAGTTATCCAGCGTCAATGCCATAGGCGAATCAAGGTTGCCGCTCGCGATAACTGAAGCCGCGCTGTCGCCGCTAAGACTGACCGTGCCGTCTTCCTGCTTGCCCAAAAGGTTTTGTATTATATCATCAATCTTAGTCTTTTCGGTTATCGTCTTGTTATTCGGGTCGGCGATATAAACTCCGTCGCGTCCGGCAATGAATGTGTCGCCGTCCTTAGCGTCGAACGATTGCCCGTTAACGCTGTAAGCTCCGCCCTTTGCAACAGTCAAGCTCGCGTCGATGTCTAGCCCGACAACTTCCATGCCGTCGCCCGTCATGCTTACGCCGTTATCGTCGCCGCTCAAGATATAGCCTCTGTCGTTGACGTTCAAAGTGCCTTCGGGCATAACGTAACTTGCTTTGCTTAAACTGCCGCTGATTGAATCGCCGCTTGACAGCCCGCCGAGTTTAAGAATATCTGCGCCGTCATTGGCGACCGTAACTTTATCGCTCGACGAATTGAACGGCTTGTCATTCAAGCTCAAGTCTTTGAGGTCGCCGCTCACCGAGCCTTCAAACTCGCCGATATTTATGACGTGGGTATCGCCGTCAGTATCGAAGACGACAATTCCGTCGAGCGTGTCGTTTATGTGGTAAATGTCGTCGACAAATTGGAAGGTGCCGTTTTCGGTCGTGCGAGCCGCTATTGAGGGCGCGCTGTTGACCGTCATATCACTTTCCAAACCGTAGAGGCTTACGGGCACGCCGTCAACAACTACAACGTCGACCGAGCCGCCCGCTATCTCGAAGTATACGCCGTTAACCGTCGCCGCCGATAAGCCGTAAACTGTCGCGTTGTCAATTCCGTCCATGCCGCTATGCAAACCGTAGACCGATTGAATTTTGCTGTCGGCAATCTCCAAAGTGACGGGCGCATCAATCTCTGCCAAGTCTATGCTTTCATCGTTGACGCCGAAATTAGTTTCGTCCTGCGAGATGATTAAGTTGCCGTTCTCCAGGCTGTCGACGCCCGTAACCGAGCTGTTATTGAGGTTGAAAGCAATCGTTGCGTCATCGGTCTTGAAGATGTGGTCGCCGAAGGTGAATTCGCCCGCGCCGGTCGGCTCAATCTTGACAACGTTATCAGCCGTCGTCAATGTCGCTTTATCATTGAAGCCGCCAACTTTCCTATCGTTATCGGTGCTCGCGTCGAGGCTCACGTTATCGCCTGTGACTTGCAACTTGCCGCCGTTGACGCTCAAGCCTTCCGCAAAGTCGCCGCTAATCACGCTGTCGACATCATCAGCCGTCGCGAGTGTGCCGTTTTCAATTCCATATGTGACTGAGGCGTCGCCAATCGCTACGAAAGTTCTATCGCCGACTGTGAACGCGCCCGCCTTATCGGTCTTGATTGTGCCGTTGCTAAGTCCGCCGATTGTCACGCCGTCAACGTTGCCGATATTTTCAAGGCCGCTGATTTTCCCGTCGGCTATGTTGACTTTGTAGCCGTCGTTGTCGCCGCTAATCGTCACGTCGTCATTTCCGACCGCGTAGCCGCTCGCCTTAGTCGTAATGTCGGTTGCGCTCGCGGCGTCAATCGTGTTGGCGTCAAGAGTGACTGTCCCTGTAATGTTGAAAGTTTTACCCGCCGCACTATTTACGCTCGCGCCGCTCGTCAAGCTCACGCCGCTCGCCTTAGATATGTCAGCCTTAGCGGAGCCGGTGCCGTCGTAGCCGCTATTGTTATAAGTTATGGCGTCGCTGGTTGCCAAGTCAAGTTTGACGCCCGCTGAAGTTATGCTAGCTTGAGCGGTGCCGCTTGTCGTGAAGTCTACGCCGTTGACCGTGTAAGCCGCATTGCCCAAAGTTAAAGCTGTATTATTAGGCGCGTCAACCGTCGCGGCTTTGTCGACGCTTAACGAAGTCCCGCCGCTACCTACGCCGACCACGCAATCATCTGCACTAGCTTTAATCGTAGCGGTTTCAGTCTCGAAGCTCTGCCCGTTATCGATTGTGAAGACTGCACCCGCAACGTCGGAAGTATTCTCGACCATGACGCCCGCGCTATCAAAGGTGACATCGGCGACCGTGCCCAAGTTATTGACGAGTTCGTTGCCGTCTTTGTCGTTAATGGCGATAGCGGTTGAGCCGTTGTTGGTGACGTTGACGGCTATGCTGTTGACATCGGCCGCGAGTTTTATCGTATTATCTTCGGGCAAAGTCCTGCCGCTAGAAATTACGTCGGTGAACTTGACGCCCGCATCAACCAGAATATTTCCGTTGTCGTCGATTGTGATATTGTATTTAGTCGGGACGTAGCCGTCGAAGTACCAGCCGTTTTCATCGCTGTAAGTTAGGGTGGAATTATCTTGCGGCGCGGTGTAAGTTCTGCCGTCAATCGTGACGTTTGCATTTGCCTCAAGGTCGCTGACTTTATTTGGTACGCCGTTAGTCATTGAGAAAGTTATACTGCCGGAGTTATCCGCGACCGTGAACGCCTCGCCGCCGATATTGAATGTGCCGTTATTTTGCCCGATAATATTTGTTTCGCCGGAGTCAGAAGTTGCCGTGACGGTTTGATTGGTAGTTGCGGCGATTGTGCCGGTGGAAATTTCGATAGCGGTTGCCTCGTCGCTGATAGAAGTTATATTGCCTGTCGCGTCGACCGTGTAAGGCGTCGCCGCCGTGACTGTGAATGTTGCGCCCTTTGCCGTGACAGGGACATCAGCAAGTTGGTTATCAATGGCAAGGGTGGTGTTGTCAACTGTTATGCCGGAAAGTTTTTCGCTATCGCCCTTAGTCAATGTGTAAGCATTGCCAGACCTGCTCAAGGTGCCGAGCGTCTTAGTTGCGGCGGTCGAGCTGTCGATAACAATCGCGGTCGTGCCGTCCGTCAAAGTGGTATCGTCGACGGTGAGACTGTCATTAGTAGCGGCGACTGTGCGCGTCCAGTTATCGGAATTATTTATTGCGTCGAGGGTCACGCCGCTTGTATAGTCCGCGCCCGTCCAGAGGTAATTATTATCGTCGTGGAAGCCGAGTTGCGTCACGCGATAGGCATTCTCGCCAATGGTGAAGGTGTCGCCCGCAGTCAAGTCGCTCAACGTTATCCCGTCATTAACTGCGACCGTTAAGCCGTCGTTATCAGCGGTGTAAGTTATCGTCGTGCCACTCGTCGTCGTGACCGTCGCATTTTCCGTCGCAAGACTAATCGTGCCGTTTGTCAAAGTTGAAGTCGTGCCGTCACTCGCTATCGTTAAAGCAGATTCTTTCGCTGTATATGCTTTGCCGTTTATCGTGAAAGTATTCGAGCCGGAAGGCGTTGTTACTGTCGCGGCTATGTCGGTTGTCAAAGTCGAGTTGGCGTCGGGCATTGTGATTGAGGTTATCCCGTCCGCTTGCTTATTAAGGGTGTAGGTGTTGCCGTTCTTAGTAAGTTTGCCGTAAATGTGCGCGGGGCTCTCGACCGTATCGACAACCAATGAATCGCCCGCCGCCGCGTTGCTTAAATTCAACGTGCCGGAACGTATCGCAATTAACTGCGTCTCGCCTATGCTATTCAAAGTCAACGCGCCGTCATCAAGCCCGCTCGTCACAAGCTTATTATCGGTGTCGTTGAATAAGCCAGTGTTGAGCATGACGTAGGCTTTATCGTTTAGGGTGAACGCGTCGCCCGTCGCAATTCCGCTTAAAGTCGTCGTGCCGATTGTCAACGCGCCATTGATTGTCGTCGGCGTTATGACATTGTTGCCCGTCGTCACAACTTGATTGACTGCGCCCGTTATCGTGCCCGCTGTCAAAGTCAACGATTGAACATTGCTTAAACTCGGCGTAGTGTTCGTCGCGTCTAACGTATAGGAAGTCGCACCGTCGGTCAATGTCACGTCACTAAATGCGCTGTCATTCGCCAACAAGTCAATGCCTGCGTAGTCACTCGCAATTTCTATCGCTACGCCACTTGCACCTAGCGTAGACAAATTAGTTGTGGCGGCGGTCGGCTTCGTCAAAGTGTATTTGCCGTCGGCTTTGCTCAAGTCGCCGTAAACCGCTGTAGGCTCGGTCACGTTGTCAACTAAAATTACTTCGCCGCCGTCTTCTAAAATTTCAGAATCAATGCTCAATGCCGCGTCATTAACTGCCAGCATTGCCGTCCAATTATCAGCATTGTTTATCGCCGCAAGCGTCAAGCCCTCGCTGTAGTCGCTACCCGTCCAGAAGTTGCCGCCTGAATTTATCAGCCCAACTGCGCTCACCTTGTAATTGTTCTCGCCAATGGTGAACGTGTCGCCCGCAGTCAAGTCGCTAAATGTTATCCCGCCATTGACCGCCACCGTTAAGCCGTCATTGTCGGCAGTGTAAGTTATCGTCGTGCCGCTCGTCGTCGTGACCGTTGCATTTTCCGTCGCAAGGCTAATCGTGCCGGTCGTCAGAGTTGAAGTCGTCCCGTCGCTCGCTATCGTCAATGCGGATTCTTTTGCCGTGTAAGTTTTGCCGTTTATCGTGAAAGTCTTCGAGCCGGAAGGCGTTGTAATCGTCGCGGCTATGTCGGTCGTAAGTGTGGAGTTGGCGTCGGGCATTGTGATTGAGGTTATCCCGTCCGCTTGCTTATTAAGCGTGTAGGTGTTGCCGTTCTTAGTAATTTTGCCGTAAATATTGGCGGGGCTTTCGACCGTATCGACAACCAATGAATTACCCGTCGCCGCGCCTGATAAATCCAACGTACCCGAACTTATTGCAATTAACTGCGTCTCGACTATGCTATTCAAAGTCAAAGTGCCGTCATCAAGCCCGCTCGTTACAAGTTTATTGTCGGTGTCGTTGAATAAGCCGGTATTGAGCATGACGTAAGATTTATCATTTAGGGTGAACGCGTCGCCCGTTGTAATTCCGCTTAAAGTCGTCGTGCCGATTGTCAACGCGCCATTGATTGTCGTCGGGGTTATGACGTTGTTGCCCGTCGTTACAGCTTGATTGATTGCGCCTGCTATCGTGCCCGCCGTCAAAGTCAACGCTTGAACATTGCTAAGGCTCGGCGTAGTGCTCGTAGCGTCTAAGGTGTAGGAAGTCGCGTCGTCCGTCAACGTCACGCCGCTTATTGCTGATTCATTCGCCACCAAGTCAATCCCCGCGTAGTCGCTCGCAATTTCTATCGCGACCCCGCTTGCATTTAGCGTTGTCAAATCGTTCGTCGCAGTCGTCGGCTTAGTCAAAATATATTTGCCGTCGGTCTTGCTCAAGTAGCCGTAAACTTTTGTAGGCTCGCTCACGCTGTCGACCAAAATAACTTCGCCGCCGTCAGTCAAAGTCTCGCCGTCAACACTCAAAGCCCCGTCGCTCACCGCCAGCATAGGCTTCCAGTTATCGGCATTGTTTATCGCCGCAAGCGTTATTCCTTCTTTGAAGTCGCTACCGTTCCAAAGTTCGTTGTCAGAATTCGTCGGCGCAACCGCATTAACTTTGTAGGAGTTCTCGCCAATCGTGAACTCGTCGCCCTCGTTCAAGCCGCTAAATGTAACCGTCTCACCGTCGCCGCTCGCAACCGCTATCGTTATGCCGTCGCCCGCCGCGCAGGTGATTGCCGCGCCGCCCGTCGTCGTGACTTCAGCCGTTGCCGCAAGAGTAACTGTCCCGTCCGTCAACGTCGAAGTCGCGCCGTCCGAAGTTATTACAAGCTCCGTCGTGCCCACATAATTTTTATCATTAACCGTGACCGTACCGACAGGCGCAGTTGCCTTCGTCGCGAAGTTGACAGATAAGTTATCGCCCGCCGCAATGTTCACCGTGCCGATTGAGCCCGCCGCGTTGTTGCTGTTCGTCAAAGTCTTCACGCCGTTTGCCGTCGTCAATATCGCAAGTTGGCGCGTCGGATTAGTCGCGCTGTTGTAGACGTAGGCGTTACTGCTGAAATTTGAAATATCCAATACGCCGTCGGTCGGAGCAAGTATGTTATCCCAAGTACCGTCCAATTTGCTAAGGTCAATCGTCGTGCCCTTCAAGTCGCGGCAGATAACCGAGCCATTCCTCAAGCCTTGCGCGCTCTGTACGTAAGTCTTCCCGCCGTAGGTGAAACTTTCCGTATTATTCAAGCCTTTTATCGTCGTGAATGCGCCCTCGCTCGCCGTCGCCGTGAACGTCCCAGCCTCCCGCGCCAAAGTGTTTTTGCTCGAATCGGTCGCGGAAGAGTTCGTCTCGTCAAGGGTGATTGTCCCGTCGTAAAGCGTTGAGGTTTTGCCGTCGCTGTCAATCAAAAGTTCGGTCGTGCCCGCGTAGGTGTTGCCGTTGACTGTGACCGTGCCGACTGCCGAATCGATTTGCGTCGCGAAGTTGACAGATAAATTATCGCCCGCCGCAATCACAACTTCGAGAATCGAGTTGGCGGCATTTTCCTCGCCCGTCAAAGTTTTCACGCCGTCAGTTACAGTCAGCGTCGCAAGTTTAGTCGTTGGGGTCGTCGTGTTGTCGTAAATTATCGTGGTGTCGCTAAGGTTGCTTATATCCAACACGCCGTCAACCGGAGCCGCGAATTTATTCCACGTCGCGCCGCTCAAGTCGGCAAGGTTTATCGTCGCGCCCGCTAATATGTCTTGGCAAATTTCGCTACTCGTCGTGTTGATTAAGCCCGGAATATTTTGCGTGTAAGTCGCGTCGCCGTAGGTGAAACTCTCCGCGTTATCCAAGCCCGTTAGCGTCGTGAACTTCCCGCTTGCCGCCGTCGCCGTGAATGTCCCGCTGTTCCGCGTCAACGTGTTGCCGTTTGAATCGCTCGCGGAAGTGTAAGCACTAAGCCCGTTGAGTTCGATTGTCCCTTCGTAAAGCGTCGAGTTGGTCGTTGTGCCGTCGGTCGCAATCTTAATAGTGTCGCTCGTTCCCGAATAAGATTTGGTATTGACGGTGACTTTTCCTTTCGGCGATTGCACTTGCGTCGCAAAGTCGATTGTCAAAATATCATTCGCCGCTACGGAGACCTTTTGAATAATCAAAGCCTCGTCGCTCTCGGCAGTCAAAGTTTTATTCCTGCCTTCGGTAACCGCCAACTCCGCATATTTAATAGTCGGGTTGGTCAAGCTGTCGTAAACGTAAGCGTCCGAAGTTTGCGCCGAAATGTCAAGCGCATTGTTATTAACTGCCAATACCGCTGTTGATTCCAAATTGTCAGGCGTGAAAGTTTTGCTCGCAAAGCCCGCAGTCACTTCCAAAGGTTTACTCGCGTCCGTCACGTCGAAGAGCTTCCCGACCGTCATAACTTTATAAGCTTTGCCGTCAGCCGTGAAAGTTTCTTCCGAATCCAAGCCGCTTATATATGCAACGCTGTCGTTATAACTTATAGTCATTGTGCCGCTAGTCGCCGTTATCTCGTGACTGCCCGCCGTTACTGGGATATTTATCGGAGCTTGAATCGTGCCCGCGCTCAAGACTACGCCCGTTAGCAAATTGTCTTCGTTGTCATCGGTTATAGTGGGATTTGTGCTCGTCGCGTCGATTGTAAATTTGCCGGTTGTCGTCACGCTGAAGGTTGTTGAATTATTCGTCGTGATTGGCACTTCGCCCGCCATAGCCCCAAACGTCGCCTTAATACGCGTCATAGAAATGCTATTCAGTTGCGTATCGCCGGCGTCTTGCGCCAAAGTGTAGAGGTTGCCCGATTTTGTAAGCGTCCCGTATTTAACCGCCTGCGTCGAAGAAGTCATATCGACGACCACGACATTTGAAGGCGTGCTTGATGTCAAAGTCAATGCGCCGCCGGTCGCTTGGAGTAGCGTCAGCCAAAGTTCCTTGTTAGTTACGTCCAAATTGGTCGTGACTACGGAATTGCCGTCGGTGACAACATTTGGATTAAGCAAACTGCCGCCGGTGCTTTCATAGAGCAAACCTATCGGGGTCATGGTGTAGGACACGCCGCCGAATGTAAACGTCTCGCCCGCATTAAGTTCACTAATCGTTATGGTGCCTTCGTCCGCCGTGACTGTTATTGTGCTACCGTTCGTCGCCTTTATAATCTCGTCGGTTTGCGAAGTGGCAACTTCATCTACAGTTTCATTCAGAGTTACTGCGCCGTTTACCAACTTAGCCTCATTGCCGCCCGACGCCGCTATCTCCAAATTGCCCTGCGCTATGAAAGATTTATTGTTAATTGTGTAGGTGCCCTTCGCGGTGGTGTTGACTGTCGTATCAATTTCCGACGTAGTGTAAAAAGTTTTGACTGCCGCGCCCAACTTGACACCGTTAAGATTAGTCAAGTCGTCGCTGTCTTCCGTAGAAAGTTTATAGCCGTCGTCGTCAGTGTAAGTCAAGTGGGCAACTCTTATCGGGTTATCGTCGTCATAGTCCAAGACGATTGCACTACTCGCGCTCAACTTGGTAACCAGATTTAAAACGCCGTCGTCGCCCAGCTCCACGAATTTTATAAAGTTGGTGTCGACTATGTTTGCAACTTCCAAAGTGTTATCGTCGTTTATGGAATCTTTATAGATTTGGGTTGCGTCGCCGCCGTCGGAACTCGTTTTAATCAGCGTTAAGTTGCCCAAAACTTTGTAATAATTGTTGCCGATTGTGAACCTGTCATTTTTATCGAGCGAGCCGAGCGTAGTTATTATGCCGTCGGTTGCGGTTGCGGTTATGTCGCCGTTCGTGACTTTGTAAGTATTTGTGCTGTCGCTGACCGTATTAAAATCGTTGTCCGCGCTAAGGCTGACCGTGCCGCTGTACAGAGCCGAACTGTTTTTGCTCGTCGTTATCCTTAAGCCGTTGCCGTTGTAAGTTACCTTGTTGATATTGTATAAGCCTTCGCCCGTATTTACTTCCGTCACAAAGTCCGCCGTCAAAGTCAAAACAGTTTCCGCGTCGCCCAAAACTATGCTACTGACGCCCGTGCCGTTGTCGTTTATGCCGTTCAAAGTGAATTCGTTATCGCCCGCAACTAACGACGCAAGACGCATTGTCCTACCGTTATCGATTATTATATTTGAACTAGCCGCGCCGTTCGCCAAATTTAATTCGCCGTCGGTGCCCAATACTAACATATTCGACCAATCAGAATCGCTCGGCGGCAGTTGGTAACTATCAACGTTCGATTTCGTCCAAACCTTATCATCGCCCCACGTCAAGCCGACTTCCAATTCATTCATCGTGTAGGTTTCGCCGTCTACCGTGAACGTTTCATTTTTGCCGGGCGTGAAACTCATATTGGCAATATCAACTTTGCTGACCGTGCCGCTGATTGTGTGCTCCTTAGTCTTTACGGGGTTAGTGGGGGAGACGTTGCTTAAGGAGATAATGCCCGAAACTATCGACGAATCGTTTGCGCTCGTCTCAATCTCAAGCTCGGAATTTTCTATGGCGGTGTAATTGTTTTGGTTTACCCTGTAAGTTGAGTTGCTCGCCTCGGTCTTGACCGTCGCGGCAAAATTCGCTGATAAGGTAGAACTCGCGCCCGATAAGTTTATCGCCTTAATTGAAGCCGTCGACGCGCCGCCCGAAATCGTACCTAGACTGAACGAATTGTTACTGCCGGTTATGCTCGCGTAAATGTCTGCGAAATCATTTGATACGACAATCGAACCCGTTACGCTCGTCGCGCTGTCCAAATTGAGCCGGTATTCTTCATCGAGAGTTACAAAAGTTTTCCAGTTGCTATTGTTATTTATAACCGTCGAAGTCAGTTGCTTATCCGTTACCGCCGTCGTGCAGATTGCGTTTTGCCCGTCCTTAGTGCGCACCAGATAATTATCGCTCTTCATGGTGTAGTTGGCGTCGCCGATTGTGAAAACGTCGTCGCTATTGAGTTCGCCCAAAGTGTATGAAGAACCATTAGAGGCGTCAACGTGAATCTCGCCGCTCGTCGCCGCTATCACACTGCTTATATTAGTTATCGCGAGCGCCGCGCCCGCCTCAAGCAAAACTTTGCCGTTGTACAAAGTGGAACTGTCCGCGCTGGTCTCGACGCTCAAACTTTCAACCGCCGTATAACCGACGCCGTTTACATAGAAAGTACCCGTCGCGCCAGTGAGCACTTTGGATTTAAAGTCCGCTGTTATGCTCGTATTCAAACCCATTGCGCCCGCGTCGATTGTGTAATTCCCGCTTCTTATTGTATCGATTGTGTAAGCGTTATTTGCGTAAGCTTGCGTGGCGTAAACCGTGCTGACATTACTACTTGCACTGTCGACAAATACAATGTCGGTCGCCTCGCTTTGCAACGTCAAAACATTATCGGTCGACGCAATCATCTGTTGGAATGTTTCATTCGCAAGCGCGGTGCTAGTGACGGAGCCATTCAACTTGCTGTCCGTCTCAAAGAATCCGAGTAGCGAATTATCCTTGACCAAGCCAACATTTTTATAAACGTAAGCGGTATCATTGATGTTGAAACCTTCGCCGTTTTGATTCAAGCCGCTGACTGTGATAACCGAATTGTCATAGCCGACATTGATTGTCGAAGTAGCCGCCGCAATCACGGTGTCATTGCCGACATTGATTGTGGTTGCGTCAGTCAAATTTGCCAAAGTGCCGCTAATCAAATTGACCTGCGCGGCGTTGCTCAAAATCGCGGAATCGGAATTGGTATTTGCGTCGACGGAGTAACTGCCCGAAGTTAGAGAAGTCACGATAAACGACGCGCCCGCCGCACTTATAGAAAGGTTCGAGTAGCCGCTCGCAATTTGCGCCTTAACGCCGTCAATGATGATGGACGCGGGCAAAGTATTTTTTTGGTCGGTGCTTAGAGTGTAATTCGTGCCGCTTGCGGTGACTGAGCCGTAAATTTTGCTCAAGTCCTCCACGCCGTCAATAAGAATGGCACTGGGCGTAGTCGCGTTAATTGTAACGTTATCGTTGGCGACGGTCGCGACTTGCTGCCAATAATCGCTACTTGTTCCTGTCAGAGCGTTGAGGCTTGCGCCGCTCGTAACATCGCCGTCGACCCAGAGATAATTTGAAGTGGAGTTGGATTTGATAAAGCCGGCATCGCGATTGATAAATTTGTCGGAGCCGATTGAAAAGACATCTCCGCTACTAATATCGTTTACTAAAGTGTTGGTGCTGTCCAAGCTGACGCTGATTGCGCCGAGACTTACAGCATAGCGCGTGCCGCTTATCGAAACAACTTCGTTATCTCCGATGCCTGTGACGTTGACGCCGTTTGAATCGCTCGTAACACTGACTGTAGCGGAGGAGCCAACTTGAACTACCTTATCATTGGCGGTTAGTGTTTGATTGGTATCGGAAAGTTGCCAGGTGCCGCCGCCCAAACTGATTGCCGTTGCGTCGGAACTCCAAATATTATTGTCGTAGCTGATTGAGAAAGTATCATTGGAAGTTTCCGTCACAACAAGCGTAGCGGTAGTGCCCGCGATTAACGGGACATTCAGATATTCATTTTGACCTGCGGAGAGGCTGACCGATTTTGCATTTTCCTCAATAGTTATACTTGTCAAGCTTACGGTCGAGCCTAAGCTGTCGAGGTTATAGCCCGAAGAAGTTTTTTCCAAAGAACCGTAAATGCTTGACGGATTAGTTTGCTCGAAGACGTAAGCCGCACCCAAGCTACCGAGAACATTTGAATTGATTGTGAGGTTGCCGCTACTAATCGAGACAGAGCCGACCCAATGGTCGTTGTCATCGGTGAGCAAGTCCCCAACATCAACCGCACCGTTCTCGCTTATCGTGCTATATCGCCAGAATCTGCCGTCTTGACGTTGAATGGAGCCGTTCGAGAGCATTTGATATTGCGTGCCGTTGACGGAGAAAGTATCGCGTTGCCCTTCAGCTATATTTAGTGCGCCAATAGATGCGGAAGTTCCGTCGACAATAAATGTTATGCCGTTCGCGTCAGAGCCGTTAGCTACGGAGACAGTACTTTTGCCGCTTGTCAAGCTGACATTGGCCGCGACAGTTTGCCCCGTTGCGGGCAGGGCGATTGTCCCCGAAGTAAGGGAAATATTGGAGGCATTGCCGATAGACGCGCCGGTCGTGTCGTCAGTGACGGTAAAGGCGGTGCTTGTTTTTTTGTCAATGACTTGGAAAGTCGCGCCCGCTTGAACCGCTTGGATATAGTTGTTGTCCATAAGAGCGGGCAAGCTTGCAGTAATGTCGTTGACGCTGAGAGTGTGATTGCTATCCCACGGAGTAATAAGCGCGACGCTGTAACTGCCGCTACTTACAGAAGTGAGCATTCCCAAGTTCTTAGACATATCGTCATTGAGAATAGCCCAATGAGTGACGCCAGATTCAATACTGCTCGGCGGAATGGCAAGAACTGATTCATCAACTGCAATGAAATAATTCCAGTTCTCGTCATTTAATAAGCCGCTTTCGGAAGAATCAATAGCGACGCCCGACGTGTAATTATTGCCGCTCCAAATTTTATTGGCAGAAAGAAGCCCCGCGCCTTTGACACTATAAGGAGCCTCGCCCTTGCCGACGCTGAAAATATCGCCGCTGGTCAAGCCCGAAACAGTATCGCCAATAGCGGTGGCGGTTAAAGTTACATCGCCGCTTTTGACGCTTACAGCATTATTGGAAGTTTTGACGACGGGATAAGTATCATTGAGGAGCACGGCCCCGGCATAGAGAGAAGAGGCATTAGTATTGGCGCCCGATTGAACATTGAGTGCGGAGTTAGTCGCTTGATAAGAATCGCCGTTAATGACGAAAAGCTTACTGGAAGAATCGGTGCGTACAGAAGTATCAAAATTGCTCGTAATAGTATATGGAGTGTTGCCAAGGTAAATTGATTTAATGGAATCGGCAATATCGCTGGTTACATTGAGGCCGCCCGTTGATATAGTAGAGGTTTCGCCGATAATGGTAGTAGGATTATCTATATCGTCGACGATAGCATAAACTTTTCTCTTATTGCTAGTAGAAAGGTCGAGTTCATTTGAAGTAAGAGAGGTTAGCTCGCGACTGAAATTGCTGTTCGTAACGTCGAAAATGCCAGTAGTTTCGTCCCAGTCAGCGTCAGCAAGAAGCGAATTTTCACGGACAACGCCAATGGCAGTAACTTTGTGATTTTTATTAGCGTAGTTAAAAGCGTCGCCGACATCTAAGCCGCTCACGCTGACATTATTACTATTATTGATGATAAGGATTGAGTTATCGGAGCCGGTAGCAAATGACGTGCCGAAAATTTTATAGCCGCCCGTTTGTACGGTTTGATTAGTGGTTGCGGTTTTAACTGTGCCGCTAGTCAAGGAAAGAGCGGTAGCGTTTTCGACTTCGACATAATCGCCAGTGTAATCGAGCACGAAATCGCCGGAAGTTTGAGTGACTTTAAAATTCGTATTGTTTGAATTATTTTTCGCCGTCATTGAGATGTTAGCGAAGTCCGAAATTAAAGTAACGATACCGTCTTTAAGCAGGGTAATGGAATTGAGTTTATGAGTAGTTGAGTTGCTATCTTTAGTCAAGCTGTAGCCGGCGTTGGTTTTAGTGAGTGTGCCGAAAATAGTGTTATCGCTATCGCCGTTGATAACATAAGCGGAGCCGCCGCCCGACAAAATAGTTTCCTCGATAGGGCTAGAGTTGACAGTTAAATTGCCGCTTTCGACGCTAATCAATTTATACCAATCGGCGGTTTGCAAATCGCTGACTTTGACGGAGCTATCAATAGTGGCGTTCTTAAGGATTTCGTTATCGCTGGTGCGGAGCCGAGCCTTAGACGCCATTAAGGTATAAGTTTTATCGAATTGTTCAATGCGGAAAGAATCACCCGTGGCGTTAAGTGCGCCGATAGTCGGAACGCTAGCTCCTGCGGCGATGACGTTAATGCCGTTGCCGCTGTCGCTGTCGCCGTAAATTATTTGATAGCTACCTGCGGTTATGGTTTGAGTATTATCTGCGGTATTGATAGTGCCCGAATTTAGCGAAATGGCGGTATTGCCGGAAATGGACGCGCCGTTTGACTTGTCCATAATTGCGAAGGTATCGTCGGAATCGGTCACGGCGAAAATTGCGCTCGACGAGGCGGCTTTGAATTTTTTATATTGAAAGTCGCTACTTGCTGTGACGGTAACTTCAGAAATTAAAATGGTATTAGTTATAGGCCACTCTGCTTTGAGGTCATCGCTTGCCGTGGAATTGACAGTTTCCAAAGAGAAATTACCGGCGGAGACTCTATTTAAATTGCCGTATTGATGGTCAGGCGATTTAATATCATCGGCAATAATCGCGTTATTTTTGATTGCGCCGGAAATAGTCAGCACGTTATCTTCGGGAGCGATTACGCCAGCCCACGCGCCGTTTATAATGCTATCCACTGACAGAGAATTTACGCCTTCGTTAATAGCATTCAAGTAAGTGATAGAAGCCGCGTTACTAGTACCGGTTGTCCTTGTCAAGCCGAGTCTGCCCAAAGTGTAGCCATAACTTTTATTGCTAAGCGAGAAAGATTCACCTTTGCTCAATTCAATATGAGCAGTCTTAACGCTGTCGTCAGCCAACAAGGTAATTTTATCGCCGGTAGATTGGATTTTAACCGAGGAATTACTGTTATAGTAAACGGAAACGCCGAGTAGCGAATCAGCTTCCAAGGTTCCGTTGATGAGCGAGACGGCAGAAACATTTGACAGCCCGCCCAAATTAGAATCCGTACTCAATGTGATTTGATAAGGTTCTGCGGTATCAATAAGGGCGGTAGGGACAAGAGAAACGACGCCAGCAGCCGCAATAGTTTTTTTCAAGAAATTATTTGGCAATTCGAGGAGAGTGACACTTTCGGAATTACCCATTTGAACGGCACTAAAATTAAGGGAATCGTTGGTGCTTGTGCTCAAAGTATAAGCTAAATCGTTGCCCGACAGCGAGCCGTAAGTATATTTGTAATCGCTGTCGATAAAAATCAGCGGAGTGGAGAGAGCCGCGGGGATAGTCGCGGTATCGTTTTTAACGGTCGCGATATTTATCCAATTATCTTCGTCAATGAGGTCTGCCGCCGCAACAGAAGCTCCTTCCAAAGTGTGAAAAAGTTGGGTGCCGCTTACCAAGCCGGCAGGTTTCAAAGAATAAGTAGTGCCGCTATAGGTGAAAATATCACTGGTGGTATCGTCCAAACCGGTTATGGTGACTGCGCCTAAGGCGTCTTCAACGATAAATTTCATTTCGCCACTTTTGACGTTGAACAATGTACTGGCATTGCCGCTACCGACGGTCAAGGCGGTATTTGCGGAACTTTTAACGGTAGCTTGCTTGTCACTACTGCTATAAATAATTTTTGTGCCCGAAGTGGCTTGGAGCGGGATAAGAGCACTTTCGCCGATTTTTATAGTTTGATTTTTCGTAGCGGAAATGGAAGCGGCATAAATGTTGCCGTCGAGTAAAGTAATATCCGTAGCATTTTGAACAGTGGGAGTATTAGAAGAGCCGTTTACGTAGAAGTAGCCGGAAGTGTCATTAACCTTAAACGAAGTGACAGTGGCAAGGGTGTCGTTAGTTGTGATAGTTGGGCTTTTTCTTGCGAAGAGTGCGCTGTTAATTGAAGTTTCGCCGCCGACAAGGGAAATAACATTGACATTCCAAGCTTGCGTGGTAGTGGCACTCGAAATACTATCCAAAAGGTATTTAGAATTGCCTTCGGGTTGAACTTTAGCAAAGAGGTAGGAAGGTGCACTGACGGTATCATCAACGACCATACCAGAGATAGAAGTATTGCCGATAACAAGATTTCCTTTTGTGTTCGGTGCGATTAAAATTTGTTTATTAGAGCTAGAGAATGAAGAAATATCAATAGCAACGGGTTCAGTATTAGTATCATCGCTTAAGGTGCCTCTGCCACTTATTGGAGCGACATCGTAAAAATATTCGTTATCAGTAAAGTTGAGAGGGTAGTCGCTACGAGTGTACTTAACGCCATTTATGGAAAAAGATTCACCCGACACAATATCGCCGATATAAATATTGGAGCCATTTTTTTCTATGGTTATATTGCTATTGTCACCCGCGTAAATGGTATAATTGCCAACCTTAATAGCCTGCTCGGAACTATCAGCGTAGACAGTGCCGCTTGCGAGACTAATACTTTCGGAGCCGGTGATGTGTATAGCAGATAGGGTATCGTCAAGACTTTTAACGCTGAAGGCATAATCTGAATCGTCGCGTGTTTTGAAGTTATGTCCGCTTTCAATAGAAATATCGACTTCAGAAAAAACAGAAGCTAGCGAGACGGTTTGAATTGAATCGTTGAATACTTTACTTGTAATTAAGATAGAAGATAAATCCTTTTCCGTCTTTTTACTGGCATCGGAAATGGAATAGCCGTCTGACGTTCTTATAAATGTACCGTAAGCGTCTTCGACACTGCTTATGCCGCCCGAAGTGGACTCGACAATAAGGCGGCTATGCTCGTTGCTATCTTCATCTGCAGACATTATGGAATAGTCACTGTTGATAGTGATTTTATCATTAACAGCGGGCATAAAAGCTTGGAAATATTTATTGTCGGTAATGTCGTATATTCCGTCATAGTCAGAAGTTTTCTCGTCCTTAATCCAAATTCTGTAGTCGGATTGTCCCAGTGAGTCTTTGGCGGAAACTAATTTTCTATCGCTGGTTACTGTGTAATATCTGGAGTTCAAGCTGTCGCTGGTATCTGTAAGCTGAAATACATCGCCCGCGTCCAAAGCGGAAACGGAAATGCCTGTAGTTTTGCCGTAAATAAAAGTAATTGAGGTATTCTTAGCTTGAGAATATTGTTTGCTTCCGTCTAGCGTAAAATTACTGCCTACCACGGTAGTAATACCATTTTTGTCTATCGTTACAGGATTGGGGGGCTTAGCAAAATATCCTCTTCCAACGTAATAATAATAGTTACCACCCGGCAAAGTTGCGCCGTTATCATCAGCAACAACTGTTCCAGTGGCATCCACAGTACTTTTAATAGTAACATTGCCGGCATTTGCCAACTTGACATTGAGGTTTTTACTAAGACGCAAAGAGCCACTAAATAAATCTATTCCTGAAATATCTGTATAACCACCCCCCATAATAGTTGTAATGGTATTATTAGCGGTTATCCTAGCTACTTTGCCTGATGTATCGGTGACGCCGATAGTTGCAGTTCCCGCATCGATTTTCAGAGGAGTTGAGCCTATAAAAAACGGAGAAAGATAAAGGGTTTTTCCGCTATCTATGGTAACGCCAGTCCATTTATCTAAATGTAGGGCATTATGACTAGAATCAGTTTTTAAACTGTAATTGCCAAGTGAATCTAATGTGAGAGTAGCAAGGGCATTGGTGCCGTAGGCGATAATGGAAGGATTAACACTGCTATCGGTGTTAGTACCAATTCTTATGGCGGTTTTGGTGGCGTCGTAGTAATTTGGCATAACACTAGCGTTGAGTATGGCATTAAAACTTAAATCACCACTACTAAGGCGATATTTATTATAAGTCAGAGGTGTATTTGAACCGGTCTTAACTAAGCCGACACCGGTCATAGAATAGGCTGTTGAACTTGCCCCGCTCGCGATAACGAAAGACTCGCCGACATCAATATCGCCCAAAGTGGAAATGCCGTTTGAATTGGTGTAAACAATTATGCCGTCATTATTAGTGCTGTCGTCCGAGTAACCATAAAAAGTATATTCGGTTGAGTTGTTTGTTGCGTTTAGGGATTGCCCTTTGGCGAAAATTAAGTTGCCGTCGTAGAGCGTCATATCCGTAGCGTCGCTACTAAGGGAAATAACTTGCAAGGTATCAACAGTCTTGCCATATATCCTGAAAAATGAACTTGAACTTTTTGCATTGAATTCGGTTCCGCCGGCATTTACGGTCAAGTTTTCAGTGGCGTTTGAGATTTTAGCACCGAGACTTGCTACGTCTGAAGAAAGGGAGAGGTTGGAAAGAGTATTTGCACTGCTAAGGGAAATTAAGTCTGGATTACTGCCGTCATCAGCATACAAGCGGGCATAAGCGTCGCCGGTAGTGGTATCCATACCCATGACGCCGGCATAGCCCGCTAAGCCGAAATATTTAGCACTGTTAATGGTAAGGGAAGAATTGTTTACCGCCAAAACTTTGTACAAATCGGAATTGGTGCTGTCAAAGCTCGTGCCGTTCAAGACAACGGACGAGGCGGAGCTATTTAAAATAACTTCTTCGGAGCCGCCCATAATGCCGAAACTGGCAAACGAGAATTCTTTATCATTGACGTAAAATACGTCACCTTCGTCAAGCTCGCCGATAGAGGCTGTTGATTCCGAACCGATAGAAACGTTAATTCCGTCGCCCAAACTGACATCGTAATGAAGGGAAACTTTATTACTGTTTGCGTTGTTGTAATTTGTAAAAAAATGTCTATGGGCGGGTTCGCTTGTGAGACTGACAGCGGCAGTGATTATTGATTCGGGGTCGAACTCGTTTGCGGAAGAAAAAAGGGAAATATTATGAGTTGTGCCGTCACCCGCAACGATAGTTTTTTCTGTGCCGTCGATACTGACCGCTATTGAATTTGTAGCAGTGCCGTATGAAATGGAGACAACCGACGGGTTATCATCAAAGCGTTGCAAATCGAAAATAAAATCGTCCATAATCAACTTCTCTCCTTTCCTTGAGATTGCAGAGGGCGGAGCCTCGTAATTGCTAGGAACTAGGAACCGGGAACTAGGAACTAGTTCCTCTTTATTACGCATTGCGCATTGCGCATTGTACATTGTCCTCCACCTCCTGAAAATTTATTTCTTGATTCTGATAGACTAATCGAACAAAGCGTGCGTTTACTTAATTATCATTTATTATAGCATTACCGTCAACAAAAAGTGTTAGAGCTTTGTTAGAAAAAGGGACAAGTTATAAACTCTTGCCCCTTCTCCCATTTCAAACTCTTGTCCCTTCTCCCATTTCCCTTTTCCCTTTTCCCTTACTTCAACATCGCTAGCATGGTGCCGGCCGCGACTGCCGTTCCGATAACGCCCGCGACATTCGGACCCATAGCGTGCATAAGAAGATAATTGCCGGGTTTAGCCTTCATGCCGACGAGTTGGCTGACACGCGCCGCCATAGGCACTGCCGAGACGCCCGCCGAACCGATAAGCGGATTGATTTCGCCGCCCGTGACTTTGCACATAATTTTTCCGAAAAGTAAGCCGCCCGCCGTGCCGCCCATAAACGCTACGAGACCCAGCCCGATAATCAACAACGTATCGGCTCTAAGGAAAGATTCCGCGTTCATAGTCATACCTGTGCCGGTGCCTAAGAAAATCGTAACGATATTTATTAAAGCATTCTGCGCGGTGTCAGAAAGTCTGTCAGTGACGCCCGATTCACGGAAGAGATTGCCCAGCATTAAACAACCTAACAAAGCCGCAATCGGCGGAAGGAGTAAGCTGATAAAAATCGTCGAGACAATCGGGAAAACTACGCGCTCAAATTTCGTGACCTGCCGCAGTTCTTTCATAACGATTTCGCGTTCAGCTTGCGTCGTCATGAGTTTCATAATTGGCGGCTGAATCATCGGAACGAGCGACATATAAGAATACGCCGCGACCGCAATCGCTCCGAGCAAATGTGGCGCAAGTTTCGTCGACAAGTAAATTGATGTGGGACCGTCCGCGCCACCGATAATGCCTATCGCCGCTGCCTCGTGAACATTGAAGCCGACAAGCATAGCTCCGCCCAGCGCAACGAATACGCCAATTTGAGCCGCCGCTCCTAAAAGCAAAGTCGACGGGCGCGCAAGTAGCGGGCTAAAATCAGTCATCGCGCCGATACCTAAAAAGATTAGCGGCGGGAAAATTTCGTAGGTTATGCCGTAATTGATAGCCTTCATGACGTTCATTTCTTCGCCGAAAAAGCCGGTGTTCGGGAAGTTGGCAAGGATACAGCCAAAAGCAATCGGACCCAAAAGGAGCGGCTCGAACTCCTTGACGAAAGCCATATACAAAAGAACTAGTCCAACTAAAATCATTATGCCGTTGCCTACGGTGAAGGCCGAAAAGCCGCTGTCATTCCAAACCGCTTGGAGCGACACCGAAAAAGCATTCAACGCTTCCAAAATGAATCACTCCTTTTATTTGCGTGGGAAATTGTTAAACTTAGCGGCGGCTCTCCAAGGCGTGCCCTCGTGATTTAGAATCCTAACCGCCTTGACTTGACCCGAAAATCCATAAGCCGTTATCGCCGCCGAAATTGCCGCAATGACTTCCGGTGAAATCCCTTCCTCAACCGGCTCTGGTTCAGGCAATGGTGCCGCAGATTGTGCCGACTTCACAGCTACGAGCGGTTCCTCCTCTTCAGATTTTGCAGGGTGTTCGGGCTCCTTAGTAGGGTCGACCATGTGAATCAACTTGATTAAAAACATAAGTGCTACCAGAACAATAAATACGACCGTCATGTTAATCATCATGATGATTAGCGGGTTAGTCGTTACCGGAGAATGTTCCATAGAAAAAATCACCTCGAATGAAATTTGCAAAGCTTATCGCATTATAAATTGCGCGTCGAAAAAAAGAAAGACCAATTTTGCTTTATTCAAAGGAAAATTCAACTCGACAGCGAAAAATCCTTTCACTTCCAATATTTTTTTGAAGAGGTTTTGCAAATGCTAAATTACAGAAGAGACTTGGAAAAAATGCCGTCGTATGACGGAGTGGAAAAAAGTTACCGCATAAAAGTCAACGCAAATGAATCGACAATGAACTTGCCGCCGCTGGTCGAGGAGCGCGTAATAAATCGGCTGGCAATGCTGGCATTCAATCGCTACCCGAACGCGGAATATTATTCGCTGGTCGGACAGATTGCAGAAAATTTTTCGGTTGAGCCGTCACAAGTTTTATTGGGCAGTGGGTCTAGCGAAATTATAGAAAAAGTTTTCCACGCATTCGGCGGCGCGGGCAGGAAAATAGTTTATCCTCAACCGAGCTTTTCCATGTACAAAATCTACGCGAAGGCGGCAGAGTCTCAAGGCGAGCCTTTCAGCTTGGACGAAAATTTTAATCTCAACGTCGACGAGTTCATAAAAAAAATTCGCGAGGTCGGCGCAAGTCTAGCTGTCGTTTGCAATCCCAATAACCCGACCGGCAACGCCTTGACACTTGAAGAGGTCGAAAAAATTGCCGCGTCGATTGATTGCGCCTTCCTGCTCGACGAAGCCTACGTAGAATTTTACGGGCAATCAGCAACTCATCTCGTCGCGAAATATCCAAATTTAATCGTCGCCCGAACTTTTTCCAAAGCTTACGGAATGGCGGGTGCTCGCGTCGGCTACATGATTGCTCAAGCCGAAGTGACGCGCATGATTAACAAAACTTTCATGCCGTATCATATGAACGTTTTGACATTGGCGGCGGCGGATATAGTTTATCAAATGCGCGACGAATTTACTCCGCGCTTGCAAATGATAATCTTCGAGCGCGAAAGAATGTTCGAGCAACTCAAGACATTGCCGGGCGTCGAGGTCTTCCCGTCAGAGGCAAATTTCATTTTGATAAGACTTGCACGCGCCGAAGAGTTGAAAAATTATCTGGAGTCGCTCGACATAGGCATAAGATATTTTTCGCCGAGCGCATTTGGTTTGAAAAATTGCTTGCGAATATCAATCGGGACAATTTTTGAGAACGACGAAGTATTCTCCGCGATAAAAAATTTTTTGGAGGCGGCACAATGAGAATCGGCAAAATCAATCGCACAACTAAGGAGACAAAAATAAAAGTTGAGTTGAAGTTGGACGGCAGAGGCTCTAAGGTGGAAATTTCTTCGGGCATCGGATTTTTCGACCACATGTTAAATTTGTTCGCGGCGCATGGTCAATTCGGTTTGAAGGTCAGTTGCAAGGGCGATTTGGAAATCGACGGACATCACAGCGTAGAGGATATTGGGATTGCAATGGGCGCGGCGTTGAAAGAGGCTTTGGGCGACAAGCGCGGCATAGCTCGCTACGGAACTTTTTTCCTGCCTATGGACGAGACGTTAGCCCTTGTAAGTTTGGACATCAGCGGGCGACCGTTCCTAGTGTGCGAGCTTGGCGAGTTGGCTCCTGCAATCGGCAATTTTGATACGGAGCTTGTCGAAGAATTCCTGCGGGCGTTCGCGTTCAATGCGGGGATTACTCTGCACGCCAAAATTATTTACGGCAAAAATTCTCATCACAAAGTTGAGGCGATTTTCAAAGCATTAGGTCACGCGCTCAAAGCCGCCGTCGCTGTCGACAAAAAAAATAATGACGTACCCTCGACAAAGGGTGTCCTATAATTCCTTCCGCAGTAGGTACAGGAAGAATGGCGCACCGAGCATTGCCATTAAAATTCCGACGGGCAATTCAGTTGGCGCAAAAATTGTTCGGGCAACGGTATCGCTAATCGAAACGACTGCCGCTCCCAATAACGCCGCGCCCGGCAATAAAATTCTGTAATCCGAGCCCAAAATCAATCGCGCTGTGTGAGGGACAATCAGCCCGACGAAACCTAGCAAGCCCACTACGCAAACTGCCGACGCCGCTAGCAATGCCGCGACTGCCGTTAAAATCGTCCGCACGAGGTTGACGCGCAAGCCTAGCCCTTTAGCTACTTCGTCGCCAAGTTGCAGAACGTTCAAATGCCGCGCCGCTAAAAATGTCGCGAGCGTCCCCGCGATTGAATACGGCAATAAAATTTCGACGTGCTGCCAACTCCGCGCAGATAATCCGCCGACCATCCACAGTAACGCGCCATGAACTTTATCGCTGTAGAAAATCAGCAACGCCGAAATCCCCGCGCCTAAAAACGCGCTGACTGCCACGCCCGCTAAAATTACTCGGATTGGTCTTATGCCGTCCTTCCACGCCAAAACGTAAATCAGCGACGCCGCTAACATTGCTCCGATAAATGCCGCCGGAGTTACGAGCGCGCCCGCGTCCGAGAAAATCATCATAACGAATATCCCGAATAAACCTGCTCCCGACGAAATCCCGATTATGTGAGGGTCGGCGAGCGGGTTTTTCATTACCGCTTGCAAAATCGCGCCCGACAACGATAAGTTCACCCCGACGAGCATTGCTACGATTGTTCGCGGCAATCGAATATTTTCTAGGATTTGTCGTTTAGTCTCGTCTTCGATTCCGAAAAAAATCTGCGCGGAAGATATTTCAACCGAGCCGTTTACCAAGCTTAAAAAAAAACCGGCGATTGTCGCCGTCCCAATCAGGAAAAATTTTATCGTTCTCATATAATCAGTCGCGCAGGTCGCAGGAAATTTTCGCGATAACGCCGTTGACAACTTTAAACTCAATCTTCTTGGTGCCGTCGGTGCTGTAGTATTCGTACTCGACGCCGCCGCTGTCATTGTCAACCTTATCCGCCCTGCCGAATGTCGAATTCAAAATATCAGCCGCTTGACCAACTCTCACGCCGTCCGGAGTCGTAATCGAATCCATGCGCGTAGAAACTTTTTCCACTCTGCCGCGCTCTACCTCGACTTGAAAATTTTTATATGTCCAATCGTCGCCGTCCTTGTAGGTCGGTTGACCAAAGGCGTTAATCAAATCGGTTTCGCTCATACCGGGCATAATCCCGCCAAGCGCAATTTTCCCGCCGTCGACCGCCGCAAAACATATCGACGAACTCAAAATCATCGCGCCGCAAATTATCGCCGCCAAATTCTTGAAACTCATTGTAAATCCTCCAAATCAAACTATGTCGAAGCGTTTGACGAAAACGTCTTCGGTCTCTGGATAGCCGAAGTAGAATCCCTGAATAATATCGGCTTTGCACTCGTCGCGCAAGTAAAGATAAGTCGCCTCGTCCTCGACGCCCTCGACAACAACTTCCATGCCGACCGCGTGACACATCATGATTGTATGCTTGATAATCTGCTTGTCGTATTCTCTGTTGGCGAGGTCTTCGACAAAAAATCTGTCAATCTTAATCTGATTACAATGGAAATTTTTCAGGAAAGCAAGGTTCGCGTAGCCCATGCCGTAATCGTCCATCGCGATTTTGATTCCTAAGTCGTGGAAGGCGTTAAAGTGCTTGTTGACGAAGTCCCAATCGTAAACCTTATTGCTTTCAGTCAGCTCAAAAACAATCGTGGTCGGGTCAATCTGGTGACGGTCAAGGCAATCTTTGACGAATTCATAAAGCATTTGTTCTTCGAGTTGATACAGGGAAATATTCACGCTGATTTCAAAGCGCGGCATGAATTGCTGCCAATGCTTAGCGGTCTTGACGGCGTTTTCAATAATCCAATGCCCGACCGGAATAATCATGCGCGAGCGTTCAAGCATAGGAATAAATTGCATAGGCGCGACGACCGTCCCGTCCCTGTCGTACCAACGCAGGAGAGCTTCTGCGCCGATAAGTTCGCCGGTCTTAGCATTGACTTGCGGCTGATAGCACAGGAAGAAATCTTCGCAGCCGCGAGCAATCGAATTTTGCATAAGGTTTTGCATTCCAATATCGTAACGCCAGCGGTCATAGTAGCCGGTGTCAAAGAAGGCGATTTGGTCGCGGCCTTTTTGTCTAGCGAACTCAAGCGCGACTTCGGCATAACGCATTAAAGTTGTCACGTCGTAAGCGTCATCGGGATAAAATGCCGCGCCGCCCGATGCCGTGCAGAAAATTGTATCTTCGACGTTTTGAATTTCGCGCATACAAAGTTGCACGCTGGAGAAAATTATTTCGAGCTCTTCGGGGTAAACGTCCTCGACGAAAAACGCGAACATATCATTATCGAGTTTATAAAGGCGAATATCGGGCGGCAAAATGTTAGTGATGTCTTGAGCGAGTTGTTTTAAAGCGTTGTCGCCGAATTCATGCCCGTAAGTTTCGTTGACGAGTTGGAAATTATCAAGCCCAATGAAAACGACTGCGCCGCGCACGTCGGGCGAACTGTTCAATTCGTGGGCTAAAGCATGTTGAAAAGCGTTGCGATTGAGGAGGCCGGTAACGGGGTCTGCCTTTTGCTTCAAGTCCATGCGAGCAATCACGCCCGCGACGAGTTCGGGCTGTCCGAATTCATCAGTGCCGGCGGTCATGCGCAGACTAACCCAGCCGTATTCGCCAATGCTATTTAATAAGCGGAACTCGCAAAAAACTTCGTCGCCGGGATTCACCGAATCAATTTTGCTCAAAGCGTCTTCCAAAATTTCGCGGTCGTCGTGCCAAATGAATGGCAGGATAAGCGCGGAAAAATCCTCGACAATTTCTTCTTGGAAATTAAAGTCGCGCAAGAAATTTTTAGAAAGCAAAGTCAGCCCTTTATTCAAGTCCTTAACGAAAAAATATTCGTCGGCAGAATTCTGCAGGGCGTCGAAATAGGTTTTGATTCGGCTGAGCGGTGAATCCTCGCCGACTTGGAGAAATAAATTTGTGCTCATAATCATTCTTCCTTTGAAATTTATCGCTCTACATTTTGCAATTACTTTCGACGC
>CAMZHX010000008.1 GCA_947307055.1 uncultured Selenomonadales bacterium | reverse complement strand
AACGGCAAGCCCGATTTTGACAGGAAAATTCGTTCGGCGCGACCGATTAAAGCGGGTGCTCCGAAATGTCCGAATTGCGGCAATGCACTCGTCAAGCGCAAAGGTAAAAATGGCGAGTTTTGGGGTTGCACAGGCTATCCGAATTGTCGCACTGCTTTTCCCGATAAGGACGGCAAGCCCGATTTTGATAGAAAAGTTCGTTCGGCGCGACCGATTAAAGCGGATGCTCCGAAATGTCCGAATTGCGGCAGTGCACTCGTCAAGCTTAAGGGTAAAAATGGCGAGTTCTGGGGTTGTACTAATTATCCTGAATGCAAAACTACTTTCAACGACAAGGACGGCAAGCCCGATTTTGATAGAAAAGTTCGTTCGGCGCGACCGATTAAAGCGGATGCTCCGAAATGTCCGAATTGCGGCAGTGCACTCGTCAAGCTTAAGGGTAAAAATGGCGAGTTCTGGGGTTGTACTAATTATCCTGAATGCAAAACTACTTTCAACGACAAGGACGGCAAGCCCGATTTTGATAGAAAAGTTCGTTCATCGCGACTGATTAAGGAAGGTGCTCCAAAGTGTCCGAATTGTGGCAGTGCACTTGTCAAGCGTAGTGGCAAGAACGGCGAGTTTTGGGGCTGCACAGGCTATCCGAATTGTCGCACTGCTTTTCCCGATAAGGACGGCAAGCCCGACTTCAGCCGCTTGACTAAATGATTTTATGTGATATACTTGCAAAAAACTTTTGGGGGTGTAATGGTTTCGACAGGGATGGATGGGGTTCGATAAGCGAGCACCGGCTCCGTTAACCGGTTCAACAAGCGGATTGAAACAATTATAACTGCGAACGAAGAGTACGCACTGGCGGCTTAACGCCACGTCGCCCGACCGATTTTTCCCGTCAGGGAGGATGCGACGCCAATAACGGGATACTGCCCTTGAGAGCACTGTAAAGGCGCGGGAAATCTCAAAGTGCTTGGCTTTATCAAGTTTGTCGTTGAGGTTGGTAGAGCTGAAATTTTTCAACGACTGCGCTCGGAGAAAGTTGGACAACAACATTTTTGGACAGGAGTTCGATTCTCCTCATCTCCACCAACTAAAAAAATAACAAGCCCAGAGGCATTAAAACCTTTGGGCTTTTCGCGTTCCTATGTTATTTTGAATCTGATTAGCGGGAACGCCTGCGCGGTCAGCGTCGTGATAATCAATCCGTCTTCCGGTCGCTCAATCAGGAAATGGTCTTCCCGAAATTGTCCGCTTGCGTCGAGCAGTCCTGCATGTCCGATTTCGGGCGGCGCGTACAAGTTGAAAATTTTCGCTGGCGTTGCGATTTGCGGCGGGTGAATTTCTTCGTTCAGATAGAAAATTTTCGTGACGGTTTGTAAGTCTGTTTGCAAAAATTCTTGCGAAGTCGTCACCAGAATTTCGACGCCGAATTTTTCTGCGAGCCGTGAAGTTTTTAGCGGGATAACGGTTGCGCCGATTGATTCTAGGGCGTAAAGTGCGTCAAGTAGTCTGCTGTCCGATAAGTCGCCCGCAATGCCAACAATCGAGCCGCGCAGGACAGTTGCCGCCATGAAAGTCCGCGCTAACATTTCCACGTTGTTGCGAATGTCGCCGACCGTGTAAAATTTTGTCAATCCGCCGAAATCGCTTATCCGCACAATGCTTGACAGCGGCAACGTCAAAAACTCAAAGGCGTCGACGCTACGGAGTTCCGCCCGCGTCAAAATCGGTAGCTTGCTAATGTCGGAAAGGTTTTGAATGTCATCGGGCGCAACGTTGTGACTTTGGAACGAACGATAGTAAAACGCGCTCTTCTCGTAAGCCCACGCGACTATTTTTTTCAGTTGCTCCATTTCAACTGCTCATCGGTCTTTGATAGAAAAATGGCTTGTAGGTCTCGTAGCCGATTTGTCGCGAATTCAAAATTGATTCGGTACCGCCCACGAATAAAATCCCGCCGGGCTTGAGTGCCTTGAAGAAATTTTTATACAGCTCGGCCTTAGCCTCTTCGGTGAAGTAGATGACGACGTTGCGGCAGAGAATCAAATCAAAATTGGTCTCGAAGCGGTCTTTCAAAAGGTTATGGCGTCTGAAGTCGACCGCCATTTTAATTTCGGGCTTGATAGCAAATTTGCCGTCGGGCGTCTTGGTGAAGTATTTGACTTTGCGGTCGGCGCGCATAGCTTTGATTTCGTCGGCAGTGTAAATGCCCTTCTTAGCCTTGCCGATGATTTCGATGTCGAGGTCGGTGGCAAGAATCCTATGACGTTTGCCGGGCGTCAACTCCTTCATGATTATCGACAAGGAATAAGGTTCCGCACCTATTGAACAGCCCGCGCTCCAAATGTTCAGAGAGTCGTTGCGCTTCAAAAGGTACGGGATAATGTCACTTTCAAGCATTCCGAACTTATCGGCGTTGCGGAAAAATTCCGAGACGTTTATTGTCAAGTACTCGATGAAGTCGGCGAATTTTTGTTTGTCCTTAACTGCGTCGTTAAAAAATGTCGTGTAGCTTTTGAACGGTGTTTTTTGAATGAGATTGTTGATACGGCGGCGCATTTGCTGTTCCTTGTAAAGTTGCAAATCGATGCCGGTTTTCCTGTTAAGTTTGTCTTTAAAAGCTTCCCAGTCCTTGTCGTCCATAAGTCTTCCCCCTTAAATGCAATGCGTAATGCGTAATGCGTAATGAACTTTTCCCATTTCCCTTTTCCCTTTTCCCTTTTCCCTTGAACGCATTGTAGCAGAGATTTAATCCTTAGTCAAAGTCTGGTTGCTGATATGATAGCTGTCGCCGTTTATATTGAAGGTTGAAGACTCTGCGACGTTATCGAAAATGACTTTGCCGCCGCCTTTGATTGAAAGTTTCAAAGTATTGTCGTCGAAAGTTCCTGTGAACGAACCTTCCCTGCCGCGCTTGTCGAAAATTTGGAGAAGGTCGCCTTGCTCGTAGTCCATAATCAAATCGTTGCCATCGCCCGCAGTGAAAATAAATGTGTCGTCGCCGGAGCCGCCCCAGAGACTGTCATTACCTTTGCCGCCGCGAATCGTATCATCTCCGTCGCCGCCGGAAATTGAATCTTTGCCCTTGCCGCCGGTTAGCTCGTTGTCATCAACGTCGCCCGTGATTTTAACTGCCTTCTTGAGCAACGCCGCGCTGACATTTTTATAACTAAGCTCGTCGTAAGCCTCGCTAGAAAGGTCAATCGTTTTATCGGACGCGCTCGTCAAAGATACCGACTCTTTATCCTCGCTAACTAGCAAGCCCGCACTAAATGTTTTCGTTACGCCGTTCTCCTCGAAGGTAAACGGATTGTCGCCAATATCTTTGAGCGTAAGTTTATTGTTGCCGACTTTAAGGACAATATCTTTGCTCTTAGTCCGGACTTCCGAAATGCTCGCGTCGCCTAAATTTATCTTGTCGCCCTCGTCGTCGCTGTAACCGATTATCGTCTTATTTCCTTTGCCGCTTTTGCTGTCGTAAATGAAAACGTCCGCGCCTTCGCCGCCAACTAAGCTATCTTTTCCCTTGCCGCCGTCTAAGGTCGAGCCATTCTCGCCCGCAACTATGTAATTCTTCTTCTTATTGCCCGTGATTGCAATCTCTTCTTCAGCCGCAGAGCCGTCGATTGATATGAGTTTATTCATCTTCGCCGCGCTGAATTCTTTTACCGAACTCGACAGCTTGACCGATTTTTCTTTGCCGTCGAAGACGCCTTCTTCCATATAAATATTGACTTTTGAATTGCCGAAAGTTATTTCCTTGCCGACCCCGCCTTTAATCGTCAAGTCGTTATCGCCGCCGAAATTCAAAATGACGTTATCGGCCGCCGTTTCGTAGCTCGTGACGCTCAGACTATCGCCGAGACTAATTTTATCATTGCCTTTGCCGTAGTCGGTGATAACGCCCTGCCCGCCTTTGTAAACGAACAAATCATTGCCTTTGCCGCCTGTCATCTCGAAAATATTTTCGCCGCTCGTTAAGGTGTCTTTACCTGCGCCGCCGATTAGCAAACTGCCCGCGCTACTGCCCTCAATGGCTATGCCCTTTTTAGTCTGCGCGCCGTTGACTTTGCTGACTGCGTTTGCCGTGTAGGTGCCTTTGAAATCCGCCGCAAGAAGTATTCCGGGTTCGCCGTCTTCGTCATTGCTGATTATGCCGTTAGTCGTGTATTTGTTGCCGGAGAGCGATTCAATTTCGTTGCCCGTTGAATCGATAACCATTACTTCGCGCTCGGACTTTGCGCCGTCTCGAATCGTGATTGAGCCGCTGCCGACTTTGAATTCAATGTCATCGCCAACGATATTCGCTTCGATTGCCGAGTCGTCAGCAATTTTAATGCTATCGTTCTCGGTGAAGTTGTAGATAATGTCTTTGCCGTCGCCATCAGCGTAGACGAAAGTATTTTTAGCTTGCTCGCCGCCCGATAGCGAAATTATATCGTTACCCTTGCCGCCGCTTACTTCGACGTTCGCGCCCATGTTAGCAATTCTATCGCTACCCGCGCCGCCGTCAATTGTAACGTTATTGGCGTTGTTGGCTATGGAATCTCTGCCGCCTCTGCCGAATATGCTCAAATCTCTGCCGTTGTTGGTTATAACGTCCTTAGTGTCGCTGGCGGTGAATTTCCCATAAGAATAATCCCCGTCTGCTATCTCAAAGCCGAAGTTGCCCGCATTGCTCAGCACGCTGACGCCCTCTTCAATGAAGTTGTCTTCGGAAAGTTTAAGCGTCTTATCTTCCAGAGTGAGACTGCTACCCTGTTCTATGCCGTCGAGTTCAAGTAAAATTTTTTCGCTGTCTTCCAAACTGAAAGTAACTTTGTTGCCGTCTCTATTCCAAAGCAAGTCCGAATCTGAGTAGACATCCGAACCGTAACTGCTGTCATAAACAAGTTTGGCACCGATTATATTGGCTCTCCCTAAGCCGGGCGCGCCTGCCAGAATGATTGAACTGTTACCGACTGCCACAATTATATCCGAGCCGCTCTTAAAGGCAGAGGCATTATCGCTACCCGAAATGCTAAGCGAAGAGTTTTCTTTGAAACCTTGAATATAGTCGTTACCGTCGCCTTCGGAATATTGGAAAAGAACATTTGAGCCCCAAGTATTGTCGATAGTGTCATTACCCGCGCCGGCAGAGATTGTTACGTTGGAGCCTTCGTTTTGAAGGGAATCATTACCCGCGCCGGCAGAGATTGTTACGTTGGAGCCTTCGTTTTGAAGGGAATCATTGCCCGCGCCCGCGTCGATTGTCACCGAATCGCCGTAATTGTAAATGGAATCGTCGCCGCCGCCGCCATTAAGCGTGACTTCCGAGGCACTGTTTGAAATTTCATCGCCGTCGTCCGTGCCGTTAATTACGACATTATCTTTGGTATTATTAAACAACTCGACACCGATTATATTGGCATTGTCTACGCTCGCCGCACCTTCCAGAGTGATTGAACTGTCAACAAGTGACACAATTATATTCGAGCCGCTTCTAAATGCAAAAGCATTATCAATGCCCGAAATGGAAAGCGTCGAGGTTTCATTAAAGCCTTGAATGAGGTCGTTGCCGTCGCCCGCTTTGTAGACAATCAAGTTATTTTCGGGGGCGTCGACCAAGTTAATTGTATCATTGCCCGTGCCGCTGTCGATTGAGACATTTTTTCCGCTACGGTAACTGTACCAAAGACCGTCATTTTGAATGTAATCATCGCCCGCGCCGCCTGAAATCGTGACGTTGTTACCGTTGGCATGAATGTAAATGGAATCATTGCCTGCGCCGCCGTCGATTGTCAAATTATCGCCGGAATTGTAAATGTAATCATCACCTGTACCGCCGTAGATTATAATATCATCAGAGCCATGACTGTAAATGGAATCGTCACCTGCACCTGCGTCGATTGTCACCGATTCGCCGTAAGTGTAAATGTAATCGTTGCCCGCGCCGCCATTGATTGTTCCGCCGGCGTAAGGTCCGTCGTTGTCAATGTAATCATCGCCGTCGCCGCCGTCTATTGTGACCGATTCGCCGTAAGTGTAAATGTAATCGTTGCCTGCGCCTGCGTCAATTGATACGGAAGAGCTGACGCCATCCAAAAAATTCCCGTATTCATCCCTATCACTGTTGTTAATGGAATCATTGCCGCCCAGCGCGTTTATCGTGACGTTATTTCCGCTGTTTGAAATTGAATCGTTGCCCGAAGTGCCATTGACTACGGTATTATTTTTGCTATTTTTAATGTAATCGGAATCGGAATCGGAATCGGAATCGCTATCGGAATCGGAATCGCTATCAGAATCGGAATCACTGTCGGAATCGGAGTCGCTGTCGCTGTCAGAATCACTGTCGCTATCAGAATCGGAATCACTGTCGCTATCAGAATCTGAATCGCTATCAGAATCGGAGTCGCTATCAGAATCTGAATCGCTATCAGAATCGGAGTCGCTATCGGAATAGGTATCGGTATCGGTATCGGAATCAGCGTCGCTGTCGATATCAAACTCAGCACCGATTATATTAACGTCTTCTAAATCAGCTGCGCCTTCCAGAGTGATTGAACTGTCAACAACTTTCACGATAATATCTGAGCCTCTCCGATATGCATAAGCATTCTCGTCGCCCGAAATTGAAAGCGTCGAAGTTGCGTTAAAGCCGGTGATATAGTCGTTACCGTCGCCCGCGTTGTATTGGAATAAAACTTTCTTAGCTTCGTTGGAAATGATATCGTTGCCTTCTCCGCCCGTAATCGTGACGCTTTCAGCAGTATTACTGATATTGTCATTGCCTTTGCCAGCGTTTATAAACGTTTCGTAACTATATGAACTATTATTAATATCATCGTCGCCGTCATCGCCGCTTATCGTTACGTTGTTGCCATAGTTGGAAATTTCATCGTTGCCCGCGCCGCCATCGATTGTAACGTTCTTGCCGTTGCTTTGAATGGCGTCATTGCCCGCGCCGCCGTCGAGGGTCGAGCTACTTTCCCAGTTAGAAATGTTATCATTGCCCGCGCCGCCGTAGATTTTTACTCTTCTACCCCAGTTTGAAAGGTCATCGTTGCCGGAGCCGCCGTCTATCGTGACAGTTGCGCCGTAGTTCTGAATAGAATCGTTGCCTGCGCCGCCGTTAAGCGTGGCACTGTTACCATTATCGTTGCGAATGTAATCATTGCCCGCGCCGCCGCTTATTGAGGTTTCTGTATCATCTGCCGACCAGTTTCCAATGGTATCATCGCCGTCTTCGCCTTTTATAGTACTTTTTGAACCCCAAGTGCCAATTGAATCGTTACCGGAGCCAGCATTGATTGAAACGTTATTCCCGTCGTTTTGGATTGTGTCGTCGTCGCCGAGCGCGTTGATTGTGACTTGCGAGCCGTTGTTGGTAATTGAATCCGAATCGTTTGTTCCCGAAATCAGAGAATCGGAATCATAATTGTAAATATCTGCCATGAAAACCATCTCCTTTTAAGTTTTAATTATTATATGCCCCCCCTACTCATCATGTCAATAAGTCGTAAAATTTTTAATCGAGAAATGAAAAATCCCCGACACGCAATCGGGGAGTCGCTTTAAAAACGTACTAAAAATTTTATTTAATCCAGTCGCTGACGGTTTTATTTTCGCCATTGATATTGATTGAGGTTGTGGATTCGACACTACTCAAAATGACTTTTCCACCGCCGGTTATGTTTAGCGTCAAGGTATCGCCTTTGAAGGTCGCTTTCTTGAAATCGGCGGAAGCTGTGCCGCGTTTGTTCATAATCTGGAGTATGTCGCCGCTTGTGTAATCGGCAATAACATCGTTGCCATCGCCGGCGCGGAAAATAAATGTATCATCGCCTGCGCCGCCGTAAAGCGTATCATTTTTCTTGCCGCCCCATAACGTATCATTTCCCGCGCCGCCAATCAAACTATCTTTGCCCGTGCCGCCGATTATTGAGTTGGCTGAATCGTCGCCGGTTATGGTGAGTTTTTTCTTGGCGAGCGAGCCGTCAAAAGTTTTAACGCCGTAATCAGCAAGATTGATTGTGCCGCTGAACGAGCCGTAAACTTTGGCACTGTCGTCTTCGATAAAAACGCCCGCACTGAATTTTTTCTCTGCGCCGTCCTGCATGATTGTAAATTCCGTAGCACTTTTGACGGTCAACGAGCCGCTCCCGATTTTTATAATCGAGTTGCCGCTCCTGATTTTAGCGTCTTTAATCGTGGCGTTCGAGCTTAAACTTATCATATCGTCCGCGCCGAAATTTTCTATAACATCTTTGCCGTCGCCCTTTGCATAGATAAAAATGTCTGCACCGTCGCCGCCGTATAAGCTATCCTTGCCCTTGCCGCCGTCGAGCGTCGAGCCATTCGCGCCCGCGTAAATCAAATTCTTTTTGTTATTGCCCGTGATACTGATTGCTGAAGAGACTTCCGAACCGTCAATCGTCACGACTTTTGAATCGGCGGTAAAGTTTTCGGTCGTAGCAAAGAGCTTAACAGATTTCTTTTTCTTATCGTAAACTCCTTCCGCGGTGTAGTAGTTGGTTGCCGAGTTCATATTGAATTTTTTATTAACGGCGTCTTGAATCGTCAGAGAGTCGTCGCCGAAGCTGAAAATCAGATTGGAGCCGTTGACCGAGAAATTTTCATAGTCGGAGCTCGTGATGATTTTATCTTTGGCGGTGTAGCCGTCGATAGTGTCGTTGCCGCTCGAATAGGAAAAGGTATCATAACCCCTGCCGCCAATTAAAAGGTCATTGCCTTCGTCGCCTAACACCTTACACCTAACACCCGAAACCTTAATAGAATCGTGACCTGCGCCGCCCGAAATCGTAACGTACATGCCGCTACTTGTAATGCTATCGTCCTCGTCATTGCCGCTGAAAGTTTTGCCCGCGTAATTGCCTTCGCTCAAGCTGAAACTGTAACCGTCATTGCTGACGACCGAAACATTCCCCGCGAAATTTTTAGGCGATAACTTGACGATACTCCCGTTGACGGTCGGGGCAGTGGCAATCCCGCTAAGTTCAACTAGCGATTCTTCATCGGTCGCCGCAGTGTAGCTGATTTGATTGTTTTCTAGCGTGTAACCCGCCGTCCGCTCAGATGATTTATAAGTCGCGGTCGTGCCGTCCAAACTCCACGCCGCTTCTATCGCAATCGGCGTCGCAACGTCGCTACCCATTGCTAATTTATAGCCGTTGCTAATCGTCACGTTCTGTTCATTCAACGCCGCCGCTCGAACCGTCACGACTTTATTTGCCGTATCAATCGCAAGAGCACTTGTCGCAGTGACGCCGCTAACCGTAACTAAAACTTCGCCGCCGCTCGCCGCAGTGTAGACAATTTTATTATCGTCGAGCGTGTAACCTGCAATCATCTCGGAAGATTTATAAGTTGCCGCCGTGCCGTTCAAACTCCATGCCGCCGCTACCGTACTCGGAGCAGAAACGCCACTCAAAACCAATTTGTAACCGTCGCTGATTGTCACGTCCATTTCATTTAGCGCAGATGATTGCACCGTCACAATTTTATTATCGGTATCAATCGCAAGTCCGTCCGTAGAGCCGACGCCGCTAACCGTCATTGATTCCGTACTCGCCGCGCCGAATACGATTGATTGATTATCTTCGGACAAAGTTGCGCCTTCAGAAATTTTAAGCTCGTGAGTCGCGACGTTATCGTCAAGCGACCATTCGGCGGTTGTCTCCGATAACTCCAAGCCGCTAATCGTCACGTCGCCCGCGATTATCCCGCCGCTTACAGTATCAAGATTATCAAGCGTCGCGTTTAACTGAATCACATCGCCCGCGCCGAAATTTTCAACTACTAACTCCTCACTCCTAACTCCTAACTGAATTAAGTCGTCGCCCTCGCCGACATTGACTGTAGCTCCCGCGCCGTTCAACTCGATTGAATCATTATCCGCGCCGCCGTCGATTGATACGTTGTCGCCGCTGTTCGTGATAATATCGTCGCCGGCGTAAGCCAAAATCGTCGCGTCGTCAAGAGCATTGTCTATAGTGTCGGGGTCGTCGGTGCCCTCGATAAGCTTAGGATTTTTCTCTTTGCCGTCTATGTTGACCGTCCCCAAGTTCGCGGCATTTCTTAGAAAGACAGAGCCATCATCGACCGTGACGATAATATCTCTGCCGCTTTGAACCGTCGTGTAAAAGCCTAAGCCGCCGCCGATTATCAAAGTGGAAGTCGAGTTGAAACCGTTGATAGTGTCGGAGCCGTCGCCCGCTTTGTATCTGAAAAATGTATTGCTTGCGTTGCTGATATAAATAAAATCGTCGCCGGTGCCGCCGTCAAGGGTATTACTTGCGCCGTAGATTGTCGCCCTGTCATTGCCCGCGCCGAGTTCGATTAAATTTTCGCTGTCATTGGTGTAGCGCGATATGAGGGTATCGTCGCCGTCGCCCGCGTCGATTATATTGCTGTGCCCGCCGAAGTAAATCGAGTCGTCGCCCGCGCCCATATCAATCGAGGAGTTATTAGACGCCGCTAAAGAAATTCTGTCATTACCCGCGCCGCCCGCGATTGTGTTGCTGTAAATGTTACTCAACTTGAATTCTACAAAGTCGTTGCCATCGCCCAAGTCTATGAAATGATGACTACCGTCTTGAGCAATGACGGTATCGTTATCTGCGCCGGCGTCAATCGTGGCGAATTGCCCATAAATTTTGATTGAATCGGAGCCTGTGCCGCTCGTTATATATGAACCTTGCGCAGTCTCGACGGTATCAGCCGAATCGGAGCCAATAAGCGTATCGTTGATGGTCAGACCCGCGATTTTGAAATTATTCGTGTTTGTTATGACTTGGTGGACGCCGGTATCTTCGACGGTGTAAATGCCATTTGAGACGGTGCCGAGCTTAATATCCTGCGCGGTCGTCGAGGCGGTCTCGGAAGTTTTGTTGCCGCTGATATAATAGTCGCCGCTTGAAGTGGGATTAACTGTCGCGGTAATTTCTCCGAAGGCAGGCAGAGTTTGTGCGGCAGCAGTCTTAGCAAAATATCTTAGGAACATAAAGCCGCCCGCGTAATAATTGGCGTTGCCGGTCGAAGTGTTGCTTACGTCCAGGACAGTCGAAATGCTTGAGGTGTTAGCGGCTATGTTGAAAATTCTGTTGCCGCGCTCGTCGTCAATGCCGTGCGTCAATTCCGCCGAACCCTCGACGAAAAATTGCGGCAACTTGTTAAAGAAATTTATATTGGTCTCCATATTGGAATGGGTCAATTCGTGAGCAAGTGTACGGTCAAGTAAATTCTTAACTTTGGTGGTGGTGCCGTCCAAATCGTCGGCGGAAATGTTGTTGTAGTAATTCATATTGATTTTGAGCATGAGTTGAGTAATTGCGCCGTCGTTACTTCGTGGCCAATAGGGCGCGGCGGCAAGGGTCGTATTGGAGCCCTGCCCGTCGTAGAAGAAAAGGCCCATATCTTTAATCGTGGCGGTTGAGGAGTTGAAACTTATGCCGAAACTTTCCTCGCTTAGGGTTAGCCCGTCGCCTACCCACCACTTGAAAAGCCCAGCGACGATTGTTTTTTGCGCGTCGGTGAGTTCGTCTAGGGTTTTAGCGGTAATTTTACTTGTACTGCCTGAAGTGTCACTCGCGACGCCGAGCAAATGAATTGTCAAGCCGTTGCGCGTGAAGGTCGAGGCGTTCGGGAAAGTGCTTGACAGGCTACCGACGACAGCCCCGTTAACGGTGACATTCCCAATCGCGCTGGTGTCGACGGTGTCGAGGTCAACGGTTACGGCGGACGAGTTGCTGACGTTTGAACTTGAAACGACTTTGCCGTCAGAATAATTTTTGGTTGCGAGATTGTTTAAGCTTATGCCGGCATTAGCGAGCCAATTAGCAATCGTAGTCGAGTTGACTTTAGCGGACGTTGCGTTCTCGAAGTCGCCGAGTTTAATTTTGCGCGTGCCGGTTCTATCGGTTATGACAAGCAAGCTGTCTTCAATCTGCGCGGAGCCGACATCAAAATCGCCGCTAATCGTCAAGGTGTCGTACTCGTTCAAATCGTCAAGGGTAATATCGGTGACGCCTTCGGAAATGGTGATGAAGTCGGAACCGTCGCCGGAAGTGATAGTTGCGCCGCTCCCGTTAGCAATGATTGAATCATTACCTGCGCCCGCGCTGATTGAGTCGGCGGCGTTTGAAGTGATAGTGTCGTTGTTATCGGTCGCCTGCACTACCCAATTTCTATTATTGGTGATGATATTTTGAGCGGCTGTGGTCGAAGCGGTGTAGGTGTTGATAAATTCTTCGGGCACGACGGAAGATTTAGTTTTAGTGGTGGAAGTGCCCGCATCGGAACCGGTTATTGCGCCGGTATCGTCGTTGCCGGTCGATTGACTCCAAGATTTAACTGTGCCGCTTGAGTCGAAGAAATATTTTTCGTTAAGGATAATGCCGCAATATTTTTGCAGGAAAATATCTGACATGCGCTCCTTGATTAAATTTTCTACGGTCGAGCGGCTATCGTTATTCGCGTCGTAGTAGGCATTGCTTTTATTATTGGGGTCGTAGTCTTTAGCGTCGGCGTCCAAAATACTGTCGGGTAGGTCGTACATAGTTTTTCCGGCGTAGTTAGAGCCTAAAACTTCTTCGACGGCTTCCATTTCCGCTTGCACTTGGTCAGCCTTGAACGCGTCGATAGCTTCTTGAATGCTGCCATATCTCGACGAGGCGCGGACGGCAGAATCTAACATATAAGGTCCGACGGAATCGGAGCTGGCGTAGCCGTGATTGGCGAGTTGCTTTGTAAAACTTTTTATAACTTCTTGCGCGGTCATAATTTAAACCTCCTATAGCGATTCGGGAGTTGTTATATAACAATTTAAATGTTAGCGGGGCTTTTGTCAAATTCCTTAAAGACTTTTAATGATTGCTTGCCACAGTCGGGCGTAGGGCTTATAATTTTTAGGGAATTAGTTTTCTAACCACCTAACAACCTAACCACCTAACAACCTAACCACCTAACTACTACGAAGGGAGAGTTTTAAATGAAAATTGGAGTTCTTTCCGATTCGCACGGCTACATTGACAGGGTCGCGCTTGCTATGGAAAAATTTTTCGCCGACGCCGAAGTTATTCTTCACGCGGGCGATGTCCTCTATCACGGACCGAACAATCCGAATTACAAAGGCGACGACTACAACCCGAAAGCTTTGGCTAATCTGATTAACGCGTCGAAAATTCCGTTCGTGATAGCTCGCGGCAATGGCGATTCGGAAGTTGACCAACTTGTTTTAGAAGTGCCGGTCTTGTCGGAGTATGCTCACGCCTTCGCCAATGGCAAGCGTATTGTCGTCAATCACGGGCACAAGTTGCCGACTAACGACGACAAAGACAAAATCGCTAAACAATTCCGCGCAGATATTTTTATCACGGGGCATATTCACACGACAATTTTGGAAAAGCGCGGCGATACAATTTTCCTCAACCCCGGCACGGTCTCGCCGTATCTTTCTAACCGCGCTGATAAAAAAACTAGCGTCGCGGTCATTGACGAAGAGAAAATTCAAATCTTCGACCTTGATTCGGGCGAAATCCTTATGCAATGCAAAATATAATCGGAGTGAAATTTTATGATAGGTAAGGGAATAATTTTGGCGGGCGGGAGCGGCACGCGCCTTTATCCGCTAACAGAAGTCGTATCGAAACAACTAATGCCGGTCTTCGACAAGCCGATGATTTATTATCCGCTGTCGACCTTGATGTTGGCGGGCATTCGCGAAATTTTAATCATCACGACGCCACAAGACAGTCATTTATTTCAAGCTCTGCTCGGTGACGGCTCGCAACTCGGACTGAAAATTTCCTACGCCGTTCAGCCTAAGCCCGAAGGTTTAGCGCAAGCTTTCCTAATCGGCGAGGAATTTATTGGCGGCGAAGGTTGCGCATTAGTTTTGGGCGACAATATTTTTTACGGCTCGGACTTTGCAAAGTTAGTTCAGCGAGCGGCGGCTCACGACGAAGGCGCGACTGTTTTTGCCTACTACGTCAACGACCCGCAAAATTATGGCGTAGTGGAATTCAATCGCGAGACCGGACAAGCCGTCAGCCTAGAGGAAAAACCTAAGGAGCCGCGCTCGAATTACGCCGTGACCGGACTTTACTTCTACGATAAAAATATCGTCGACGTTGCCAAGTCGATTAAACCATCGGCACGCGGCGAACTCGAAATAACCGACGTCAACAAAATTTATCTTGAGCGCGGCAATTTACGCGTGGAAAAAATGCGGCGCGGTTATGCCTGGCTCGATACCGGAACGCATGAATCACTTTTGCAAGCCGGTAGTTTCGTCCATACCATTCAAACGCGTCAGGGCTTGAAAATTTCTTGCATAGAGGAAATTTCCTATCGCATGGGCTACATTGACGAGGCGCAACTTTTGAAACTTGCCGAGCCGCTCGCCAAAAATGAGTACGGGAAATATTTGCAACGGCTCGCCAAACACGGCAGGTAAAATCTTCGCAACAAAAAACCCTCTGCAACTCGCGGAGGGAATTTTTTTCAATGCGTAATTCGTAATGCGTAATGCGTAATTAGTTTTGCTTTCAATCAGAAGAGATTCTGAGCTGATGAACTGCGCTGCGCTCAATGTCAACGTCGGAATCGGTGCGCAGGAATGTTTCAAAAGTCTCGTTAGTCTTAGTGTTGACGGCCTCGACGTGCACGCCTGACGCGTCAACTTTGAACGTAACTTTAATGGGCGTATCGCGACTGGTATTGGGCGGGAGATTCACAACGAGTTCACCCAACAGTTTGACGTTATGCGCGGGGTCGGTCGCTTGCGGATTGCCCTCCTCGTCGACGCAGGGAATTAACGTGTCATCGGTCGAACGATTTTCAAAGGCGCGCAACAAAACGCGTTCTTGATTGTCTTCGAGCGGGTAATAAGTTTTGGTGAACACGGCGGGCATTTTCTCGCCGATTTTTATAAAGTTCTCCAAAACGTATTTATGCTTAGCCCCGTTGGTATCGACGACGCCAGGACCAAATGAACGCGGCGTTTGGTCTTCGACCGTGAATTTTGATGTAAGTTGTTCGGCGCGGGCAGGAGTTTCGCCGGAAGGTTCAGTGCCGGGTTCGGAGAGGGAATCGACTTCCTCAACCAACATGCTCGCGTAAATCGCCGCGCCTTTCGCAACAGCTTGGTCGGGGTCGTGCTGCTGAACTTTGCCGGGAAATTTCGCCTCGACCGCGTTAATAATCATTGGCATATACGTTGAGCCGCCGACAAGTAACACCGTATCGATTTCGACGTTCGGAACTTTTTCGAGCGTCGCGTCAACAAAGTTCATAGTTTTGGCGACAATGTCCGAAGTCATTTGCTCGAACTCCGCGCGCTTGATAGTAATTTCGGTGCGCGAGCCGTTAACGTCTATGCGAACTTTAGCTGATTGTTTTTTGCTAAGTTTACGCTTTGCCTCCTCGACCTTGCTACGAATGTCTTGGCGAGTTTCGGCCTCAATCTCTTCTGGGGTCAAGCCGTTTTCGTCACAGCAGACGTGCAGAATGTGATTGAATAATCTGTCGTCCCAATCGAAGCCGCCGAGCCTGTCATCGCCGCCGGTCGCGAGCACTGTTATTTTTTGAACGTCGTTGCCCGAATCGTTTTGCGTCATAGTCATCTTGACGACGGTAACATCAAAAGTCCCGCCACCCAAGTCGTAGACTAAAATTGTCCTATCCTCTTGAAATTGTCTGGCGCAGTAGCTGAGAGCGGCGGCGGTCGGTTCGTTAATTAAGCTCAAGACGTGAAGACCGGCGAGTTCGCCCGCTTGCCGAGTCGCGGAACGTTCTTCAAGCCCGAAATAAGCCGGAACAGTTATAACAACGTCCTCGACCGTGCCGCCTTGAGCCTCGACCAAATTTTTTAGCCGCGTTAAAATCAATGCACTAATCTCGACGGGCGTATAAGTTTTGCCGTCGAATTCGTAGGTGCGGCTGTCGACTTTGCCTATGTAGCGTTTGACGAATTGCACGACGCGTTCGCCGTCGGTCTCGATATTTTCTTTAGCCGCCTGCCCGACGACGACATTATTTTCATTCTCGAAAAAGACTACGCTGGCGACGGTGTTGGAATCGTCTTCGTTATTGCGAATGACTTCGGGGTTGCCGTTCGAGTCCAAGCGCGCTATGCAGGAATATGTTGTGCCAAGGTCAATGCCGTATGTGCTCATAAAATTTCTCCTTTACTTTGTCCTAACTGATTGAGATTTTTTATTGCCCGCGCTCGCGTCGAAGACGTAAACGTCAACGAACTCGCGATAAAGCGGTTTGCCGTTTCTCATGACGCCCGGCCGTCGACTGCGAGCTATTGTATTATGCAAAGCTTTATCGTTAGTCGCGACGGTGTTTACGATTTTAGTTAGGAGCGGGCGACGTTGTTCACCTATTGCCGAGCTGAAAACTTCCGCGTCATACTCCGATAAAATATCTTCCAGTTCGTCGAACATCAGCGACAATGTCCGCCGCCATTTTTTAGGGATGGCTTCGTCCGACAAAATTTTTCTATACTCAACGCAGACTGTCGCCACCGATTTTAAAATTGGCGTGAACTGTTCGCCGCGCTGTTGCTCCTTTAGGGTCTCAAGTTCCTTTTGCATTCCCAAGCGCACTTGATTTTGAAAGTTGACGTTTTCGCGCAGTGATTGAGCTAGTTGCCGCGAATTTTTGTTTTGAAGTTCCAAAATTTCTTCGAGCGTCGTCGCGAGTTGATTTTGTTCCGATTCCTCCGCGCAGATTTCTGTTTGCATTTCCAATTTGCCGACCTCCTTTCGCTACGCCGATACTATCATAAACTTTTCATTTTAACAAGACGCTTGCCTTAACTTTTACAATCGTGTTTGTGGTCATTGAAAACCGAATTAAAGAAAATAAATTCTCCGTTAGAAATTGCGGTGGAGGATTTTTTTTGTTATCATTGGTAAAACTTTGCAAGGAGAAAAATTTATGTCAAACGTCGTGACGATAACGGGCGTGAAGAAACTTTACAAAATGGGCTCGGAGATTGTTGCCGCGCTCAACGGCGTCGATTTGAAAATTGATTCGGGAGAATTCGTCGCGCTGATGGGACCTAGTGGTTCGGGCAAGTCTACGCTGATGAACATTCTTGGCTGCCTAGACCGCCCGACGGTTGGTTCATACAAATTGCTTGGGCAGGAAGTCAGCCACCTTTCAGACGACGAACTAGCACGAATCCGGAATAAAACTATCGGCTTCGTTTTTCAAAATTTTAATCTCCTGCCGAAGTTGACGAGCTTAGAAAATGTCGCGTTGCCGGCGGTTTATGCGGGCGTGAGCACTAAGGCAAGACTTTCTATGGCAATGGACGCGCTCAAAAAAGTTTCGCTGTCCGACCGCGCAGAGCATTTGCCTAGCGAACTTTCCGGCGGTCAGCGCCAAAGAGTGGCAATCGCTCGCGCAATCGCTATGAAGCCGTCAATCATCATGGCGGACGAGCCGACAGGAAATCTCGACACCAAATCGACCGGCGAGATTATGGAAATTTTCCGCGACCTGCACGCGGCTGGCTCGACCATAATTTTAGTCACGCACGAACCCGACATCGCGCAAGCCGCCGACCGTCAAATCCTCGTCAAGGACGGGCAGATTGTCAAAGACATCGGCAAAGATTCGCACGAAATTATCGACATTGTTTAGGGAGGAGAATTTATGACCGCGCCAAAAATTTCCGTACTCATTCCGCTTTACAATCGCAAAAATTATATCGCGCAAGCCATTGACAGCGTACTCAATCAGACGTTCCAAGATTATGAAATTATCGTTCGTGACGACGGCTCGACTGACGGCTCAGCGGATTTTGTCGCGGAAAAATACGCCGCTGAAATTTCTTCCGGCAAAATAATTCTCCGCCGCAACAAAAAAAATATTGGGCAATTCCCTACCGTGAACAAATTGATTCGCGAGGCGACCGGAAAATATTTCATGATTCTGCACAGTGACGATTTATATTTGTCCCATGCTTTGGAGCACATGCACGAAGTAGCCGAAATTTTTTCAGCAGATGTTGTTCACGCGGGTACCTTTTTTCAATCGCCTGAAGGCGGCGTTATCGACGAAAATACTCCGCTCAAGCTTATGTGCTATGAAAATCGCGTTCTAGAAAAGATTGAGCTTGTCCCAGAAGATTCCGCGTTAAGATTCCGCGAGTGGTTAAATTTTGATACTTTCATGGACGCGCAGTATAATATCTTCAACAGAAATTTCATTTTGGACAACGATATTTTCTTCAAGAGTTTTGAGAACGTCTTGGCGGGCGGCAACAATTTCTTTTGCTTGCAATGGATTCTGAAGGCGAAAATTTTTGTCAAGACGCCCGCGCAATTTTACGTCAAACGCGATTCGCCCGACGCGCTGTTCAATCTCAATATGACTTCCGAGCGCGTCACGAAATTTATTTCCGCGCAGATTAAGTTTTCGGCGTGGCTTGAGGATTTTTTCGCAAAAGACGAATTTTTTAAGGACAACGAAAATCTTCGCTACCGTGCGCGAGTGCATTTATTTCTTTGCGCAGATAATCACAGGCTCAAAAATCAAGGCGTTTACAAAAACGGGATAACGCCCGAACTTCATCACGCTGTTGAAAATGCTTTTCGGGAGCGTTACGGCAAGGACGTTGACTATTTGGTTTTTCTTTTTCATAGGCTACATTGTTTGGATTTCGACAAAGATTATAGGGAGATAATTTCCACCTCTTGAAAGATTTTTTGGAGTTTTAAAAATGCTTTTCACCGAACTTTTGAAAATGGCGGGGCTAAGTCTGGTTGCCAACAAATTGCGGACGCTCCTTACCATGCTTGGAATAATAATCGGCGTGGCGGCTGTCATCGCTATGGTCAGTGTTGGCATGGGCGTCAAAAAAAATGTCGTCGATTCAATTTCGCGGCTCGGCTCGAACATGCTAATTGTAATGGCGGGCAGTCCCAATCGCGGCGGTCCCAGAGGCGCGGCCGGCTCTAATACCACTTTGACTTACGACGACGCCGAAGCTATTAAGGACAAAATTAAAAATGTTGACTACGTGTCGCCGACCGTGCAGGGCAGTTATCAAGTCGTTTACGGTCACGAGAATTGGAATACGACTGTCACGGGCGTTATCCCCGAATACGTCGCGATTCAATCTCTCGAACTCAAGAGCGGGCTTTTCTTCAGCAATCACGACGTTGACGTTCGCAATCGCGTCGCGGTTATCGGCTCGACCGTCGCGGCTAATCTTTTCGACAGCGTTAATCCCGTCGGCAAAAAAATTCGCATTGGCAACGCGCCCTATACAATTATTGGCGTGCTTGCGAGCAAAGGGCAATCGACCGGCGGGCAAGACCAAGACGACGTGGTTTTAATTCCTTTGACGACCGCGCAAGAACGCTTGCTCGGCATAACTTACGTGCGCAGTATCAACGTTCAAGTTTCCGACGCCGACAAAATGGACGAGGTTCAAAGCAATATCGAAAAACTTTTGCGGCAACGGCACAGAATCAGGACGGGCGCGGAAGATGATTTTAACGTTCGCAACTTGACGAGCCTAATGGAAACGATGACTTCAACAACGACTATGATAACTTTGCTATTGGGTTCAATCGCGGGCATTTCGCTAGTCGTCGGCGGCATCGGCATTATGAATATTATGATGGTTTCGGTCACCGAGCGCACTCGCGAAATCGGAATCAGAAAAGCAATCGGCGCGACCTATAGCAGTATCATGTTGCAATTCCTAATTGAATCGACGATGATTAGCATAATTGGCGGGCTTATCGGGATTGTTATTGGGATTGGAGCCGCACAGGCCATTTCCAAATTTGGCGACTTCACGACGGTTATTAGCGGCTTGAGTATTTTGGCGAGCTTTGGCTTTTCGCTGTTCGTCGGGATATTTTTCGGCATGTTACCTGCCAGGAAGGCGGCGCGCCTCGACCCGATTGACGCCCTGCGCTACGAATAAATTTCAAGGACTTTCCGGTTTATAAGTATAATCACCTGCTATATCCATAAAATGAATTGTCTTACCGCTTTTGCCGTCCCCGTCAAATTCAACATAAGCAAAGGCGCGGCGATACAAATTACCGCCAATGCGCTCGCTACCGAGTTCCGCCTTGCTGAACAAAGTATAAGCTTTTCTTTGCTCCTTAGGTTTGCTTGCGTCAACCAATTCTGCAATGTATCTTTTTTTATTAGAGTCGTACTTATTGTAATTAACTCTGTAAGGATAAATTAGTATTCTCTCCGCCCAAACATCAACTTTGATTAAGCCGTTTGGAGAATTCATAGTTTCGGAAAGTACTGGAAGCTGGTAATCTTTTCGAGGATTACTTGCAGAAGGATATTCTTCGCAAAAAGGCAGATAATTTTTATTTAAAATAAGCTCTTGATGAACTTTTTCTGCCGCTGCGTAAATGCCACTGTCCGCCGCGTTTTGCAAATCCATTTCGATTTGAAAATCCGTCGTCTCGTAGGAGTGATTCATTTCCGATTCTTGAATCCCTTTGACCATGAGCGCGATAATCAAAATCAGACACAGTCCGAAAATCGTCGCGAAGCCTTTTTGATTCATAGTTTACTCCGATTTATAGCCGGGCATGAAAACTGCCGTAGCAATTTTTATTTTATGCTCTGTCACTACGCTTTCCATTTCAAGGTTAATATGTAAAATTTTTTTAGTTTTATTCAAATCGAAGTCCAGATGATTTAATGTGGTGTCGCCAAAAAAATTTTCGCCGGTTATCGGGTTGGTATAAATATTATTCTTCCGTTCGGTGTAAAGATTTACATATTTTCTATCCTTTTTTTTGTAAGAAACAAAAATTCGAGTTTCCAAAACGTCCCTATCTGAATATAAATAATACTTAGGTGACTTATCTTTCATAGTGTAATAATCAGAGGAATCTTCGACCGCGTGATAGACGATTTTAATTTTACCGCTTCCGTGCTCTTCTGAACCTTCTAATTCAATTTCTTTAGCGACCCGCGCCGCTTGAGTGATTCTTTCCATAGCGTATCGGGCTTCGGACTCCAAAACGTAGTCGGCGAGCTGGTCTTTGCCCAACTTGTAAATATTTACGCTCACGAGCCCCAAAGCATACAACACTAAAACTAAAAGCGGCAAAGCTATCGCGAACTCGACCAGCACAAAGCCTCCGTTATGAATCTTCTTTTGGCGCAATCCAAATCGTCCTCTCAACTGTAACAGAATCCTCTTGCCCTTTGACAGCCCAACTGACCGTAACTGTGCACTTACTGCCGACAATTTCCGTATCGACAGTAAATTCAATCGGCTCGCCTGTGAAATTTGTTGTCTTTAAATCGGCATCTTTGACTAAAATTTCTTCTGTGGGTTCGATACTTCTCGCCGCTAAACTTTCCATTTGTGCAAGTTGTTCGTTCGCCACGTAAAGCGCGGTCAGTCGCAACGTCGATTGAGGATTGCGTACACGCGTCGCGGCGTTCATCAAAATCATTGCGGCGAGCGACGCTATCAGCGTCAGGAAAACGACGTTTAGCATCATGAAGCCGCGTTGGTTTAGTATCTTTCTCATAGCGAAAAATATATCACAGTTTTTGAAATTGACAAGTGCGCCCGTAAATGTTATAACTAAAAAAATTTTAGGCATACGCTCCGAATGCCGATAAATTATTCAAAGGAGCGTGAACGAAATGGAGATTTGGGAAGTCACAAAAACTGCGGCGGTCGTCAAGAAAAATTCCGCGCAGCCCACATACAAATTGCCAAATGCAAAGGGCGTCGTCTCCGAATACTCAAAAATTCTCGCCGAGAAAATGTCCAACGTCAAGCGCGATGTTCGGGAAATGGAAATTGTTCGCGAGCAACTCGACGAGATTAGCGAAATGCACACGGCATTAACTGGCGAAGTCAAAGTCGATGAGGATTCAGGCAATGCCAATCGCGAGGCCGGCTCAAGTGCGAATATTATTTGCGTCGAGAAGATTAGAAAATTTTTGCCCGACGGCTCGGTCATGATAACGACCTACGAGGACGGCAAGATTACCGACCGCGTCAAAATGAAACCGCATATGATTTCTGTTGCAGACTATTCAAAGCCGCCTAAAGTCGACGGCTCGCCCGAAACAATCTTAAAGCCCACGCAAAATTTCTTTTTGGAATTCATGATGTGATTCGCCAAAGTTTTGTGAATCGTTTCAAATTTAAGGAGGTTTTCAACATGGATGTAGGTAACGTTGCAAGAGTGAATCGCGGCTTCGCGCAGTACGCAATGCAGGCCAAGAACACTAACAACACTAAGAACGCCGTGCAGAATCAAGCGGGGCAAACTCAAACGGAAGCGGCTAAAGTCGGCGACGCTTTCGAGCTGGACATTTCCGACGCGGCTAAGAAGGCTCAGCAGACCACCACGCCCGAAGAAGTTTCCGTAGACTCGGACGCGCAAAAGACTAAGGGCTTGAGTGCCGAACAAGTCAGCGCACTTCAACAGGATTTGGAAACGCAAGAACAAACTATGCTCAATATCATGATTCAAGCGATGACCGAATCCAATGATACGTTAATGGGCTGGCTCAATGACGGCGTAGGGACTTTGAACTTTGGCGGCGTGCAGATTGATGCGGCTAAATTCGCAATGCCCGAAGTGGCGACCAATCCCGAAGACGCAGCTAAGGCAATCGCGCCCGGCGGAGCTTGGTCAGTCGATGCGGTCTCGACGCGCATTTTCGATTTGGCATCGGCGATAGCGGGCAACGACCCCGAAAGACTTGCTGAAATGCGCGCGGCTGTCGAAGAGGGTTTCAAGCAAGCCGGCATGGAATGGAATAAGATTACCGGCCAGGACAACATGCCCGAAATCAGCAAGCAGACTTACACCGAAATCATGAGCCGTTTCGACTCTCGCGCCAATGAACTTAATGGAACGTCAATCGTTGAATGAATTTGAATGGCGAATCGCCGAATAAATCAAAAAAGCTCCCGAAGAATTTTCTATGGGAGTTTTTTTGCGCTTGAAACTTTTGGAGGGATTCAGATGATAATTTACGCGACGCATAAGGGCGGAAGATATTTGCCGCTCGCCGAGAGTTTGAAAATTGAGTCGTCGAACCTGCGCGGACTTTACGTGAACTTAACGAACCGTTGCAACTGCGATTGCGTCTTCTGCCTGCGACAAAAAAAGTCTATGGCTAAGGAGTCGAGCTTATGGTTGGAGCGCGAGCCGACGGTAGAAGAAGTCAAAGCCGAACTTGACGCCGCGCCCTGGCAAGTCATTAAGGAAGTAGTCTTTTGCGGCTTCGGCGAGCCGACGATTAGACTTGCTGAACTTTTGGAGCTGTTAGCTTACGTCAAAAAAATTCGCCCGAATATGCCGACGCGCTTAAACACAAACGGCTTGGGCGAACTTTATCACGGGCGCGAGATTGCTTCGGACTTTGAAAACATTTTGGACACGGCGTCAATCAGCCTGAACGCCGCGACTGCCGAGAAATATTTCAGAATTACTCGCGCCGCTTACGGGATAAAATCTTTCGACGCTATGTTGACTTTCGCCGAGCATATGAAAAATTTCGTGCCGCACGTCGTCTTGACCGTCGTCGACCACGTCACGCCACCCGATGAAATTCTCGCTTGCCAAAAAATTTGCGACGAGCGCGGCTTAACTTTGCGCGTCCGACCCTACGAAAATAGTTAGGAGGTAGGAGGTAGAAGTTAGGAGTTAGGATTTGGGAATGATTTGTCGTTAAAATATTTTTGACAACCACCGACGAAACAATTAAACTTAAAAAAAATTTTTCGGAGATGGTGCCCATGCAAGCAAGCGTTATGCGAATCGACGAATTCATTTCAGATAAGAGGACGCTCGCTATTCCCGTTTATCAGCGCAATTACGATTGGAAGACGGCGAATTGCGAACAACTTTTTGACGACTTGGAAATTATCGCTCAAAATGGCGAGGAACATTTTATCGGAACGTTCGTTTATCAATACAAACCTGCCGCCGGAATCTTTCAAGAGTTCACGATTATTGACGGGCAACAGCGAATCACCAGCATTATTTTGTTCGCCAAAGTTCTCTACGACTTGACTGACGACGCCGATTTAAAGGAAGATATTCATTCGACGTTCCTAAAGCACGGTAAAGGCGCACTCAAAGGGAAATGTAAATTGCACCCAACCGAATACGATTGCGCCACTTTTGAAAAACTTATGGCGGACACCTTCGACGAAAATAATTTCTCCGCGCAAGAAAAGAATTCCGCACTTTACAGAAATTATTTGTTCTTCCGCGAAAAAATTTCCGAGTCGCCACTCACGTTGCAAAATCTTTACGACGCAATTTATCAGCTAAAAATTGTCAGCATTCTGCTCCAAGAAGAGAACCCGCAAGAAATTTTCGAGTCGCTCAATTCGACGGGGCTAGACCTCACGAAGGCGGACTTAATCCGAAACTTTTTGCTCATGCCGCTAAGCTACAACGAACAAGAAATGCTTTACAAAAATTATTGGTTGGAGATTGAAAATTTGCTTCGCCCGTCGGACAACGTAGAAAATTTTTTGGTGCAATATCTGATTACCAAGCGCAGGTCTGATTCCGTCACTGAGACGAAAAAGCAACGTCTGAACACGCGCAATCTTTATAGCACCTTCAAATATTTTTTCAAGGATAATTTTACAACCTCCGAGCCGTGTCTGAAGGATTTGTATCGCTACGCGAAATTTTTCCGCCGCTTTGTTTTCAACGACGATACAAAATTTATAAACCTCTCGACGCTCGATAAAAAATTTTATGAACTCGTCTACTTGCTCGACGCTAACAACGCGCCAATTATTTTGATGTATCTGCTCGACCGCTACGAAAAAAATCATTTCGACGAGGCGACTTTTATAAATTTCGTCGACGCGCTTATCTCGCTGACTTTCCGCGCCAAAGTTTGCGGCAATGCCGGAATAACTTCGCAATTCGCCGGGAATGTTCTTGCCCGCCTCGATAAGGAAAATTGCTTGGACGAGAAAATTTTCTGGCGGGCAATAACTTTCGGCAAGGGGCGATATACTTTTCCGCATGACAAAGATTTTCAAGCGTCACTTGTGACCAATAACCTTTACGAGACGATAAAATCCAAAGGCTGCAAATATTTGCTGTATTCTTTGGAAAGGGCAGTTCATGCAAAGGAGTTGCCTACCTATTCGGACGCGACCGTCGAACACATTTTGCCGCAAAAATTCAGCGACAGTTGGAAAAAATATCTCAAGGCGCACAACGATTATCAAACGGCGGAAGGTTTGCTTCACACGCTGGGCAATTTGACGCTCACAGGCTACAATTCCGAACTCAGCAATGCGGACTTCGACGCCAAAAAGGAAATCTATTCGCAGTCGAATTACAGTTACACGCGAGCTTTGAAAGATTCTCCCGAATGGACTTCCAAACAGATTCAGGCGCGAGCGAAAAAATTGTCAGAAGCGGCGATTAAAATTTGGACACTGCCCGAAGAATTCAATTCGCACTTTGTGAACATCGGCGACACTTTCAATCTCGATTCGGATTTTGATTTATTGATAGGCAAAGAACCTGCAAGCCTATTCATATCGGGCACGGAAATAAAAATGCCGTATTGGAATTGGTTACTGCGCGAAATCGTAAAACAACTTTATTCGCTCGATAGCGATATTTTTCGTCAGGCGGCGAGCATTCGCCAAAATTTATTTTCGACCGAGCCGACGTACTTTAAAGTTGATGAAAATTTTTACATGAAGACCGGCTTTGACACGAAAAATTGTTTACGGATTGCCAAAGCCCTTGTGGAAAATTTCGACCATCTCGGCGGAACGAACTTTAAGGAAGACATTCAATTTACGCTCCAAAAATAAAAAATTTCCCCCGCTATTATCGCGAGGGATTTTTTTGTTGCCGAAAATTTTCAGACCGCGTCGAAACCGAGTTGCAAAGCCGTCATATTTTGTTCGACGGTGTGCGGCGGTACTCTGTGCGCGACTGATTTTTTTATCGTCTCGAAGTCGACGAGCTTTGTGACTTTGACTAACACGCCGAGCGCGACAATATTTGCGAATAACGCCCTGCCGAGTTTTTCGACCGCAAGTTTGGTTATCGGCACGCGAATTATATTTTTAAAGTCGGGCGAGGTCGGGACTAAATCGTCGTCGAGAATTAAAACGCCGTCGGGATTCAAGTCGTGGAAATATTTATCGGCGGCCTTCTGCGTCATCGCCAAAACGTAATCGGGCGTCTTGACGTGCGGGTGATAAATTTTTTCGTCGTCGATAATGACTTCGGACTTTGACGCGCCGCCGCGAGCCTCCGGACCATAGCTTTGCGATTGAACAGCGTTCTTGCCTTCAGAGACCGCCGCCTCCGCAAAAATTATCGCCGCCGTTATGACGCCTTGCCCGCCGGAGCCAGATAATCTTAATTGCTTTCTCATTGCTTACCGCCTCCCGCCGCGTCAATTACTTTTTGATAAGCCGTGTCGTAGTCAACCGATTCAGCCTTGTAAAACAATCCAATCGGGAATTTGTCGCCAACTTTTTTATCGTCGGGCAGTTTATCCCAAGCAGTTTTCATGACGGCATTATCGCGCATCCACGCCATCATCTTAGCAGGGTCGCCCATTTTATTGCGACGCCCGTAAGCCGTCGGGCATTGCACCAGAGCTTCGATAAACGAAAAGCCTTTGTTGTTTAAGCCGTCCTCAATCGTCTTGACGAGGTGTTGAACATGAAAAGCCGTCGAGCGTGCAACATAAGTCGCACCGGCCGCCTCAGCGAGTTTGCACGCGTCAAAAGGTCTGTCAACGCTACCATAAGGAGCCGTCGTAGCTTTTTTGCCCAGCGGCGTCATCGGCGAGGCTTGACCGCCCGTCATGCCGTAAATATTGTTGTTGAACAGGATAACCGTCAAGTCGACATTGCGGCGGCACCCGTGAATAAAATGATTGCCGCCAATCGCAGTGCAATCGCCGTCGCCCGTGATAACAATTACGTTGAGTTCGGGGCGAGCCAACTTGACGCCCGTCGCGAAGGGAATTGCTCTGCCGTGCGCGGTGTGGAGCGTATCAAAATCCATGTAGCCCGACGCTCGCGAACTGCAACCGATTCCGCTGACAATAACTGTGTTATCCTGCGTGAAGTTCGGATTTTTTTCAATCGCCTGAACAATCGCCTTCATAACAATTCCGTTGCCGCAACCAGGACACCATAAATGCGGCAGGCGATTCTGTCTGAAAAATTTTTCGTAACTGCGCTCAATCATTGCCCGTTCACCTCCGCGATAAGTTCATCAATCGATTGCTCAATTTCTTCCGGCTCAAAAATCGTCATGTCGTATTTGGCGCAGAGTTTGACGGCGCATTGACCAGCAACGGCGCGTTCGACCTCGTTGACGAGTTGTCCGAAATTCAATTCAGCGACAATCAATCCGCGCAGATTTTTAGACAGCTCGCGAATAATTTTGTCAGCGAACGGGAAAATTGTAATCAGCCTGACAAAGCCGACTTTAATCCCGCGTTTGCGAGCATTCAAAACAGCCTCGTAAGCCGTGCGAGCCGTCCCGCCAAAACTCACGACAGCAAATTCCGCGTCGTCCATGAACTCCTTGTGGACTTCGATAATCTCATCATCTGCGCGGGAAATTTTATCGTGCATACGCTTTATCGCCTCGCGAGTGACTTTTGGACTGCCGCTCGGAAAGCCGGTCTCGTCGTGAATCAAGCCGGTTACGTGAATGTGATAGCCCTCGCCGAAGTTCGCGACATTGGGAACTAAATCTTCGTCGGGCGCGTAGGGCTCGTAACCTTCGGCGCGAGAAATTTTAGGGGCGCGACGCGGATAAATTTCGACTTCGTTTGGGAGCTCGACATTTTCGCGAAGGTGCCCGACAATTTCATCAGTCAGCAAAATAACGGGCGTGCGGAAGCGTTCGGCGTAGTTGACGGCCTTAACCGCAATGTCGAAGGCCTCGCGGACACTCCACGAACTCAAAACAATAATCGAGTGGTCGCCGTGAGTGCCCCAACGCGCTTGCATAACATCTCCTTGACTGGGCGCAGTGGGTTGCCCTGTCGAAGGGCCGACGCGTTGCACGTTGACGATAACGACGGGGATTTCAGCGGCGGAAGCGTAGCCGATAAGCTCCTGCTTTAAACTTATGCCAGGACCCGATGACGCCGTTAAAACTTTCTTGCCGGCCAGCGACGCGCCTAACACGACGCCCATACTTGCGATTTCGTCTTCCATTTGAACAAAAGTTCCGCCGACTTTGGGCAGAAGTTTCGCGAGGCTCTCAGCGATTTCGGTTGACGGCGTTATCGGGTAGCCGCCGAAAAAGCGGACGCCGGCTTTCAGTGCGCCTTCAGCGATTGCCTCGTTGCCCTGCATCAATCTTGCGCTCATTTCGCCGCCTCCTTTTTAACTTTGTCTATGAAAATCGCGTAGTCGGGGCAACGCAGCTCACATTGCCCGCATGCTATGCAATTCTCATGGTGCGCCACGTAAACTTTGCCCAGCGTGTCCAATGCTAAAACTTGTTTGGGGCAAAACGCTACGCAAATCCCGCAACCTTTGCACCGCTCAAGCTTGAGCGTAAACTCAGACTTCATAAAGCTCTCTCCTTTGCAAAAATTTCGTAAAGACTTCGCGCCCAAAAATTTTAATCCTGCTTGAAAAGATTTTTATGCTGTGATAAAATTTGCACCGTTAACAGGAAAATTTTACGGCAGGTCTCGGTAACGACTCCTTCCCCGTTAATGTTTGCTACATTGAAGGTTTAAGAGCCGCTGCTACGGCTTATTTTTTTCCTTTGAAGTACGTCAGTGCCGCAAACACGAGCGTTCCGACTTGGCAAATGATGTTTACCCAATCCTGAATCTCCATGAGCGTCACCTCCTTCCTTCGAGGAAGAAGCCGGCACCTTAACCTGCCGTAAAGTACAATATCATATGCTCATAAATTTTTCAAGATAATTTATCAAGTCGGCTTGCGGCGTGACGTAAAGCGTGCGTTGATTCGTGAAAATCACAAAGCCGGGCTTAGCTCCCGAAGGTTTCTTAACGAACTTGCATTGAACGTAATCGACGGGAACTTTGGAAGAGTTTTGAGCTTTGGAGAAGTGCGCGGCGATTTGGGCGGCAAGCAGTAAAGTCTCGTCGCTGACATTTGAACTGCGAACTATGACATGCGAGCCGGTGATATTTTTAGTGTGTAGCCAAAGGTCATCGGGCGCGGCGATTTTGAATGTCAAGCGGTCGTTCTGAAAATTATTCTTCCCAACTAAAATCTCCGTGCCGTCGGGCGCAATGAATTTAAATGGCTGCGGCTTTTTACTCAGCGCGGATTTTTTCTTGGCCTCTTTGAGGTAGCCGCCCGCGATTAGTTCCGTGCGTATCTCGTCAATGTCGGCAAGGGTCGTCGAGGCGGTCAGAGAATGCGCGACGCTCTCAAGATAAATAATTTCCTCGCGACAAAGCGCAATCTGTTCGGTGATAAATTTCGTCGAACGCTTGAGCTTGTCGTATTTTTTATAGCAAGCTTGGACGTTGACGGCAATCGTGATGCGGCGGTCGAGCGGAATGGAAATTTCCTCGCCGGTCTCGCTGTAAATGTTCACGACGCTGATTGAGTCGTCGTTATGGTCTTTGAGTTGATAGCGATAAGTGGAAAGATTATCTGCGCGGATTCGCCACAAGTCAGCATTTTCGGCGGCGGCGAGTTCCTCTTCCAACACAGAAATTTTATTAGTGGCGCGGCGCAATTCGTTGTTGACGAGCTTTGTAAAACGTTCCTTATCGGGCGGAACGTAGCTGCCGGAAATTTCGTCGGCGACCTCCAAAAGTCCAGACAGCGTTTCAAATGTCCGCAACTCCCCGCGAAGATAATTCAGTTTGACGGCGGAGATTGCTAAAATTTTCCCCGCGTCTAAAATCATGCAGGGCGACGGATTTTGAGCGGCGGCGCGAATTTTTCTAAGCGCGTCAGGCAAATTGGTCTGCTCGGCTTGAAAGGCGACTTCCCTAGCCGTTTGCGGCCCGAAGCCTTGACAGCAATTCATAATCGCTTTGTCGAGCCGCGCAGATTCATCGAGCTTGACCCGCGCCAAAATTTTTTCGACATCGCAAGAGAAAATGTCGAGCTTATCCTGCGCGGGCGGCATTTGATAAATTTGATTGGGCAAGACGGTTCGGACACGGCTGGAGTTCGAGCCGATTTTTTTTAGCGCGTCGATAATCTGCCCGTCAGAAATCAAAATCAAATTGCTGTACTTGCCGATGAGTTCTGCCGCGAGCGTGAAGGTTTGGATTTTGCCGCCCGCCCCGATTGAGTCAACGTCGATAAAAATTATCCTGTCGAGTTGGTGCTGACGAATTGCCGCGACGCGTCCGCCCTCCAAATTTTTCCGCAGTACCATGCAAAATGTCGGCGGCTCTGGCAAATTTTCCGGAGCATTTTTTATTATGTGCACCGACGGATTTTGCGGAGCAGTCGAGATTCTTAGCAAAAATGTTTTGCCCGGCTGTCGTATTGTGAATGTTAAATTTGCTTTGTTCTGCTGAGTTATTTTATCGACGCGCCCACCGACTAAAATTTTTTCGAGCTCCAAAGTCAGCGGCCGCATCGAGAAGCCGTCCAAATTCAAAGGTATCACCTCAATATTTTTTCAAAACCGAATGCCACGCCTTTAAAATGTTCGCGTCGAGTTCCGCTCGCGAAGACGACTTCAAGCCCGCGCCGTCGACTTTCGCCCAGATAAACCCCGACGCCTCAACGATAAATAAAAAAGCCCGCTCAATTGCATGGGCAAGCGTCCCGTCAACTTGCCCGTGCTCTTCCGGAAAATCATTAAAAGTCAAGTCGCTGTCCAAAAGCGGCGCGAGTGCCTTTGGCTTAAACCAAAACATCGAGCCTGCAGGAAATTCCAACAAGTGGCGATTGTCAATTTCAATGCCTAGCCCGCTCAAGAAATTTTTCGTCAGCAGATAATTTTCGCCCCAATTTATGAAAATCCTAATCGGGTCGAAGTACTGCGGGAAGACCGCGCCGATTTTTTTATTCGCCAAAATGTTCAAGATACCGCTGACAATTTCGGGACTGCCCAAAAGATTTTTGTAGAGCTGGTCGCGCCAACCCGCGAGGCGTCTTTCGGCGTGCGGAGATTTTTTACTATGCAGATGAACGCACACGTCGTAGTTTTTGTAAATCTCCTTGAACCCGACGAACGACGCGGCAATATCCCGCCCGCGATTTTCAAAAATTTTTATCGTGACGCGCCCCTTAGCGAAGTCGCCGAAAACTTTTTCAATCACCGATTTTTTTTCGGGCGAAGTCGTCGAGATAAAAACATCGACCGCGCAGGGAATGTTCAGCAGAAGATTTTTCAACTCGCCGGCAAGTTCGGGATAGAAAATGTGGACGATCGCCGCAATTTTTAAATCAACGGGCGACGAGAAATCAAGCGGCACTTTCAACGCTAAATCATTTTTGCGCTTGAGCTGAACAAAATCTTCCAAATCGTTGACGCGCAAGAAATAAACTTCGCCGCAATCTTCGCGCTGCGTCTTGTGGTAAACGTTGTAGAAAATGAATTCGTACAGCGCGGGATAATTCAGCGCGCAAAAATCCATGAAAGGTTGCAAGAAATTTTTGCCTGCAAAACTCCTGACGCTGCGATAGAGATTCATGAAAATTTTTCCTCGTAAAGGTTGATATATTTTTCGGCGACGCGCTCGATAGAAAATTTCTCGGCGACGCGCTCGACACGACTTCTTATCTTTTCGTAAGCGGCGGGATTATCAGCGAGTTCGCGCAAAATTTTTGCAAGCTCTTTAATGGGAACTTTCCCGCCGACCAAGTCGAAAACAATCCCCGCGTCCTCGACCATCGCGGCGACTTCGCCAAGATTGGAACTCACAACCGGTCGCCCCGCGAAAAAGCTGTCGATTATCAAAAGCGGAAAACTTTCGCCCGCGTACTCGCTCGGCAACAAACCAATGTCAGCCGCCGCCAAGTAGTCGCGAACATTGCTCCTAAAGCCGACCATGTGAACGAATTCCGGCAAAGTGTCTTTCAAGTTGTCGTAAAGTTCGCCCGCGCCAACCAAAATCAAATCGATACGCCGCCCGCCGTCGTTAGCAAGTTTGACAGCTTCAATCGCCGCCTGCCAACCTTTTTGCGGAATCGCTCGGCTGACCACACACGCCACAAAAGAATTTTCCGGAATCCCCAACTCCGAACGCGCCACAGGATTTATCGGGAAACGTTCAAGTCCGTTGCCAATCTTATAAAAAATTTCCTCGCGCCCAAAATTATTTTCGCGGAACGGCGTCAAATTTTTGTCGGCAATGTACACGAACGCATCGACCGATTTTTTCACGCGCACAAGAAGTTTCTGCAGATAATTTTTCTCCGCCTCTTCGTACATGCCGTGCAAAGTCGCAATGTGCAAAACTTTCGGGTTGTTCTCGGTGAAATAACTCGTCGCCTCTTCCACAAAGCCGTGATGCGTGTGAATCACGTCAATTTTGAAATGCTTGACGATTTCGGCAAGTCCGTCAGTTTCGTTGATGTAGAGTAGCGGCACCGTCGGATTTAATTTCTTGCGAACGTCGGCTAAATCCTTTTCCATTTGAAAATCCAAAACTGTCACGGGGTAACCTCTGCGATTCAATTCGTTAGCGAGAATCAACGGAAAAATTTCTCCGCCGCCTATGCTCAACGCGAAAACGCCCATTAAAATATTCGGCTTGCGCTTGACGTTCAAAATTTTTTGCAGGTCGAAAAGTTTCTCCAACTCGCTCGAATCCTTCCCGCCGTAGTAGTCAAAAAAATGTTCCTCCAACTTCTTGAAATGTTTTTCGTGAACTTCGGCGGGCACAGAATAATTTTCAGCAACAAACGCGGCAATCTTCTCGTGCTCTAAAAAATAGCGCGGCTCCTTCTGAATTTTGAGCGACGTACTTTCCTTGTGCACGCGATAAAAATTCGTGGCGGCGGGCGAATAGTAAACGCAACCGCCCTTAAGCGCGTCGAGATAAAATAGCCAATCGCCGCAAAGTTTCATATCCAAGCAATGTTCGGGGAAAGTTTTCGGCTTGCGGAAGAGGACGCCGCTGACGTTGGGAATTATATTTTTAATCGCGAAACCTTGCGTGACGAATTCGGCGGCAGTCATCGCGAAATTTTTAGTCCAATCGAAGTCGGGCAGGTCGAAAAGGTATTGTTCGGTCGAGAAAACTTTTCTGCCGTCCTTGATGAAATCGGAGCGGCAAAAAGCAAGTTGAATAGCATCGTCGGCAAAGGCGGGCACCAACTCCGCTAAAAAATTTTCCGCGCAGAAGTCATCGCTCTCGGCAATCCAAATCAAATCGCCGCGAGCCAACTCAATCCCTTTGCGCCATTGATGGAACACGCCGCCCGAATTTTTTTCATTCAGGACGAGCCGCGTATTATTTTTGTAGCGTTCATGGAACTCGCGCAAAATTTCCGTGCTGTTATCGGTCGAGGCGTCGTCGAGCAGAATGACTTCAAAATTTTTGTAAGTCTGATTGTAAACGGAATCGAGGCGTTGACGCAGATAGAGCGCGTGATTAAAATTCGGAACGACGACACTAATGAGCGGCGCGAAATTTTCTTTGGCGGAAAGTTTCCACAAATTTGCGGCGGAAGATTCTTTCTTGCGCGACATTGAAAATTTCAACAACAAAGATAGCACCGACTTAGCCAAAGATTTTACGGGCACAAAAATTGTCTTGTGGATAGTCGGTAAATTTTCTTCGCAAAAATCTTCTGCGCGCCGAACTAAAACTCTAATCTTCGGGCTAATCAATGCGCGGTAAACTTTCATTGCCAAGCTCAAGATTATCCCTCCCTTCGCGAAGGATAATCAAAACCGCGCCTAAAGTCAATATAAAAGACAACCTCTAACTTTTGTAAGCCGTCTTTTTTTAATGTCCTAATTCTTTTGCTTTTTTACATCACTTAAAAGCGCGGCGAGAACTGTCATCCATGACGACTCCCATTTGCTTACTTTTCTATGCCCTGTAGGAAATTTTGTCGAAGTTGAGCTTATCGAGTTCGCGAGCACGCGGCGGCTTAGCCGGATAGCCCAAAGATAAAATTGCTTGACAGGCGAAGTTGTCCGGGAAGTTCAGAATTCCGCGCAGATAATTTTCACTTGGCGAATCGTCTTCGGCCTCGCGGTTGCGAACTTGAATCCAGCAGTTGCCGATACCTTGAGAGGTCGCGACCAATTCCATATTCATCATAGCAACGCAAGAATCCTCAACGAAAGTATCAGATTTATCTTTGTCGGCAATCACGACGACGGCGGCGGTAGCTCCCTCCAACATTTTAGCGACGCCCTTGCGACAATGCGACATCTTATCCAAAAGTTCGCGGTTGGTGACGACGATGAATTCACAAGGATATTTCGAGTGACCAGAGGGCGCGAGTAATGCCCCTCTCACGATTTTTTTCAAGAGCTCGTCGGAAATTTTTTCGTCGGTGTAGCGGCGGACGCTCCTGCGCGAACGCATAATTTCTAGCATATCCATTTAATCAAGTCCTTTCTAAGTCAAAAAGTCGGAGACGTTAAAGCCCCCGACTTTTTCAGTTGCATACGGAAAATTTTACTTGGTTTTGATTTCGTTGACGGCTTTAGCCTTGAGGACGTTTTTGGGAATCTCGAATCTTTTCTTAGCGTTGGGGTCAGCGGGATAAGTCGTGTAGGCGCGAATCTCGCTGTAGTAGGCGACGGTCTCAAGGAGATTGCTAATTTCGTCCGGCCAAACTTGATTGGGGTCATTGAGCGCGGCGCGTGCCAACTCTTGGATCAAGCCCGACAGATGAAATTGCATAGCGACCGTATGCCAATCGCGCTTATCAATCGTCCACATGTACCAAACATCGGCGTTGCGGACGGCCGTGTCGAAGTAGTTCATAAAAGTGTTTTGAATTTCGGCATTGGTGGCGGTGACGTTATCGGCGGGATTTTCTTCGGACTTCTGCTTGATTTCGTCGGCCATAAGGTTGCCGTCGACGCGAATCAACATAATGCGGCGGTAGTCATTGTCCTGCAAAATCGTAACTTCCTTAGTCTCGGCGATTATCTCTTCGACTTCTTCGGGAGTGGGCGTTGCGAAAAAGTCAGTGAGGTCAGCGGCGAGGCTCGGCGCAGTGAATTTTTCCCATTGCTTATCGGATTTGAAGTAAACGTCCATGCCCTTGCCGTTCTGAATCAGGTAGTAGGGAATAGTTTTTTCGGTGGAAGTGCCGTCGTCGTTGTAAGCCCAAATTGTGAAATCGCCCGTCGATTTGAAGGTGTTGCCGTCGACCATGCCCATAATATCTAGCTCGGCTTGAATGAATGGTGAGGCAAATAAGATGTCTTGGCGGAAGATTCTTTCTTTGGAGTCGGAATCGGAAATCAACGCCTCGCGGAAGGCCGCCATGCCGTCGGTTTCTTCTGCCGCGAATGTTTTGGCGGGCGATAGCGCAAAGACCATCATCAGCAACGCCATGCATATGCCTAAAATTTTTTTCATTAGGAACACTCCTTTTCTAGGGAAATGGGAAATGGGAAATGGGAAAAGTCTAAAACCTTATCCCTACCCTTTTCCCTTCTCCCATCTCCCTTTTCCCTTGTCATCAGCGAATTTTCTTGCCTAAGTCCTCGAAGAACGAATTAGTAATCCTGCCGTACATGCCGGCCTGCGCTTGATAGTCTTCGCGGTCGCGAACATCTCTGCGCGCAAAAATCATCGCCCCGCGCCGCGTCTCGTATGCCTGCAAAGTCATTTCAATCGTCGAAATATCAACTCTGCGCGGCGGATAAGTCACGGGCACTTGCACGGTATAAGTTTCCTCGCGGCGATTGCCATAACGATCATAATACTTGCGACGCTCCGTCCTAGACTCCCAGACAGTCCGCGCAGGCTCGACATAATAAGTGTTCGCCAAATTGTCGACATTCGCGACAACCCAAGCGTCCGCGATTCTGTAAGCGTTATCCATGACGATTTGCCGCGCCCGACCAGGATTGGAATAGGCTAAGCCTTCCAAATCCATGCCGAGTTGATAGCCCAAGTCGCGATAAGCTTGCCCCTCCGTCAAGACGTTGCATTTGAGCTTGCGGGCATTCTGAAGAAAAGTATCGCGAATGTTGCGCAGGACAATCGGCCCGCCGTAATTCAATCCGGGACTGACCGTCATATCGAAAACGATAACTGTCCTGATATTGCGGAAATTATAGTTGCGGTCGAACCAATCGGTTTTCGTCGCGGAAACATTTTGCGGCAATGTAAGAATCGCCATCAACAGAATCACGCCGAAAATCTTTTTGATATACACATCAACACCCCCCTTTTTTGTAATGCGTAATTCGTAATTCGTAATGCGTAATGGAAAAATCTTCTCTTAATTACACATTACGCATTGCGCATTCCTAATTGCTTTTTAATGCGTAATGGAAAAATCTTCTCTTAATTACGCATTACGCATTGCGCATTCCTAATTGCATTTCCCTACGCTCTGCGCGAGGAGAATATTTTTCTCGGCGGAGAGCTTAGCGACTTTCTTGAACTCGTCGCGATTGATTGAACCGCGAACGCAATTCCCAAGCCCTTCAGTTTCAGCGGCGAGCGCGACGCTTTGAACCATAGCTCCAACCGCTATGTTCGCGAAAGATATTTGACCTTCGCGCGGCGGAGTATGTCTTGCAGTGCTCCAAACTTCAGGCGTCTCGACGTAAACCAAATTGACTGCCGCCTTAGTCGCGAAACTTTGACCGGTGGTCGTGACGGCGCGGAAATCGCCTTCAGCAATCAGATTGAGTTTGTGATTTGCGGGGTCGTAAAGGTAAATGCCCTCTTTGGTGACGGCGTAGACCTCAACGGAATAAGCACCCATAGCCGCCGGATTAACGCGCTTGCCGTCGGGGCGATTGGTGCCGTTAGCCGCCCAGAGGATTTTGGAAAGTTGCGCGGTCGTCAAATTTTTGTCAACGAAATTTCTACTCGACTTGCGCTGGCTCAACGCTTCCATGACGGAAAGATTACTTGTCGTCTCGACCGTCGGCAAAGCGATTTCGTTCTGCGCGGCGTAGGAAGTCGTCGGCAAAAGGAGCGTAGCTGCCAAAAGCGTCGCGGCTAAAAATTTTTTGTTGAACATGTGAAAACCTCCAGGAAATTTTATTGCAAGGCTTTGACCAGTGTCAAGAGATTGTTCAGCATTCGGTCGACGTAATCCATTAAATTTTCAGGCTTCGCCTCGCCGGTGACTATCGGGTCGAGTTGGAAAATTTGCGCGCCGGTTTCGCGAGCGATTGTCTCTGCGGCCTTCGGCGAGTATTGCGGCTCGGTGAAGATGACTTTGACGGGCAGGGCGTTTATTTTCTCAATGGTCTCGGCGAGTTCTTGAGGAGTCGGTTCGGTGCCTGGTTCGCGCTCTATGACCGCCGCAATGTTCAAATTGAATTCCGCCGCGAAGTATGGGAACGCCTCGTGGAAAGTCACAATGTCTTTATTAGTCAGCATCGTCAACGATATATGCATTTCGTCGCGCAAGGTCGTCAGCTCGTCGACGTACTCCAGCGCGTGCATTCTATATTTATCGGCGCGGTCGGGGTCAAATTCACTGAGCTTCGACGAAATATTTTTCACCTGCTGAATCGCGTAGGTTATGCTCATCCAGACATGCGGATTGGGCACGCCATCCTCCATTATCGGAACGATTTCGGGCGAGTCGCTCGCATTTATGATTTTTAAATTCGGGTGCGTCTCAATGACTTTGTCGAGGAAACTTTCCATGCCCAAGCCGTTCACGATAAAAATGTCCGCCGTCTCCAAAACTTTCATATCTTCGGGCGTTAGTTGGTAATCGTGCAGGCAACCGGTTTGCGGCGGCGTCAAATTTACGACTTCCACGCCGCTAATCCCACGAGTGATATTCAGCGCGTCGAGGTATATCGGGTAAAACGACGTGACGATTTTTAAGTTTTCGTTCTTCTTCTCGGAACCACAGCCGCTAAGCGCGAATGTCAAAACAATCAGCGCAAGGCTTAAAATCTTTTTCATGTGCTAACCTCGATATTCTGCGGCTAATTTTTTGAACAGCGGCAGGGAACGTTCAATAGTCTCAGTCTTTATGCAGTAAGCCGCGCGGAAATATCCAGGCGCACCGAAATCCGTGCCAGGCACCAAAAGCAAATCGTATTTCTTAGCGCACTCGCAAAAGGCGTAGTCATCTGCTTCAAGGGCTTTCGGGAAAAGATAAAAAGCCCCTTGAGGCTTGACGCACTCGAAACCCGCATCAATCAAGCCGTCGTATAAAAGTTTGCCGTTGCGCTCGTAGGGCGTAATGTCAACGGATTTACCCGCGCACCTCGCAACGACTAATTGCCACAAGCTCGGCGCGTTGACGTGAGTAAGAACCCTAGCCGCGCCCGCAATCGCCCCGAAAACTTTGTCGAAGTCGTCAACGGCATTTGGCACGACAATATAACCAATACGCTCGCCAGGTAACGAAAAACTTTTGCTGTAGGAATAGCAAACCAGCGTATTCCAATAAAAATCTGTGACCCAAGGCACGTCGACACCGTAAGCTAATTCGCGGTAAGGCTCGTCGCAAATCAAAAAGATTCTCCGCCCGTATTGATTGAATTGCTGTTTCAAAATGGCGGTGAGCTTCGTGATAGTCTCTTTGGAGTAGACCGCGCCGCTCGGATTGTTCGGGGAATTTATGATGACGGCTTTGGTGTTAGCGTTCAGATTTTTGCGGAAGTCGTCGAAATCAATCTGCCAATCTTCCGGACGGGGCTTGACGACTTTGAGAGTTGCGCCGACCGACTCGACGAAAACTTTGTATTCTGGGAAGTATGGCGCAAAAGTTATGAACTCGTCGCCAGGCTCGGCAAGGGCTTTGAAACAAATCGTGATAGCTGCCGCCGCGCCGCTCGTCACGAAAATATTTTTGCCGGCGAAGTTCGTCCCGAATCTTTTGTTGATACTTTCCGCTAAAGCCTCGCGGACATTGGGATTACCCGGCGCGACCGTATAGCCGTGAACCGCTGAAGGCTCATAAGTGCGCAGAATATCAATCGCGGCGTCGCGAACAAATTTAGGCGTCGGGACATTCGGATTGCCTAAGCTGAAGTCGAAAATATTTTCCTCTCCGATCTCAGCCGCCCGCTTGCGACCAAATTCAAATATCGTGCGTATCGTCGATTTCTTCGTACCCAGCTCGTACATCTTGGCTGATACCATTCAAATCACTCCTTATTCAGCTGATTTATTATAAAGTTTTCCAGCTCCGCAATATAAGCTTTGTTTTCTCGCATAAGGTTTTCCAAATCCTTAATGCGTCTTTGCGCCCGAATTAGCTCTTCTCGATAAACATTCCAAAAATTAAAAATATGCGCCGTCAACGCGGCATTATCTCCGGCGAATTCCTTCCTAAAAATTTCATCAAATATAACCAGCTTATCATAGAGCTCGTCCGAAGGAATTTGCAAATAAAGTTTAGAGAAATACAAGGATACTATATGTTCAACATAAACTTTAAGGACAAGATATTTCATGTCTGGATTTTGCTGGAAAAAGTTCAAGTAGCTCAAAAAATTATCAAGATGATTAAAGCCCGTCACCAGAGCTTGGGAATATGTGTGCAGATGTTTTCTAAAATCTTTTTTCGAGTTCGAAAAAGAATCTTCACGAGCTCGCCAATAATTAATCACATTGGGGACGCGCAACCATTTTTCGGCAGAAAAGATAAGGCAAGTTGTAAAGATTAAGTCGGAGACTATGCAAGGGGCAAAGCGGACTTTATTTATCGTCAGGAAATCTCTTTTTAGGATTTTTGTCCAGAGCGGCCATAAAAATTTTTGGTCAAGAAAATTTTTCACGCGCTCGGATAAGTCATTAGTGAGAAAAGTTGGTTCCGTCACGAAGCCGCCACGTTGATAACTGCAGGGCTTAAGTTGCCTCCTAAATTCAGCGTCATTCCAAAATTTATCGGGCACGTTGTAAAATTTTTCGCAAGTAACGACATCAGCATCAAATTTCTTTGCAACGGGATAAAATTCTTCAAGAGCCGTTGGCGTAATTGCGTCGTCATCGTCAAGGAAAAACAGATATTCGCCGCGTGAAAAAGCTATTCCAAGATTACTCGGCTTAGCAGGACTGCCCGAATTTTTTTGCGTACTAATCAAAGTCAATCGTCCGTTGAACTTTGGCGCGTAATCTTTGACAATCGCGACGGAGTTATCAGTTGAGCAGTCGTCGACCACGATAACTTCAAAATCTTGAAACGTTTGCGCTAAAATGCTATCTAACAATTCGCCGATATATTTTTCCACGTTGAACATAGGAATGATAATCGAAACGGCAGGAATTTCCAATTTAATCACTCCTTAGTTGCTATCAGCATTTCCAATTCTTCGGGCGTGACTTTCGTAGCGGAGATTTTTTTTATTTGCTCGTCCTTCGTCAGTGAAAGTTTTTTAGTCGGCGATTTCTTCCGCGCAGATTTTTTATCGGTTGAAACTTCCTCCGCAAAAATTTTTGCAAAAGCTTCTTCTGCCGTCTCGACCGCGAAAATTTTCAAACCTAAGTGACCTTTCGGAATGTCTTTAGCATTTTCCTTCGGGATAACCAAAGTTTTAATGCCCGCTTGCTTTGCGCCGTAAGCCTTCTCAAAAACGCCGCCGACCGGTCGAACTTTTCCTTGCAAAGAAATTTCGCCCGTGACTGCCACGTCCTGCCGAATCTTTTTGCCAGTGACCGCGCTCACCAACGCCGCTAAAATCGCCGTGCCCGCGCTGGGTCCGTCAATGTTGCCGCCGCCGATAACGTTTATGTGAACGTCGAAGTCGTGAATATCCTTGCCGGTGGTCTGACGTAAAACACTCGCCGCATTGAAAACAGAATCCTTTGCCATAGAACCCGCCGTCTCGTTGAATCGAATTGTGCCCTTTCCCTTTTCGGCAGGGAAAACGACCGCTTCAATTTCAATCACCGAGCCGATAAACCCGCTCACACCAAGCCCGAAGATATGCCCGACCGTCGCCTTACTTGATGCCTTTTTAGTGACGAATTGATAAAGCCGGCTGACTTGCGCGACCTCGTAAACATCGCGCTTTTCGATTTTAATCGGGCGGTCGAACTTCAAAACTTTTTCCTCGTCGCGGTCAAGCGCAAGGCTGTAGGCGTCGGCCAGAATGTTAATCGCCTTGCGCCCCTCAATAGTGTATTCGCTGATGGTTTCGGCTAGCCCGTCTTCAAGTTCGACGTTAAGTTTCTGCGCGGCGTTATTAACAATGTCAACTATATGCGCGGGCGTCAACGGCTCGAAATAAATTTCAGCACAGCGCGAACGCAACGCCGGATTTATCGACGAGGCATCACGAGTCGTCGCGCCGATTAGGACAAAATCAGCGGGCGCACCGTTCTCGAATAACATTTTGACATAGGGCGGAACCCTTTCGTCAGTGGGGTCGTAGTAGCTCGACTCGAAGAAAACGCGCTTATCTTCCAAAACTTTCAGCAACTTGTTCTGCAACATAATATCCATTTCGCCAATCTCGTCGATAAACAAAATGCCGCCGTGCGCGTCCGTGACAAGTCCGGGCTTAGGTTCGGGAATTCCGCTTTCAGCAAGTTGACGTTGTGCGCCCTGATAAATCGGGTCGTGCACCGAGCCTAATAGCGGATTAGTCACGTCGCGCGGATCCCAGCGCAAAGTTGTGCCGTCAGTCTCAATGAAAGGCGCGTCTTTATCAAAGGGGCTTAGCTCCGTACCGCGCACCGCCTCCAGGACAAGTCGCGCCGCTGTAGTTTTGCCGACGCCTGGCGGTCCGTACAAAATCAAATGTTGCGGGTAGGGCGAGGCGAGTTTTGAGCGCAACGATTTAACTGCGCGTTCCTGCCCGACGATTTCTTCTAGCGATTGCGGACGCAGAAGTTCCATAACCGATTGCGTCAAATGAATTTCTTCGAGCTGTTGAAGTTCTTCGCGCTTTTGCTTATCGTGCGGTGTCTCCTCCGATTTCTCGTCCCGCAAGACTTGCATACGAATATCTTTGACGTACTCTTGATGATCCTTTTCCATTTTCTCGGAAATTTTGCGCTCGATTTTGTCTTCTACCTGCCGCCGCGCCATTATGTCCGCGATTAGCTCGGAAAGATAAATTAGTTGCTCTTGAATCTCGGAGGGCTTAGGCGGCGGCGAAAGCGTTGGATTTTCTTCTAGGATTCGGCGGAGCGCAAGGACTCTTTCTGACGGGTCGGGCGAACGCATATAGCGGAGCGCGTCCATTTTGCCCGCCTGCAAAACTAATCTATCTGAGCCCATGACGTCAACCAAAATTGCATAAAGCGCGGCGATTTCTCGATCAGTTTCCGTTTCGTGATGAGGCAGGGGCGGCAAAACATTTTTATCACCGCCGACCGCCCGATTGATTGCTCCAAAAAATTTCTTAAACAAATTTATCCCTCTACAACTTCCAACTTAATTTTCGTCGTAACTTCGGGGTGCAGTTTGATAATTGCGTCGTAAATGCCCGCGCCGGTCACATTGCCTTGAATAGAAATTTTGCGCTTGTCGACGTTTAGCGAATGATTTTCCTTGAGAGCCTTTGAAACGTCCGAGCCGCTCACCGAGCCGAAAAGTTTTCCGTCCTTGCCGATGCGCACAGAGATTTTAACGGAAATTTTTTCGAGCTGTGCGCCCAAAAGTTTAGCTTCGTCCGCCTCCTGCCGAGCCTTGCGAGCTTTATTTTCCGCTTTGACTTTAGCCGAGTTTAAGTTAGCAACGTTAGCCTCGACCGCCAATTTTCTAGGCAAAAGATAATTGCGCCCGTAGCCGTCCGAAACTTCCACGACTTCGCCCTTTGCCCCGACTTTTTTAACGTCCTCTTGCAGGATAACTTTCATTTCAATCCCTCCAAAAATTTTCTCGCGCAAGTCTATCAAAAATCGGGCGGCTTGTAAATAAAAAGGCGGTCGCTTATAATGCGCAAAAAAAGGAGGCGCGTCATGAGTAAATTTACTCGCGGCGGCTGGTCGATAACTTTTGTCTGCATGATTATCGGGTTTATGCTCGCCGTGCAATTCCGTCAAGTTCACGACGCTAAAAATACTCTACCGAATCAGCGTGTCGAAGAATTAGCCGGTCGATTGATTCAGCTGGAAGAGGAGCGCGACGAACTAGAAACGCAACTCGAACTTTTGAAGCAGGAATCGGAAGCCGCTACCAATCGCGAATTCATTTCGGAGTTGAAGTTCAGAGCTTGCGTGACGGCTCTTTCCGGCGAGGGCGTTATAATAAAAATGGACGACAGCACCCGCGCCGCTAAGTCGGGCGAAAATCCCAATCTCTACCTGATTCACGACGATGATATTTTGCGCGTGATAAATGAACTTCGAGCGGCGGGCGCAGAAGCTATTTCCATAAACGAGCAACGACTCACCGCGATAAGCGAAATTCGTTGCGCGGGACCGACGCTCTCTGTTAATAATGTTCGCAGTGCCGCGCCTTACGAGATAAAAGCTGTCGGCGATAAAAAATCTCTGGAGAACGCGATAAAAATGCGCGGGGGCGTCGCTGAAACTCTGCAAGTCTGGGGGATTCAGCTCGAAGTCTCGACCGCCGACGACGTTTACATTCCGCCCTACAAAGGAACTTTCAAACGAACTCATTCAAAAGTTATCGAGGAAAATTTATGACGAAAGCTTTAATCGGATTGATTTTGGGAATCGTGGTCGGCTGCCTGTTCCCAATCACCATAACCGGAGCCTACACGAAATTATTTACGGTGGTATTGCTCGTCGCGCTCGATGCGGTTTTTGGCGGATTGCGGGCGGCTGTCAACGAACATTTCAGCGACACGGTTTTTATCACGGGCTTTATAACTAATGCGCTTTTTGCGGCGTTCCTAGTTTTTATCGGCGACAAGCTCGGCATTGATTTGTATTACGTCGCGCTATTGGTCTTCGGCTTCAGGATTTTTAAAAACCTCGCGGGACTTCGTAGGTATTTGCTGAGCAAGGGAAAATGGAAACGGGAGAAGGGAAAAGAGGAGGGATAAGGTTTTGACTTTTCCCATTTCCCATTTCCCTTCTCCCTGAAAATTTTATGACGCTAAGTCTTTCGCAACTGAAAATTATATGGTAGAATGCCTAAGGATAGTTTGAAGAAAATTTTCCGCAGAGGAATTCTTGAATAAAATTTATGGAGGACTGAGAGTGTGTTTGAATTAGACGACAACACTTTAGACCAATTCGCGAAGATTAAAGTTATCGGGGTCGGCGGCGGCGGCAATAATGCTGTCAACCGAATGATTTCGTTGGGCTTGGAGGGCGTGGAGTTTATCGCGGTCAACACCGACGCCCAAGCCCTTCTCAACGCGTTGGCTCCTAAACGTATGCAAATTGGCGAAAAATTAACTCGCGGGCTGGGCGCGGGTGCTCGTCCCGAAATCGGCGAGAAAGCCGCTATGGAAAGTCGCGAAGACATTATCAACGCTCTGCGCGGCTCGGATATGGTTTTCATAACGGCGGGCATGGGCGGCGGCACAGGAACCGGCGCGGCTCCTGTGGTTGCGCAATGCGCTAGGGAAATCGGCGCGTTGACTGTCGGGGTCGTGACTCGCCCGTTTACCTTTGAAGGTCCTAAGCGCAAAAAAAATGCCGACATCGGCATTGAGAATCTAAAGCGCAACGTCGACACAATTATAACTATCCCGAATGACCGCCTGCTCCAAGTCGTCGACAAAAAAACGCCGGTGAATCAAGCTTTCATAATCGCCGATGATATTTTGCGGCAAGGCGTCAAGGGCATTTCAGATTTAATCGCGGTGCCTGGACTTGTCAATCTCGACTTCGCGGACGTCAAATCGATTATGAGCAATGCCGGCTCGGCTCTTATGGGTATCGGCGAGGCGTCCGGAGAAAATGCGACCGTCGACGCCGTTAAAGCCGCGATTGATTCTCCGCTGCTCGAAACAAGTTTGCAAGGTGCTCGCGGCGTGCTGCTAAACATCATGGGCGCAACCGATTCGCTGTCAATGATGGAAGTCAACGAGGCGTCAACGACCGTCCAAGAGGCCGCGCACCCCGACGCCGAAATTATTTGGGGCGTGAGCGTCGACGAATCTTTAGGCGATAAAGTCAGCGTCACGGTCATTGCTACGCGCTTCGACGAGGAGGAAGAGGAAGAAGAAATCAGTCAGCCCGAACCCGTCCGCCCGACTTTGAAGGAAGAATCGCCCGAACCGGCACGCGCTCGCGATACCTTAAGGCAATCGCCGTTCGGCACTTTCAACGCGCCCTTCAATAACACGCCGCGCAACCCGCCCGACCTAATCGATATACCGCCCTGGATGAGAACAAGGAAGTAAGGGGTAAGGAATATGGGACAAGCATTTAAAGTTGTGCTTTGGGATTATACAGGGCACGGCGCGAAGTGGATTAAACAATTTTTGAAGCAAGACGTTGAGATTATCCGCACGCTCCGTCCCGACGACCCCGACCAAGCCGAAGTTATTCTGCGCGGCGATTGGGATTACGTTTTGATTTTGGAAAAGGATACGCGGGAAATTTTCGAGGAAATGTTGAAGACAATCCGCGCAATGAATTTCCCTACCGAGAACATAATTTTTGCGCAAGATACTTCGAGCTGGCTGAAAAATCCCGCCGCTATTTATTCTCTCCTCAAGCCCGATAAGTGCGACAATATTTATCGTGCAATGAACTTTTTCAATCACAGGCAATGGCATAACTACAACAGTTGCACCGTCGAGGGGCTCTCTTATGTCGCCACGTCGAAAGATGATTATGTTATCGCGTCAATGTACATGGACAACAAAAATTTTGCGGCGGATGAAATGGAAACTTTCCACGAGCTGGCTAAGAAATATTACAACGTCGACGACAGCGCGGGATATTTTCTCGACTTGGGCGCGAACATCGGCACGACCGGAATTTACTTCACAAAGAAAATTGCGCAGAATTTAAAGCTACTCGCCTTTGAGCCCGACGCCCAAAATTTTAAACTCCTGCACGTCAATCTGATTCTGAACGACATGTACAACAAGGCGATTGCCGTAAACTACGGACTGGGCGAGACCTTCGACGAAATGACTATGTACAGGAATTTAAAAAATCCCGGCGGCAACGGATTGTTCAAGAGTGAAGAAAATAAGCTGACCGAGACCATTAAAATTATTCCGCTCGACGCCTTCCTTGCCGAATACAAAATCGCCGCGCAGGAAGTCAAATATATCTGGATTGATACGGAAGGATTCGAGGCGCAAGTTTTGCTCGGCGCGAAAAATTTGCTCATGGAAAACGCCGCGCCACTCTTTATGGAATTCAATCCGATGATGTGGAATAAGTCCGGCCGTTATGAAAAAATGATTGCTTTGCTCAAGGCGGCGGGCTACACTCATTGGATTTTTGTTCAGTCGTTTATGAAAGGCAAAAAATTTTTGTTCCCGATTGATAAACTTTTGGAATATCGCAATTCAAATTATTGGATTGGTAGCTTGGGAGATATTTTCCTAATCAAAAATGCTTGAGCGCGTAAAAAAATCGGCCGTCCTAATCGACAGCCGTTTTTTTGTTGCAATGAAATTTATTCTTCAGCTTGTGGTGTCAAGTCCGAAGGTTTCAACGTGCCTAACTTCTTGCGCTCAGCGAATTCAGCCGTTGCCGTGAAAAGCGCGTCGCTAGAGGAATTCAACGCTGTTTCGCACGAGTCTTGCAACACGCCGATTATAAATCCTACGCCAACAACTTGCATCGCAATATCGTTATCAATGCCAAAACTCGAACACGCTACAGGGATAAGCAGTAGCGAGCCGCCCGCAACTCCCGATGCTCCACAAGCCCCGACCGTCGAGATTATGCACAAAAGTAACGCCGTCGGCATGTCAACCGAAATTCCTAGCGTATGCGCCGCCGCTAAACTCAAAACCGCTATCGTTATCGACGCGCCTGCCATATTTATTGTCGCGCCTAAAGGAATCGAAATTGAATATAAATCCTCGTTCAAGCCCAATCGTTTGCAAAGGCTCATGTTGACGGGGATATTTGCCGCGCTCGACCGCGTGAAGAATGCATATATCCCGCTCTCCTTGAGAGTCGCGAAAACTAACGGGTATGGATTTATGCCGAGCTTGAAGAAAACTATTATAGGATTCATGATAAGTGCTACGCTGAAGAACGCGCCCAATAGTACCGTCAAAAGTTTCGCGTAACCTAAGAGGGCATCGACGCCGCTTGTCGCTATCGCGTCGGCAACCAAACCCATTATGCCGAACGGTGCAAATCTGATAACCCATTGCACGACCTTTGTAACCGCTTTAGCCAAGTCGCCTAAAATTGTGTGGAGCTCGTTGCCCGCATGTCTGAACGCTAAGCCCATAATAACGCCCCAAGCTAATATCCCGATGTAATTTGCGGTCGTCAGCGCGTGAATCGGGTTGTCGACGACGTTCATAATGACGTTCTGCAAAACTTCGATGATACCGCCGGGCGGCGTGATTGTCGTGTCAGCGTCGATTTGTAATTTTAATTTTGTCGGGAATAAAAATGATGCCGTGACCGCTACCAGCGACGCCAAAAAAGTTCCGATGACGTACAGCTGAATAATCGGTTTCATTGTCGCGTTCGATTCGGATTTTTGGCTCATTGCGTTCATGACGAGCACGAAAACTAAAATCGGCGCGACGCCTTTTAGTGCGTTGACGAAAAGTTTGCCGAATACCGCGATGACCGGAACGACTGTCGGCACAAATAACGCCAAAACAATTCCTATCACCAAACCTACCGCGATTAGTTTTATCAAAGCCGTTTCGCCGTAGACCTTTGTAACTTTGGATAACACTAAGCACCCTCCTCAAAATAAAATCGGTTGCATTATACAACCGGCAACGTGACGTTGCATCCAGTGATAAAACAGATTTTCAATTCTCTTCCGAATCCGATATGCCAATAAGTTCGTCGACCCAAGCTGTAATTTCTTCTGGAGATTTGTCGCAGACGTAAACGAGCTCCGTAATTAAAATTTGTCGCGACAGGTCGAGCAATTTATTTTCGCCGCTTGAAACTTTTTTCTTGTGATTCTGCCTAGTTAAATTTCTCGCGACCGCCGCCGCCTCGAAAATATCTCCGCTCTTTAGTCGTTCAAGGTTCGCATGAAATCTTTTATTCCAACTGCCTATCAAAGGTTCGCTTTCGTCCTGTAAAACTTTTATGACTTTTTCGAGCTGCGCGGGCGTAATCAATTCGCGCAAGCCGATTTCTTCGACCTTGTCGACGGGCAGCATAAGTTTCATGTCGCCCACTGGCAAGCGGAGGATATAGTAAGAACTTTTGACGCCTCCGACTTCATTTTCCTCAATGTCCACAATTTCGCCGGCACCGTGCATCGGATATACTACCTTATCGCCGATTTTCAACTCATGCCACCTCCTGCTTAAAATTTTTTTTGCATTGTATCAAAATCGGCGCGTAATGTAAAGGCAGCGCGAATTTTGAACAGAATAGAAAAAATCCCTTCGACTCCGCGAAGGGGGTTTTATATCGGACTATAGATTTGGATTTAATTCAGATTTGGTGCCGAAGGCCGGACTCGAACCGGCACGTAGTTGCCTACGGCAGATTTTGAGTCTGCTGCGTCTGCCAATTCCGCCACTTCGGCGCAAGTCGCATATTAACACGCTTGCCGCTACTTGTCAACTAAAATTTTTAAGCTTCGACTGCGTAGACGCTGATTTTCCTGTTGAAACGCCCTTTGCGCTCGAATGCAACTCTGCCCGCGATTTTGGCGAAAAGCGTATCGTCTCTGCCGATTCCGACATTCAAGCCGGGATGAAAATGCGTGCCGCGTTGACGAACTAAGATACTGCCCGCCGTAACGACCGTGCCCGCCTGCTCTTTGACGCCCAAACGCTTCGACTGACTGTCGCGGCCGTTGCGCGTGGAGCTGACGCCCTTTTTATGCGCGAATCTCTGTAAATCAAATTTAAATTCCATGCTGTTCACCTCCGAGAAATTATTTCTCCGACCCTGATGATTTGCGGAGCGATTTTTTCAAGCTCCGTCATTCCGATTAGCAATGTTTGAAAGACGGCCTCTGTCACGTCGTCGGGCGAAGTTTTCAACCTCACCATGAGCCGCCGCGAATCGCTTTGGATTTCCAAATCGCGCCCCAAATAATCTTTGACGCAATGGAAAGTCGCTTTGCCCAAAATCCAAACCGCCGCGCAGTAAATCTTCAAGCCGTCGATAATTTCAGTTTTGCGCTCCTTGACCGAAAAGCCGATAATATTTCCGGCGTCATTGCGATAGACATTTGCGCGAAGTTTGACTTTCTCGACGTTGATTTCGGGTAGCGGCTTAACGGGCGTCGGCTTCATGCTGACAACCTGGCTTTGAAAATTTTCTTCCGCAGTCTTATCCAATTCAATCACGCTGACTTTGACGACGGCCGGCGCGACTTCCTCAACCGATTTCAGACCAATCAGCATGGCTTGAAAAATAACTTCGGTCAAATCGTCGGGCGCGTCTTTGAGTTCGAGACCTAGCCCGCCGTGTTCGTGATTGTCGACGGCTACTGCGCGATTCAAATATTTTTTTATGCCCAGATAAGCCGTTTGAGAAAGTGCAGAGACTTCTGCGCAACGAATATTGTAGCCGTGCCCGCCGCCGCTCTCGCTATGTCCGCGAAAGACAAATCCAACAATTTTGCCGCCTTTCTGCTTGTAAATCTCCGCAGTTATCATCGCTTAGCCCTCGATTTTTTCAATCTTGACCTTCGTAAAGGGTTGGCGATGACCTTGACGGCGACGATAATTTGTCTTGTGCTTGTATTTGAAAATGCGAATCTTGGGACCCTTGCCGTTCTTGACGACGGAGCCTGTAACCTTCGCGCCTTCGACGAGCGGACGACCAAATTTAATCTCTTCGCCCTCGCCAATCGCTAAAACTTCCTCGAACTCAACCGTAGAACCCTCTTCAACGTCGAGCTTCTCAACGATAATCTCGCTGCCTTCGGCGACCTTGTATTGTTTGCCGCCGGTCTTGATAATTGCGTACAATCTGAACACCTCCACTGGATGAACTCGCCGATTGCGGCACGGACATTGCGTCCGATTTTGGAGCCGGTATCGAGCGGCGCGAATAAGATAGCACAAAAATTTTTAACTGTCTAGTTTTTTTTTCCATAAAGATGATTTATAATCTGCGCGGGAGTGATTTTTATGCGGAAGATTTTGGCGGCGGGAGTCGCGGCATTGTTAATAACAAGTTTATCAGCGGAGGCAGTTGCTATGGAAAATACTAAAGCAGTGAAAGTAGTTCAAACGGCGGGACGCGATGCGCTCGGAGATTTTGCGCCGGAATTCGCCCGTTACAACGATGACATTCTTTTTGGCGAAGTTTGGAGCCGCAACGACATTTTGTCTTTGCATGACAGGAGCATTGTAACTATTTGCGCTTTAGTCGGTTCGGGCGTTCTTACCGATGCGCTGAAATATCACATTCAAGCGGCGAAGAAAAACGGCGTCACGCGTGATGAGATGGTCGAGATTGTGACGCAACTTGGATTCTATGCGGGCTGGCCAAAAGCTTGGGCGGTCTTCCCTATGGCAAAGGAAGTTTACGGCAATGACGCGGCGAAAACTTTCGATAATGTCGGAGAAAAAATTACTCAGACGGCCGGCAGAAAAAATTTGGGAGACTTCGCGCCGGAGTTCGCTCGTTATAACGACGACATTTTATTTGGAGAGGTCTGGAGCCGCAATAATATTTTATCGGTGCATGATAGGAGCATTGTGACGGTCTCGACGTTGGTTGGCGCGGGAATTTTCACCGATGCTTTGAAACATCACCTTGCCGCCGCTAAAGCTAATGGCGTCACGAAAGCCGAAATGGTCGAGATAATAACGCAGCTTGGATTTTATGCTGGTTGGCCTAAGGCTTGGGCGATCTTTCCTATGGCTAAGGAAGTTTATACTAATTAAAAATTCTGGTGACCCTTGATGAACAGGAGAAAATTTATAAAGGTCGTGACGTTCGGCGCAATGGCTGTTTACTTGAGCGGCTGCGGCTTGACGGCGATTGAAGACGACAAAAATAAAAAGGATAGCGAAGTTTCCGCGCAGGGCAATGTATCTGGGGGTAAGTCTATGAAAATTGTTGTGATAAACAGCAGTCCGCATTCGGAAAGTCAATCGACATCGCGCTATTTGGCGCAGAAATTTGTTGACGGCGCGAAAAGTGCCGGTCATGAAATTTTTGTCTTCGACGCGGCGAACGAGAAAACTAATCCTTGCAGAGGTTGCGACCAATGCGGCATGGACGGCGCATGTATTTTCGATGACGCGATAGAAACTAAACTTATGCCGGAAATGCTCAAGGCTGACTTGCTAGTTTTGGTGACGCCGCTTTACTACTTCGGAATGAGCGCGCAACTCAAAACGGTCGTCGATAGATTTTATTCGCGGACAACGAAATTAGGCGGGAAAAAGTCAATGATAATCGCGACGGCGTGGAACACGGCGGATTGGACTATGGAGGCGTTGCAAAGTCATTACGAAACTTTGGTGCGCTACATGAGCTGGCAAGATGTCGGGCAAGTATGGGCGACGGGTTGCGGGACGCGTTCTATGGTCGAGCGTTCGGAATTCGGCGACACAGCCTTTAAAATCGGCGCGGCATTGTAAGCAAAAAAAAGGCAGGCTTTCACTTAGCCCGCCTTTTTTGTTACTTCATCATGACGGCAACGACCATAGCTCCCACGCCAATTATTACGGTAATGAACATGTTGCGCACGTTATTGGCTAAGCCTTCGCGAAGTTCTCTCATATCCGCATCTTGTTTAGCACGAAATTCTCGCATATCTTCATCTTGTCGAGCGCGATTGGCTTGCATTTCGCTGACGACCAAGTCAACTTTATCGGACAGGGCGTCGACTTTTGCCGCAACGACCGCCACTTGTTTTTCTAAGCTAGTGACGCGTTCATCAATGTTGTTATCCTTATCGTTTGCCATGATAATCGCCTCCCGCCTAAGCGATTTCGGCTCTCCAAAGTCCGTGCAAATTGCAAAATTCGTAAGCGGCAATGGGTTCGTCGCCGTCAGCAACAATGAATTCGGCTTCGGGCTTATCGCTCGCGCTCAAGTGGACGTATTGCCCGCCGCGTTTGGTTTGCAAGTAAATCCATTGAATTAAATGGGCTTCGGTCATGGGGTGCTCGACGCTCCCGACCTTGACGCTAACTTTTTTGCCGTTAACCGTCACTTGCGGAACGTGTTTTTCCTGCGCGGCGTCGGTAGTGTTCGCCTTGAGAAATTGCATCGGCTTGCCGCCACAAGTAATGTCCGCGCCGCCTCCGCCAATCAACATGATTACAGATTTTTTGTCGTCCGAAATCAAAAGCCTGCTCATAAATCATTCCTCCCTATTCGTTAAGCCGAGTTGCGCCAAAAGTTTCAAGTCGCTTTGAATGTTTATGTTCGACGTGGTGAGCATATTTCCTGTTATCGCGGCCGATGCTCCGTGCAAAAAGGCTGAGGCTCCGCCGTCTGGTAAAAATTTTCTCCCCGCCGCAAATCGGACGTTCGCAGTCGGATTGATATAGCGGAAAATCGCAACCGTGCGCAAAATTTCTTCCGTAGTGAGGCGCGGCAAATTTTCTAGCGGCGTCCCCTTAATCGCGTCCAAAATGTTTATCGGAATTGAATCTATTCCGAGCGCGGCGACTTCAAACGCCAAATCAATTCTATCTTGCCAGGTCTCGCCCATGCCGATTATCCCGCCCGAACAAACTTCAAGCCCTGCCGCTTGCGCAAGTTTAATTGTTCTGATTCGGTCGTCGTAGGTGTGCGACGTGCAAATTTGCGGGAAAAATCTTCGCGAAGTCTCCAAGTTGTGATGATAACGCTTGACGCCCGCCGCCCGCAGTCTTTTGAGTTGCTCGCCAGTCAAAATCCCATGCGACGCGCATAAATCAATTTTGAGTTCGGCGCGGAGAATTTTATAAGTGTCAATCGCCCGCTCGAAATTTTTGCCGTCCAAAGCTCGCCCGCTCGTCACGATTGCAAAGCGATTGACGCCGACCTTTTTGTTGGCAAGCGCGACTGCCAAAATTTTTTCGCTCGGCAGGAAATCATATTCCGCAATGCCCGTATGATGTCGCGCCGCTTGAGCGCAGTATTTGCAATTCTCGCTGCAACGCCCGCTCTTACCGTTTACGATTGTGCATAGGTCGATATGCTTGCCGAAAAAATTTTCCTGAATCAAAGACGCGCCCGCCTGAAGTTTTTCAAGTGGCGTCGTCAAAAGAAAATTCAAATCGTCGTCGGGCTGAAGTCTTTTGCCGTCAATAATTTCTCTCGCAATGTCCAAAGTTATTCCTCCTTAGGAACTAGGAAGTAGGGAAGTAGGGACTAGGGATTATTTCATTACGCATTACGCATTACGAATTGCAACTTGACGCCCAATCCGGCTGCCGCCGCCGCTTTCAAAATGTCGCCCGCTACGAACGGCAACACCGCCATCGTCAACGCCTGCCACAACGTCACGTCCATTAGCAAAACCATTGAGATTATCCCGCCCGCGTACGTTACCGGCATTGCTACCAAAATATTCATCGCGACGTAGCGTTTAAAATTCGGAGCGTTGCGCGTCGCCAAACTCAACAGCGGATACGCGACCAGCCACGCGAAATAAAATCCTCCTGCGGGGCTGACCAATCTCGCTAAACCTTGTCCGCCGCCTAAAATTGGTAGTCCGACCGCGCCAAGCAAAATGTAAATCGCTATCACCGTGAAAGTTTGTCGCGGCGTCAAAAGATATGCCGTCAAGCTCAGCGCGAAGGTCAAAGCCGTCACCATGCCCGGCGTGAATGGCAACGGAAATGAGATATACGCCGTCACGCAACACAGCGCGACGCACATTGCCATTTTGGTTATGGCTCTTATTCTGTCGTCTTGCATGAAAATTTCTCCTCTCGTCAACTTGTCAATTATACAAAGCGCGATTGTCAACGTCAACTTGAAGTAATGTTCACTGTAAACCGCTTTTGCAATTTGTAGCGTTGACTGGTAGAATTGCTTCGAGGTGATGAAAATGTTTGAGAGGAAATTGACAAGACAAATCAGCGTTGGGAAGGTCAAGGTCGGCGGCGATGCTCCAATCAGTATCCAATCGATGACCAATACAAAAACTCACGACGCGCCCGCGACGATTGAACAAATTCAACGACTGGCGGCGGCAGGTTGCGAGATAGCTCGCGTGGCGGTGCCCGATATGCCCGCGGCAAAAGCTCTGGGCAAAATTATTTCGGCGGTCGACTTGCCGGTCGTCGCGGACATTCATTTTGACTACAAACTTGCGCTCGAATCGATTGCTCAAGGCGTAGCGGCTCTGCGTCTCAATCCTGGCAATATCGGTTACGCGGCTCATGTTCGCGAAGTCGTCAAGGCCGCGCAGGCTGCTAAAATCCCAATCCGTATTGGCGTCAATGCGGGCTCGCTCGGCAGAAAAATTTTGTCCAAATACGGCGGCGCAACTCCTGAAGCTTTAGTCGAATCGGCTTTGGAGCACGTCAATATTTTGGAGGCGGAAAATTTCTTCGACATAAAAATTTCGCTCAAAGCGCACGATGTGCCCTTGACGCTCGCCGCCTACAGACTTATGAGCGCGAAAAAAAATTACCCGCTCCATTTGGGCATAACGGAGGCGGGCACAGTCAATAGCGGCGTTATCAAATCGGCGGTCGGGATTGGCGCGTTGTTGGCGGAGGGCATTGGCGATACGATTCGCGTTTCGCTGACCGGCGACCCTGTTGCTGAAGTCAAAGTCGCTAAGGAAATTTTGAAATCGCTCGGTCTTCGCGACGACGGAGTTACTCTGGTTGCATGTCCGACTTGCGGCCGTATGAAAATCAATCTGCCCGAAATCGCCGCGCAGGTCGAACAGAAAATTTCTCACATACAAAAAAATTTGAAGGTCGCAGTAATGGGTTGCGCCGTCAATGGTCCCGGCGAGGCGCGCACTGCTGATGTCGGGATTGCCGGTGCTGACGGCGAGGGAATTATTTTCCGCAAAGGCGTTGTCGTCCGCAAAGTTCCCGAATCTGAACTCGTCGCCGAACTGCTCAAGGAGATTGATGAAATTTTAGCTGATGAAATTTAATCCTCAATGATGATGCGCGGGAATAACTGTTCGGGCTTGCCGACTTCGTGATTGTCTTCGAGCAGTCCAAATTTCTCCGCGTCGTCGAGCTTGAGTTCCTGCGAAATTTTGAGTTGGTCGCAAATTTTCTGCGCAGTCGCGGGCATGAACGGCGAAATTAAAATCCCGATAATCCTGAGCGATTCGGCAAGATTGTAAAGGACGTTCGCAAGCTCTTGACGTTGCATTTCGTCCTTAGCGAGTTTCCACGGCATAGTTTCATCAATATACTTGTTCGCGCGCCCGATAAATTTCCAGACAAGTTTGACGGCATCGGACAGCTGAACATTTTCCATAAGCCGCCGATATTCCTTTGCCGTGTCGATTGCCTCTTGCCGAAAACTTTTATCGAGCTCGGAAAGTTCTTGAGATGGCAGAAGAATTTTTTTCTGGAACTTGCCAATCATATTGAGCGTGCGGTGCAGGAGATTTCCTAAATCGTTGGCAAGGTCGGCGTTAATCCTCTGAATCAAAGCGTCGCGACTGAAATTGCCGTCTAGCCCTAAAGTTATCTCGCGCAATAGGAAATATCTAATCGCGTCGGCTCCGAACTCCTCGACCAAAAGCACCGGGTCTACGACGTTGCCTTTCGACTTCGACATTTTATCGCCGTCGGTGACGAGCCAGCCGTGTCCGTAAATTTGTTTCGGGAGCGGAAGTCCTGCCGCCATGAGCATTGCCGGCCAAATTATCGTATGGAAGCGGACAATTTCCTTGCCGACAAGATGAATATCCGCCGGCCAAAATTTTTGCATATCGGGATTGTGAATCAGCGGCGTGATGTAATTTATAACCGCGTCGAACCAAACATAAATGACGTGGCGTTCGTCGTCGGGCACAGGAATTCCCCAATCAAACGAAGTGCGCGAAATGCATAAATCCTCAAGCCCGCTCTTTATGAAATTTATCATTTCGTTGCGCCGCGAGGTCGGCACGATAAATTCTGGGTGCTCGTCGATGTGTTGCAAAAGTTTATCGGCGTACTTCGACAGCCGGAAAAAATATGCCTCCTCCGAAACTTTTTCAACGGGGCGATGACAATCGGGGCAACAGCCGTTTTCGTCGAGTTGCAACTCCGTCCAATACGATTCGCAAGGCGTGCAGTAAAGGCCGGTGTATTCGCCTTTGTAAATGTCGCCGTTAGCTTGAATGCGCTTGAAAATTTCCTGGACAACTTTTTCGTGACGCGGCTCGCTCGTGCGGATAAAATCGTCGTTCGAGATATAAAATTTCTTCCAAAGCTCCTTGAAGCTGTCAACAATCGGGTCAACGTATTCGAGCGGCGTTTTGCCTTGAGCCTGCGCGGTACGTTGAATTTTTTGCCCGTGTTCGTCCGAACCCGTCAAGAAAAAAACTTCGTAGCCCGCAAGACGTTTAAAACGGGCGATTGCATCGGCAATGGTCGTGCAGTAGGCGTGCCCTATGTGCAATTTCGCGCTCGGATAGTAAATCGGCGTCGTGATGTAAAAAGTTTTCATTAAATTTCCTCCCTTAGCAGTGTGTTATAAATTTCGCGGCGGCTCACGTTGAATTTCTTAGCGGCCTCGCGCATTGCTGATTTTTTGTCTAGCCCTTGCTCCAAAAGTTTTTGATAGAACTCCAAAAGATTTTCTTCAGGCGGCGATTCCAAAATTTTAGTGCCCTCGACTACTACAACGAATTCTCCGCGCGGCTCGTCAATTTTTTCTGCAAGCTCCGTGATTCTCCCGCGTAAAAATTCTTCGTGAACTTTTGTTAGCTCTCGCCCTAAAACAATTTGCCTGTCGCCAAAAATTTCTGCCAGCTCCGATAAAAAATCTTTCAATCGGTGCGGTGATTCGTAAAAAATAATTGTTTCTTCCGCTGTCGAAAGTTTTTGTAGAAACTCGCGGCGATTTTTTTTCGTTTTAGGCGCGAAACCCACAAATAAAAATCTTGTCGTGTCTAATCCCGAACAAATTAGCGCACTCAATGCGGCATTCGCACCGGGTATCGGGCAAACTTTTATTCCAGCGTCAATCGCAAGCCGTACCAAATTCGCGCCGGGATCAGAAATTGCAGGAAGTCCAGCATCGCTGACGATTGCAACCGATTCGCCCGCCAAAAGTCGTTCCAAAATTTTTTCGGCGGCTACTTCTTTGCAATTCTCATCGAATCTTATCAGCGGCGTATGAATTTCAAAATGCGTCAAAAGTTTTCGCGTTCGGCGCGTATCTTCCGCCGCGATTAGGTCGACTTCGCGCAAAATCCTAATCGCTCGGAACGTCATATCCTCCAAATTGCCAATCGGCGTCGCGCATAAGTACAAAATACCTTTCAACCTACTCCCTACTTTCTAATTCCTAGTCCCTAAAAAAATTATAGCACAGTTGGCGGCAATGTGATATAGTTTCGGCAAGGAGTGAAGGCTATGATTGTGAAAACTTTGCACCGCGTGAAATTTTTCGACACAGACGTTATGAGCGTCGTGCATCACGCGAATTATATCCGCTGGTTCGAGACAGGACGCGTAGAATTTTTGCGTTCGCTCGAAATTGATTTGAATGAGATGATGAACGACGGAATTTTATTCCCAATAATCGAGATTAGCGCGAAATTTCATGCGCCCGCGAAATTCGATGACGTTTTGGAGATTGAAACGACTGCAGAAGCTCTGACTAAGGCAAAAATGAAATTTAATTACGCGATAAGGCGGCGCGGCGAGGAAAAAATTTTAGCGGAAGGCACTTCGACAAACGTTTTCACGAGCGACGGGAAAATTTGTCGGCTGCCTGATAAATATTTTAGTAAACTTGTCAAGGGCGCGTCATGAGGTTACTTTTAAAAAGTAACCAAACAGTGGGTGAGCCCTAACTGTTCCCCCGCTTTTAAAGCGGGTCGCCGCGCCTGAATGAACTGTTGTACATTTTTAGTTGTATAAAAATTTTGAGGTCAAAACGATGAGCCGAAGATTTTTCATAAAAATTTTGTTGGCGTTGGGCTTGGGCGCATACTTCCCAAAATTGGCGGAGGCGTCGCGACTTGAAGAACTCCACACGCCACAAGACGGTTACGAGCCTTTGACAAGCGTAAAATTTTTGCGGCAGGTCGTTACAAAGGATTCTCGGTCGTCGCGAATGATAATGTGGCAATCGGACACGCAAAAAAATTTTTTATTGGAGTGGCGGCAGGTCGGCGAGGAATCAGCGCACTTTGCACAGGTCGAACGGCGCGATTCGATTTATTTTTGCGAGTTACAAAATCTAAAGGCGGCCAGTCTCTACAATTTCCGAATAATTTCTGACGAGTGCGCGACTTCGTGGCAAAATTTGCGGACGGCAGGCGACGGAACGTTTCAAATGATAATTTTCGCGGATTCTCAATGCGAGCACTACGAAATTTGGCAGCGAACTGCTGATACTGCGGCAAAAAATTTCCCAGACGCCGAACTTGTACTCGTAAACGGCGATTTGGTCGACAATGGCCAGGCAGATTATCAATGGCGAGCGTGGCACCTCGCCGCGACGAAAATTTTATCGGAAAGAACCTTTGCGCCGGTCATGGGTAATCACGAATGCTACGGCGTCGATTGGTTTAACGCTTTGCCAACCAGTTATCTGAACCAATTCGAGCTGCCTAATAACGATTCTAAAAATTTTGCCGGCTATTTTTACTCTTTCGACTACGGCGCGGCGCATTTTTTCATTCTGAATACGCAATTTGCCGAACTCGATAAATTTAAGCCGAAATTGCAGGACGCACAGGAATATTTTTTGCGTAGAGACGCCGCAAATACAAATCGCACGTGGAAAATCGTTTTCATGCACAAAGATATTTACGATTACGCCCTCGACACGTTCAATGACATCGCCGACCGATTTTTAGAGCTGTTCGACGAGTTGGAAATTGATTTGGTCTTTACCGGGCATTTGCACACCTACAGAAATCGCGGAAAAATTTTTGCGCGTAAAAAATCTGCGCGGGGAACAACTTATATTCTATGCGGGCGAGCCGGTGACCAAAAATATGTCGAGCCGCTCTCGAAAATCGACGACGTGACCGCTAAAAATCTTCGCGACGAGCCAGAAAGCTTTATCGTGCTCAATATCAGCGCAACCGAATTAAATTTGCTCAGTCGAACCGTCGACGGAGTAATTTTAGATAAATTTACAATCAGGAAGGATAGTTAAAATGAATTTGCAAAGCTTAATCGTCTGTCGGCACCTGCTCGACGAAGAAATTTTCGGCGGCACGGCGGATAGATTTGAAATTTCAGCGCGACTAATCGAAAAAGCTGAAAATCTCGGCTTGAGCGGCAATCTTTATCGCTCTTATCTGATTTACCTTTTGGCTCACGAACCAAATTTGGTCGCAACTTCGATTGAAATGCACGGCGGGACTATCGGCGAGAGCCTCCGCGAAGTTTTCAAGCACGATATCGAAATTTTGCTCCCAATTTTGCGCGGCGAACTCTTTGGCGACTTAAAAATTTTAAATATCTACAAACCAACCGTCGAAAATAAAAATGAAGCCTATAACGAGCTGATTCGCCGCCTCGAAAGGGTCAATGACGCCTCCGAAATCACTTATACTTTTATTGAGCACTACAAACGCTACGGCTATGGCGATATCGCAACCTATCGCGCTTTTCGTTGGGACGGCAAACTTATCGGTGTTCGACACTTTGAAAAAATTCAACTCAATGATTTAATCGGCTACGCTCATCAAAAAGAACTTTTGACCGGCAATACGTCCGCTTTTGTCAGCGGAAAGCCCGCGAATAACGTTTTATTGGTCGGAGCACGCGGAACGGGCAAATCTTCTTCCGTTAAAGCCCTTGTCAACGAATATTATTCAAAAGGGCTTCGCCTTTTGCAAATAACTAAGCCTCAACTCAAATTTTTGCCCGAAATTATGGATGCGTTGCGGAAATTCCTAAGCAAACGGTTCATAATCTTTCTTGACGACTTATCTTTTGACGAATCGGAGACTGAATACAAATATTTGAAGTCGGCGATTGAAGGCGGGGTCGAATCGCGGCCAGAAAACGTTTTAATCTACGCAACCAGCAATCGGCGGCATTTAATTCGCGAAACTTGGCGTGATCGTTCCGAAGAACAAGAGGAACTTTATCGCGAGGACAGCGCGAACGAAACTATTTCGCTTTCGGACAGATTTGGGCTGATTGTGCACTACTACGCGCCGACTCAAGACGAATATCTCGAAATAATTCGCAGTATGTTGAAGCGGCAGGGCGTCGAACTCGACGAAGAACTTTTGCGGCTTGAAGGTTTGCGTTGGGAAATGTCTCATTCGGGGCGCAATGGCAGAACCGCTCAACAATTCGTCAATTATTATTTAGGTCAACGGTAATTTGATTCACTCAATGAAAAAAACCCTTCGACACGCCGCCGAAGGGCTTTTTTTTGCTTACGAGTTGTCATTTCAAATTGTTTTCGATAAAACTATAAACTTTTGGCCAGACACTACCGCTCATATCTACATTTATTGGAGTAACTTCGCTTTCTTTAACCTTATAATCAGGACCATTGCTGTAATAGTCTAGTAGGCAATACATTCTCTCGCCGTTTTTCTCATAAAAGCTAACCAGAAATACTGAATCATCAATTTTAAATTTGTTTGATAGAATTTCGATTTTCATTATTGCGCTAAAGCCGTCTGTCCTGTTGAATTTGGGCAACTGTTTCGAGTCGGTGCCGCGTTTTATCGAATCTTTATCGACTGACGTTACGATTTTTACTTTATCTTCCGTTTCTGAGCTGTCTATTACCTCCCAATTTGCCGCTGACGCTTTCCCGCTTATAAATATCGACATTATCAACGCCATTGCTATCGAAAATACTTTTTTCATTATCATTTCCTCCTTAAATTGTTCTTTCTGTCCCTTATACGTTAAAAATCCGATTTTGTTACACATTTTAGCAAATTTTTTTATAGTAGTCAACAAAAAAAACTCCGATGTTATTTTAGCAAAAATTTTTCATTCGGCATTGCGCATTGAAAAAAGTTGGCGTGCGAAATATAATTATGGAAAAATAATTGGAGGTAAAGGAATGGTCTATCTAGTGGGCGCGGGCGCGGGCGACTTTGGACTTTTGACGGTTAAGGCTAGCGAAGTTTTGGAGGCGGCGGACGTTGTGATATACGACCGGCTAGCCGACGATGAAATTTTAAATTTATGTCCAAACGCGAAGAAAATTTACGTAGGAAAAGCGGCGGGGCGGCACACACTCAAGCAGAGCGAAATAAATCAGCTTTTAGTAGACGAGGCGCGAGAAAATAAAATAGTCGTACGTCTCAAGGGCGGCGACCCGTTTGTATTTGGGCGCGGCGGCGAGGAGGCATTATATCTTCGCGAAAATGATTTACCGTTTGAAATTGTGCCTGGGGTCACGAGTGCGATAGCAGTTCCGGCTTATGCTGGAATTCCGGTCACACACAGAGGAATTGCGACGAATTTTGCGGTCGTCACGGGTCACGAAGACCCGACTAAGCCCGAATCGTCAATAAACTGGGAAAAAATTTCTACGGCGGTCGATACGCTGATTTTTTTAATGGGAGTAGCGAATTTGCCGCAAATAGTCGCGAAGTTGATAGAAAACGGCCGCAAAACCGATACGCCGGCCGCGTTGATACGTTGGGGAACTAAAAATAATCAAGAAGTATTCGTTACGACGCTTGCAGAGGCACCGAGCGTAAAAATTTCACCGCCGGCGATTTTCGTAGTGGGCGAAGTCGTCAAGCTACGCGAGCGGCTCAAATGGTTTGACACGAAAATTTTATTTGGGCGGAAAATTTTAGTGACGCGGGCGCGTTCTCAAGCGTCGAAACTCTCAAATGCGTTAAAAAATTTGGGAGCACAGGTCATTGAGTGCCCGACAATAAAAATAACCGCGCCTTCCGATAATTTTTCGGCGATTGACGCGGCGATAAAACATTTACGCGATTTTGATTGGATAATTTTCACGAGCGCGAACGGAGTAGAAAAATTTTTTGAGCGGCTCCGATTTTACGGGCTTGACGCACGAATTTTGAATAAAGTTGCGGCGATTGGTTCTGCGACGGCTCAAAAACTTTCAAATTTTGGGATAATCGCGGACGTTGTGCCCGAAAATTTTGTTGCGGAGAGTTTAGCGGCGTCGCTGAGAGATTTTGTCGCGGGTAAGAAAGTTTTATTAGCGAGGGCGGAAGTTGCGAGGGAAATTTTGCCCGATATGCTGAAAAATTTCGGTGCGGAAGTCACAATCGCGCCCGTTTACAAAATTATTCCCGAAATTCCCGCGCAGATTGATTTTGAATCGGTTGATTTGATTACATTTACGAGTTCATCGACGGTTGAGAATTTTGTTGCGGCTTATGGGGTTCCGAAAGTTTCTGTAGCGGCAATCGGCGCGATAACTGCGCGGACTTTGGAAAATTTTGGTGTGAAGCCAGCAATTATAGCCGAAGAATTTACGATTGAAGGTTTAGTTGAGGCGATTGAGAAATTTTATGGACGATAAAAATTTAAATGACGATGCGCCGATAAAAATCACTGATTCTGCGCAGCATAAAGTTTTTCGCAGTAAAAAATTTGTCGACAGCGAGACGCAAGCCGCAGAAGACAAAAAAAAATCGGCGACGCCTGAATCTGAATTAAAAAGGAGACTCACGCACGCCGAATCGAGCGGAATTGCAATTTCAGCGGTTATGCTCGTCTACAGCCTCAAGGAAAGCGACAAACCGTTATTTTTCTTGTCGACATCGCTGTTAATATTCTTATTGCGCCCGCTAATCGGAGCATTTTTCGGAAAACACAATCGCGCCGTTCAAAATGCCCTACACAGTTTCAGTTTGGTATTATTTATCGGCGCGTTACTGTTTTTATTCATTTGAAAGCTACTGTTGAGCCGGTTTTAGTCTTTGTAACCTCAAGTCGGACGGGAATATAATTTTTTAGCTCGTCGACGTGCGAAATTATCCCGACTAAACGCCCGCCGCTTTGTTCGATTATCGTTGAGGTTGCAAAATCGAGCGTTTCGCTATCCAAACTGCCGAAACCCTCGTCGATAAAGATTGTATCGAGCTTTATACCGCCGATTTTATTTCTGACGACCGATGCGAGGCCTAAAGCCAGTGAAAGCGACGCTAAAAAGCTTTCTCCGCCGCTCAAAGTCTCGACGGGACGAAATGCGCCGGTGTATTCGTCTAAAATTTCCAAGTTTAGACCGGCTTTTTTAGCTTTAGTCTTGCCGGCGTCCTTCATTTGGAAGAGATAGCGGCCGTTGCTCATTTTTTTCAAGCGATTATTAGCTTCGTCGACGACATCTTTAAACATAGTCGATAAAAAGTAGCGTTGGAAGGAAATTTTCAATTCGGATTCGCCTTTTCCGGTCGCATTTGCTACATCTGACAATCTACGCCACATATCGGCGATTTTTTTTGCCTCATCGAGTTTATTTTTGACTTCGTCGCGTTCGGCGGAGAATTTTTTTAAGGTTTTGAGGATATTTTCGAGCTTAGCAACTTCAGCGAGTGCTACGTCGTAATTTTTTCGAGATTCAGCGGCTTTTTGTTCCAAAACTTCGATTTGTGGCGGAATTTTATTTTGTAATTCGGTTTTTAGTTCGTCGAAAGTTTTTTTTGCGTTATTCAAAGCTCCTTGACGTGCAGATTTAGTTTTTTCGGCGTCGTGGAAGTTTTTTTCTGCATTTTTCCAAGCAAAGTCGAGTTCGTCGAAGATTTTTTGCGTAGAATTTAAATCGGCGTCGAGTTGTTCAGCATTTTCGAGATATTTTTCGGGGATTTTCTTTTTTGCTTCTGAAATGGCACCTTCCAACTTTGCGACGGCGGTTATTGCGGAATTTTTTTCGATTGTGGCCTTAGTCAAGTCGAATTTATTTTTTCTGATGAATTCTTCGCCGTTTTCGATATGTTCTTGACAATCGGCGAGTTTTTTAGCTTTTTCTTTTGATTCGTCATGAATTTTTTGTGCAATATCAACATTTGGGACGCCGATATAATCTTCGAGTGATTTTTGCTGTGTAAAGAGTTTTCCTTTGACTTGCGCGACGGTTCTTTCCTGCTGAGTGCTCTCTTTTGTGAGCCGATTTACTTTTTCTTCTGCATTTTTTATTTCGGCGGCGGTTGGAATAGCATTTTCTGAAATTGCAGGGTGTTCGAGCGATCCGCAGACCGGACAAGGTTCGCCGTCCTTCAAATGTGCTGCCAAACGCGCTGCGCTCTCGACTATTTGCAAACGATTCAATTCAACTTGCGCCGATTTTAATTTTTCGTTGACTGCGGAGAGTTTTTCGCTCTCCATAGACAATTCCGACTCAAGACGCGCAATTTCTCGCGAAATTCTTTGGGATTTCTTTGCCTTATCCAAAATTTGTTTATCCTGCTCAAATTTCACGTCCGCGCCGATTAATTTAGCTTTTTGCGCTTTGAGTTCCTCAAGACGCGCATCATATCTTTTTTCCCGCCCGTCATAAGTTTCAAAAGCAGTCGTAGCTTTTTCGAGACGAATTTTTTCCGTTGCGAGCGTCTTAGTTGTCTTTTCTAAGTCCTCAAGCGTCGATTTAATGTCTCTAAGCTCGCTAATTTTTTTTTCGAGGTCTTTTCGCTGTGATTCTTGAGCTTCGCGCTTTTTATATTCCATTTGAGCCGCCGAAAAAGTTTTTTCGGACTCATCAAGTTGAATCTGCGCGGAATTTAAATCTGTAGCGGCTTTTTTCTGCGCGGCGAATCTCGATAACAAAATTTTCCCGTCGCTGAATTCAGATTGCGCTTTGTCGAAAACTTTTTTGATTTCGGCGGCTTGAATTTGCGCTACAGAAAATTTTTCCGTAATTTCCTCCAATGATTGAGAATCTGCGCCGCTTAATTGCCTGTTTAACGTTTCAAGCTCGGTTTTCAAGTTCTCGACCTTAGCCGCTGAAGTTTTAGCCCGTTCGCTCAAGGCATCTTCGATTTTTTTATAAGGTTCGCTGTCAAAAAGGACGTTTAAAACCTCTTGGCGGTCATCAGCGTCGGATGAAAGAAATTTTTTGAATTCTCCCTGCGGTAACAGCACTACTTGCCGAAATTGTTCCGCATTGAACCCTAAAAGCTCCGTGATTCTATTTTTGACTGCGCCTTCCCTAGTCTCGATTGGTTTTCCGTCATAAAAAAGCACGGCGCGTTTGTCGTATTTATTATCTTTGCGGTTGGGGTGATAACTTATTTCGCGCTCGATGCGGAAAATTTTATCTCCGAGCGCAAATTTAAACTCAACTCTAGTCGGAATGTTATCGGGCACGCCTTGTGAGCGCATGTCTTTTACGTCGCGAACTTTGCCGGAAGTTTCGCCGTAAAGCGCGTAGGTTATCGCGTCGAGAATCGTAGTTTTGCCCGCGCCCGTCTGCCCGTTTATCAGAAATATTTTTTCGTCGCCTAAACCTTTTTCAAAATCAATATTAGTCTCATCAACGTACGCTCCGAACGCTTTCATTTTTAATTCAATCGGTCTCATGATTTATCCTCCGAAAATTTCTTTCAAAGCGGATTTTTCCTCGTCACTCAAAGGTCTGTTCGTCATCTCGGAGAAAAAATCCTCGAATTGCTCAAAAAGCGTCGCGTTCTCTCTGAATTTCCGCGCAGGTTCCTCTGAAAAATCCTTCGGGCGCGATTTATTTTTCGCCTCCATAAGGTTCGGGAAAACTTCGCGCAATTTCTGTGCCGCGTCGTAAACAAATGCGTCATCAGTCAACGTGACGTAGGCATAGGCGTCATTCACGGGTTGCGATAAAAAATCAGCCGAATTGCCCGACACCTCAATCAAATCTCTGCGCGGAGTTAGCAAAATATTTTCTGCGCGGACAAAGCCTTTTGCGTCGAACTCAACGAGCGTGACGCCTTTTTTGTGCGTAGATTCTTTAGCGGAATATTTGAGCGGCGAGCCGCTGTAGTAAATGTTGTCGGATATATTTTGCGGCTTATGGAGATGACCGAGCGCGACATAATCATAGCCCGAAAAATTTTCAGCGCGAACTCTCCCGACTGTGCCGACAAATTTGCGCTCCGAATCGGATTCTTCACCGCCCTCAACGAAAACATGTGCAATAGCGACACTCCTTTTGCCGGACGGAATTTTTTGCCGCGCAAGGTCGAGATAAATTTTATTGGCGTCGTCAAAAGTTATTCGTTCGTTATCATCGGTCGAAAAGTTCGCTTTAATCTCTTCGGGCGCAAAGTACGGGATAAGCGAGAAATAAATTTCGCCCCACTCGTCTTGCAAAATGATATTTTCGGGTTCGGAATCGGTCTTGGCGGTGATGAAAAATTTTTTATTGGCGAAAACTCTGCTACCGAAGTTCAAACGGTCGGAGCTATCGTGATTGCCCGCGATACATAGCACGGGGATTTTTTTCTCGGTGAGCTTGAAAATAATTTCGTCGAAAAGATTAACGGCATCGGTTGACGGGTCGGCGCGGTCGTAAATGTCGCCGGCAATCAGAATCGCGTCGGGCTTTTCGTCGCGGATAACATCAAACATTTTGTCGAGAATAAAATTTTGGTCGTCGATGAGATTTTTGCCGTTCAAAGTCTTGCCCAAATGCCAATCGGCCGTGTGCAGCAGTCGCATAAAAAATCGCCTCCAAGCTTAATTCCTAATTGCCTTTTCAACGCCCGTATCGTCGAAAGTTTTCATATCGTTAATCGCCGCCAAAGCCGCCTCGACAATCTCTACGCCCATACAAGCCGCCTCGCCGTCAAAGCCGGTCGGCTCGCCGTTGTCCGATTTGTATTCGATGAGGTGCGCGGCGTGCAAGATAAACGGTCGAACTGTCGGACAAATTTTTTCAAGGTAGCGCGTGATAATATCGGCCGCGCCCGTGTCGACCACAAGCAACGTCGAATTGTGAGCCGCCGCCACTATCGCGCCAATTATCGAACTGGTCATAACGCGATAATCTTTTGGGACGTGTTGCAGAAATTCTTCGGGTGGATATTTCAAATCGCCTTCGGGCGTCAGGAGTGCATCGGCGAAATTGTCGGCGAGCTTCTCGACTAAAAGATTACTAAGCGCAGTCAACGCGATAATCGGCGTGTCGAAGGAAATTTCTTCAGCGAGATTGCGTCCGAAGTTGAATGCGACGTTGAGATTTTCCTCTGGGTCGACTAGCCCTAAATAAATTTTCATGCCGAAAGTCCGAGTGGTCGCGCTGAAGTCCATAGAAATATCGCGGCGTGCTCCAGGAGCTTTCGGGTCGTAATTTTCTTGAGTGAGCGACGGGCAATTTTCAAAATTGGTGAAGGCTAGCGCGGCGTGTCGAAGTTTATTAGTCGGGCAATCCTCGTTGGCAATGCCCGCGACTTGAATTGCGATTTCCTCCAAGTAGCCTAGACTGCCTTTAGGTTTGGTCAAGCTGTCGAGAATGTCGCGGCAATTATTCATAGGGCGGTCATGGAGGCGCGGCATCGTCTGCAAGTAAAAATTGAACGTCCTGTCGGTCGCGGCAACAATTTCGTCCTCGTCGTCGCCCATTATCCGAATCGCCATAGGATAATTGCGAGGGATATTCAAAGTCTGCGAGTTGAACGGTAACTCAATACTTTCCATGCGGTGTTCGCTGACGTGGAAGTCAACCGGGATTTCCTCAATCTGAACCTCATCGCCGAAAAGTTCTTGAATGTCCTCAATCGAGTCAAGACCCTCAATGCCGTCGAGTCCGAGTTGCTTTTTGAAATTCTCAAGCGGAACGTCTTCTTCGACAAGCTCGCCGTCAAAATCGGCGTCGGGACCGCAGACAAATATATAAACTAAATTGTCGAGAATCCTCGCGGCGATTGATGAACCGATAGCCTCGCCCAATGCCAAATCCAATTTGAAAATCGGCTTAAGTCCGAGATGATTGAGAATCGCTTTATGCCCGACCTCGCGCCCTATGTGAGAGGCAATCAGACATTCTTTGGAGCGCGGCAAAATTTCTTCAGCGACGAGCGCGGCAACTGCCGAGTTAAAGCCGTCGAGCATCACAACGCATTTATGATGATAAGCCGCGATAATCATGCCGGCCATTGCGGCGAACTCGTAGCCGCCAACTTTTATCAGCACGTCGAGAAATTTTTCTCTGTCAGGGCGATTGACTTCGAGCGCGCGGCGGACAATCTCAATTTTATGCTTGAACTTTTTATCGTCAATGTTAGTGCCGCGACCGGTGACCTTTTCGGGCGGCAAGTCGAGATAGGCAGCAGTCATAGCGGCGGCGACCGTCGTATTTCCAATTCCCATTTCACCAATAAGAAAACAATTACAGCCGGCGTTGATAGCCTCTTCAGCGAGCTTCTTGCCGACGCGAACGGCTTGCATAGCGTCTTCGATAGTCATCGCGGAACCTTCAGCGATATTCTTAGTGCCGCGAGAAAATTTTCTATCGACGAGGCCTGGCAGGTTTGAAATATCCGCATTGACGCCGACATCGACGACATAAAGTTCGGAGTAGGCGAATTTGGCGAAAGCATTAGCGGCGGCTCCCGCGTCTACCAGATAATTTTTAACCATGTCGGCGGTCGTCTTTTGAGGGTATGCGCTGACATTTTCCTTAGCGACGCCGTGATCCGCGCAGAAAATAAACGTGCACTTCTTTGACTTGCCGACGCTGCGATAAAGTTCCGCGATTTCCGTAAAAACCATTACTTGCCCCTCCGCACTAATTTTCTTACGACTTTTGCGCCGGCGTTTTTAACTCGACGTAGGGGCGCGACCCGAATTTTTATTTTAGGTTTAATCTCGCGCTCAAGTCCGAAGTCGCCGCGCTTAAGGAACGTCGATTTAATTTTGTCGGGGCGGAAGAATTGCTTTATAGCTTTAGCGATTTCTTCTGGCTCTTCGGAATCGGCGCAGGTGAAAATATCCGCCGCGACGTATCGCAATTCCTTGTAGACGTGCAAAGCGATATGACCTTCGGTGAACGCGCCGATAATCGAAAAATGTGCGTCGTCAATCGCCTCGGAAATGAGACGCGGCTCGCTCCCGACGACGCCTTTCAACGTGTCTTTTATCTCGTCGACATTGCCTAAACGGTTCGTGTCGCAGTTATACAAATCCAAAGTCAGTTGTCTTGCTAAAATCTTCAAGATACTTTCCTCCATAAAAATTATTTCGGGGCGATTATAGCACATAGTCGCAAGAAAAATCGACGCTTGAAAAAATTATTATGCTGAATTACAATCGGCGGTATGAATACTAAAATTTTTCTAATAGCGGGGACGCAAGACGGTCGCGAGCTTGCCGAGTTCCTGTCGCAAAAAAATTTTGACGTGACGGCCTCTGTCGTGAGCGATTACGGGCGGAGACTTTTGGAGAGTTGCGCGGGGATTAAAATCAATGACAAGCCGCTTGACAAAGGCGACTTGGAAAAAATTTTGTGCGAGGGCGATTTTAAATTTCTGGTCGACGCCAGCCACCCCTACGCTAAAAATATTTCTGCTAATGCGATTGCCGCCGCGCAGGTTGCCAACGTTTTTTACATTCGCTACGAACGGGCGGAGATTGCTTTTGACTACGACAAAATTTTCGCGGTCGACAGCTACGAGGCGGCGGCTCTCAAAGCGTCCGAGCTCGGCAAAAATATTTACCTCACGACGGGCAGTCGCAATCTGAAAATTTTCGTCGACGCGCTTAAGGATTGTAACTTGACCGTCAGGATTTTGCCGACCGCCGAAGTTTTGACGCAATGCGAGACTTTAGGCTTATCGCCGAAAAATATCGTCGCTATGCAAGGACCCTTCTCGACCGAGCTTAACGTTGAACTTTTCAGGCACGCGAGTGCGGAAGTTATCGTGACGAAAAACAGTGGGCAAATCGGCGGTGCAGATACCAAACTTGAAGCCGCGAAGATTTTAAATTTGCCGGTCGTAATGATTAAGCGGCCAAAAATTTTCTATCCGAACCTCGCCGCGACCTTCGACGATGTTTTGAAACTTTTGGAGGAGATTAGATGAAAAAATGCACAGTGCAAATGGTCGCCGACGCGGTTAGCCGCTTAGCTCCGCGCAGGCTCGCTGAAGAGTGGGACAATCCCGGACTGTTAATCGGGGAGCCGGCCGCCGAAGTCAAAAAAATATTCATCTGCCTAGATGTGCTCGACGAAAATATTTCCAAAGCAATCGCCCTCGACGCTCAAATAATCGTAGCGCATCACCCGATGATTTTCCACGCAATAAAAAATGTCCGCGCAGATTTGCCGCACGGTAAAAAAATAAGCCGCCTCATCAAAAACGATTTGTCAGTCTTCGCGGCGCATACAAACTTAGACATAACGGCGGGCGGCGTCAATGATGTTTTGGCTGAAAAAATTGGGCTGGTCGACGTTAAAAATTTCGGCGATGAAGAATTTTCGCTCGGACGTCTCGGAATGCTCGAAACTCCGATGACTGCTGAAAATTTCGCTCGCCACGTCAAAAAAGTTCTCAACGCCGATAATGTCCGCCTCGTGAATGCCGGCGACTTCCCAATCAAAAAAGTCGGGCTTTGTGGCGGCGCGGGTGCCGAATTCATTCAGAAGGCAAAATTTTTCGGGGCTCAAGCGTTCGTGACCGGCGACGTTAAATATCATGAGGCGCAAGCCGCTATCGAAAATGAAATTCACGTTGTAGACGCCGGACATTTCGCGACAGAGTTTCCGATTGTCCACGCGCTCGCCGATTATCTTCGCGACGAGCTTAAAACTTTTGACGTTGAAATTTTCGAGGACACGACCTCCAAAGATTTTTTCACTACGATTTGACAGTTGACCGAAGCGCAATAAATTGTTAGACTACATGAAAATAATTTGTAGGAGGGCAGTTGTTGTGTTGAAGAAATTTTTAATCGGCGCATTGATTGTTTTGCTTAGTGCGTCGATTTTTTCTGCGGCGAGTGCTAAAAAGTCTGACGGTTCTTGGCGGCTCGACGGCAACGCTATGGACGGCCTAAGAAATTTCCGCTTGATGACCGACGATTGGCTAAACGATTCGCGCGGCCGCGAGCCGTCTCGACAAGGTTTGGAAAAGCTTCGTGCTTCGGCGAGTGCGCAACCTTCGATAACCGCTTTGCCGGAGCTTTACGAAAAAATTCATGAGCTTGAGCCCGACGCGCAAATTTTTATGCTCGACCTGCGCCAAGAATCTCACGGCTTTGTGAATTCAGTTCCGGTCAGCTGGTACAAAGAACATAACGCCGCTAATGCCGGCAAAACTTCCCGCGAAGTCGAGCGCGACGAATCAGAACGCTTTAAAAATCTGCGCGGTGTCGAGACGACTTTTGAGCCAATGGGCAATTCCGATAAGCAACGACTTAAGCCCGTCACGATGGTTGCGCGATTCATGACGACTGAGCGCGAGGCGGCCGAGAAAGTCGGATTTACGTATATCAGATTCGCGGCGGCCGATATGCAATTCCCTGCGCCCGAACTTGTCGACGACTTTGTTACCTTTGTCGCCAACCTTCCCGACAACGCTTGGCTACATTTCCATTGCCACGCGGGGCACGGTCGCACGACAACTTTCCTTGCCATGTATGACATCATGAAAAATCCGGACTTGCCGCTTGAGGACATTTGCCGCCGACAATATCTTTTGGGTGGGTCGAATCTTTTGCTTGAACCCGAAGGCGATGATTGGTATTCAAAAATGGCTCGCGACCGCGCTAAAAAAATTCGGCTATTCTATGATTGGGTTCAAGGTACGCGTAAGGAACAAATCGGCTTGCAGTGGTCTGAATGGCTTGCGGAGAAATCGAAATGAAAAAATTCTTTATAACCTGCGCGGCGATTCTGATTTTGATGACCGGCTCGGCGAAGGCAGCGCAAGCAGAATATGTTTTGAACAGTGCCGAACTTTATCCGACTTTGACGGGCGAGGATTACTGCGATGAAATTGTTCTTGAGACGCTCGCGCAGATTACGACCGATGACATGTCGACTTACGATAAAGTTTTGGCGTGCTACAATTATTTGATTAACACCTGCACATATGGCGATAATGTTTTGCGGCACGACTTTCCGGAGGATAACGGCACGGCCCGCGCTTACGGAATGTTGGTCGGGCACGTCGGAGCTTGCGACGATTATTCTTGTGCCTTCGCCGCGCTGACAAGGGCTATCGGGCTGAATTGCTACACGGTTTACGGGCAGACGGCTCGCGCTAATGGCGGCTACACGGGGCATATTTGGTGCGTCATTGCCATTGACGGCGTCGAATACGTTTTCGACCCGCAGATTGATGACAATATCGGCGGCAGTAGCTATTATAGATTTTGTGTGACTTACGACGATACGCCCGGTGCCTATTATGATTCCGAAGTGCGTTGGGGCTATTTCGAGCCGTTCTATTAAGGGAGAAGGGGAAAGGGAGAAGGGAAATGGGTAGGGATAAGGTTTTATACTTTTCCCATTTCCCATTTCCCTTCTCCCTTAGCAAGGAGTTGATTACGATTAGCAAGATAGACAAGACTGAAGAACTAGCAAGAATTATATTGAACACGGTCGGCGGCACAGGCAATGTCCTTTATTCCAACGTGATTCAAGCGACGAATTGCATGACGCGCCTTAGGCTCCAACTTATCGAGAAGAACGATTACATGATTGAGGCGTTGAAGAAAATCGACGGGGTTTTGGGCGTCAACGAGGACGGCGACGAAGTTCAAATTATTTTAGGCGTGGGCAGGGCGACGACCGTCACGAGCGCGGTCAATAAAATTTTGGAAGAGACTAACACCGTTAAGGTTGGCAAAGTCAAAGTCGGCGACGCTAAGGCCTTGCACGAAAAGATTCGCGCTAAGAACGCTACGCCCGTTAAATTGTTCTTCAAGAAAATTTCGAGTATCTTTACGCCGCTGATACCAGGCTTTATCGCTTGCGGCTTGATAACAGGTATCGTCGGGGTGCTGATAAAAATATCGCCCGCACTCGCTAACGAAAAGGGCATTCAACTTGCAATGGTCGCGGGCAATGCGGTTTTTTGGGGCATGAATTTATTCGTTGGGATAAACGCGTCAAAAATTTTCGGCGGCACTCCGATTTTAGGCGGCGTGCTCGCGGCGTTGATGACTCATCCGGGCTTAGCGGAAATCAGCATTTTGAACACGCCATTTGTACCTGGTCGCGGCGGTGTCATCTCGGTAATAATTGTTGCGGCGTTCGCGGCGTGGCTAGAAGGCAAATTGCATAAGATAATCCCTGAAATGTTCGACCTATTCTTGACGCCGCTGGTTACAGTTTTAATCGCGAGCACGGCGGCAATTTTTATCCTGCAACCTGCCGGCGGCATGTTATCGGACGCAATTGGCTCGGCGGCAACAACGGCAATTCAATCGGGCGGCGCGTTTGTCGGATTTGTTTTGGCGGGCATATGGTTGCCGCTAGTCATGTTGGGCATTCATCAGGCAATGACGCCGATTCACGTCGATTTAATTTCGCAATTCGGCGTAACGATTTTGCTACCGATTTTGGCAATGGCGGGCGCGGGTCAAGTCGGCGCGTCAATCGCGGTCTACTTCAAGACGAAAAATAAATTTCTCAAGAAGACGATAGCATCTGCATTACCGGTTGGCATGATGGGCGTCGGCGAGCCTTTGATTTACGGCGTGACTTTCCCGCTGTTCAAACCGTTTATCGGGGCTTGCATAGGCGGGGCATTTGGCGGAGCAATTCAAGCGGCGTTCACGGTTGGCGCGGCGACCTTAGGCATTTCCGGATTGCCGCTCGCCGCCACTACTAATAACGTACCGATTTATTTATTGGGACTCGTCACGGCTTACGTTGTCGGCTTTATCGCGACGTGGCTTTTGGGCTTTGACGACCCCGCAGAAATTTAAATGTCAAAGGAGGCGTTCTCATGGAAAAAAGTTTTCTTATCCCGATTTCGCGGCGCGACCTGTTGAAGCTCGCCGGACTGACTGCCGCCGGTGCCGTTATCGGTTCCAACAAAACCGCTCAAGCCGCGCAGGCTCAAAATATCACCTTCAACACAGATAACATTCCGACTTTGCTCCGCGCAGATGTTTGCGTAGTGGGTGGCGGTTGCGCCGGAACTGCTGCTGCTGTCACTGCCGCGCGGAATGGTTTAAGCGTCGTTCTGATTGAGCAAGGGACGGTTCTGGGCGGCTTGCAAACTCAAGGCCTCGTCTATCCCTCCATGCCAACGAAAACTATAAACAGCGACACGCCTTACATTACCGACTTGAATAAAAGATTTTACATGCACGGCATTAACGTTAGTTTTACTGAGGAGCCTCAATATAAAAATGGCGGCGACGCTCGCGAATACACGCCCGAATTGCTCGCCTTCATTTACGACGAACTTTGCGCCGATTACAAGGTCAACGTTCTCTACAACGCGACTTTGATTGGCGCGAGCACTCAAGGCGGGAAAATTTCTGCCGCTATCGTTCACACTGTCGAAGGTACTTGCAAAGTCGAGGCAAAAATTTTCATCGACGCGACCGGCGACGCGGCTTTATCGAGGTTTGCGGGCGTCGAAACTGTTCGCGGCTCTGACGTTACCGGACGCAATCAGAAGATGAGTTTCCGCTTTGAAATGGGCGGAGTCGAGGAAATGAAAGTTTATAAGTTCTTCGTCAAGAAGCTCAAGGACGGTTGGTGCGAAAGTAAACCGCCCGAATTTGAATTCGCTAAGACTACTCACACTGAAAAATTTTATTACGAGGGCATTCAGCGCGGCGAAGTCACTAAAGACGACGTGGCTTATATTCAAGCGTTTACAATCATCGGCAAGCCCGGCACTATGTCTATGAATTGCCCCGAAGTGTCGCCCTTCCTCTACAGCTCGACAAGTGCGCTCGACCGCAGCAAAGCTATTCAGCAGTGTAGGATTATGATTCGCCGCCTTGCCAATTTCTTCCGGAAAAATATTCCCGGCTTCAAGAACGCTTATATCAGTCGCGAAGCATCTATGCTTGGCGTCCGCGAGTCGTGGCGCATTAAGGGCAAATATTATATGACAAAAGATGATTACTACAACGCGCAGAAATTTCCCGACGCCGTTTGCCGCTCCGCTTATCCAATCGATGTCCACGACGAAGTTTTAAATTTAGACCATAAGCTTGCCAAAGGCGAATTTTACGAAGTCCCATATCGCGCGCTCGTTCCTAAAGAAATTTCTAATCTCTTGGTCGTCGGCAGATGTATCAGCGCAGATTTCCCCGCTCAAGCCGCAGTCAGAATTCAGCCTACTTGCATGAGTATGGGCGAGGCCGCCGGCATTGCCTGTGCTTACGCGCTGAAAAATAATCTTTCCGTCACGACTCTCGATTGGGCTGACATTCCCGCAGAAATTCGCAGTTACGTCAGCGCAGGTTAAATTTTCTTCCAATATAGACAGTGCAAAAGTTTTTGTTTATAATTCGAGCGTAGGATTTAATTTTCTGATAATTGGAGGAGGTCTTTTAATGAAAGGCGGCAATAAACCAATTTACGTTATTGGGCACAGGAATCCCGATACCGATTCGATTTGCTCGGCGATTGGCTACGCGAACCTCAAGCAAGCGCACGGCGTAAATGCGGTGGCGGCTCGTTGCGGCAAAATCAATAACGAAACTAAATACGCGCTCGAATATTTCAAAGTGAATCAGCCGTTGCTCCTGACCGATTTGTATCCGCGTGTTAAAGATGTCGCGCTCGAATGCAAAACCGTAGTCCGTCAACACGATACTCTTCGTCATTTGGGAGAAGTCATGCGCAAAAGCGAATTGCAATCCGTGCCCGTCACCGATTCGGGCGGCGAACTCGTCGGCATTGTCACTGTCAGCGACTTGGCTAAAAGATATTTCCTTGAGCTCGGACTTCAAAGCCTCGTCGAAATGCGCGTCCGTTATCGCGACATAATTCAAGCTACCGAAGCTAAAGTTTTAGTTGCGGGCGACGAAAACGAGTTAATCGAGGGCAATATAATTATCGCGTCGGGCAGCGCGTTCTCGACAGTCAGTATCCTCAACAGAAAGGATATTGTGCTTGTTGGTGACAGAAGCGCGGAAACTCTTTTGAAATTCCTTGAGTGCGGGATTTCCTGCCTTGTCGTGACGCAAAACAGCCGTATCGCGCCCGAAGTTTTGGAAGAGGCCGAGAAAAAAGGCGTGTTCATTATGCTGACGCCCTACGACACTTACACCGTCGGCCGCTTAATCAATCAGTGCGTGCCCATTCGCAGAATCATGAAATCTGACCCCGTTTGCTTCCGCCCAATGGATTTGCTCAGCGACATCAAGGGCATCATGGACAAACATCGCTACAGAAGTTATCCCGTCGTCGAGAACGGGAAATTAGTTGGGCTTGTCAGCGCAGATGAAATCATGTTGCCCGAACGCGAAAAAGTTATCCTTGTCGACCACAACGAACGCGGTCAAGCTATCGAGGGCATTGAAGACGGCAAAATCGTAGAAATCATAGACCACCACAGACTCGGCGGCGTTCAAACCTCCGAGCCAATTTACATTCACCAAGAGCCGGTCGGTTGCACCTGTACAATCGTCGCGAACATGTATTGGGATCAAGATGTTGATATTCCGCCGTCAATCGCCGGACTTCTTATGAGCGCGATTATTTCCGACACCGTTTTATTTAAATCGCCGACTTGCACGCCTAAAGATAGGAAAACTGCCGAACGTCTCGCCCAAATTGCAGGCGTCGATCTCAAGGAATACGGCTTGGCAATGTTGAGAGCTGGCGCGGGCATTGGCGACAAAACCCCCGCCGAAATCGCTAAAAACGATCTTAAGGAATTCAAAATCGGCGACTACAAAATTATCGTCAGCCAAATTTCCGTTATGGATCCATCTGAAATTTTGAACATAGAGGATAACATTATCGCGTTCATGAAAGAAAATTGCGAGCGCGAAGGCTTCGACATGCATTTGCTCATGGCGACCGATATTCTCGAAGAAGCAACATATTTGCTCTACGTCGGCTCACCGCGTACCCTCATCGGTGAAGCGTTCCACAAAGACACCAGCGGCAATCACATATTCCTGCCTGGCGTAATGAGCAGGAAAAAACAGATTGTGCCTCCCCTTAGTGAAGCAGTCAAACGTATTAAACCGCAATAATTTTTCAAGCGTATAAAAAATTTTACCCTCGACCGCTTTGGTTGAGGGATTTTTTTGTGGTATAATCTGCGGCGAAGTCAATTCAAAGGAGGAATTCAAATGCAATTCAACACGGCAATCGTGGGCGCAACTGGCGCAGTCGGTCAAGAATTTTTAAAACTCATCGAGGAACGCAATTTCCCCTTCGGCGAGCTGAAAATGTTAGCATCATCGCGTTCTGCGGGCAAGAAAATAAATTTCATGGGCAAAGAGTACACGGTCGAGGAGACAACGGAAAAATCTTTCGAGGGCATGAAATTTGCATTGTTCGCGGGCGGCGCGGCAAGTAAACTCTTTGCACCGGCGGCAGTCAAAGCGGGCGCGGTCGTCATAGATAATTCGTCAAACTTCCGCATGGACCCCGAAGTCCCGCTGGTCGTGCCCGAAGTCAATCCTCAAGCAATCGCCCGCCACAAAGGCATAATCGCTAACCCGAATTGCTCAACAATAATTATGGTCATGGCACTCAAGCCGCTTTATAATTTGTCGCGGATAAAGCGCGTGGTCGTGTCGACTTATCAAGCGGTATCGGGCGCGGGTCGCGAAGGCATGGACGAATTAAAAGCACAACTTGAGGCATTAGCTCGCGGCGAGGCGGTCGAAGCTAAAATTTTGCCCGTCGCCAAGCTCGACAAACATTATCAAATTGCCTCGAACCTCCTGCCGCAAATCGACGTTTTCAAAGAAAATCTCTACACCAAAGAGGAAATGAAAATGGTCGACGAGACTAAAAAAATCATGGAGGACGACGCCTTGAAAGTCACTGCGACAACCGTCCGCGTCCCCGTCTATCGCTCTCACGCCGAGTCGGTCAACGTCGAGTTTGAAAGCGATGTAACGGTCGAGGAAGCTCGCGCCGCTTTGGAGAATTTCCCTGGCGTTATTGTCCGCGACAATCCCGCCGAAATGATTTACCCTCAACCGCTCGAAACTTCCGGCAAAGACGCAGTTGAAGTCGGGCGCATCAGAAAAGATTTTTCTATCGAACACGGCTTAAACCTTTGGGTTTGCGGCGACCAGATTAGAAAGGGCGCAGCTCTCAACGCGTTGCAAATCGCCGAGTACATGATTGCAAAGAAAATGGTGTGAGCATGGAAAGAAATTATCTTTACTTCCAGCCTGAATACGTCAGCAAGTTCAAATGCGACGGCGCAAAGTGCAATGCGCGTTGTTGCAAAAATTGGACGATTGATATTGACAAGGCGACTTACGAAAAATATTCCGCGCTTGCCGCCGCGCAGGAAATTATTCCGCATATAAAATTCAATTCGGAGACTAACAAATATATCGTGACGCTGGACGAAAAAAATTTTTGTCCAATGCTGACCGAAAATAATTTATGCCGCTTGCAACGCGATTACGGCGAGGAATTTTTATCGATAACTTGCACGAGTTACCCACGTCATACTTACAACTTTGGGAAATTTTTTGAGCGGTCGCTAACGATGACTTGTCCTGTGGCGGCGGAATTGATTTTATTTCAAGAAGAGCCAATGAAATTTAAATTAGTCGAGGTACCGGAAAAAGTTCACAGCAACAGCGGCAAAATTCAAATTGGGACTTTCCGCATACCGGAAGAATATCTCAGCGTCTTTTTCGAGATTCAACTTGCAATGATTTCGATTTTGCAGGAGCGGCGATTTTCAATCGACCAGCGGCTAATTGTGCTCGGACTTTTCCTAGACAAGTTACAAGAAATGCTTTCGAGCGAAACGGATAGAGATACTTTGCTTAAATTGATTGAGGCGTATGAATCGGAAGAATTTTTAATGGGAGAAATTGCGCCGTTGCTCCGAAGCTTTTCGCTCGACGCAAAAAATTTCATCTTCTTAATTATGAAATTTTTGGACTTCACTTTCGATTGTCTTAAGTCCGTCGAGGGCAAGGAATTTCTCGAAACGTTCGTTGAAGTCATGAAGATTAAGCCCGATGAAAAATCTACTTTAAACGTCGCGGAATTCTCCGCCCATTATGAAAGCCTCACCAACGAGCGCGAAAAATTTTTAGAGAAATACTCGACCATTCTTGAAAATTATCTCGTCAACGAACTTTTCATGTATTCTTATCCGTGGCGATTCAAGGAAGAGAATATGTCGAGAAATTTTGCGGTCTTCCTGATAAGCTACAAGATTTTCGAGCTGATAATTTTTTCAGCGACGCAAAAGGGATTAGATTCCAAAGACGACATATTGAAACTTGTCGACTGGTTCGCTGCAAAGACAAATCACAATAAAAGCCTCTACGACAGATTTTTCGAGTTACTCAAAGGCATTGACGATATTTTCTTGATAATGAATTGCTTGCTTCGCGGATAAAAAAACTCTCCCGTTGAACGTTGCGGGAGAATTTTTTTATGCTATAATTTTTGCGGGCAGTTGGTTGCCGGCTTCCTCTTTCGAGAGGGGGTGGTAGCATGAGCAAGTTCGAGAAAATCAGCTTGGCTGTATCCGTAGCACAGCTCCTGTTCACCATCTATGACGTGTTCTTTAGATAATATCGATTCGAGCACGAAATAAGCCGCACAACGGCGGCAACACCAAAAGCTTTATTCTTGAGGGAGCCGGCGTCGAAAAACCGACTGCCCTTCGACGTGTCTTTAGAGCGTATTTATTATAATCGCGGAGGAAAATTTTGGCAAGATATTTTTACAAGAAATGTTACCTTGACAGAGAAAAGGCGGTGTTGTAAAATGCCGAAAGTGCAAACGGCAAGGGGCAGTAAAGTTCCTTTCGAGTTCAGCGCGACGACAGAAAATTTATTTGGCGAAGATTTATCGGCGGAAGGATTTATCGGAGACGTTAAGATTTCCGGCGAGGTCGAAGAGGTCGGAAAAAATTTCGTCGTTCGCGGGCAAATCGATTGCACGAAAACTTTCACTTGCGACAGGTGTTTAACTCAAGCGACGGAAAATCAAATGCACGAGTTCGAGGAAGAGTTTGACCGGTCTCAAGTTGTGGAAGATTTAATCGATATAACTGAACTTTTGCGGGATACATTGCTTGCCGGGCAGCCAATGAAAAATCTTTGCAAGGCGGATTGTAAGGGCTTATGTCCTGTATGCGGCGCAAATTTGAACGACGGCGAGTGCGAGTGCGATAAATTTATCGTCGACCCGCGCCTCGAAACGTTGAAAGATTTAAAGCTAAAATAAGGAGGTGTAAGCATTGGCGGCACCTAAAAGGAAATTGAGCAAAAGCAGACGCGACAGGCGGCGTGCTAATTGGAAGTTGGAAGCTCCGAACTACGTAAAATGTCCGAGATGCCAAGAACCTAAACTCCCACACCATGTGTGCCTGGAATGCGGTTACTATGACGGGCGCGAAGTCATTGAAACGGCTTGATGATACGGAATTTTTTGGGCAGGCATTGAGAACCTGCCTAATTTTTTTGTAGGGAGCGGGGCAATTTTGAAAATAGCAGTCGACGCAATGGGCGGTGACAAAGCTCCGACAGAAATTATAAAAGGCGCGGTGCAAGCAGTTAAAAAATATCCGTGCGAAATAATTCTGGTCGGCGACGCCGAAAAAATTCGCGACATACTCAACAGAGAAACCGACGGGGAAATTTTCCCGATAACAATAAAACACGCGGACGAAGTCATAGCCATGAATGAACACCCCGCCGACGCCGTCCGCACTAAAAAAAATTCGTCAATAGTCTTGGCAACCAAAATGGTCAAAGACGGCGAGTGCGACGCAGTACTTTCTGCTGGCTCGACCGGCGCATCGGTCGCGGCAGCTCAGCTGATTCTGAAAAGGATTCACGGAATAGGACGAGCCGCAATCGCAACGCCAATTCCTACGCCGCGCGGCATTACACTTTTGCTAGATAGCGGCGCGAATGTCGATAGCCGACCAGAGCATTTGATTCAAAGCGGGATAATGGGTTCGCTTTACGCCGAGCACGTCCTTAAAATTGATAAGCCGACCGTCGCGCTGTTGAATATCGGCGAGGAAGAGACTAAGGGCAACGAGCAAGCTAAGGAAACTTATCAACTGCTCAAAGGCTTGTCGACGATAAATTTTGCGGGCAATGCCGAAGGGCGCGATATTCCCACCGGCAAATTTGACGTTGTGATTTGTGATGGCTTTGTCGGCAATGTCGTTTTGAAATTCGGCGAAGGGCTCGCGCTAACCATTATGAAACTTTTGACCGAAGAGTTGGAAGCTAATGGCGGCGCGAAACTTTTGGGCGAAGAACTCATCAAGAAAACTTTTAGGAATATGTCGAAGCGGCTGGACGTTTCGGACAATGGCGGGGCACCGCTTTTGGGCGTTAATGGTTGTTGCGTGATAAGTCATGGCGCGTCGGACGCGAAAGCGATTTGCTCGGCGATTGGCATTACGAAAAGCTACGTCGATAGCAAAATTTTGGAGCGAATCAAAGCCGCGCTCTAAGGAAAAGGGAGAAGGGAAAAGGGTAGGGAAAAGACTTTTCCCATTTCCCATTTCCCTTTTCCCTAACTTGACAAAAGGAATATATTCGTATAAGTTTAGGGGTAATGACAGGCTGCCGAGCGAGCCGTTGAGGAGGAGAGAATTAGATGTTTGAAAATAACGTCATCTGTAAGTTGCTGAATATCAAGTATCCGATATTTCAAGGCGGCATGGCGTGGATAGGGACAGCGGAGCTAGCCTCAGCGGTATCGAACGCGGGCGGGCTCGGACTTATCGGCGCGGGACATATGCCACCCGACATTCTGCACAAAGAAATTCAAAAGTGCAAAGCATGGACTGATAAACCTTTCGGCGTAAACGTAATGTTGATGTCGCCGTTTGTCAAAGAGGTAATGCGCCTCATGGTTGAAGAAAAAGTTCCGGTCGTGACGACGGGCGCGGGCAATCCCGGCGAATACGTCCCTGCGCTCAAAGAAATCGGCTCGAAAGTTATACCGGTTGTGGCGAGCGTCGCGCTTGCTAAAAGACTCGTTAAAGGCGGCGTAGATGCGGTCATTGCGGAGGGTTGCGAATCGGGCGGCCATATCGGCGAAATTACTACTATGGCACTTGTCCCGCAAGTCGTCGACGCGGTTGATGTCCCCGTCATAGCGGCGGGCGGCTTTGCAGATTCTCGCGGAATTGTGGCGGCGTTTTCACTTGGAGCCAGCGCGATTCAAATGGGCACGCGCTTTGTCCTCAGCAAAGAATGCATCGCCCACCCCAATTATAAAAATCTCGTGCTCAAAGCTAAGGATAGGTCGACGGTTGTCACGGGCAGGACTACCGGTCACCCCGTCAGAGTTTTGGCCAATAAACTCACGAGGACTTATCTTGAAATGGAAGCTAACGGCGCGTCAGTCGAGGAGCTAGAAGCACTTGGCGCGGGCGCATTGCATAAAGCGACGCATGGCGGCGACGTTGAGAATGGCTCGGTTATGATCGGGCAAATTTCCGGTATGCTCGACGACATTAAGACCGTCAAGGAAATTATTGATGACATAGTTAATGGCATTGCGCCCGTTGTCGCGAAAGTTCAAAGTAAGTACGAGTGAAGGGAAAAGGGAGACGGGAAAAGGGAGAAGTAGGGAAAAGACTTTTCCCATTTCCCATTTCCCTTTCCCCTTTGAAAGGAGCGGGTTTAATGAAGCTGGCATTTATTTTTCCCGGTCAAGGCGCACAAGCAGTCGGCATGGGAAAAGATTTCTATGATAACTTCGACGCGGCTAAAAAACTTTTCGACGAGGCGGACGACGCGCTTGGCTACTCGATAAAGAAAATGTGCTTTGAAGGTTCCAAAGACGATTTGAAATTGACGGCGAATACGCAACCGGCGATTTTAGTCGTGAGCGTGATTGTCAGCGAAATTTTAAAGTCGGAAGGAATCACAGCGGACATAGCGGGCGGACATAGCTTGGGCGAATATTCTGCACTAGTTGCGGCGGGCTCGTTGAAATTTTCAGATGCGGTCGCTTTGGTTCACAAGCGCGGGAAATTCATGCAAGAGGCAGTACCGGTCGGCGAAGGCTCAATGGCGGCAATAATCGGACTCGACGACGCGACGATTATAAAAGTCTGCGCGGAGGCGTCGGAGGTCGGCTCGGTGCAAGCGGTCAATTTCAACTGTCCTGGTCAAACGGTCATCGCTGGGAAAACTGCGGGTGTTGAAGCGGCGGTCGAGAAATTAAAATCTGCGGGCGCGAAGAAAGCCGTTATTCTTCCTGTTAGTGCGCCTTTCCATAGCACGTTGATGGCTCCTGCCGCAAAGAAATTAGCCGCCGAACTCGATAAGGTCGAACTGCACGACGCGGCTTTCCCGATTGCGGCGAACTTCACTGGTGAGCTTGAAACTTCAGCGGCGGACATCAAAAAAAATCTCGTCGCGCAAGCTGATAATCCTGTCAAGTGGATTGCATGCGTCGAGGCTATGAAAAATTTCGGCGCGGAAATTTTCATCGAGTGCGGCCCCGGCAAAACTCTTTGCGGTTTCAATCGGCGCATCGATAAGCAAATTAAAAGCCTCAACGTCGAAGACATCGACAGCTTGAAGAAAACCCTGGACGCCCTGAAAGTTTGATATAGGGCAAAAGTTGTAGACAAGAAAAAATCTTTGTGTTATATTCTGCAAGCGGGAGGCGAAAGGTTGTAATGAGTGCGACGGAAAAAAAATTATCGGGAAAGATAGCGTTCGTGACAGGAGCATCGCGCGGCATAGGTCGAGCGATAGCATTGCGGCTAGCTCAGGACGGCGCGAAGGTCGCATTAAATTTCGCGAGCAACAGCGCGAAGGCCGAAGAAGTCAAAAGCGCGATTGAGGCTCAAGGCGGCGCGGCAATTCTTTTGCAGGGCGACGTTTCCAAATTCGAGGTCGTGACCGAGCTGATTAAAAAGGTCGTCGACGAGTGGGGCAGGCTGGACATTCTGATAAACAACGCCGGCATAACTCGCGACAATCTCCTACTCAAGATGAGCGAGGACGACTTCGACAAGGTTATCAGCACAAATTTAAAGGGCGTCTTCAACTGCACAAAGGCCGTCACGAAACTCATGATGAAACAACGTTGCGGGCGAATCGTGAACATGTCAAGCGTCGTCGCGCTCAAAGGCAACATCAGCCAAACGAATTACGCGGCGGCTAAGGCGGGCATAATCGGTTTCACGAAGTCTGCGGCAAGGGAACTCGCGTCGCGCGGCGTGACGGTCAATGCGGTCGCGCCAGGGCTAATAAATACCGATATGACGGCCGCGCTTTCCGAGAAAGTCAAGGAACTAATGTTGCAAGAGATACCTGCGGGAAGAATGGGTACTCCCGAAGACGTTGCCAATGCAGTGGCGTTCTTGGTATCGGATGAGGCAGCGTACATCACAGGGCAAGTCTTGTCGGTCGACGGCGGAATGGCTATGTGATTCGTTGCTTTGAAAGGAGGTGCTGTCAGTGTCAACGTTTGAACAGGTTAAGAAAATCGTCAAGGAGCAACTTGGAGTCGAAGAGGACGAGATTCAGATGAGCTCGACTTTCGTAGACGACTTGGGCGCAGATTCGCTGGACATAGTCGAATTGATTATGGCGTTCGAGGAGGAATTCAATATCGAAATCCCCGACGAGAAGGCCGAAAAGATTAAGACTGTGGAAGATGTTGTTAAGTACATAGACGAACAAACGAATGCTTGACAAGCAATGCGTAATTAGTAATGCGTAGTGCGCAATGAAAAAATCAAAACCATTACGCATTACGCATTGCGCATTTCGCATTATCTGGAGAGGATTACTCGTGAGACTACCGGAACTTAAAATAGGAAATAAGACGGCCAAAATCCCAATCGTGCAGGGCGGTATGGCAATACGCCTATCGACGGCGCGACTTGCGGCAGCTATGGCAAACGAAGGCGGCATAGGACTGATTGCGGCGTCGGGCATGGCTCATGAAGAATTGCGCTACGAAATCAAATTAGCGCGTTCGCTGACCGACGGGATAATCGGGATAAACATAATGGTTGCGGCGAGCGATTTTTTTGGCATAGTGCATACGGCGATTGACGCGGGCATAGATTTAATCGTTGCGGGCGCGGGGTTTTCGCGCGACATTTTTGGTTTAGGAAAGGAATCCGGCACGCCGATAGTCCCGATAGTCTCTTCAGTCAAGTTGGCGAAAATTTCGCAAAAGTTGGGAGCTTCAGCAATCGTCGTAGAGGGCAAAGAGGCAGGCGGCCATTTAGGGACGGACATATCAATTCGCGAATTAGTCGAGCCGATAAGAGCCGCCGTACAAATTCCGGTTATAGCGGCGGGCGGCATCTTGACCGGCAAGGACATAGCGGAAATTTTGAAAATGGGCGCGAACGGCGTACAAATGGGCTCACGATTCGCAGCGAGCTTTGAATCGAATGGCGCACCGAGTTTGAAGGAATATTATTTGAAGTCGCAACCGGAAGATGTCGTCGTTATAAATAGTCCTGTGGGCTTGCCGGGCAGAGCAGTCAGGACGCCCTTTTCAAAACGCGTCATGGAAAGTAACGTCCCGCCGAAAATTTGCGACTCGTGCCTGAAGGCTTGCAAGCATAATTTCTGTATAGTCCGAGCGTTGACGCGGGCGCAACAAGGCGACTTAGAAACGGGGCTTGTCTTCACGGGCGAATACATGCCGCGAATCAAAGAAATTTTGCCCGTCAAAGAAATAGTGCGCCGCCTAGTCACGGAGGCGGAAGAATTCTACCAGCCATAAAAAAATCCCCTTCCGAGCGGACGGGGAAATTTTTTTATCCGAAAAACAGCTTGAAGACCGATTGGAAATTTTTATGTGCCGATTGCCAAACCGGTATCAGCGACACGCCGAAAAATAAAATCAAGTTCAGAATCACGGTCGCCAGCGATTTTTTCGCGACAGAATAAAATGATAAGATGACGCACACGCACCAGATTGCGAGTTGCCAAATTTCGACTTCGAGCGCGTCCTTGTACGCCGAGTAAATCAACACGCCGGTTACAAACAGAATCAGGATTGATAGCGCGAGAATCCATTTGAAACGGGGCGTCATGTGGAAAATGCCGTTGCCGTTTTCGTCCTTGACCTCGTCGAGCGAGCTGACATCAAAGCGGGCGTCGCCTTCGTTGCGTTTATTTAAGTCGTCGTTCATAAAATCGCCTCCCTACTCAAAAACAATTTTAAAATGACGCTCGCCCTTCGTCAATAAAAATTTTGATTGGAGATGATTACTTTGAGCACTGCGCAGGAGTTGAAAGAAATTTTGTCGGCGATAAATGCTCGCGACGCTGAAAAATTTTATGCCCGCGTCGACTTGAAAACTTTAATGGATATTGGCTACGACGAGGCAACTGACGTTCTCGCTAAAAATTGCGCGAAGTTCCATGAGCTTTACCCGCACGATTTATTTTTCAAATTTGGCTCGACGATTCTGCGGCTTTACAACGAAAAATTTCGCGGCGTTCATCTCGGCTTGATTAGCAAAGTTATTGCCGCTTACTTCGACGGGAGCTTCAAGGACGCTAAAACTTTTTCCGCCACGCCGATTAAATTCCTCACCGCCGAGCTGAATAATCTTCTGCAAGCTCTCCGCGCAGAGTTCGGCGAAGAAAAAATTTCGGGCGACAAGGCAACGTTAGCTGTCAAAATGATTGGCGACAATTCGAGCTACGGGAAGATGATTGGCGTATTGAATTTTGTTTTGGAGTTCGACAGGCGCGGCGATAGTTGGCGGCTCCACAAAATAAAAAATGTCGAGGAATTAGTTCCACCGATTCTCGACATTGCAGAAAGATATTGGCCAGCCTCATGGGATTTGGGTATCAAGATTTAAGCCCGTAACCTGCAGATAAAATCCTATTATCTTCCGAGTTTAAGCCGAGCGTTTGGGAAATTTAGCGTGGCAAAGTAATCGTCAAGAGTTTCAGCGCGGCGAATCATTTCAACCGAGCCATTCTCGCGAATCAAAAGTTCCGCGCTCCTCAACTTGCCGTTGTAGTTGAAGCCCATAGCGTGACCATGTGCGCCCGTGTCGTGAATTATCACCACGTCGCCAACTTCAATCAGCGGCAGGCGGCGGTCAATCGCGAACTTGTCATTATTCTCGCAAAGCGAGCCCGTCACGTCGTAAATCTCATCGCACGGCGCATTTTCCTTGCCAAGAATCGTTATGTGGTGATAGGCGTCGTAAAGCGCGGGGCGCATCAAATCCGACATGCAAGAATCAAGCCCAACGTAATTTTTGTATGTGTTCTTTTTATGCAGGACGGTCGAGACGAGCCAGCCCGCTGAACCCGTCATAGCGCGCCCGCTCTCCATTGCCAGGCGAGTATTCCCTAAGCCGTTCGGAACCAAAATTTCATAGAAAAGTTTCTTAATGCCGTCGCCGACCATTTTCAAATCAACGGGCAATTCGTCAGGGCGATAGGGAATGCCGAGCCCGCCGCCCAAGTTCACGAACTCAAAATTTATGCCGAGCTGATTTTTAATTTTCGCGGCGAGTTCAAACATAATCCGCGCAGTGTAAATGAAAGTTGAGGCTTTGCGCTCATTGGACGCAATCATCGTGTGCAAGCCGAATCGCTTAATGCCCTTATCGCGACAAATTTTGTACGCCTCAAAAATCTGCTCGCGCGTGAGTCCGTATTTAGCTTCGGCGGGGCGACCGATAATGTCGTTGCCGTCGTTCATGATGTCGGCGGGGTTGTAGCGGAAGGAAATAATTTCGGGCAAGCGGGCATTGCGCTCCAAATAATCAATGTGGGTTATGTCGTCGAGGTTTATAATCGCGCTCAGTTCGAGAGCTTTGCGGAATTCGTAGGCGGGCGTGTCGTTGGAAGTCAGAATAATTTTTTCGCCGGTGACGCCTGCCGCCGCGCTGATGAAAAGTTCGGCGATGGAACTGCAATCGGTACCGGCACCATCTCGCGCCAAAATCTCGACGATATAGGGATTGGGCGTCGCCTTAATCGCGAAGTGCTCGCGGAAGTCGGGAGCCCAAGAGAAAGCCTCGCGTAATTTCCTGAAGTTGTCGCGGATAATTTTTTCGTCGTAGATGTGGAAGGGCGTTGGGAATTTTTTTATAACCTCGCGGAGTTCTGTTTCAGTCATTGGAAAGTTTTTGGGCGTTTGAAAAAATTCTGCGTGATTCTCGTTTGTCATTGAAATCCCCCCGAAATTCAGTTAGGAGTTAGGAGGTAGGAGGTAGGAGTTAAAAAACTTTTCCCTTCTCCCATTTCCCTTTTCCCTTTTTAGTGTATATTTTATGCGGGTATTATAACAAAAATTTTCGCAAGGGAACAGGTGCTTGCAATGATTTTGAAAATTTTAATCGAGAACACAAAGCCGGACGGCTCGGAGCTGACAGCGGAGCACGGCTTGAGCATTTTTGTTGATACGGGGCAGACGAAATTTATATTTGATTGCGGGCATACGGGCGCGGCGTTCGATAACGCAAAAATTTTGAGAGTAGACCTGCGCGGGATAAATTTTGTCGCACTGAGCCATTCGCACTACGACCACGCGGGCGGCTTCCCGAAAGTTTTAGACGTTGCGCCGATTGAAAAAATTTACACGGGCGAAAACTTCTGGCAAGAAAAATTTTCTCGGACTGATGATGGCTTCAAATATCGCGGCTGCGGTTTCGATGAAAAATTTTTGACCGCGCAGGGCATTGAGCAGAAAATTTGCCGCGACGTTTTGGAGCTTGACGAAAACGCTTGGCTTGTCGGGAATTTTAAGCGGCGTTATGACTTTGAAACGATTCCGGAGAAATTTGTTCGCGGCGATAAGAAAATCCCCGACGACTTCAGCGACGAAATAATTTTAGTTCTGCGCGAGCAAAGCGGCTTAGCGATTGTGACGGCTTGCGCGCATTCCGGCATTTTGAATATCGTTGCCGACGTTCGCGAGCGATTCGCCCTGCCGATTAACTCTGTGATTGGCGGCTTGCACTTGACCGGCGCGACTAATGAAAGAATTTCGCGCACCCTCGACGAGCTGAAAATTTTGGGCGTCAAGAAAATTTTGCCGTGTCATTGTTCGGGCGAAGACTTCATGAAAAATTTCGGCGACAGAATTTTTACAGGTTCAGTTATCGAGATTGCTTGAAAAAGTTCGGAAAAAGTTATATGATATGTGCCGAAATAATTCACAGGAGGAACGATTATGAAATATTACCCCTTGCGACCGATTCAGCGTTGGCTGGTCGATACGCACTTCAACAAGGCGAAATCTACAATGATGAATATCGGCGGGCTGTTCAAATTGGCGGCGTCGATTGACATGAATCACTTTGCAGACGCGGTAAATCATGTTTTGGAGACACATGACATTTTCCGTTGCAGATTCCTTTTCCACCCCGAAACGAGCGATTTGTGCCAGATTTTTGAGGGCGCGGTCGAAAAAGTTTTCTTGGAACGCATGAGCGACGAAGAATTCCAAAAGCGCATGGAAAAATTGCGCGAGCCGTATTATTTAATCAATCACCCGCTCTATCGGCTTTATCTTATGGAGACGCCGACCGGAAAATATTTCTACGCCGATTTTTATCACGCGATAATGGACGGCGTGGCGTCATCATATTTATTCACTCGTGCAGTAGATGCGGCGTATCGCGGGCGCACTATGAGAAAAATTTTGAGCTATGCGGACTACATCGAGGAAGAATCTAAAATCCCGCCCGAAGAACTCAAAGAAGGTCATCAATATTGGCGCGATATGTTGAGGCCTTTCGATAAACGCAAGCACTTGCCGCCCGTGAATGTCAAAGGCGTCGCGCCCTGGACTCAGGGAACTTTAGATTACGAATTTAAAAACTTCACGGAAGAATTTTTCAGGACGACGCACCTCAGCGAAAATAATTACTTCTTGGGCGCGACTATGCTGACAATGGCGAAAATCACCGGCACAAAAGAATCAATCATGAGCTGGATACATAACGGGCGGACGAATATGCGCGAGCATCGCTTAATGGGCTTGATGTTGGAGCAGTACCCTTGCGCGTGGGATTTTCATAAAGATATTCCGGTCATCGAGTTTTTGGGCAGGTTGGAAGGACAAAACCAAATCGGCATGAAATATCGCAAAAGTTTGGACATTGTTTACAGCGAGGGCTTGGAAGATGATTGCGTCAGTTTCATTTTCCAAAAGCATATGAATGGCGATGTAATTATTGCCGACAGGCTCGCCGAGTTGATTTATCTGCCGCCGAATGAAATTTCCGCCGTTGAAAATGCGCTTGACGTGGAAGTCGAGTCGCAACCCACAGGGACTTACAATTTGTTCCTGGATTACGACGCGGGACGCTATTCCGAAGCTGAAATGAAAAATTTCGCGCTGACTATGGAAAAAGTTCTGCAGGATATGCGCGACACCGATAAAATGATTTCCGAAATTCTCAAGTAAGGAGTTTTCGCAATGAAGGCTAGGAAAATATTTTTCGGAGTGTTCTTGGCGGCGTTCCTGATGCTGTCGTCGGTCGTCTCGGCTGAAAGGTCAACTTCGCCGGAAGATTCAACGGGCTTTTTAGTTTTAAGCGACGTGGTGCCCGATATAATCCAGGAGATTCGCTACTACTCGACCTATAATTTTGTCGGCGAAAGGATTGACGGCTACGAGCAACCTTGCGCGCTCATGACGATTGAGGCTGCGCAGGCTCTCAAAAAAGTTTCGGACGAAGTGATGAAGAAGGGCTACCGTCTCAAAGTTTACGACGCCTACCGCCCGCAAATGGCCGTTGATCATTTCGTTCGTTGGGCGAAGGACATTAAAGCTAAGCGCATGAAAAAATATTTCTATCCCAAAATCGACAAGTCGCGCCTGTTCCCCGAAGACTATATTATGGAAAAATCCGGACATACGCGCGGCTCGACGATTGACTTGACGCTGTTTGACATGAGAACCGGCAAGGAAGTCGATATGGGCGGCACGTTCGATTATTTCGGCGAAGAGTCGCACCCCGATTACGTCGGCAAGCTCACAAAGACCCAAATTAGAAATCGCAACTACCTGCGCAATGTGATGATTAAGCACGGCTTCAAGCCGCTCGAATCGGAATGGTGGCACTTCACGCTAAAAGACGAGCCCTATCCCGACACATATTTTACGTTCAAGGTGACTGACCTCAAGAATAAAAATTGACATAGATTGAAACTTTCGCGGCGTGTTCTTGATTGACGCGCCGCTTTTTTGTATAATGCGGGAAATTTTTTAGGGAAGGTTGTTGGGAATGAAAAGGGAATTGATACACTTGGAAAACGTTGCCAAGTCGTACGGAAATTTGTTGGTGCTCGACGAAATCGATTTAACAATAATGGAGAGCGAATTTATTACGCTGTTGGGACCGTCGGGTTGCGGCAAAACAACTATGTTGCGAATAATCGGAGGATTCGAGATGCCCGACACCGGTCGCGTAATTTTCGACGGCAAAGACATTACGAAATTGCCGCCCAATCGTCGACCGGTCAATACTGTTTTCCAAAAGTACTCTCTCTTTTCTCACATGAACGTTGAGGAAAATATTTCATTCGGCCCGAAAATCGCCGGCAAGTCGTCCGATTACATTCGCGACAAAGTCAAGTACGCACTTAAGCTCGTCAACCTCGAAGGCTACGAAAAACACGACGTCACCAAACTAAGCGGCGGTCAGCAACAGAGAATTGCAATCGCCCGCGCAATCGTCAACGAGCCGAAAGTTTTACTGCTCGACGAACCCTTGAGCGCATTGGATTTGAAATTGCGTCGGAATATGCGCCGCGAGCTCGTCCGAATTAACAAGGAGACAGGCATAACTTTTATCTTCGTGACGCACGACCAAGAAGAGGCGTTGTCGATGAGCGACCGCGTTGTCGTTATGAATCAGGGCTACATTCAGCAGGTCGGCACGCCCGAAAATGTTTACAACGAGCCCGAAAACGCATTCGTTGCGGACTTCATAGGCGACAGCAACATAATTGATGGCGTCATGGTTCGCGATAAAGTCGTCAGGATTTTCGGCCGCGAATATCCCTGCGTCGATGTCGGCTTTCCGGAAGAATGCCCCGTTGACGTTCAGATTCGCCCTGAAGATATTAAGCTTGCTGCGCCGAGTGAAGGAGCTTTTAATGGCGTGGTGACGCGCGTAGTTTTTTGGGGTATGTCGTATGATATAAACGTCGAGGCGGACGGCTTTGAATGGCTGATTCAATCAACGACGGGGCGCACTGTCGGCGAGCAGGTAAGTTTGCACGTCGCGCCCGAAAATATTCAAATCATGAGCAAGCCTCAATCCGAAGACGAGGAGGTTGCTCAAGATGTTTAGTCGCGGCATAAGAAATATTTTGATGACACCGTTTTTAATTTGGGCGGGGCTCTTTATTTTTATCCCGCTGATTTTTATTGTGTGGTACGGCGTGACCGATTACGACGGAAATTTTTCGCTGGCGAATATGGGCTTGATATTCAAGCACGGCTTTTGGGACGCCTTTGAACTTTCAATCGTGCTGGCCGTGATAAGTACGATAATTTGTTTATTGCTCGCCTACCCGCTGTGCCTAATCTTGACGGAACGACAGCGCGACAATTCGACGATAATTTCATTGCTATTTATCCTGCCGCTGTGGATGAATTCGCTACTGTCAACGATGGCTTGGCAAACGATTCTTGAGGGCAACGGCATAATCAATCAACTAATGCGGCTGTTAGGACTGCCCGCTTTGCAAATGATAAACACGCCGGGCGCAATCGTCTTGGGCATGGTCTACAATTATTTGCCGTATATGGTTTTGCCGCTGTATATCTCGCTGACGAAAATTGACAAACGCATTTTGGAAGCGGCGCGGGATTTGGGCGCAAACTATTGGCAGACGTTCACGAAAATAATTTTGCCGCTGACGATACCAGGAGCAATCAGCGGCGTAACTATGGTATTTATCCCCGCGCTCACGACCTTTGTAATTAGTGCGCTACTGGGCGGCGGGAAGTTGCTTTTAATCGGCAACATAATCGAGCAGGAATTCACGTTTCAATACGATTGGCATGTTGGCTGCGCGTTGTCGGTAATCTTGATGATTTTCATTGTGCTGAACATGTTATTGACGACGTATTTTGAGAGAAGTCACGAGGAGGAGGGTGCGCGATGAAATATATCAAACAAATCTACCTCGCGGCGATATTTTTGTTTTTGTACGCGCCGATTGGAGTTCTGATAGCGCAATCGTTCAATGCCAGTCGTTATCGCGGACATTGGACGGGCGTAACGCTCAACTGGTACGAAAAACTTTTCAACGACGCTCGCATTGCCGACGCTTTGTCGAACACGCTATCGATTGGCTTGTTATCGGCGGGTATCGCAACAATTTTGGGCTTGATAACCTGCGTGGCAATGAAAGAGTTTAGCCGGAAATGGCGTGCGACCTTCCTAAGCATAACGAACGTCCCGATTTTGAACGCGGATATTGTGACGGGCATATCGTTAATGCTGTTATTCATGGGCATGGGGCTAAAGCTCGGCTATGTGTCGATTTTATTAGCGCATATCGTCTTCAATGTACCGTATGTAATTTTGTGCATAATGCCGCAGCTAATGGCGTTGGACAAAAGTTTCTACGAGGCGGCATTAGATTTGGGCGCGTCGCCGTTCAAAGCGTTTACGAGCGTCGTCTTGCCCGAATTGCGACCGAGTATCTTTGCGGGCTTTTTATTAGCGTTCACGATGTCGGCGGACGATTTCATAATAACGCACTTCACGAAGGGCGCGGGCGTCGACACGCTAACGACCGAAATCTACGCGGAATTGAAAATAGGGATTCACCCGGAAATGTACGCGCTCTCGACTTTGGTATTTTTCTTCGTGCTGATATTCGTGTTGCTGTTCGCGGTGAATCGCCGCAAGCTGAAAAAGTACGAAGAAATTTTCTAATTCCTCATTGCTTTTAAAATCGCGCAGATTTTGCGCACGTCATCTTCAGTCAAGCCGCCGTACATCGGCAAACTTAAAACTTGTTGCCCGATAACATTCGCGACGGGCAAGTTTTCTATTCGCGACGAATTCAGCTGGCGATAACAAGTGAACTCACTGCACAGCGGATGAAAATATTTCCGCGCAAAGACGTTGTAATTTCGGAACTCGTCGTAAACAAAATCACGCGACCGCCCGAAAATTTTCTCGTCAATGCGAATCACGTAGTATTGATAATTCAGCTTGACATTTTGAGCGCAAACCGGCATAAGTTTGACGCCTTCAACGCCGGCAAGTTCCTCGTTATAAATTTCGTGCAAGCGAATTCTTTTTTGCCGCTCAGCCTCGACGTAGTTTAGCATAATTCGACCAATCGCCGCACGTATCTCGTCGAGCTTGCCGTTAATGCCGGGCATAACAACTTCTTCCTCGTTCTTGATTCCGAAATTTTTCAGCAGGTCGATTCGCGCCTTGAGATTTTTATCGCCGTGAACCAATGCGCCGCCCTCGACCGTGTGATAAAGTTTCGTGGCGTGAAAGCTGAACATCGATATATCACCGAAATTGCCGACGCCTTGATTGCCGATTTCAACGCCGAATGCATGAGCCGCATCGTAAACCACTCGCAAGCCGTAACGGTCAGCGACTTCCTGAATTTTTTCAACGTCGCAAGGCGTCCCGAACACGTGCACTGCTAAAATTGCTGTGGTGTGCGGCGTTATCATCGACTCAATTTTATTGGCGTCAATGTTCATGGTCTCGGCGTCCACGTCGCAGAAAATCGGCGTGATATTATTCCAACTCAAAACATGCGGCGTCGCGGCAAATGTGAACGGCGTCGTTATAACCTCGCCACTTAGTCGCAAACTTTGACACGCTACCATTAACGCAATCGTCCCGTTGTTGAATAACGACAGATACGGCACCTTCAAAAAATTTTTCAGCTCGTGTTCAAGCATGGTATGTTGCGGACCGTTGTTTGTGAGCCACTTTGCTGACCATATGTCGCGCAATTTCTCCGTGACTTCCTCAATCGTCGGGAAAACAGGGCGCGTCACGTAAATTCTTTCTTTGAACGGTTCAATCAAATTTAAGCAACTCCTAAAATTCTTATTTATTAATAGTCTTTCTTGAAATGTCTGCATGATTTTGGTAAAAATATTGGCTGTATTTTCATTTCTTCGCAATCTGCATTCCTTACTATATCACATTCGCTGATTTGTGCAATCGCGTATTTAGGAGAATTTTTAAGGTAGAAGACGCAGGAAGAGCTTACAGACAATTTCATAAAAATATTGAATAACCTAAGATGTGGAGCTGATTCTTTTTGAACAATAGGATTAGAAATTTTTCAATCATAGCGCACATTGACCACGGCAAGTCGACTTTAGCGGACAGATTGATTGAGATGACGGGCACAGTCGAGAAGCGCGAGATGAATGAACAATTTTTGGACAACATGGAGCTTGAACGCGAACGCGGCATCACGATTAAAGCACAGACCGTCCGATTAAAGTACACGGCTCGCGACGGTCAAACTTATCAGCTGAATTTAATCGACACGCCTGGTCACGTCGATTTTACTTACGAAGTCTCGCGCAGTCTTGCGGCTTGCGAAGGGGCATTGCTCGTTATTGATGCTACTCAAGGCGTCGAGGCTCAAACTTTGTCCAATGTTTATCTCGCGCTCGAACACGATTTGGAAATTGTCCCCGTCATAAACAAAATCGATTTGCCAAGTGCCGACGTTGAGAGAGTCCGCGCAGAAATCGAAGAAACTATTGGTCTTGACGCTAGCGACGCCGTTGAATGTAGCGCGAAGACTGGCGCAGGCGTCGACGAAATTTTGGAGGCGATTGTTCAAAAAATCCCGCCGCCCGAAGGTAACGACGCTAAGCCCTTGCAAGCTCTGATTTTCGATTCGTACTTTGATTCTTACAAGGGCGCAGTCGCTCACGTGCGGATTTTCGACGGCAAAGTTCGTAAGGGCGATAAGTTGAAACTTTTGGCGACGGGCAAGGAATTCGACGCGACCGAGATTGGAATTTTCGCGCCGAGTATGACCGAGCTTGAAGAACTCAGCGCGGGCGAAGTCGGCTACATTTGCGGCAGTCTCAAAGATGTTCGCGACGTTCGAGTTGGCGATACAATCTCCACAGCTAAAAATCCCGCCGAAGCTTTAGCGGGTTATCGTGCGCCGGTGCCTATGGTTTTCTGCGGACTTTATCCGACTGACAGCGTTGACTACGACAATTTGAAAGACGCGCTCGAAAAACTTCAGCTCAACGACGCCGCCCTTGTCTACGAGCCGGAAACTTCAGCCGCATTGGGATTTGGTTTTCGTTGTGGGTTTTTAGGGCTGTTGCATATGGACGTTATCCAGGAGCGTTTGGAGCGCGAATATAAATTAAAACTCGTGACGACCGCGCCGAGTGTCGTTTACAAAGTGCATAAGACTGACGGCGAAATCTTCACGATTGATAATCCTGCCGCGTTGCCGCCGCCAACCGAAATTAAATTCATTGAGGAGCCGATGGTTAAAGCGACCGTGATTGTGCCGAGCGATTATATCGGCGCGGTCATGGAACTTTGCCGGGATAAGCGCGGCACTTACAAGAGCATGGATTATATCGACAAGACGCGCGTCATGATTGTCTACGAAATGCCGCTCAACGAAATTATTTACGACTTTTTCGACAAGCTCAAATCGATGACGCGAGGATATGCCAGCCTTGACTACGAACTTTCCGAATATAAGCAGAGCGACCTTGCGAAGTTGGATATTTTGCTGAACGGCGATTTGATTGACGCGCTAAGCTCGATTGTCCACCGGAGCCGCGCCGCTAAAATCGGACGGATTCTCGCTTTAAAGCTCAAAAGGATTATCCCCGAACAACTTTTTGATATACCGGTTCAAGCGGCGATAGGCGGGCGGATAATTGCTCGCGAGACCGTCAAAGCGCGCCGCAAAGATGTTTTAGCGAAATGTTACGGCGGGGACGTGTCGCGCAAGAGAAAACTTTTAGAGAAGCAGAAGGCAGGTAAAAAACGCATGAAGGCCGTTGGCAGTGTCGAATTGCCGCAGGAAGCATTTATGGCGGTGTTGACGGTCGGCGACGAGGAATAAAAAATCAGCCCTTCCAAATCGGAGGGGCTTTTATGTAACAAAAAATTTTTTGACCGCTAAGTTAAGTTGCCTGCTTGTCTTCCAAAATTTGTTTGAGCACGCGGACGGAGCCATCATCGAAGACAAAGCGAATGTTCGTATGCGCGGGGATAATCTCTTCAATTTCGGCGAGGTTAATCGCGGGAAATTTAACGGGGTCGCGCAAAATGTAATTGAATGGCATAATGTCCTCCATGCGTAGCCAAAATTTAAATTGGTTGGCGATAGTCGAGTTATCAGACTTATAAGGCAGTTCTTTCTTATCCAAGCCGGAACCGATTTCGTCGCAAAGGAGGAACGTCCCGAAAATTTTGTAATTGGTCTTCGGAATGACTGCGAGAAAATCTTTGAGCGGAACTTTTTCTTCCTCGTTCATGTAGTTGATATAAAGGTCTTCGTAATATGGCTCGTGATAAAATTCGCGCTCGTCCATAGCGTCGTAATCGTGAATAACATCGCCGTACCACTGATTGAAACCGCGATTGTTAGTGTTATAAAAATAGAATTCCTCGTGCTTATCGTCTTTGGGCTTGACTAGCCAGCTCACGACGATTTCTTTTTTGTCGTCGCGGTAAGTAAGATAATAGCTGTCGTCGATGACGAAAAACCAATCGCGCAGATTTGTTTTGAGATGCAGGAAGTGAATATCTTTGGCGCGGTATTCGTCGAGCATAGCCTCGAATTGTTCTTGATTCATAACTAACTCCTTAAAGCAAAGGGAAAAGGGAAATGGGAAATGGGAAAAGACTTTCCCTCTTACTTCTCCCATTTCCCTTCTCCCATTTCCCTAATCAATCCATGTGCGAGCCGCCGTTGATGTCAATATCTTCGCCGGTGATGTAGCCAGCTTCTTTAGAGGCGAGGAAGACAATCGGGCCTGCGACCTCGAAAACTTCGCCGATACGTTTCATGGGGATTTCCTTCGCAAGTTTGATGTCGTCTTCTTCGGTGCCGTTCATATTCTTGCGAATGTCGGTATTGATTGCGCCGGGGCAAACGCAGTTGACGGTAATTCCGTATTCAGCGACCTCGCGAGCCAAGTTTTTGCTGAAGCCCAAGAGCGCAGCTTTCGACGCGCTGTAATGAGCACCGCCAAAGACGCCGCCGCCGCGTTTAGCAGAGACGCTCGACAAGCTGACGATGCGTCCGTATTTTTTCTCCTTCATGACTTCGACGACAGCCTTTGTAATAAGGAAAGTTCCGAACATGTTGACGTTGAAAACGCGCTTCATATCGGCAAGTGTCATGTCGTGGACGGTGACTCTTTGCGTAATGCCGGCGTTGTTGACGAGAACATCAATTTTGCCGTATTTGTCCTTGACGTTTTTAACGAACGCGTTGACGGAATCTTCGTCGGCAATGTTGAGGACGAAGCCATCAGCCTTGTAGCCAGCCGCTTTGATTTCGGCGACGGTATCTTTGCAGCCCTGCTCGTTCATGTCGGCGATGATGACTTGCGCGCCCGCCTCCGCGAACATGTTAGCGATTCCGCGTCCGATACCGCGTTTGGAACCCGAACCCGTGACGATTACAACTTGGTCTTTGAAATCAAACATTTTTTTAGCCTCCTAAGTGTTTCCTTACATAATTTTTAAGCTCGTCGTAGAAATTTTCGTGTTCGCCAATAAGTATGACCGTCGTAAGCGTGCCGTCATCGTTTACCTTAATAAGATAGGCAATGCGGTATTCAGTTTTGTTGTAGTGGAAACCGTGAACGTAGACACCGTTCAAATCTCCCGTTTTCATTTGACCGATAGTTGGGTCTTCCCTGACTTTTTCGATATTCTCTACGAAAAGCTGTTTAAGCTTTTTATCCCGAATTTTTTTGAGATAGCGTCTTGCTGGTGCGAGTAATTCAATGAGATTATTCATCATCGTCTTCCTCGTCGTCGCCAAGACATTCTTCGAGCGTGTAAGTTTTTCCGTTGCTCTGAGCAATTATATCGTCGAACATTTCTTTCATTGCGGCTGGAACGGCCTCGCGGAACTCAACAAATTTATCGAGAAGTTCTTGCCCTTCGTAGCCTTCGGCAATTAAATCGCGTAAAATTTCAACGTCGAATTCACCCGTGACCATAAAGAACACCTCCTCTTACGAGACGAAAATTTTCAATCAGAAATTTTTAGCAGCGGCAACAATGGCGTCTACGGTTATGCCGTTTTTCTCAAGCAAGCGATGATAGGGAGCCGACTCGCCGAATTGGTCTTGAATGCCGAAGCGTTTAACTTTGCCCTTGCCCATTTCCGCGACGACTTCACAGACAGCCGAGCCGAGCCCGTTAATAATGTTGTGGTCTTCGATTGTGATAATTTTGCCGATATTTTCGACGCAATCTTTGACGGCGTCCACGTCGAGCGGTTTAATCGTGTGCATGTCGACGACTTTAGCCGAAATGCCTTCTTCAGCGAGTTTAGCGGCGGCGTCGAGCCCGTAGCAAACCATGTCGCCGTTCGCGATAATCGCAATGTCTTTGCCTTCGCGAGCGATATGCGCTTTGCCGATGACAAATTCGGTGTGCTCGTCGTAGATAATCGGAATGGCGTCGCGAGTGAAGCGGATAAAGGCGGGACCGTCATATTCGGCGATAGCGCGAGTGAGTTTGCGAGCTGCCCAGTAATCAGCGGGCATAATGACAGTCATATTGGGAATCGTGCGCATGACGCCCATATCCTCAATCGCTTGATGGCTTGCGCCGTCGTTAGCGGGAGTGAGACCGCCGTGCGAGCAAGCGATTTTGACATTGAGGCGCGGGTAGGCGATTTCCTGGCGAATCATTTCGCACATACGCAACGAGCCGAATACCGCATAAGTTACAACGAACGGAATTTTGCCGGTAGTCGCCATACCTGCCGCGACACCCGCCGCATTTTGTTCCGCGATGCCAACGTTGATATGCTGATCGGGGTGCGCCTTCGTGAAACCGTCAGTTCTGCAGGATTTACCGATGTCCGCGTCGACGATGAAGATATTTTTATTTTCGTTGCCGAGTACAATCATTTCTTCGCCGAAGCCGTTACGAGTTGCTTTTTTTTCCATAATGTTCACTCCTGTCAATTTTTCACGAGCTTTTTCATTACGCATTACGAATTACGCATTGCGCATTGATTAAAAGCCCTCCTCAATGTCTTTAAGAGCTTGTTGCCATTCTTCCTTATTGGGCGCAACGCCGTGCCAGCTGCCGACGTTCTCCATGTAGGAAACGCCTTTGCCCTTAGTAGTCTGCCCGATAATGCATTTAGGTTTATGGTCGTGGCTGTGCATTTTGATTGTGTCGAGCGTGCGGACGATTTGCGCCATGTCGTTGCCGTCGATGTTGTAAATTTCCCAGCCGAATGCCCTAAATTTTTCGCCGAGATCGAGGTTAGGCATAACTTCATCGGTGGTGCCGTCGATTTGCAAATTATTGACATCGACGAAGGCAATCAAGTTATCGAGCTGATATTTGTTGGCAGTAGCGGCCGCCTCCCAAACTTCGCCCTCTTGGCATTCGCCGTCGCCGAGCACCGTGAATACGCGCGAAGCTTTCTTGTCAATCTTGAGGCCGATAGCCATACCGACCGCGCAGGCAAAACCTTGACCGAGCGAGCCTGTTGGAATGTCGATGCCGGGGCAATGGTGATTCGGGTGACCTTGCAACGGCGAGCCTTCTTGACGGAGCGTGTGCAAAGTTTCTTCGGGGAAGAAGCCAAGCGTACCGAGCGCGGCGTACTGAATCGGGCAGACGTGGCCTTTCGACAGGACAAAGCGGTCGCGGTCTTCCCACTTAGGATTTTTCGGGTCGACGTTCATTTCGCGGAAGTAGCACGCCGTAACGAAATCAGCCGCGCTGAGCGAGCCGCCGGGGTGTCCCGACTGCGCCTCGTAAATCATCGTCACGACTTTTTTGCGCAAATCCTTTGCAATCTCCTTGAGTTCCTCGACTGTTCTTTTCTTCATGATTGAACCTCCTTATTTATATCTGTTAGCCTAATCCCTAGTTCCTAATTTAATTTCGGTGATTAGGTCGTTGCGAACTGTGTAAACGACTTCGGACTTTTTGTCGCTGCTGTAGTATTTGTATTCGACTTCGCCGTCGTCGTCCGTTTCGACTTTATCAGCCGCGCCGCAAAATTCATCAATCGCATATTCCATCATGCCGACTTCAACGCCTTGCGCCGTCTTGACACCAGACGTAGTTGTTTTGATTTCCTCGACAACGCCGCCTTCAACGTCGAGCTTCAAACCGTTAGCGAAAATAAATTCGTCATCATCGGAAGTCACAGGCTCGCCGAGAATTTTTTTAGCCTCGTCGAAACTCATGCCCGGATAAATTCCGCCGATTGAAATTTTGCTGTCAACTTTGGGATTGCCCGCGACCTCAGCCGCCTTCTGCTCGACTTTAGAGGCCGCCTCTTGAACTTCCGACGCCGCCTCTTTCTTAGCCTCTTCGACCTTGTCGCCGCAACCCGCCGTTAAAATCATTGCCGCTAACATAGCCGCCGCCAAAATTTTTTTCATAGCAACCAACCTCAATTACTTAACCGCGCAGGTTATCTCGGTGATGATGCCATTTTGCGCCTTGTAAACGACTTTGGATTTCTTATCACTGCTGTTGTACTCGTACTCGGCACCGTTCGCGATTTTGTTGACGTTATCAGCCGGCCCGCAGTAGTCATTGAGCAGATACTCATCCGCGCCGACGTACATGCCTTCGGGCGTCGTGAATGTCTTATCGGTCGTGGAAATTTCTTTGACTTTCTTAGTTGCGTCATCGAACTTGACTTTGAGACCATTGGCGAAAGTCATAACGTCGTTTGCAGTTGAAGTTGCTTCGCCGAATTGCGCTTTAAGGTCGTCGAGCGACACGCCAGGCATTATGCCATTAAGAGAGGCAATGCGACCGGTTATAGCGTCTTTAGCTTCGTCGACTTTAGCCGCCGCATCGTCAGCCGCTTTGTTAGCCGCGTCCTTAGCCTCGTCGACTTTGGCCGCCGCGTCAGATTTCATTTCTTCAGCCTTTTTAGTCGCGTCGTCTTTCATTTCGGCGGCTTTGTCCTTAGCCTCGTTGGCCGTCTGTTCGACTTTCTGCTGAGCGTCTTTGGCGGCGTCCTTAGCTTGATTGCCGCAACCGACTGCAAATAACATCGTCGCGAGCATAAGCACTGCAAAAATTTTCTTCATGATAACCAATCCTCCGCAAAATTTTTCTCCGCGCTAGACGAATAACAGCGGGAGTTGCGGAATGTATGTTACCAACAACAAGACGATTAAGCAAGCGATAATCAGCGGGATAACCGCGACCGAAATATCTTTTAGCGATACGTTGGCTATGCCGCACCCGACGAATAGATTTATGCCAACTGGCGGCGTCACCAAACCGATTGACAAGTTGAGAACCATGACCGCGCCGAAGTGAATCGGATCAATGCCCAAACTCAATGCGACCGGCAGGAATAACGGCGTAAAGATTAGGACTGCGCTTGTTGCGTCCATGAAACAGCCCGCGATTAGGAAAATAATATTGGCAATCAGCAGGAACATAATATAGTTGCCGCCCGTAATCTCAATCAAGCCGTCGCTGATTGCGAGGTCGAGACGCGCCCTCGTCAAGATATACGCGAACAAACTAGCCGTCGCCGTGATGAACATAACAACTGCGGTCGTCGTCGTGGAGTTTACAAAAATTTCGTAGAGGTCTTTAAGTTTAAGCGTCCTGTAGATGAAGAACCCGACAAACAATCCGTAGACTGCAGAAGCCGCTGCCGCTTCGGTCGGGGTGAATATGCCGCCGTAAATGCCACCCAAAATTATACCAGGCATAAGCAAACCCCAGAACGCCTCTTTGAAGGATCTCCAACGCTCTTCGGAAGTGGCTTTGGGTAGGAGTTCGATTTTAAGATTGCGCGTCGTCCACATTGCAACGATTATCAGCGCAACGCCAATCATGACACCCGGCACGATACCCGATAAGAACAGCTTGCCGATTGAAGTATCAGCGACCGAGCCATAAACGACGAATGTTATCGACGGCGGGATAACGATACCAGTTGCACCGGCCGCCGCCATCAATGCCGCACTGAACGCCGGCGGATAACCGACTTTGACCATTGCGGGGATAAGAATCATGCCGAGAGCCGCGACCGTCGCAGGACCCGAACCCGATATCGCCGCGAAGAAACACGCAACAGATACCATAACGACTATCAGACCGCCGCGCAGATGTCCTACGCAACTTTGCGCGAAATTGATAAGGCGTTCGGAAATGCCAGCCTTCTCCATGACGTTGCCGCCTAAGATGAAGAACGGAACCGCCAGCAAAACAAATTTACTCGTCGCCGAAGAAAAGATACGCGGCAACATTGTCATAATCGTATCGAGCGGACGACCCGCGCCGTCAATCAGCATGCCGAAAACGCTTGAGACGCCTAAGCAAATCGCAATCGGCGTGCCGACCAAGAGGAAGACCGCAAAGCTCAAGAAAATTACCGGACCAATCATTTCGCGTCGCCCTCCTTGCCGCTGACTGTGTCAATAAACATGAACAAAAATTCTATCGTGATGAAAAATGCGCCAATCGGGACGAACGCCCCGAAAATCCATTCCGGCCATTGCATACCCGCCGTAACTTGTCCGTGACGAATTTGACTTTGCACCATGCTGATTCCGTACCAGAACAACGCCGCCGAGAAAAATGTTGCCAGCGCGTAACTCATAGTTTGAATTGCTCGCTTTAATCCCGCAGGTAACAAATCAAGAATCGCGGTGAAGCCTAAGTGCGCTTTTCTTCTCGCCGCCGCCGCCGAGCCGATTAGACTAAGCAAGACGAATAAATAAGTTGTAATCTCTTCCGAAAACGAAAACGACGCGCTGAAGACGTAACGGGCAATGACATTCGCGAAGGTCAAGGCCGTCATGACAATTAGGCAGATGGCGCAGATAATGTCTTCGATTTTCCCCAAAATATATCGCATACCGACTGCCTCCTTACTTCATGCGGAAGGCCTTGCAAGCCTCTTCGCCGTATTTTTCCATAAGCTCGTGGCGCACGCCCTGAACTTTATCCTGGAAAGGTTTCAACTGTTCGGGCGTCAGCGTTATAACTTCCATGCCGCCCTGTTGGAATTTCTTCTTGAGGTTTTCTTCGTCATTCTCGACGAGGTCGCGCCCCCATTCGCAAGCCTCTTTAGCTTTAGCGCGGATAAGTTCCTGCGTCTTAGGTTCGAGGTTCTCGAAAATTTGCGTGTTAGCGACGAACAGATAATTTTCGTAGGTGTAATTCCAAACGGTCATATATTGCTGAATCTCGTTGACCTTCGCGGAGTTGGTGACGCTGAAGCCGTTTTCCTGTCCGTCAATAGTTCCTTGCTGAATCGCGGTGAAAGCTTCCGACCAACTCATCGCGACAGGGTCAGCACCGAATGCGCGCCAGAACTTAAAATAAACCTCGCCGCCGGGCACGCGGATTTTCAGACCGGCAACATCTTCGGGCTTAAGCACGGGGTGTTTGCCGTTAGTAATTTGTCTGAAACCGTTATGCGCGGAAGCGAGGAAAGTTATACCTTGTTGGGCGAGAATTTTTTTGTAATATTCGCCGCCGGTCGTGTCGATAATTTCGCGAGCCTCTTGATAGTTGTTAAAAGTCCAAGGAATTGTGGCGATTAAAAGATGTTCGTCCATAACCGCCATAACGCCCGCCGCGTACGCTGCCAAGTCGACTGCGCCGTCGGCAATCATTTCGATACCCTTCGAGGCGTTGCCGCCTGCAAGCTGGTCGTTCGGGAAAACGTCGATTGTGATATTCCCGCCGCTTTCTTTTTCCATAAGCTCGGCAAATTTCATAGCGACTTTGGTATCGGTCGCAATGTTTGTGCCGTTGACGCTCATGACGAGTTTGATTTTCTGATAATCGCCCTCTTTGCGTTCGCCCTGCGCGGCATCTTCGCCGCAACCCGTAAAGGCTAGCAAACTGCAGATGAGTAGCACCGACATCAGAATTTTTTTCCACATCGGCATTTTCAAATCAGCTCCCCTCCTTCAAATAAACCCACTACACTTTTCTAAACCAACATAGGACGTTGATTTGGTTTTGTGTATAGTAACATTAACGCGGCTAATCTGTCAACAGCTTGCGAAAATTTTTTTCAGCACGAAAAAAGACCGCCACGCTGACGGTCTTTTGAAATCTCTGTTATATGCGTTTGGTAGTTCTAAGCTCGAATGGACATTGAACTGTCAGCCGCATCTCCCGCGTTAGCAAAATTTGCGGCCGGAGCTATTGGAGTAATAAGTTGAGAGCCGAGAATGCATTTTGATTCGATTGCGCGAGCATGTACTGCGAGGCCTGCGACAATACGCTCCACTTCATGTACTCGGTGATTTCCTTAGCCATATCCGAGCTACGAATTGCAGAATCCGATGCCTCAAGGTTTTCGATTTGGGTCGCGACGTTGTCGGAAACATAGCCCAAGCGTTGTTCGTAGGTACCAATGTCAGTCGCCGCCTCCAATGCTTTCTCCAGAGCAGCGTTCAAAGTGGTCATGAAAGCCGTACTACCACTAGGACGCAAGAAAGTAACATCTGACTCCGAAACCGCCGAAGGTGACTTAGCAGCAACAGTATGAACAGCGGCACTGTAAGTCTCAAGACCAAGACCTTTTACGGTCATACTCTTCAATTTAAATGATACGTATGAATTAGTATCGTCGCCAATTTGGAATCTGAGAGAAATTTCATCAGTATTAGCACTATTCGCTTCACCGGTATCAGACTGACCATTTTTGGCATTGGTAAGAAGGAGCTTGCCGTTGTAGCGCGTGGAATCTGCGTTGTAGTTAATATGCTCGAAGAGAGTCTTCATTTCTTTGGCAAGGGTTACGCGATCTTCGTCAGTAGAATCCCCGCTAGAGGCTTGGATAACGCGAGCCTTGATGGTGCTGAGTACTTCAATCGTGTTATTGATGCCGCCTTCAGCGGTTTTCATCAAAGCGGTGTCGTTCTGAACGTTCTGATTCGCCTGGTTGAGAGAATTGATACGTTCTTGCATTCTCGCGGAGACTGCCCAATTAGAAGGACTATCTTTAACGCTGGCGATTTTCAAACCGGTAGTAGCGCGAGTCATTGCGCTACTTGCATTGGCTCTGTTTTGGGCAAAGATGTTGTAATTGCGAACAGAATCCATATTGGAATAAATCTGCGAATTCATGTTTATTTCCTCCTTGATATTCCTTAGTGAAAAATCCATCCTGAAACGACGGTTTCCTTTCCGCCGCAGATGAAGGAGTTCGATTGATTTCCGACCGTCGCCGGAAAGCACAGTTCGCACGCGTAACGAATGCCTCAATCGTGAACCCATTCTAGGTTACAAACTTTCAGTTGGCATTGTATCAAGAAAAATTTTTAGTGTCAACTATGCAACACACCATATTTTCATAAATCTTTTGGATTGTCAAGGGCTTTATGAAAAAAAAGTGTATTAGCGGAGCAAACTAAGAACAGCAGTAGAATTCTGATTAGCTTGAGCGAGCATAGCTTGCGCGGTCTGCAAGAGAACGTTATTCTTAGTGTAGTTAGTCATTTCCTTAGCCATATCGGCGTCGCGGATTACGGATTCGGACTCTTGGTCGTTATCCCTTGCCGTGATGATATTCGTTTGGGTGTAGTCGAGGCGCGACAACACGGAGCCGATATTTATTTGCTGGTCGAGAGCCTTTGCAAGTGAATTTTCTATGACGTTAATTGCGGCATTAGCGTTTTCCTTTGTCGTGACGCTGAGCCTTTCGTTGTTAGAACCTTTAAGGCCGAGAGCCTCTGCGCGCATATCATTCATGCCGACTTTGATAGCGACGTTAGCCGAGGGGCCGACGTGGAAAGTCAAAGCTTTGTCTCCGGTTTGATTTTCAGCGCGTTGATATTGTTTGAATTGGTCGAGAGCGGCATTTGCAGCTTTCTTGACGTTGCCGTCGGAATCCATGATGCTAATTGTGAAGCCGGAGATTTGATTCTGGACACCGGCTGTGCTAGCAATAAGCGCGACACCAGATGTTTTATCAGGCGTGTAAATGTCGACATTGAATTTATCTTTGTCGAGGATAGTAGGTGTAGTATCTGATTGAATTGAATTGGTACCGGCAAAATTCATGAGATCTCCCAAAGTAGTGGCAGCACCTACAGTTCCGCTAGTTGTATTGGTTGTCCCATTCATGACCCAAGAGACCGTGAATTTATCGGTGGATTGAATTTCGAGCGCGTCGCCCACACGGTTTGCAAGGGAAGTTAAAGCGGAATCAGAAGCGGTATTGGTTGCTAAACTTTGATTGAGCAGAATAGTTTTAGAAGTGGAAACGACGTTATTTTTTGAGCCGTCGACAAGATATTTGCCATTGAATTGGACGAGGGCGTTGTCGTCGATTTGGTCGATGAATTGGTCGACTTCCTTTTGAATAGTCAGGCGGTCTTCGTCGGTGTTAGAGTCGTTAGCGGAGTTTATGGCTTTTTCTTTGAGAGCCTTCAAAAGTTCGATTGTGCTAGCGACTGCGCCTTCAGCAGTCTTCATCAAGGCGGAATCATTTTCGACGTTTTGATTGGCTTGTTCGAGGGCGCGAATTCTCATGCGCATACGTTCGGAAATTGACCAAGGCGCGGCGTCATCTTGTGCGCTGTTGATTTTCATACCGCTTGCGACTTTAGTCAAACTTTTTTGGAGCATGTTGTTATTTTGATCCAATAGGTTGACAACTCGCAACGCCTCGATGTTGTTTTTAACTATCATACTCATTTTTATTTCCTCCTTGACTTATGGGAAAATTTTAGGCGACAAACTCCTTTTCGCCTCTGAAAGCTTTCTTGAAAATTTTATCGTTGACATTTAGAAATGCTTAAGTGTTATCTGAAAATTTTTTTTAGTATATCAAACCTAAGTCAAAGTTTCAAGAAAAAAAACCGCCGACATTTGCCGACGGCTTTTTTTAGTATCGAACATCATGCGCGTTATGCGCACGCTTTTAAGTCTTGATTGTAACCTCAGCTTTTTATGGATCTTACTGGAGCAAGCTGAGCACTGCGCTGGAATTCTGATTTGCTTGAGCGAGCATAGCTTGAGCCGACTGCAACAGGACGTTATTCTTGGTGTAGTTGGTCATTTCCTTAGCCATATCAGCATCACGAATCGTGGACTCAGACGCTTGGACGTTCTCGCTGGAGGTCGTGAGGTTGGAGCTGGTGTATTCGAGACGAGCCTCGATTGCGCCGATTGTGGTCTGCTGGTCGAGGGCTTTTGCGAGCGCGTTTTCAATAACGTTAATTGATGCGTTTGCGTTTTCTTTTGTCGTGACGCTGATTCTTTCGCCGGTGTTGCCTTTAAGACCGAGAGCTTCGGCGCGCATATCACCTATACCGACTTTAATTGCGACGTTTGCTTCTGCACCAACGTGGAAGGTCAAAGATTTGTCTCCGGTTTGATTTTCAGCACGTTGATATTGCTTGAATTGGTCGAGGGCAGCATTTGCAGCTTTCTTGACGTTGCCATCGGAATCCATGATGCTGATTGTAAAGCCGGAAATCTGAGTTTGTACACCGGGCGTGCTAGCAACAAGCGCGATACCAGACGATTTATCCGGCGTATAAACGTCGACATTAAATTTATCGGTGCCGATAGGAGTAGCATTAGCATCAGTTTGAGCTGCATAGGTACCAGCAAGATTCAGGAGTGAGACTAATTCAGTAGCACCTACAGTTCCGCTAGTTGTATTAATTTCTCCGTTGATGACCCAAGAGACCGTGTATTTATCAGTGGATTGAATTTCAAGCGCGTCACCTGCACGGTTTGCAAGGGCAGTCAGAGCGGACTCAACTGCGGTGTCAGTTGCCAAAAACTGGTTGAGAAGAATGGTTTTAGAAGTGGAGACGACGTTGTTTTTCGAGCCGTCGACGAGATATTTGCCGTTGAATTGGACAAGGGCGTTGTCGTCGATTTGGTCAATGAATTGGTCGACTTCCTTCTGAATTGTCTGACGGTCTTCGTCGGTGTTGGAATCGTTAGCCGCGTTGATGGCTTTTTCTTTGAGAGCCTTCAAGATTTCGATTGTGTTAGCGACTGCGCCTTCAGCGGTTTTCATCAAAGACGAGTCGTTTTGGCTGTTCTGATTTGCCTGGTCGAGAGAACGGGTACGGACGCGCATACGTTCGGAGATTGCGTAACCTGCGGCGTCGTCCTGTGCACCGTTGATTTTCATGCCGCTTGCGACTTTCGTCAAGCTCTTCTGGAGCGCGCTGCTGTTTTGATTCAATACATTGAGCGTACGGACTGCACTCATGTTGTTCTTTACTATCATTGCCATGGTTGTTTCCTCCCTGATCTTTCCTAGAAAAATTTTTCCTTAGTCGACGGTTTCCTTTCCGCCGCCAAACAAACGAGCCGGTTGCTTGTCTTGCCGACCGTCGCCGGAAGACTTCGCCTCGCACGCGTAACGAGTGGTGCAACTTGTTTCTCGTTAATTGTCTTTCTTGCTAATCTTATCGTTTATCAACGTTGAATCATTAAGCTTTCCGGAAAAAAATTTTTCCCGCAAAGAATTCTATCAAAAAATCTTCTGCCCGTCAATAAATTTTCATACAATCAGCATAACCTAAACCCGAAAACTTTTTATTAGCCGTCTGTGGTGCCACCTGTAGTAGTTTTCTTAGTATAATAGCTAGCAGTTTTGCTATTCAGAGTAGCTCGGAATATAGTATTATCATTTGTATCCTTAGTAATTTGATAATCCATGCTTGAAGTAATTTCTGTTGTACCCGTACCGTCATTAATATAAACTGTGCCTACAGGTGGTTTAATTTTGTCGTAATCTTGTAAGTAAGGTTTTAAAAAGGTTTTTTCATTGACTTTTCCTTCACTGATAGTCTCACCCGACATAGCCGCAACAGAAATTGCCGTATCGATAGTCGAGAGGTCTGCTTGAATTTTAGCGGTGTTAGCGGCGGTCGTGACGGAAGTAAAGCGCGGCACGGCAATCGATGCCAAAATCCCGATGACCATGACCATTAAGATGACTTCCAATGTTGCGAAGCCTCGTTGATTCATTTGAATCGCTCCTTTAAAATTTTTTTGCACATTTTAAGATAAAGCTTTTGACTTGGCAAGATTTTTTTTGCAACGGATAAAATTTTTGTGTAAAATATTGCAAAACCGATTCCTAAGGAGGTTGACTATGTTTAAGAAAATTTTAACGGCGGCACTTTTCTTGGCGATGCTCTGCTTGACGGGTTGCGGCGGCGATAACTCTGCCGACAAGAACGCGCAGGAGAAAAAAGACGCTAACAAACTTGTGATTTATACGTCGATGAAAGAATCGCTGATTGGCGGAATTGTCGAGGGCTTCAAGGCTAAAAATCCCGGCATTGAAGTTGATTGGCAATCGGCGGGCGCAGGTAAGATTATGGCGAAACTCGACGCCGAACGACAAAGCGGGCACCTCATGGCCGACATAATTTGGACAAGCGAAGTCCCCGACTTCTACCAGATGAAGAACGAAGGCTTGCTAGAAAAATATCAGCCCGCAGGTTTCGACGAGCTGTTGAATCCCTTCGACGATTACGACGGCTCCTTCACCGCCGCCCGACTCGGTACGCTCGGCATTGTCATCAACACTAACAAAGTCACGAGCGATCCGGAAGGTTGGGAGACAATCGCGACTGACCCGACTTATAAAAATTCGTTCGGGATTGCTGACCCTGCCCTAAGCGGCACGGCCTTTATGAGTATCGCGCTACTTGAAAAGCAATTCGGTTGGGAATATATCGAACGCTTGCACGATAACGGCGCAAGTAAAAGCAAAGGTTCCGGCCGCGTCGTCGATGATACTGCTGACGGCGTTTTGAATGCTTGCTTGGGCGTCGATTATATTACCGCCGGCAAAATCGATAAGGGCTCGCCGCTCAAAATGGTTTATCCTCATGAACTGCTTATGGTGCCCAGCCCCGTCGCTATCTTCAAGGACGCCGACCATAAAGACAACGCTAAAAAATTCGTCGATTACCTTATGACAAAAGAGGCTCAACAAATGGTCGCCAATGCCGGCACAGTTCCAGTCCGCGCAGATGTTCAAATGCCCGAAAAATATAATCTGCCCGCGCCCGTTGACGCACTCCAAAACGGTATCAAAATCAATTACTCCGAAGTTCTCGACAACAAAGACGAGACCATTAAAAAATTTTCTAACCTGTTCAAATGAAAACTTAATATGTATGGTGTAAAACGCCTTCGACTTGTGATATAATCTGTCGCAATCAATCGAAGGCTTTTATTTTGTAAAGGAGAGGATAATTTTATGGACACAATTATAACTTCTCAGCACAGCAGTAAAAAAGTTTCGCTCACTACTGGCAACGACACAGCAACGATAGAGAGTACCGCCCAAAAAGTAACGCTCGTCGCGCTAGCAGGTGACGACACCATTTCAAATTACGGCTCGACAGTCTCAATCGACGCAGGTAACGGCGATGACACTATTTCAAATTACGGCTCGACAGTCTCAATCGACGCAGGTAACGGCGATGACACTATTTTTAATGACACAACTGCCGGCAATATTTCTATTTTTGGTGGTGCAGGTAAAGATAATATTGAAAACAAAGGTTCTTTCGTCACAATCAGAGCCAGTAACAACGAAGATTTCATTTTAAACAGCGGCTCAAATGTTTCAATAGACGGAGACGGCAGTGCTAATACTCAAAGTGCCGATACAATCGACAACAGCGGTGATAATGTTACAATCAACGGCAGTGGAGGCGATGATTCGATTAAAAACACCGGCTCCTATGTCACAATCAATGGCGGAACGGGTGCCGACAAAATTACCAATGAAGGCTCGCAAATTTCAATCGTCGGCGGCGACGATGCCGATAACATTTCAAACAGCGGCTCGCAAGTTTCAATCTCCGGCGGCAATGCTAACGACACCATTTCCAACACCAGCGCAAGCGTCACGATTTTAGGCGACGCAGGAACCGATTCAATTTCAAACAGCGGCTCCAATGTCACGATAGACGGCGGCGCGGGTAATGATGACATTTCAAATAGCGGCTCCAATGTTACGATTGCCGGCGGCGCAAATGACGATTCAATTTTTACCAGTGCCAAATATACTTCTAACATCACGTTCAAATACGCCAGCGGCAATGACATTATTCAAGGCGTCAATGACACTTCAACTCTTTTAATCGGTGACGGCACAGGCACTTCTTATAACACGACAGCAAGTAGTACATCAGATTTACTCATTACGGTTTCTAATAATGTCGTCACGCTGAAACAGGCCTACCTTACTGCCGATTCAATTCATATTAACGGCTATGCCATTGAACTTGAACGAAAACTTTCATATGGGACAAATACCCATGACTATCTCGAAGTTACAAGAGACGCAATTTCCCTAAACGCCGCCAAAGGTAACGATACCATTTATAATTACGGCGATAGCGTCATGGTCGGTGGCGGTGATGGTGCCGATTCAATTTACAACTACGCCTCCAACGCTACAATCGACGGCGGCAAAGGCGATGATTTAATCAGCTTGTCCGCAGACGTCTCGAACATTTTGATTCAATACACTCCGGGTTATGGCAACGATACCATTTACAATTTCAACGGGAATTCTACATTGCAAATCGGCGACGGCACCGGCACTTACTATACCACCACGCAAGACGACGATTTAATTGTTATTTCGGGCAGCGGACAAATATCTTTGCTCGGCGCGGCTAGTCTCAAGTCGAATATCAAAGGCGTTTATTATAATTCAGGCTCGATTGAATTGACCGAAGACAATAACGCCACCGTAAGCAATGTTGAAAATGCTACGATTCAAGTCGCCGGCGATTTCAATACGACTATTCAAAATCTCGCCGCTAACGTATCAATCAATGGCGGCGGCGGTGTCGATTCAATTCTCAACTGGGGAGCTTACACCACCATAAACGGCAACGCGGGCGACGATGTCCTTCAAAACGTCGAGGGCACAAACGTTTTCATCACGGGCGACGCAGGCAACGATTCAATTAACAACTGGGCGGCCTCCGTCTCAATCGACGCGGGCGAAGGTAACGACGGAATTTTCAATGCTAGCGTTGCTTCCGAAGTTTCAATCAATCTAGGCGACGGCGACGATACCGTTGACAACAGAGCTTCCAACGTCACAATCGCGGGCGGCACAGGTACCAATTCAATCAAAAGTTCTGGTGCGTCCGTAGTCATTAACGGCGGCGAAGGTACCAACATTATTTCAAATAGTGGCGCGTCTGTAGCGATAAACGTCGGCGAAGGTGACAATTCAATTTCAAACACCGGCTCTTATGCAACTATTGAGGCCGGCGCGAGTGACGACTTCATTTCCAGTTCTGGCGATAATCTTTTAATCACGACCGGCGACGGCAGTAACAAAGTCTCGCTCCTAAGTTCAAATGCAACTGTCGAGGCGGGCGCGGGCGATGATTCAATTAACGTCAATTACGGCACGGCACTTTCAATCAACGCCGCCGAAGGTAACAACACAATCAGAGGAAGTATTTACACTTCGACCGTCGAGACCCGCGCAGGTGATGACGTTATCCAAATCAGCGGCGCAAGTGTAGCAATCATCACGGACGCGGGCGACGATTCAATCAGAGGCAATTTGACTTCCTCGACAATAACGGCTGGCAAAGGCGATGATACCCTTGACTTGATGAGCTCGTCGGGAAATAATTTGCTTGTTTACAATCTCGGCGACGGCAACGACTCAATTTACAATTTCAGCTCGACTGATACCCTTAGCATTGCAGGCGCGTCTTATTCCTCTATGGTCAGCGATAACGCTATGGTCTTGACGGTCGGCGAGAACAGCATAACAATTTACGACGCGGCTTGGCTCTCGACTATCAACATTGACGGGACGTTGTCGGGCGACGGCGACACTTACCTTGTAACTAACAATGAGACTTCGCCCGTGACTGTCGACGGCTACAAAAATATAATTTCCTTCGGCAGGACAAAGGCAATACAAATCACGGGCAACGAGCTCGACAATTCGATTATGGGCGGCAGCGGTGCTGATACTCTAAACGGCGCGGCAGGTAATGACAGCTTGACCGGCGGCAAGGGCAATGACATTTTCGTCAGTAGCGCGGACGATGATGTCATAACCGATTACGGCAACGGCTCCGATAAAATTAGTCTCGGCTCCGCGACAATCTCCGACGTGACAATCAGCGATAACAACATTTCCCTTGAGACTAGCGACGGTTCCTTGACAATCGTTGACGGCTACAACAATAAAATTGCGCTCGTCGAGGGTAGAAAATCTGTGCAGTATATCTTCGACGAACATAAAATTTTAAATCGCGGCAAGACGGCAATAACGTTGACTTCGGGTGCGAATAATAATTCCCTGTCCGACTTGGGCACGAAGATAAAGACAATAGACGCAACAAATGCTTCCGCCGTCACGAGCATAACGGGCAATAACAAAGGCAATTCGATTTTGGCAAGCGCGAGCAATTCAACTTTAGACGGCGCAAGGGGTAACGATACATTGATAGGCGGCGACGGCGCAGATGTTTTCATCTACAGGCGCAACGAGGGCAAAGACTTTATCGTCAACTACAACGTGAGCGATACCGTTAGCATTGTGGGCGCGACCATTGATGATGTCTCGACCAAAAAAGGCAACGTCGTTTTCAAAGTCAACGGCAAAAAATTGACTGTCAAAGATTCTTCCGACCTCGAAATAGCTTTGAGCGAGGACGGCACGATTAAAACTTTCTCCGGCGATGTGCTTTATGACGGGACAACTGCCGCAACGCTCGCCACAAGTTTTTATAACAAAGGGACAACGATAATCGATGCCGGTTTAATCGACGCGACCTTGACTAAGAAAGCCGCGAACATTTCGGGCAACGACTCGGCGAATACGATTTTGGGTGGCAAGAAAAATGATACGCTTTACGGCGCGGGCGGTAATGATTCAATCGACGGCGGCAAAGGTAAAGATGTTATTTACGGCGGCACAGGCAATGACACTTTGACGGGCGACAAAGGAAATGATAAAATCTATGGCGGCACAGGCGATGACATTTTGAAGGGCGGCAAAGGAAATGACAGCTTGTGGGGTAACGACGGCGCAGACGAATTCATTTACGACAGAGGCGACGGCAGAGATTTCATCTACGGCTTTGGCGACGACGATACTTTGACATTAAACGCCTTGATAAAATCTTCGAGCGTCAACAGCAAGGGCGATGCAATTACTTTGAAAGTTACGAGCGGCTCGGTTATCCTCAAAGATTTCACGGCAACGACTTTCAACATAAACGGCGACAGCTACCACATCAGCGATAAAACATTGGTTAAGGACTAGGGAGTAGAAATTAGGAATTAGAAATGAAAACTAAAATTTGCTAATCGAGCCGTCATGGACGACGGCTCGCGCCGCGCTTTTACGTGATGTAAAAAAGCGGCGTAGACCACTCCGAATTATCGGATGGCGCGATTCGTGATAATTATCGCACCACGCGCAGTGGCGAATTTCTTTGCTACTTTCTTTCTTCGCTGAAAGAAAGTAGATGATAAAACGAAATTAGGGAGCAAGGGCATTGAAACTCAACATACATAAAAAAGTTCTGATACTTGTGCTGGGCACGGGTCTTGCAACGTTCCTCGTGCTTGGCATTTTTTCTTACTTCGCCAAAGACATTGTTCAAAGCGATATGGCAAAAATGAGCGTCGACTTGGGCAAGAAAAGCGCGAACTACACCGACAAAATTTTGACGGCGGAATTGGAACAAACGCTCGGCGAGCTGGCAAGGGCTAAGGCGGAATATATTAATCGCGAAATGGAAATCACGCGCGAAGACGCGACGATTTTGGCGGACGCTATGACGGATATAATGTCTCACCCCGAAAGGTATCTGCCCAAAACTTTGCCCGACCCGCGCACTGATTCCGTCCTTAATGGTCAAGCGTATCTGATTTTCGCGCCCGATATCCGCGACAAAGTCACGCCCGCCCTTATGCAGGAAATTTCTATCGCCGCGAATATCGGCACCTACCTCGACGAAATGGTGCGCACTTACAGCGTGTATAATTGCACAGCTTTTGCGGGCTCGGTGAAGGGCTGGTACTTCTGCAGCAGAGTTGTTTTGGGTAGCGACGGCAAAGCGCATTTCGACCAAAATATCCCCTTCTCGCAAGAGAGAATTTACGAATTCGACCCAAGAAAACGCCCCTGGTATATCAAAGCCGCCGAAGCTAAAAAGCCTGTCGTCTCTGATGTATATATGACGTTAAGCGGCGCGGGCGAAAAGAAATATCAACAAATCGGCGCGGCGGCTCCCTTTTACGATGCTCAAGGAAATTTCGCGGGCGTCGTCGGGCTCGATTACTCAAGCGATGACATTTACAACAACATTAACAAAAAATATCTCTCCCAAAATGATTTCAACTTCGTTTTGAACGAGCACAATGAAATTCTTTTCTCTAGCGACAACAGCGATGACATTGACGACAGATTTTTTAGCAAAGCTATTGAGGCGATTGACAAAAATAAATCGGGCGTCGTTCAGATAACTGTTGATGAAAAAGATTTTTACGTTGCCTTCGCGTCTATGAATGAAATTGGCTGGTGTTTCTGCACGATTGTTTCCGAAGACGAAATTTTAAATTCGGCCGAAGGTACGCACGAATATTTTCTCAAGCAAATTGAAGCTCTTCAGGACAAAATGAATCAGGAATACTCCTACATGAATACGCTTTCCGTAGTAATTCCTATTTGTCTGCTGATGATTTTGTTCTTTATGAGCATTAAACTTTCGCGGCGATTCGTCAAGCCGATTAACGAACTTTCGGACAGTGTGCGCGAAATCGCAAGCGGCAACCTCGATAAGAAAATTTCAATCCAAACCGGCGACGAGATAGAACACCTCGCGATTTGTTTCAACGCTATGACCGATGAGATTAAAACCTACATGAAAAATTTGGAGACCGAGACCGCCGAAAAAGAACGCATCGCGACTGAATTAAACGTCGCGACTGAAATTCAAAGGGGTATGCTCCCGAAAGATTTCCCTGCGCGGAAGGATTTTGAACTATTCGCGACAATGACGCCCGCAAAAGAAGTCGGCGGCGATTTCTATGACTTCTACTTTCTCGACAAAACGCACCTCGCCGTAACCGTCGCTGATGTTTCGGGCAAAGGAATTTCTGCCGCGCTGTTCATGGTCGTCAGCAAAACAATTCTCAACAACTTCGCCGAAACTTTTTACAAGCAAAACGGACTCGCACCGGTCGTCGCCGCCGCTAACGAGCAACTTTGCGCCAATAACGATGCTATGATGTTCGTGACGGTTTTTATAGGCGTGCTCGATTTGGAAAGTGGCGAATTTACTTACGTCAACGCGGGGCATAATCCGCCCGTCATCTACCACGCCGCCGAAAACCATTGCGACTTCCTAGACGTCAAGAAAAATTTCGTCATGGGGCCTATGGACGGCATACCCTTTGTTGAACAGAAAATTTCATTGGCGGCGGGCGATTTGATTTTCATTTACACCGACGGCGTCACCGAAGCTCTGAACGAGGCGGACGAAGAATATCTGCCCGACAGGTTAATTGCCTTCATGAACAAAACCGATTGCCGCGTTGATTTGCAAACGCTCCTAAAAAATATTCGCGGAGACGTAGCGGCTCATGTCGGCGAAGCTCAACAATCCGATGATATTACGATGTTTGCGCTAAGATTCAACGGAGGCGATAAGGTATGAGGGAAATTTTTTGTGCGATGATTCTGTTGGCGGCGATGATTGTCGGCGGTTGTACCACTAGCAAATTTGGAATCGTTTCGACGGACGACAGCGAGATTAAAATTTCCGTCGAGAACTCGGACAAGGATTCCAAGACCGGCAACATAAAAATTCCCGACGGCTCGGCTGTTCAAGTTGACGCGGAAATTTCCACTGGCATTTTGATTATCAGCGGCGGCGGCAAAGAATACGAAATCAATAAGACCGGCGAATATTCTCTCGACCTGCCGCCCGGTAATTACGAATTATTATTCTATACCAAGAACGGTTTGACCGGCGAAATAATTTTGCACATCTTGCCAAAAGTTTGAATTCAAAAATTTTCATGTTGGGTTAATAGATTTCCGGACTTAGTACAGGAACTGAAAAGGAGAGCATATGGTTGGAATAGTGATAGTTTCGCATAGTCAGAAACTTGCGGAGGGCGTCGCAGAAGTCGCTAGCATGATGGCTCAAACGGCTCCGATTGCTGCGGCGGGCGGCTTGGAAGACGGCAGTTTAGGGACGAGCTACGACAAAATCAGCGCGGCGATTGAATCAGTTTATTCGGCAGACGGCGTTATTGTGCTAATGGACATGGGCTCGGCGGTCATGACGACCGAAATGGTTTTGGAAGATTTGGACAAACCGAACGTCAAAATGCTCGACTGCCCATTAGTTGAAGGCGCGGTTTTGGCGGCGATTGAGTCGGCGGGCGGACGTTCATTGGAAGAAATTTCAGAGCGCATTGAGGAATCTCGCACGACGAAGAAATTTTAGGCAAAACAAAAGAGCCATTCAATTCGAGCGGCTCTGATTTTTTATGCGGCGACGATTAAAAATTTCACCTTGTCGACCAACCAATCATCTATCGAAAAGCCAAAGGAAATTTCAGCTTTAGGCGCGTGGCGTTTGAAGAGGCTGGAGAGTTTCTGCGCCTCCTCCAATGATAAATTTCCTTTCGCGGCTGTTATGTTGAATAAAATTTTGCTCGCGGCTTTGAAATCGTCCGCAGTAGTTTCTGCATGTTCAAGGGCGGCCTTAGCGGCTTTGACGACTGCATTTTTGCCGTCGCGCTCGCTGTAGCCCAAAATCGCGCCTGAATCCTTCACGAGCTCGGCGACTGCTTTAACGTCAATTTTCGGCTGACCGGGTAAAGTCACCGCCTCGATAAAATTTTTAATGACCTTGCCGGCGTCGAACTCAAAATTTTTATTCGGCAACTTTATCAGCGCGTCGAAAATAATTTCGTCTTCAGCGTCTTCGAAATTGCCGCCCGCTATGAAAATTACGGGCACGCCGATTTTCTTTGCGCAATGCGCAGTCAACGCGACGACCTTTATATTTTCCCAAACTTCGTCGGCCACTACGAAAATCAAATCCGCGCCGCGAAGATTTTCCGTCAAAAAATTTTCGTCCTCGCGAGTGAGGAGTCTAAATTTGTGAATCGCCTTGCAAGCGTAGAGGTTTTTAACGTCGTGCCTGTCGACCGCAAGATAATTCACGCCGGGCAAATTTTGCTCCAACATGCAATTAAGGGCGGTAAGCCCGCCCGAATTATTTTCTTTGGTGTTGACGCCGACGACTTTAACTTTCACGAATTGGTTATCAAAATTATTCTCAAACATCATCAACCCTCCGAGCGAATTATTTCCTGCGGCGATTCATGAAGTCCGGAATTATATCTCCGAAAGGATTATTTGATTTTGGTTGTTCTTCCTTTTTAGGCTGAGCGGTTCTGGTGTAGGTTTGCGGCTCCTGATTGGGTTGATTGTAATTTTGATTGGGCGGCAAAAATTTTGTCGCGGGGATTTCTTCCTGCTCATCATCTTCGCCAAAGCGCGTCGCGATTATCGTTACAATAATTGTATCGCCTAAAGTTTCGTCGACGCTGACGCCGAAAATAATATTTGCGTCGGGATTCGCGACTTCGTGAACGGTCATTGCCGCTTCGTTAATTTCCATCATCGGCAAAGAATCGGTCGCGCCCATGAAGTTCAAAAGAATTCCGCGTGCATTGTCAACGCTGGTTTCGAGGAGCGGAGAAGCTATCGCCTTCTTGACGGCCTCGACTGCCGCGTTATCGCCGCTGGCTTCGCCCACGCCCATAAGAGCCGTGCCCGCATTGTTCATAATCGATTCAACGTCCGCGAAGTCGAGATTTATGACGCCGGGCACCGCGATTAAATCCGATATGCCCTTGACGCCCTGACGCAAAATATCATCGGCAATCACGAACGCTTTAGTCATCGGGGTTTTTTTATCGACGACCTGCAAAAGTCTATCATTTGGGATAGTGATAATTGCGTCGACGTTCTGCTTGAGCTTTTCTATTCCCAAGTCGGCATTTTTTTTACGCTTAGGCCCCTCGAAGGTGAACGGGCGAGTAACTACGGCGACGGTCAGTGCTTTGACTTCGCGAGCGCATTCGGCAACAACAGGAGCCGCGCCCGTACCCGTGCCGCCACCCATGCCCGCCGTTATAAAAACCATGTCCGAACCGCGCAGAGCCTCCAGAATGTCGTTGCGACTTTCTTGGGCAGCGCGTTCGCCGATATCAGGGCGAGCTCCCGCACCCAGCCCGCGAGTTAATTTTTCGCCGATTTGCATTCTCTTGGGCGATTTGCTCATCATCAACGCTTGCGAGTCCGTGTTAACCGCGATAAACTCCACGCCCTCCAAGCCCGATTCTATCATTCTGTTTACCGCATTTGAGCCGCCGCCGCCTATCCCGATTACTTTTATATTCGTGATTTTGTCTAAAGTGTTGTCGTCAATATCAAACATATGCTTCTCCCTCCGTAAAAATTTTCTACGTAAGCTGTGTAAGTTTAGCATAACTTAATGAAAAAAATTTGTAACGCAAAATTAAAATCCATCATCGGACGAAAAATTCCGCGTTGCATTCAAGAGGCGACGCTCAAAAATTTTTTATCGGGCTTGAAAGGGGAATTATAAATTGCGTTGAAAAGTTTATTAACAATCTTTATTCGCAAGGTTGAAGAAAATATTTTTCTGTTGTACAATCGCCTAAGAATTTTTTCAGAAACAATATCGGGGAAATAGATACGGAAAGGTGAGTGAATCTGGCGTGCTTGAACAAATATTTAATTCGCCGAATTTTAACTACCTGCCGCGAGCTATGACGGCGGCAAGTATGCGGCAGGAAGTTATTGCGAACAACATCGCAAATGTCAATACGCCGAATTTCAAAAAGTCGAATGTAGAATTTGAAGAACTGTTAGCGCGAGAAATTTACGGCGAAGAACCAAACGGGAAATTGAACTTGGCAAGGACGCATGATAAGCATTTACCCTATAAGCCGCTGAAGTTTCACGCCCAGCCGACGATTGTCCAAGACAACTCAACGACTATGCGCGTGGACGATAATAACGTTGACATTGATATTGAGATGGCGACGCTCGCGAAGAATCAAATTTATTACAACACAATCGTTACGGAATTTGGCGGGCACGTCAGCAAATTGAAAGCCGCCATTACCAGCAATGGTCAGTAAAGGCAATGCGTAATTCGTAATGCGTAATGCGTAATGAATTAGGAATGAGGAATTAGGAATGGAAAAAACTTTTCCCATTTCCCTTTTCCCGTTTCCCTTAATTGGAGGAAATTTTAAATGGGAATGTTTTTGGGAATTGATGCTTCGGCGTCGGGCTTGACTGCCGAGCGACTTAGAATGGACGTCATAGCGAACAACATAGCCAACGCCAACACTACGCGCACCGAACGCGGCGGAGCTTATCATCGTCGCTATGTCGTTTTCGAGCCGCGCGAACGTGAACCTAAAAGTTTCGAGCAAACTTTGATTCGCGCAATCGGCATGAGCCGCCAAACTTCAGAAGGCGTCCGCGCAGTCGCCATAGAAGAGGACGACCAGCCAGGACCTATGGTTTACGACCCTGGTCACCCCGACGCTAATGCCGATGGCTACGTCGAAAAGCCTAACGTCAATATCGTCAGCGAAATGGTCGACATGATTACCGCCCAACGCGCTTACGAGGCCAACTCGACCGCAATCAATGCCGCTAAAACTATGGCGACTAAAGCTTTAGAAATAGGGAAGTAGGTTAATAGGTTATTAGGTTAATAGGTGGATAGTCTAATCACCTAACCACCTAACCACTAACCACCTAACAAAGAGAAGGTGAAAATATGGAAATAGCACCGTTGGAAATGACACCCGTCAAAATGAGCGCACATAGCCACATCGACGAAAAGAAAATCGAAGAGCCCGTTAAAAGTTTCGGGGAATTCTTAGCCGACTCATTAAAAAAAGTCAATGAACTCGAACTCGATTCAGAGAGAATGAACGAGGCCTTAGCGACGGGCAGAATAGAAGATATATCACAAGTGGTGGTTGCGGCTCAAAAGGCGGAAATCGCGCTCCAATTAACGCTCCAGTTGCGAAACCGTGCGACAGCAGCATATCAAGAAATTATGCGTATGCAGGTGTAGATTAGGTGTTAGGTTAATAGGTGGATAGGTGGTTAGTCTAATAACCTAACAACTAATAACCTATTAACCTAACACCTAGAAAGGACTGAGTTTATTGGCGAATTGGAGAGAGCGGCTCCGCGAACTCTGGAACCGATACGACAAAAAGTACAAATACGCCTTTATCGGCGGCCTAATAGGTCTTGTGCTTTTATTCGTCGGAATCAGTTTCTGGTACGGCAGCAAACCCGATTACGTGCCGCTGTATACCAATTTGGAGACGAAAGACGCCGGCGACGTTGTAAACGCCCTAAAAGAAAACGGCACTCCCTACGATTTGGTTGAGGATAAAAAAGGCGCGACAATCCTCGTGCCCGCCACCCAAGTTCACGATTTGCGACTTGAATTGGCATCGGCCGGATTGCCTCGCGGTAACAAAGGCTTTGAACTCTTCGACGATAGCAAATTGGGCGTCACTGAGTTTCAAAACAAAATAAATTACCTCCAAGCTCTGCAAGGAGAATTAACTAGAACAATCGAACACTTAGGGAGCGTCGAAAAGGCGCGTGTTCACATCGTCCTGCCGGAGGATAGCCTCTATAAGAAAAACGAAAAGCCCGCTACGGCGTCAATCCTTTTAATGCTCAAGCCGGAAACGAAATTGACGCCCGCTGAGGTCAAGGGCATTGTAAATTTGGTCAGCCATAGCGTTCAAGGTCTTGCGCCCGAAAATATCACAATAGTCGACGAACAAGGAAACATACTCAACAAAAATGAAGACGACGAACTAGAAAAAGAACAAAAGCTGACTTTGCGGACGCTCAATCAAATCGAGATGACAAAGAAAGTTCGCGACCATATTCAGCAAAATATCCAAACTATGTTAGATAAATCGCTGGGCGTAGGTAATGCCTTTGTGCGAGTCAGCGTCGAATTGGATTTTGATGACAGGTCGATTGACCGCCAAACTTTTACGCCGGTCGTTGACGAATCGGGCATTATCCGCAGTCAACAAGACATCAGCGAAAGTTACAGCGGCGAATCAAATTCACCGGGCGGCGCGGCTGGCATTCAAGGAAATATTCCAGGTTACGTCGCCGAAGAAGCTAATGCCAACGCCGAATACGAGCGTAAAGAATCAACTAGGAATTATGAAATTAACGAAGAGAATCAAAAAATCATAGCGTCGCCGGGCTCAATTCGTCGCCTAACGGTTGCCGTCCTAGTAAACGACGAGGTAACCGACCTGCAAAGGGAAGGGCTCCTTCGGGCAGTAAGTTCAGCGGCGGGAATCAATGAGGCGCGCGGCGATACGATATCGGTCGAGCCTCTGCCGTTTAATACCGACGTACAAGACCGACTGGCAGAAGAGGCGCGGCAAGAACAGCTACGCAAAGACAGAATTTTTTACACGGAGATTGCGGCTATGATTTTACTTGCAGCCTTACTTTTAGGCGGGTTCCTCATGTATCGCTGGAAAAAACGCAAAGAGCGTCAAGCGGC